>NZ_JBVJBP010000032.1:0-82972 GCF_055589465.1 Streptomyces sp. NPDC041940
AAAAACCCACCCCCCCCCACCCACTACCACCGGCGCCCCCCCCCCCCCCCCCCCCCCCCCCCCCCCCCCCCCCCCCCCCCCCCCCCCCCCCCCCCCCCACCCGGTGCCTTCACCTGCCTTTCGAAAGGATCCGGCCTGCTGACTTACTTCGCGGAGCTCATCAGCAGGTAGTCGTACATGCCGAGGTAGGCCTGCGTCACCGTGACGTTGGCCGCGGACTTCGGCCTGAGCAGCAGGTTCTTGCGGTAGATGACGGGAACGACCGAGGCGTTGTCGAGCACCATCTTGTCGATGTCACCCCAGGCCTTGGTGCGGGCCGCGTCGTCGGTGTTGGCGATCGCGTCCGTCAGAGCCTTGTTGATCTTCGGGTCGTCCAGCTCCATCAGGTTGTTGCCGCCCGAGGGCTTGATGGCAGCGCCGTTGATGATCTGGTCGAGGAAGCCGTAGCCGGTCGGCCAGTCGGCGCCCCACGCCATCGAGAGCATGCCGAGCTTCTTGTCGTGGACGTAGCTCGGGACACCGGCGAAGTTGGAGAAGTACTTGCCGGAGGGGAACTGCTTGATCTCGACGTTGATGCCGATCTTCTTCAGCGACGCCTGGACGGCCGTGGCCTGCGCGATCTCGGCGGGCCGGTCGGAACGGGCCGTCAGGATCGTGTCGAAGCCGTTCGGCTTGCCGCACGCCTTCAGCGCCGCCTTGGCCTTGGCCACGTCACCCTTGTGACCCTCGGTCGCGTAGGTGTCGAACTTGGTGTAGCCGTTGACCGACGGCGGCAGCAGCGTGGTCGCCACATCGCCCTTCGGCGAACCGCCCATGGCGTCGAGAACCGACTGCTTGTCGAGGCCCCACTGCACGGCCTTGCGGCAGTCGGCGTTGTCGAACGGCTTCACGTTCACGTTGAGCGCGATGTACTGCGTGGCGCCCGCGTAGGAGCCGTCCGTCTGGGCGGCGAGCTTGCCGCGCAGCACCGTCGGCTGGGTCTGCGGCTGCACACCGGTGCCGGCCGCGTCAGCCGTGATCTTGTCGGCGATCAGGTCCTTGTCGACCGTGACCGGGTTGACCTTGAACTTGATGGTGATCTTGTCCGGCAGGGCCTTGCGGATCGGGTCCGTCTTGGCGTCCCACTGCTTGTTGCGCACGAGGGTGGCACTGCGGCCCTCGGCGTATGACTGGAACTGGTAGGGGCCCGTGGACTGGATGGCCTGCACGTACTTCGCGCCGGTGTCCTTGGACTGCTGCACCGGGGCCGTCTGCGAGAACGTCGCCAGGTAGTCGAAGTCGGCGAACGGCTGCTTCAGCTTGAAGACGATCGTCTGGTCGTCCGGCGTCTCGATGGACTTGATGCCCTCGGCGGACTTGTCCTTGTAGGGGCCCTTGTACTTGTCGCCGCCGTCCAGGTACGCCTTGAAGTACGTCGGGCCGTTGGACAGCGCCTCGGGCGCGAAGTTGGAACGCTCGATGGCGTACTTCACGTCCTTGGACGTCACCGGGGTGCCGTCCTGGAACTTCACACCCGTACGCAGCTTGTACGTCCAGGTCTTGGCGTCCGTGCTGGACTTGCCGAGGCCCTCGGCGAGGTCCGGCACGACCTCCAGGCCGTCCTTGCCCGCCGCCGGTTTGAACGTGGTGAGCGTTCTGCCGTAGAGGCGGGAGAAGTTCTGCACCCAGCCGTAGTACGTGTTGCCCGGGTCGAGCGAGTCGGGCACGTCCGAGTGCTCGTACGAGACCGTCCCGCCCTTCTTGTCCGACGCGTTGACGATCGAGTTCAGCGCGGCGTCCTTCTTGCCGCTGCCTCCCCCGTCGTTGTCGTCGCCTCCGCCGCCGCACGCGGCAGCACCCAGCGACAGTGCCAGGACCGACGCAACGCCGGCGGTCACCCTTCTCGTCTTCACCTGAGGAAGCCCCCTCATTCGATGGATCACTTGCTGCGAGGGTCGAGGGCGTCACGCAGCCCGTCACCCAGCAGGTTGAAGGCCAGGACGGTGATGAAGATCGCCAGTCCGGGCACGAACATGTACTGCGGATCAGCCGTGTAGAGATCCACAGCGTTGCTGAGCATGCCGCCCCAGGAGGCCTGCGGCGGAGCGATGCCGACACCGAGGAAGCTCAGCGCGGCCTCGAAGAGGATGTTCGTCGGGATGATCAGCGTCGAGTAGACGATGATCGGCGCGACGAGGTTGGGGAGCAGTTCCCGGAACAGGACGTACGGACCGCGTGCTCCGAGGCTGGTGGCCGCCTCGATGAACTCCCGCTTGCGCAGGGTCATGGTCTGCGCCCGCACGATGCGTCCGATGTACGGCCAGCTGAAGAAGCCGATCACGAAGATCAGCACGCAGATGCGCAGGGACAGGCCGTCGAGACCGAAGAAGCCGTCCTGCACCGCTGCCGAGATGGAGATGGCGAACAGCAGCAGCGGGAACGCGAGGAAGGTGTCCATCATCCGGCTGATGACGCTGTCGATCCAGCCGCCGTAGTAGCCGGCGACGACACCGAGCACGGTGCCGATGCACACGGACAGCAGCGTGGCGCCGCCCGCGACCAGCAGGGAGACCCAGGAGCCGTCGATGATGCGGGCGAGCATGTCCCGGCCGTACTGGGGGTCCACGCCGAGCGGGTGGTCCCAACTCATGCCTCCCCAGCCGCCCTTGGGTGCGAGCAGCGCGGGGTCGATGAGGTCCTGGTTGAACTTGTCGGGATCGAGGTTGAAGATCCACTGGATCGGCTTGGAGAGGATCGCCATCAGGACGAGCAGGATGACGACGACGCCTCCCGCCATCGCCACCTTGTCCCGCTTGAAGCGCATCCAGGCGATCTGGGTGAGCGAGCGCCCCTCGATCTGGCTCTTCTTGACCCCGGCGAGCACGGCCTCGGGCTGTGCTCCGGCTTCCGCCCCGGTGGTCTCGATCGGTGCGGTCACGGTGCGATTGACCCCTCTCGACCCGGCGATCGCCGAGCCCCTGGCTGCCGCTGTAGCGGTTTGTTTGTCTCGTACACGAGACCGACCCGGCCCGTGTCTTGCCGGGAGTCTTCAACGCTTTGGCGATCTGTTGCCAGACTTGGCGATGAAAGGATGCGTAAACGTGATGCTGTCTGCGGGGTTCCGTTATCCGGACAACGGGTAGCAGGGGTCGGACACGCTGCGACAGGGGCATATTAGGACAGCGATGCCCTTTTCACCCTTATCTACGCGCGGAGAGTTGAGCGGCTGTCGCGTTCCGGAACGGCTTCGCGAGATCCGGTGCGGGTCAGTACCTGCCCTGGGCAGGGGGGTACCCGTAGCCCGAGGCGGGGGCCTGGACGGGGGCGGTGGCGTGGGCCTCACGGTCGTAGAAGGGGCGTGCGCCGGAGCGCAGCCACATGGCGACCGGGTCGTGCTCGTCGGACATCGCGACGGTCGACACGGGCAGTCCGTCCGGTACCGCGCCGAGGGACTGCTGCATCATCGCGCGCACCGCGTCCACGGCCGGCGGCGAGGTGTCGTAGACGTCGAGTCCGATGGCGAGGTACGGCGCCCCGAGCGCGGGTTGGACCCAGGCGCGGCGCAGCGAGCGGACGGCCGGGGTGCGGTGGGCGTTCTGCGCGAGCAGGGCGTAGAACTGCGGGATCTCGATGGCCGGTTCGGACAGCCGCAGGGGTCCGGCGGGCTGGCGGTCCAGGCCCGTGGCGATGCGGCGCAGGTCGAGCCAGGGGATGCCGACGCCGCCGCCGGGGGCGTGCGGGTTGAGCCAGAGGCCGTAGCGGTCGGGGTAGAGGGCGCGGGCCACGTCGATGCCGTCGACGACCTCGTAACTGCGGTTCCAGCCGCTGGCCGAGAGCTCCTGCGCGGAGGTCACACAGGGGGCGTAGCCGTGGCCCTCGACCTCCATGTTTCCGTACTGGGCGTCGGGGGATCCGGCCTGGCCGTGCCACAGCAGCATCCAGATCTGGCCGCTGTGCGGGGTCGCGAGCGCGCGCAGGAGGGCCTCATAGGCGTCATAACGCCCGGGCGTGACCTGGCGCAGCATGTGCTCGACCTGTCCGGCCGCGGCCGTGCCGCTCGCGCTCACCTTTACCGCCCCTTCGTACAACGCCTCGACCGTGACCTAGCTTAAGCCCGCCCACCGACTAGGGACTTGCCCTCGTCCGGCGGGTGCGGGTCCGTCTGTGGCTTGTCGCGCCCACGCGGCGGAGCCGCATGGTGTCACAGCCCGCGCCCCTCAGTGCGTTGCCCTACCGCTGATAGAAGGGCCGGACCCTGTTTCGCATCCACTCGCCGACCGGGTCCTCCGCCACGTCCAGAAGCACCAGGTTGACCGGCCAGGGGGCCGGGGCGGCGGTGACGGCGCGGGTGAGGGCGTCCAGCGGGAGGGCGCGCAGGTCGCCTTCCCACTGGGAGAGTTCGACGCCGACGAACATCACCGGGTCGGCGGTCTCGATCGCGGCGAGGCAGCGACGGGCGGTGACGACGACGCCGATCGCCTCGAACTCGGCGGAGGCGGCGGCGAGGAAGTCCACCGGGTCGTCCTGCCAGTCGGGCTCGAAGAGGCGGACCCGGCCGCCGCTCGCGGGGCCGTCCAGCGGGGTCCGGCCGGCCCGGCACAGCTCGGCCACGGCCGGCGGCGGGAGCGGGATGCCGACGACGCCGCCCGGGTTGATGGCCATCCCCGCGTGCGGGGGCAGACCGCGGGCGAACTCCACGGCCGGCGCGATGGTGTACGACATGTGCGAGCCGACGACCTGGCGGAACTGCTCCTCGGAGCTGAACACCGGCACGTACGCCTGGCCGTCGATCTCGATGCCGGGGAGGTCGAGGGGGCCGCTCTGCGGGCCGCCGCCGCTGGGCAGCGGGATCCACACGAAACTCCGGCCGAGCACCTCGACGATCCGCCCGCCGGCCGAGGGGCCGGCGCCGAGGGAGGCCGAGAGCACCTCCTCCAGCTCGTTGCCGGGCCATCCGCCGTGCGGGTGGGTCTGCGTCTGCGCCGGGAAGTCCGCGGAGAAGTCCGCCGGGAAGTCCATCTGCCTACCGCCTGCCTGAAACCACTGCTGTGGCTCAAAGGCTAGCGGCTCGGGAACGACGGACGGCCACCCCGTGAACCACGAACCGCGGACACCCCTCCCGGGCCGGGAGCCCCTGCCCCACGAACACGGCTCACGGGCCACGCCCGACCGCCCCATGAACACCGGCTCACAGGCCGGGGACAGCCGGGCCCAGAAGCACCCGCCCGCCGGTCTGGGTGGTCAGCCGACGAAGCCGATGCGGTGCAGGGTGTTCGCCGCGTCGCGGTCGGCGAGGATCGCTGAGCCGCAGCCGGTGGGCAGTTCGCCCCGTTCGACCTCGCGGAGCAGCCGGGTGGTGGCCGCGCGGTGGCGCAGGAACGCGTACCGCGAGACGCCGCGGCCTCGGTCGCGCTGGCCGGCCAGGGCCTGCTCGGGGGTGACGTCGAGCATCAGCAGGTGGAGCGTGCCGCCCCGGCGGCGGGCCTCGCGGGCCAGCCAGCGGCGGACCCAGGCCTGTGTGCCGCAGTCGTGCACGACGACGGCCTCGCCCCCGCGCAGGGCGCGGCGCAGCCCGGCGTAGTGGGCGAGGCGGACGAGCGGACGGTAGACCGCGTACGGCAGGGCACGCGGCATACGGCGGGCCCAGTGGTCGCGGGTGTCCTGGGAGTCGATGCGCCGGCCCGGCACGGTGCGCCGCATCAGCGTGGACTTGCCGCTGCCGGGCAGGCCCGTGACCACGACGATGTCGCGGGGGCCGAACAGCAGCGCGTGCGGACCGCGGCCGGCGCGCTCGCGCAGATCGCGGACGACCGGCACCGGCTGCGGGCCGCAGGCCGCACGCGCCGGAGCGGTCGGCTGCTCGGGCAGCGCGATGCCCGACGTCGTGGCGTACGCGGTGGTCCTGTTCACCGTGATCGTCCTCCCCTGGGGCCAGGTACGGAGTCCCATGCCCGCCGAGTGTAAAGAGAAGGTAATGCCCGATGTCTCTGGATTTAGTCCTCTTCCTGCAACATCCCTGCTACAGGGTGGTCCCCCTGCCACCCCGCGACAATGCGTGCAATGATGTGCCCGCCAACTGCATACCGGCCGTTTGAATCCGCGCGGGAGAGTCCCCAGCACCGTCCGACGCTGGGGCGCCGAAGGAGCAAGTCCCTCCCTTGAATCTCTCAGGCCCCGTTACCGCGCGGGCGAGGCACATCTGAAAAGCGGGCCGCAGCCTTCTCCGGAGTCCGGGAAGCCGCGTGGCCCCACCCAAGGTGCAAGCCGTTGACCCGCGCGGTCATGGCGAACCTCTCAGGTTCCGATGACAGATGGGGAGGAACGACCTCGCCGTCATGCCTGGGAGACAACGACCGATGAGCAGTAGCAGTACAGGAGAACTCCGCCACACCGCGCTCGATGCCCTGCATCGTGCGCTCGGCGCGACGATGACCGACTTCGCCGGCTGGGACATGCCCCTGCGCTACGGCTCCGAGCGCGACGAGCACAACGCCGTGCGTACGAAGGCCGGGCTGTTCGACCTCTCCCACATGGGCGAGATCACCGTCACGGGGCCGGAGGCCGCCGCCCTCCTCGACCACGCGCTGGTCGGCAACATCGGCGGGGTCAAGCCCGGCCGCGCCCGCTACACCATGATCTGCCAGGCCGACGGCGGCATCCTCGACGACCTGATCGTCTACCGGCTGGCCGAGCAGGAGTACATGGTCGTCGCCAACGCCTCCAACGCCCAGGTGGTCCTGGACGCGCTGGTGGAACGTTCCGCCGGCTTCGACGCCGAGGTGCGCGACGACCGGGACGCCTACGCGCTGCTCGCCGTACAGGGCCCGGAGTCCCCGGGGATCCTGAAGTCCCTGACCGACGCCGACCTCGACGGCCTGAAGTACTACGCCGGTCTGCCCGGCACGGTCGCGGGCGTCCCGGCCCTCATCGCCCGCACCGGGTACACCGGCGAGGACGGCTTCGAGCTGTTCGTGAAGCCGGAGCACGCCGTCGAGCTGTGGCAGGCCCTGACCAAGGCGGGCGAGGGCGCCGGCCTGGTCCCGTGCGGGCTGTCCTGCCGCGACACGCTGCGCCTGGAGGCGGGCATGCCGCTGTACGGGCACGAGCTGAGCACCTCCCTGACGCCCTTCGACGCCGGGCTCGGCCGGGTGGTGAAGTTCGAGAAGGAGGGCGACTTCGTCGGCCGCGAGGCCCTGACCGAGGCCGCCGCACGCGCCGAGCAGAACCCGCCCCGCGTCCTGGTCGGACTCGTCGCCGAGGGCCGTAGGGTCCCGCGCGCCGGGTACCCGGTCGTCACCGGCGGCGAGGTGATCGGCGAGGTCACCTCCGGCGCCCCCTCCCCCACGCTCGGCAAGCCGATCGCGATGGCGTACGTCGACCCCGCGCACGCGGCGCCCGGCACACCCGGTGTGGCCGTCGACATCCGGGGCAGTCACGAGCCGTACGAGGTCGTGGCGCTGCCGTTCTACAAGCGCCAGAAGTAGAGACCGGCCAAGCGCCGGAAGCGGACACCGGCCGCGGGCCGCCACAGCGGTCCCGGGCGTCTCACCCCCGCTCACCAGCGGTTTCCTTCGTCAGCATTCATCAGCACTCCCGCGCGTACAGGAGAATCCAGGCCATGAGCAACCCCATAGAGCTGCGGTACAGCAAGGAACACGAGTGGCTGTCGGGCGCCGAGGACGGCATCTCGACGATCGGCATCACGGAGCACGCCGCGAACGCGCTCGGCGACGTCGTCTTCGTCCAGCTCCCCGAGGTCGGTGACGCCGTGTCCGCGGGCGAGACCTGCGGCGAGCTGGAGTCGACCAAGTCCGTGTCCGACCTCTACTCCCCGGTCTCCGGTGAGGTCACCGAGGTCAACGAGGACGTCGTGAACGACCCGTCCCTGGTGAACTCGGCCCCCTTCGAGGGCGGCTGGCTGTTCAAGGTGCGCGTCACGGACGAGCCGGGCGACCTGCTCTCCGCCGACGAGTACACCGCCTTCTCCGCCGGCTGAGGAGTCATAGCCGTATGTCCGTCCTGAACACATCCCTGCACGAGTTCGACCCGGCCGTCGCCGCCGCGGTCGACGCCGAGCTGCACCGGCAGCAGTCCACGCTCGAGATGATCGCCTCGGAGAACTTCGCCCCGGTCGCGGTCATGGAGGCGCAGGGCTCGGTCCTCACCAACAAGTACGCCGAGGGCTACCCTGGCCGCCGCTACTACGGCGGCTGCGAACACGTCGACGTGGTCGAGCAGATCGCGATCGACCGGGTCAAGGAGCTGTTCGGCGCCGAGCACGCCAACGTCCAGCCGCACTCCGGTGCCCAGGCCAACGCCGCCGCGATGTTCGCGCTGCTCAAGCCGGGCGACACCATCATGGGTCTGAATCTCGCGCACGGCGGGCACCTGACCCACGGCATGAAGATCAACTTCTCCGGCAAGCTCTACGACGTCGTCGCCTACCACGTCGGCGACGACGGCCGGGTCGACATGGCCGAGGTCGAGCGGCTGGCGAAGGAGTCCCGGCCGAAGCTGATCGTCGCAGGCTGGTCCGCCTACCCGCGGCAGCTGGACTTCGCCGAGTTCCGCCGGATCGCGGACGAGGTCGGCGCGTACCTGATGGTCGACATGGCGCACTTCGCCGGGCTGGTGGCGGCGGGCCTGCACCCGAACCCCGTGCCGCACGCGCACGTGGTGACCACGACCACCCACAAGACGCTGGGCGGCCCGCGCGGCGGTGTGATCCTCTCCACGGCCGAGCTGGCCAAGAAGATCAACTCCGCTGTCTTCCCCGGTCAGCAGGGCGGTCCGCTGGAGCATGTGATCGCGGCCAAGGCGGTCTCGTTCAAGGTCGCGGCCTCCGAGGACTTCAAGGAGCGCCAGCGCCGTACGCTGGAGGGTGCCCGCATCCTGGCCGAGCGTCTGGTGAAGGACGACGTCCGGGCCGTGGGCGTGGACGTCCTGTCCGGCGGCACGGACGTGCACCTGGTCCTGGTCGACCTGCGCCACTCGGAGCTGGACGGACAGCAGGCCGAGGACCGCCTCCACGAGGTGGGCATCACGGTCAACCGCAACGCGATCCCGAACGACCCGCGCCCGCCGATGGTGACGTCCGGTCTGCGGATCGGCACGCCGGCCCTGGCGACCCGGGGCTTCACGGCCGAGGACTTCGCGGAGGTCGCGGACGTCATCGCCGAGACGCTGAAGCCGTCCTACGAAGCGGACGCCCTGAAGGCCCGGGTGAAGGCCCTGGCCGACAAGCACCCGCTGTACCCGGGCCTGAACAAGTAACGCCTGCACAAGTAACGCCTGCACAGCAACACCTGCACAAGCAACACCTCACAAGTAACGAAGAAACCTTTCAGGGCGCCGTGCCCGCCACAAGCGGTCGCGGCGCCCGGCCCCACTGCACCACCCCCGTAGTCAGGAGTTCCCGTGGCCATCTCGGTCTTCGACCTGTTCTCGATCGGCATCGGCCCGTCCAGCTCCCACACGGTCGGCCCGATGCGCGCGGCCGGCCTGTTCGCCCGGCGGCTGCGCAACGAAGAGCTGCTGGAGTCGGTCGGCTCCGTCCGTGCCGAGCTGTACGGCTCGCTCGGCGCCACCGGCCACGGCCACGGCACGCCCAAGGCGGTCCTGCTCGGCCTGGAGGGCGACTCGCCCCGCACGGTCGACGTGGAGAAGGCCGACGACCGGGTCGAGGCGATCAAGACCGACGGCCGGCTGAATCTGCTGGGCGAGCACGAGATCGCGTTCTCCTTCGACGACGACATGGTCCTGCACCGCCGCAAGGCCCTCCCGTACCACGCGAACGGCATGACCCTGTGGGCGTACGACGCCTCGGGCGCGGAGCTGCTGACGAAGACCTACTACTCGGTCGGCGGCGGCTTCGTCGTCGACGAGGAGGCCGTCGGCGCGGACCGCATCAAGCTCGACGACACCGCCCTGAAGTACCCGTTCCGCACGGGCGACGAGCTGCTGCGCCTGGCCCAGGAGACGGGCCTGTCCATCTCGGCGCTGATGCTGGAGAACGAGCGCGCCTGGCGCACCGAGGAGGAGATCCGGGCCGGCCTGCTGGAGATCTGGCGGGTGATGGAGGCCTGCGTCGCGCGCGGCATGTCCCGCGAGGGCATCCTGCCGGGCGGCCTCAAGGTGCGCCGCCGCGCCGCGAACACCGCGCGCAAGCTCCGCTCCGAGGGCGACCCGCTGGCCCTCTCCATGGAGTGGATCACCCTCTACGCGATGGCGGTCAACGAGGAGAACGCGGCAGGCGGCCGGGTCGTCACCGCCCCCACCAACGGCGCGGCCGGCATCATCCCCGCGGTCCTGCACTACTACGTCAACTTCGTGCCCGGCGCCGACGAGGAGGGCGTGGTCCGCTTCCTGCTCGCCGCGGGCGCGATCGGCATGCTGTTCAAGGAGAACGCCTCCATCTCCGGCGCCGAGGTCGGCTGCCAGGGCGAGGTCGGCTCCGCCTGCTCGATGGCCGCGGGCGCCCTGGCCGAGGTCCTCGGCGGCTCACCGGAGCAGGTCGAGAACGCCGCCGAGATCGGCATGGAGCACAACCTCGGCCTCACCTGCGACCCGGTCGGCGGGCTGGTCCAGATCCCGTGCATCGAACGCAACGGCATGGCCGCGGTCAAGGCCGTCACCGCCGCCCGCATGGCCATGCGCGGCGACGGCTCCCACAAGGTCTCCCTCGACAAGGTCATCAAGACGATGAAGGACACCGGCGCCGACATGTCGGTGAAGTACAAGGAGACGGCCCGGGGCGGGCTGGCGGTGAACATCATCGAGTGCTGAGCGCCGTACCCACAGGCGTCTCACCATGCGGGAAGTCGATACCGAAAAACGAGATGGCTGACATCGTTGCAGGGTCCATGTTTCATGCGTGAAGGACCGATCGATGCCCGCCCCAGCCACTGCCCCGACGCCCGTCAACCCGCGGTCCCGCGTCCTCGTCGCCAGCCTCATGGGCACGACGATCGAGTTCTACGACTTCTACATCTACGCGACCGCCGCGGTACTCGTCTTCCCCCAGCTCTTCTTCCCGAGCAGCGACCCGACGACCGCGCTGCTGTCGTCCTTCGCGGTCTTCGGCGCCGCGATGGTGGCCCGCCCGATCGGCGCCGTCGTCTTCGGGCACCTCGGTGACCGGCTCGGCCGCAAGAAGACGCTCGTCGTCTCGCTCCTGACCATGGGCATCGCCACGTTCCTCATCGGCGTCCTGCCCACCTACGCCCAGGCCGGCTGGGTGGCCACCGCGCTGCTCGTGCTGATGCGGCTCGCGCAGGGGTTCGCGCTCGGCGGCGAGTGGAGCGGCGCCGCCCTGGTGGCGACCGAAAACGCCCCCAGCGGCAAGCGCGCCCTGTACGGCACCTTCCCGCAGCTGGGCGCCCCGCTCGGCTTCATCATCGGCAACGGCCTGTTCCTGGTCATCGGCGCGCTGCTGCCGTCCGCGGCGGGCGCCGACCCCTCGCAGCCCTCGGACGCCTTCGTCAGCTGGGGCTGGCGCATCCCGTTCCTGTTCTCCGCCGTGATGGTTGCGATCGGCCTGTGGGTGCGCTCCCGGCTCGTCGAGTCGGCGGTCTTCGCCAAGACCCGCGAGTCCGGCGGGGTGCGGCGGCTGCCGCTCGTCACCGTGGTGCGCGGCCACGGGAAGCAGCTGGTCCTGGGCACCTTCATCATGCTGGCGACCTACGTGCTCTTCTACCTGATGACCACGTTCTCGCTGAGCTACGGACGCACCGCGAAGGACGCCGCCGTGCCCGGACTGGGGTACGACTACACCACGTTCGTGCTCATGATGATCTTCGGTGTGCTGTTCTTCGCCGCGTTCACCCTGATCTCCGGTCCGCTCGCGGACCGGTACGGGCGGCGCACGACCCTGATCTGGATCACCGCCGCGATCCTGGTCTTCGGACTGGTCTGGGTGCCGCTGATCGACCTCGGCACGCTCGGCGTGGTGCTGTGGCTCGTCCTGGGCTTCACCCTCATGGGCATGACGTTCGGCCCGATGGGCGCGCTCCTGCCCGAGCTGTTCCCGACCAGCGTCCGCTACACCGGCTCCGGCATCGCGTACAACGTCAGCTCGATCCTCGGGGCGGCGGTCGCCCCGTTCATCGCCGTGGCGCTGTGGGAGGCCGGGGACGGCTCGCCGTGGCTGGTCGGCGTCTACCTCTCGGCGATGGCCGTGCTGACGCTGATCGCGCTCCTGCTCGGCAAGGAGACCAAGCACGTCTCCCTCGACGACCGCGAGGCCGTCCCCGCCGACGACGCGACCCGCGCCCCCGCTCCCTCCCCCACCTCCTGAAACCGACCGGCGTTCACCACCGCCGGGCCGCGAGCCTCCTCGCGCCCGGCGTACCGCCGCCGTCTCGGGGCATAACAACAACCCCCGAACCAAGGGAACTTCAGCCCCACCCGCACCAGAGGGAGCCCCCATGCTGCGCGGCATCGACGTGAGCGCCTAC
Source organism: Streptomyces sp. NPDC041940 (assembly GCF_055589465.1). NCBI lineage: Bacteria > Bacillati > Actinomycetota > Actinomycetes > Kitasatosporales > Streptomycetaceae > Streptomyces > Streptomyces sp. NPDC041940. The sequence continues at coordinate 12,435 of NZ_JBVJBP010000032.1, forward strand.
CAGTCCTCCTCCTACGGCACCGACGGCCTCTCCTTCGTCTTCGTCAAGGCGACCGAGGGGCGTTCCTACGTCAACCCCAAGCTCGCCGCCCAGACGAAGCGGGCGCGTGACGCCGGACTGGTCGTCGGCTTCTACCACTTCCTGTGGCCCGGCAACCTCACCGCCCAGGCCGAGTACTTCGTCGGCAAGGCCCCGGACCGGGCGGGCGACATCCTCGCCGTCGACTGGGAGACGACCAGCAACGGCACGCACGCGAGCAACGCGGAGAAGGACCTGTTCATCCGCAAGCTGAAGGACCTCCGGCCGAACAACCAGGTGGTGCTCTACTGCAACCGGAACTTCTGGCTGACCGTCGACAAGACCTCCTACGCGGGCGACGGCCTGTGGATCGCCGACTACGTCTCCGCGGGCAAGCCCCGCATCAAGGCGAAGTGGCGCTTCCACCAGTACACCGACGACCCGCTGGACAAGAACGTGGCCGACTTCGAGAGCAAGGCGGCGCTGCGGAGATGGGCCGAGGACGCCTGACCGGCGGGACGGCCGCTGGAGCGTGCGTGCGGCTCGCGGGGCATGACGAGGGGCCCGGTCCGACCTGGGTCGGACCGGGCCCCTTCGTTCAGGAAGCGGAGCGCCTCCGGCAGCGGGCGACTACTTGTTCAGGTAGGACCAGAACTCGTCGAAGCTCAGCTGCTTGTCGCCGTCGAGGTCGCGGGTCTTGATGACGACCTCGGCGACGGACTCGGTGACGTTCCAGTCACCCGACCGGGCCAGGGCGGTCTTGAACTCGGCAGCGGTGATGTATCCGTCGCCGTCCGTATCGATCCGCTCGAACTGCTTGCGTGCTTCCTCGATGTCCGCCACCGATCCGCCCCTACTCTCGTGTTCTGCGTCGTGCTGACGCAGGTCAGATTAACTGGCCGTGCGTGCCTCCAGCGCGGCGACCACCCAGGCGAACTCCTCGTCGTAGGTCGGCTGGGGGCCGAGGCCGTTGACGAGGGCCTGGAGTTCGCGGTAGCGGGCGACCCGTACGTCGGATGCGGCCGAGAGGCGTTCGAGTACGGCGGCCCGGTCGGTGTCGCCGAGCAGATCCCTCAGGACGCCGTCGGCCTCCGGTGCCCCGGGGGCGATGCCGCGCTGCCGGGCGTCCGCGGCGAGCTGTACGAGCCGGCTGATGAACCACAGGGACGATCCGGCCGGTACGTCCGGCCCCCGGTCGGCCGCGTTGAACTCGATCATCTGCCGCATCTGGGCGCGGAAGCCGGGGTCCTGGATCAGCTCGGCGAGCTCCACCCAGGCGTCGACCTGCTCGGGAGTGGGGTCGTCGGGCAGCTCGGCGGCCGCGAGACGCAGCCGGTGGCGGATGTCCGGGTCTGCCGTGTCGATCCCCTCGAAGACCTCCGCCATGAAGTCCTCGACGATCTGCCGCCGTTCGGCCGTCGAGAGCCGTGCCAGTCTGTTCATGAGTGTCATCTCCTCCTCGCTGGAGCCCCGCTTCGCCACCGTCGACAGCACCGCGCGGGTCACCGTGAGCGACCGGATCTGTGCGTCCAGCGCGACCACGTGCGCTGCGGCGACCTGCGCGACCGTCGTCTCGCCGGCCAGGACCCGGCGGACGTCCGCCAGGCCGAGGCCGAGTTCGCGCAGGGTGCGGATCAGCTCCAGGCGGGCCACGGACGCGGCGTCGTACAGCCGGTAGCCGCCCGCGGACCGGGCCACCGGGGGCAGGGCACCCTCGTCGGACCAGTAGCGGATGGTGCGCACGGTCAGCCCGGTGACCCGGGCCAGTTCCCCGATGGTGAGCATTCCGGTGCCGTCGTCGATCATGTCTGCGAGTCTGGGCCCTCCAGTGGGTGGAGACTCAAGGAGCGCGTCGGTGGCGGACACTCTGCAGGGCATTCTGGACGCGGCGGCCCGAGGCGTCTTCCCGCCGGCGGACGGCGGGACGACGATCGTGAACCAGCCCTCGCACCGGGACGCGGGGGTCCTCGCCTTCACGGCCCACTCGGTCGTCTTCACCGACGAGGATCCCGGGTGGATACGCCGGACGCTGGCCGGCACCGACTGCGACGGTCTCGCGGCCACGATGAACGCCCGTTTCCTGGCGGCCCTCATGGACCGGACCGGGCGTACGTCCGACACGATCGACGTGCTGCTGACCGGCGCCGCGCTGCCCGGGGAGCCTCCGCTCGCGTTGACGGAGATCGACGATCCCAGTCATCCACGGGTGGTCTCCGCACGCCGTCGGCGGGACGACGTGCGGGTGTGGGCGGCGGACGGCGGGGTTCTCGTCCTCGGCCGCGGGGTGGCCGGGCGGTGGGAGGTCGCCGTCGAGGTGGCGGAGGAGGCGCGGCAGCGGGGGCTGGGGCGGCGGCTGGTGGCGGCGGCGCGGCACCTGGTCGGGGACGCCCCGGTGTGGGCCCAGGTGTCGGCGGGGAACGCCCGTAGTCTGCGGGCGTTCCAGGCGGCCGGCTACCGGCCCGTGGGCTCGGAGGCGCTGCTCAGTGCCAGGGCTCGGAGTGCGGATTGCTCTCGCACTTGCTCATGATCGCCGAAGTGTCGACTTCCCTTCGGTGGACGGCAGATGGCGCTCACCGGAAGATGCCCGTGTGGCCGAGGGAGTAGCGGCCGGGCTGCGGGTAGACCGCGAGGCCGTGCGGGCCGCTGCCGACGGGGATGCGGGCGAGCTGGGCGCCGGTGCGGGTGTCGATGGCGTAGACCTCGGCGTCGTAGCGGCCGGAGAGCCACAGGACCTTGCCGTCGGCGGAGACGCCGCCCATGTCGGGGCTGCCGCCGTCGGGCAGGTCCCACTTCTTGGTGAGCTTGTTCCGGGTGAAGTCGAAGACGGAGACGGTGCCTTCGCCTCGGTTGGAGACGTACATCTCGCGGGAGTCGCGGCTGACGTAGAGGCCGTGGCAGCCCTTGCCGGTGGGCAGCAGGGTGGGCTCGGTGAACCGGTCGCCGTCCAGGACCCACATCCCGTGGGCCATCATGTCGGCGATGTAGAACCTCTTGCCGTCCGGTGAGACCTTCACGTCCTGCGGCATGGCGCCCTCGAACGGCAGCCGCTGCTGCCCCACGACCTTCATCTTCTCGGTGTCGACCTTGAGCAGCTCGCCGCTGAACTCGCAGGAGACGATGAAGTAGCGGCCGTCGAGGGAGAAGTCGGCGTGGTTGACGCCGTAGCAGGAGACCGGGACGGTCTTCTTGATCTCCATGGTGTGCGGGTCGCGGAAGACCAGCTCGCGGTCGAGGGAGGCCATCACGACGGCGTACCTGCCGTTGGGCGTGAAGTAGAGGTTGTACGGGTCGTGGACCTCGACCTCCTTGCCCGCCTTGCCGGTCTTCGGGTCGATCGGGGTGAGGGTGTGGCCGCGGTTGTTGTTGACCCAGAGCGTCTTCAGGTCCCAGGAGGGCACGACGTGCTGGGGCTGCCGGCCCACTCGGATGGTCTCGATGATCTCGTACGTCTTCGGGTCGATGACGGAGACGGTGTCGGACTCGGTGTTGGGGACGTAGACCCGGGACGGGAAGCCCTTGACCACGGGCGACAGCTTGTTGGGGCGGTCGGCCGCGTACACGTCCTTGGGGTCGAGGACGGGTGGCATGCCCGGCAGGCCCTGGACGGTCTTCTTCTCGGCCGGAGCGGGCACGGCGGCCTTGGTGGGGCGTGTCCCGGAGGTCCGCTCCTCGCCCTGGGTGCCGCAGGCGGCGAGGACGGCGAGGGCGGCGCCCGCGACGAGGGTGCTCTTGAGGAAGTGGCGGTGCATTGGACCATTTAAGGGGCGCTTCGCAGGGAAATCGGTGATTCGCCCGATCGACATCCAGGTGAGTCGTCGCAGGTCACACCCCCGGTCGAGCCCGTGCCGCCGCCGGTGGGCCGTGAGCGGGCGTCAGCGGTCGGCGACCCGCATCTCGAACCACGTCGTCTTTCCCCGGGGCAGCAGATCGACCCCCCAGCGGTCGGCCAGCTTGTCGACGAGGAAGAGGCCCCGGCCGCTGACGTCCATCTCCTGGACCGGCATCAGACAGGGCAGCCCCCGGGAGGGGTCGCGGACCTCGACACGGATCCAGCCCCGGCGCCGGTGCAGACGCAGCCCGAAGACGCGGGCGCCGGTGTGGCGTACGGCGTTGCCGACCAGTTCGGAGACGAGCAGGACCGCCTCCTCGGTGATCTTGGGGGTGAGTCCCCAGTGGCGCAGGACCACGACTTGAGTGAGCCGTCTGGCGGTGGCGGCGGACTCGGGGCGGGACGGCAGTGGAACCTCTGCCTCCGTCGGATTGCCGTACAACTCCAGTGCCTTGAGCGCCCGTTCGTCCTCGACGGTCGGCGACCAGCGCGCCGCGGCCGCATGTGCGTGTCCCCGCGGCTGTTCCATACCCTCCAGCCCCGCCATGCCCCCCATCATGGCCGTCCGGGGCGCCCGACGGGGCCGTTCCCTGGGAATAGACCCCCCGGAACGGGCCCCGAAACGGCAGTCCAAAGGCATATGCCATGGGCACTTCGGAGCCTTCCACGGCCCGTGTGACCTGCGGATACGGCCTGCTTGGGGGCAAGCGACGACGCATCCCGACCAGACAGGCTTAAGGCTCCCTTAAGGCTGCGATAAACCGCCCCTTCGAGGGATCCGGATCAGACGCCGTGTCAATTGCAAGCCCCTGGAGGGGTGTTCACAGGAACTTGGCCTTGCCCGGCCCCTCCTCCACGAAGCTGCGCATGCCGCGCTCGCGGTCCTCGGTGGCGAACAGGCCCGCGAACCAGTTGCGTTCGATGGTCAGGCCCGTCTCGATGTCCGTCTCCAGGCCGGCGTCGATCGCCTCCTTGGCGGCGCGCAGCGCGAGGGCCGGGCCCTGTGCCAGCTTGGCGGCCCAGGCGTGCGCCTGCGCGTACACCTCGTCGGCGGGGACGACCCGGTCCACCAGGCCGATCTCCCGGGCCTCGTCGGCCTTCACCATCCGGCCGGTGAAGATCAGGTCCTTGGCCTTGGAGGGGCCGACCAGGCGGGCCAGGCGCTGGGTGCCGCCCGCGCCGGGGATCAGGCCGAGCAGGATCTCGGGCTGGCCGAGCTTGGCGTTCTCGCCGGCGATGCGGTAGTCGGCGCACAGCGCGAGTTCGCAGCCGCCGCCGAGCGCGTAGCCCGTCACGGCCGCGACGACCGGCTTGGGGATGCGGGCCACCGCCGTGAAGGAGTCCTGCAGGGCGCGGGCGCGCAGGACCATCGCGGCGTGGTCCATCGCCTGCATCTCCTTGATGTCCGCGCCGGCCGCGAACACCTTCTCGCCGCCGTAGACCACCACGGCCCGCACGTCGTCGCGGCGCGTGGCCTCCTCGGCGAGTTCCTTCAGCCGGTCCTGTGTGGCGATGTCCAGCGCGTTCATGGGCGGGCGGTCGAGACGCAGCGTGCCGACGCCTTCAGCGACTTCGAGAGAGACGGTCATGGGCAGCAGGTTAACCAGGACTAACGCCGAAGGCCCCGGTGCGGTCCGTCACACCGGGGCCTTCAGGTCATCGTGGAGCTACTTCTTCCACTTCTCCCACGACATGTTCCAGCCGTTGAGCCCGTTGTCCGGGTCGACGACGCGGTCCTCGGAGTTCTTGACGACCACCACGTCGCCGATCATCGAGTGGTTGAAGAACCAGGCGGCCGGCACCTTCTTGTCCCAGCCGCCGCGCACGTCGCGCAGGCCGATGCAGCCGTGGCTGGCGTTGTACTCGCCGAAGGCGCCGCCCGCCCAGTAGTTGCCGTGCAGGAAGGTGCCGGAGGTGGTGAGGCGGATCGCGTGCGGGACGTCCTTGATGTCGTACTCGCCGCCGTAGCCGACGGTCTCGCCGTTCATCCGGGTCACCGGGAGCATCTCGCTGACGACCATCTGGCCGTTCCAGGTCTCCATGCCGGGCTTGCCGGTGGTGACCGGGATGGTCTTGAACAGCTTGCCGTCGCGCATGACCTTCATCGTGAGCTTCTTGGCGTCCACGACGGAGACCTGGTTGCGGCCGATGGTGAAGTCGACCGTCTTGTCCTGCTCGCCGTAGACGCCGGAGCGCCCCTCGACGCCGTCGAGGTTCAGGTCGACCGTCACCTTGGTGCCGGTCTTCCAGTACTTCTCGGGACGGAAGTCGAGACGGTCGTTGCCGAACCAGTGGCCCTCGACGTCCACGGCCGGCTCCGTCTTGATGCGGATGGCCTTCTCGACGTCGTCCGGGTTGGTGATGCCCCGGTCGAAGCGGATGGAGAACGGCATCCCGACGCCGACCTTCGAGCCGTCCTCGGGAGTGAAGGTGCCGGTGAAGGTGTTCTTGGGCGTCAGCGTGGTGAAGTCCGCGTCCTCGGCGGCCGTGCGGCCCTCGGAGTCCTTGGCCAGCGCGTGGACCGTGTACTTGGTGGCGGCGGCCAGATGGCCGGCCGGCGTCCAGGTGGCGCCGTCGCCGGATATCTCGCCGTCGACCTTCTTGCCCTTGGCGTCCTTGACCTCGACCTCGGTCAGTTTGCCCTTGGCGGCCGTGACCTTCAGCTTCCCGCTGGTGTCGACGGACTTGGCGCCGTCCTTGGGGGTGATGCTCACCACGGCCTCGGACTGTTTGCTCTGCGCGGTGTCCGAGCCCTTGCCGGTGCCCCCGCCGGCACCGGCTCCGCTCTCCCCGCCGCCACACGCCGTGACGGCGAGGAGCATCCCGCCGAGTATCAGCGCGAGCAGTCCGTGCCTGCCCCCAACCGACGCCCCCGATATCGGTCGCCCGTTCAAGTCGTTCTCCCCTCCCCGGGCCTGGTCAGGCCCACAACCCCTGCGCGTCCCCCGCGCCCCGGCGCATAGTAACCACAAGGTGCCGGGCACCGGCGGCCCTCGAATGTCACTGTTCCGTCCCAACGGAACGCCGGGTCGATCCGCCCCTGTCGGACTACTTCACCGCACTGCCCGCTTTCCACGCGTTCCAGCCCATGTTCCAGCCTCCGAGGCCGTTGTCGGGAGCGACCTCCTCGTCCTTGCTGTTGACGACCTCGACGACGTCCCCGACCAGGCTGCGGTCGAAGAACCAGCCGGCCGGGGTGGCCGAGCCGCCGCCCTTCACATCGCGCAGTCCGATGCAACCGTGACTGACGTTGCTCCGCCCGAAGACGGTGTGGTCCGCCCAGTAGTTGCCGTGCAGGAAGGTGCCGGAGTCGGTCAGGCGCATGGCGTGCGGGACGTCCGGGATGTCGTACTCGCCCTTGCCGTCGCGCTTCTTGAAGCCGACGGTGGCGCCGTTCATGCGGGTGACGTCGAGCATCTCGGTCACCACCATCTTCCCGTTGTACGTGGTCGTCTCGGGGGCGCCTGCCGTGACCGGGACGGTGGCGAGGGTCTCGCCGTCGCGCCGGACCTCCATGGTGTGCCGGGCGGCGTCGACCACGGAGACCTGGCCGCGGCCGACGGTGAAGGAGAACGTCTTGTGCTGCAGACCGTAGACCCCGGGCGCGCCCTCGACGTCGCGCAGGCGCAGGTCGACGGTGACCTGGGTGCCGGGCTTCCAGTAGTCCTCGGGGCGGAAGTCGAGGCGGCTCCGGCCGAACCAGTGCGGGCGGATCTCGACGGCCGGGCGGGAGGTGACCCGCACCGCGCGTTCGACGACGGCCCGGTCGACGATCTCCCGGTTGAACTCCAGGGAGACGATCATGCCGGTGCCGACCGTGGCACGGTTCTCCGGGGCGACGTAGCCGATGAAGCGTTCCTCGGGGACGTACGTCGTGAAGGTGGTGTGCCGGGCCGAGCGGTGGCCGTCGCCGTCCACGGCCACCGCGTCGACCGTGTACTCGGCGGCGAGCCCCAGGCGCTTCTCGTCGGGCTCCCAGGTCAGGCCGTCGGGCGAGACCCGCCCGGGCACCGGGGACTCCTGCGCGTCCTGGGACCGGGTGACCTTCACCGACTCCAGCCTGCCGTCGGGCACGCGCACCCGCAGCGTCCTTCCGGGGCGCACGCCCCTGCTGCCGTCGTCCGGCGAGACCTTGATGACGTCCTCGGGCGCCGGGGGCGCGCCGAACGCCCCGGCGATCCCGCCCGCGTCGTCCGAGGTACAGCCCGTGGCCCCGGCCAGCAGCCCTGCCCATGTCACTACGGCGGCCAGCGCGGCCCTCGCGCGCCGCGCGCGCCCTTGTACGTGCCTCACGGGTACCCAACGACCGGCCGCGTCCCCGGGAAACGACCATGCCCGCCCCCGGTGAAACGTGAGTGCGACCCACGCTCTGGGCAGAACAGTGGGGAGGACGACGCGCAGGGGAGCCGCGGCCCGGGCCGCAGTACAGGACCGCACCCCTCTGTCACCCGTCGTTCCACGAGCCGCGGGAGGCTGACAGGTGTCCAGCGCAGCCGAGCAGGAGGCGGTGGCCGGCCGTCAGGCCACCGGGAACGGGCGCCAGGCCGCCGCCGCGAACGGCGTACGGCGGCCCGCACCGCCGCCCATGGTGCCCGTCTGGCCGGGCGCGTCGACACCGCTGGGCGCCCGGTTCCGGGTCGGCCCGGACGGGGTGGCGGGGACCAACTTCGCGTTGTGGGCGGGCGGGGCGGAGGGGGTCGAGCTGTGCCTCTTCGACGAGGCGGGCAAGGAGTCGCGGGCCCGGCTGACCGAGCTGACCCACGAGATCTGGCACGGCTTCGTCCCGGGGGTGCTGCCCGGACAGCGCTACGGCTACCGGGTGCACGGCCGCTGGGACCCGTGGACCGGCGCCCGCTGGAACCCGGCGAAGCTGCTCCTCGACCCGTACGCGCGGGCGGTGGACGGCGACTTCGGCCTGCCGCCGGAGGTGTACGGGCATGTGCGCGACTGGCCGCAGCAGCATGTCGCCGACACCGTGCGCGACGACCGGGACTCGGCGCCGTACGTCCCCAAGGGCGTCGTCGTCCACGATGACGACGACTGGGCCGACGACCGCCGGCCGAAGACGCCGTGGGCGGACTCGGTGATCTACGAGGTGCACGTCAAGGGCTTCACCGCGCTGCACCCGGGCATCCCGGAGGAACTGCGCGGCACCTACGCCGGGCTCGCGCACCCGGCCGCGATCGAGCACCTGGTGAGGCTGGGCGTGACGGCGGTGGAGCTGCTGCCGGTGCACCAGTTCGCGCACGAGGACCATCTGCTGCGCCGGGGCCTCGGGAACCACTGGGGCTACAACTCCGTCGGCTACTTCGCGCCGCACGCGGCCTACGCCGCCTCCGGGACGAGGGGCGAGCAGGTCGGCGAGTTCAAGCGCATGGTGCGCGCCCTGCACGCGGCCGGGATCGAGGTCATCCTCGACGTGGTCTACAACCACACGGCGGAGGCGGGCGAACTCGGCCCGACGCTGTCCCTGAAGGGCATCGACAACCGCGGCTACTACCGCCTCCAGGACGACCCCCGCCGCTACGCCGACTACACCGGCTGCGGCAACACCCTGCACGTGGTCCAGCCGCAGGTGCTGCGCCTGATCACGGACTCGCTGCGGTACTGGGTGACGGAGATGGGCGTGGACGGCTTCCGCTTCGACCTGGCGGCGGCGCTGGCCCGCTCGATGCACGACGTCGACATGCTCTCCCCGTTCCTGGCGGTCATCGCCCAGGACCCGGTGCTGCGCCGGGTGAAGCTGATCGCCGAGCCGTGGGACGTGGGGTCGGGCGGCTACCAGGTGGGGGCGTTCCCGCCGCTGTGGACGGAGTGGAACGACCGGTACCGCAACGCCGTACGGGACTTCTGGCGGCACGCGCTGCCGGACGTACGGGAGATGGGCTACCGCCTGTCGGGCTCCAGCGACCTGTACGCCTGGGGCGGGCGCAGGCCGTACGCGTCCGTCAACTTCGTCACCGCGCACGACGGCTTCACGCTGCGCGACCTGGTGTCGTACGAGCGCAAGCACAACGAGGCCAACGGCGAGGGCAATCGCGACGGCACGAACGACAACCGGGCCTGGAACTGCGGCGCCGAGGGCGAGACGGACGACGAGGGGATCAGGGCCCTGCGGCGCCGGCAGCTGCGGAACCTGCTGACCACGCTGCTGCTGTCCACCGGGGTGCCGATGCTGGTCGCGGGCGACGAACTGGGCCGCACCCAGCGGGGCAACAACAACGCGTACTGCCAGGACAACGAGATCAGCTGGGTGGACTGGGGTTTGCTGGAGGACCCCGGATGGCGCGCCCTGTTCGAGCTGACCTCCCGGCTGATCGAGCTGCGCCACCGGCACCCGGTGCTGAGGCGCCGGGCGTTCTTCTCGGGCCGTCCCCAGACCGCGGACGGGCTGCGCGACCTGGCCTGGTTCACGTCCCGGGGCACGGAGATGACGGAGCAGGACTGGTACGCACCCGCCGCCACGCTGGGGATGTATCTGTCCGGCCGGGACATCCCGGGCCGGGACGAGCGCGGGGCGCAGATCCTGGACGACAGCTTCCTCGCCGTGCTGCACGCGGGCGAGGGGCCGGTGCGTTTCGAACTGCCGGGGCCGCCGTGGGCGGAGCGGTACGAGGTCGTCGTCGACACGAGCCTGGAGGAGCAGGGGGAGGCACCGGGCGTGGAGCACCGGGCCGGGACGGAGATCATGATGCCGTCGCGGGCGGTGCTGCTGCTGCGGGTGGCGGGGTGAGGCATCGTTTCGCCGGTAGGGCTGCCGCTTTGTTGCGGGGCGTTGCGGGTCCGTGAACTCGGCGGGGATCTTCTTGACCCCGTCGTCGGACCGCTGGCAGCGTCCTTGCTGAGCCGTGGCCGCCCTCCCCCTCACTCCTCTCCGAGTCTCCAGGACCCCGCATGCCCGAAATCTCCCGTCGTGCCCTTGGTGCCCTCGTCGGCGGTGGTGCCGTGGGTGCCGTCGCCGGTACGGCCGCCGGTGCCGAAGCCGTCCCCGCCGAGCGGCCGTTCAGGGCCCGCCCCGGTGCCGGGTCCGGGCGCCGCCCCAACGTTCTCGTCATCCTGGGCGACGACCTCGGCTGGGCCGACCTGTCCTCCTACGGCGCCCCGCACATCAGGACGCCCAACCTGGACCGGCTGGCCCGCCAGGGCGTGCGGTTCACCGACGCCTACTCCGGCTCGTCGACCTGCTCCCCGACCCGGTTCAGCCTCTACACCGGGCGCTATCCGGGCCGTACGAAGGGCGGGCTCGCCGAGCCGATCGCCGACCGGTCGCAGGGCCTGGACCCGGGCCACCCCACGCTCGCCTCCCTGCTGAAGAAGGCGGGCTACGCCACCGCGCTCATCGGCAAGTGGCACTGCGGCTGGCTGCCCGACTACAGCCCCACCAAGTCCGGCTGGGACGAGTTCTTCGGCAATCACGGGGGCGTGCTGGAGTACTTCTCCAAGCTCGGCCAGCTCGGCGGCCACGACCTCTACGAGGGGGACGCCGAGTACGAGGACCTGCGGTACTACACGACGGTGCTCACCGAGCGGGCCGTCGAGTACGTCGGCCGGGACCACGACCGGCCCTGGCTGCTCAACCTCAACTTCACCACCCCGCACTGGCCCTGGCTCGCCGAGGGTGACGAGGAGACCGGCGCCGAGATCGCGGCGAAGATCCGGGCGGCGACGTCACAGGCCGAGGTCAGCAAGGCCCTGCACCACTACGACGGCGGCTCGGTCGCGAAGTACACGCAGTTGGTTCAGAGCCTGGACGCGGCCGTCGGCGAGGTGCTCGCCGCCCTGCGCCGCTCCGGGCAGGAGGAGAACACCGTCGTGCTGTTCGCCAGCGACAACGGCGGCGAGCGCTGGTCGTACCTGTGGCCCCTCAGCGGCCAGAAGTTCTCGCTCCAGGAGGGCGGCATCCGCGTGCCCGCGATCCTGCGCTGGCCCGCCCGGATCGACGGCCGTCAGGTGAGCCACGAGCCGAACTTCTCCCCCGACTGGACCGCCACCCTGCTGGAGCTGGCCGGTGCCCGGCCCGACCCGGGGTATCCCCTGGACGGCACGAGCCTCGCCGGGTACCTGCTGCGGGGCGAACGGCTCCCCGAGCGGGACCTGTTCTGGCGCGTGCGCGGCAATCGGGCGCTGCGGCGCGGCGACTGGAAGTACTACCGGGACGCCGAGGGCACCGACCACCTGTACAACCTGGCCGAGGACCAGCGCGAACAGGCCGACCTCGCCCCCGACCAGCCGGAGTTGCTCACCGAGCTGAAGACGTCCTGGGAGAGGACCGCGGCGGGCCTGCTGCCGTACCCGGGCTAGCCGAGGATGCCCCGCTCGTATGCCGTGGCCACCGCCGCCGCACGGTCCTTCACGCCCAGTTTCGCGTAGAGATGCGTCAGGTGTGTCTTGACCGTGGCCTCGCTGATGAAGAGTTCACGGGCGATCTCGCGGTTGGAGGTGCCCTTGGCGACGAGGGCCAGGACCTCGCGCTCGCGGGCGGAGAGGGTGTCGCTGCCGGGGGTCCGGGGAGTGCGGACCGCCGAGACCAGGCGGGAGGCCACGGCCGGGGAGAGGACGGTCCGGCCCTCCGCCGCCGCGCGGACCGCCGCGAACAGTTCGTCCCTCGGGGCGTCCTTCAGGAGGTAGCCCGTCGCGCCCGCCTCTATCGCGGGGAGGGTGTCGGAGTCGGTGTCGTAGGTGGTCAGGACGAGGACCTTGGCGCGGGCGCCGGTGCGGGTCAGCTCGCGGATGGCGTCCACGCCCCCGCCGCCCGGCATGCGCAGGTCCATCAGGATCACGTCCGGGTCCAGGGCGGCGGCGAGCGCGACCGCCTCGACGCCGTTCGACGCCTCACCCAGGACGCGGAAGCCCGGCGCGGACTCGAACATGCCGCGCAGGCCGTCCCGTACGACGGGGTGGTCGTCGACGATGAGCAGGGTGATCGCGGCGGCGTCGTCAGTCATGGCGGACCAACGGTACGCGAGCCGAGACGGCCGTACCGTGGCCCGGCTCCGACTCGACGGTGAGGGACCCGGCGACGCGTTCGGCGCGGGCCCGCATGCCGTCGAGGCCGAAGCCGCCGGCTCGGGTGCGTTCGGGGACGGCGAGCGGGTCGAAGCCGCGGCCGTCGTCGCGGATGTCGAGGATGACCTCGTCGCCGAGGAAGGACAGGGTGACACCGACCCGGCCGGCGGCCGCGTGCCGGGCCGTGTTGGACAGGGCCTCCTGGACGATCCGCAGGAGCGTGGCCGCGATCTCCTCGTGGAGTTGCTCGTCGGTGCCGGTGACCGTGAACTCGGCGCGCACCCCCGTCCGTTCGCCCCACTCGGCGACCGTCTTCTTAAGGGCTTCCGGCAGTCCGGCGTCGGCCAGCGCCACGGGGGCGAGGTTGTGCACCGAGCGGCGGGCCTCGCCGAGGCTGTGCCGGGCCAGGTCCGAGGCGCGTTCGAGATGGGTGCGGGCCACGGCCAGGTCCGGGGCGTTCGCGACGACCTGGAGCTGGGCGATGATGCCGGTCAGACCCTGGGCGATGGTGTCGTGGATCTCGGCGGCCAGCCGCCGGCGCTCGTCGGCGACTCCGGCCTCCCGGGCCTGCACCAGGAGCTGGGCGTGCAGGGCGGCGTTCTCGTCGAGGGCCTGCTGCAGGGCCGCGTTGGTGCGCTCCAGCTCGGTGATGCTCGCGGTCTGGATCCGGGTGCGTTCCTCCTCCCGCGCTGCCAACTGGCCGAAGACGACCAGCAGCCCGATGTGGACGCAGAGCAGTGCGCCGAACACCGCCCAGTTCAGCGGCCCGTGCAGGGGCATGCCACCGGACTGCGACCCCGCGATGGTCACCGCGGTCGCCAGCAGCCCGAGTTTGAGGGGGCGCCCCCTCAGCAGCCGGTCGGGGCCGACGAATCCGGCGGCGGCGTAGAAGGCGAAGAACGGGTTGAACCAGCTGAGCGCGAATCCCAGCGCCCAGCGCACGAAGTAGTAGCAGGCGCCCGGCACCGACGGGACCAGGGGCCGGCCGCGGGACCAGCGCCCCCACCACACCTGGAGGGCCACCGCTGCGCCGACCAGGACGACGGTGGCGTACCGCTCCACCGTGGTCATGCCGACCGCGTCGACCGTGGCCGCGGCGAGCACGGTGCCCGCCGCGAGCATCCCGTACGGCCCCCAGCGGAAGTACGCCGCCCACCGCTGCTCCACACCCGCCACGTCCGTCATGCCCACAGTGTCGGCCACGGCCGTGTCCCCTCCCCGGGCACCGGTCACTCCCAGCGGAACCAGCGCGCGGCCGACGCCGAGAGCACCGCGGTCCACGCGACGAGGACGGCCAGGTGGCCCCAGCCGGGCCAGTCGCCCCCGGCGGCCTGGTCCAGGGCCCGGGCGGCGGCGCCGAACGGGGTGCACTGGACGATGCGGCCCAGCACGTCCGGCATGGCCTGCACGGGCACCCACACCCCGGCGCAGAACATCATCGGGAAGGACACCGCGGTCCCGATCGCGGTCGCGATCTTCGTCGTGCGGGCCCGTGCCGACATCACCGCGCCCAGCGAGATGGCGGCGAGCACGGCGAGGAGCAGCGCGAGCAGGTACCCGACGGGCTGTTCGGGCAGGCGTACGCCGTAGGCGAGCCGTCCGACGGCGAGCGCGAGCAGCGCGGAGGCCAGGGCCGCCACGCCGTTCACCAGCATCTGGGCGGCCAGCAGGGCCGAGGGCCGGACGGGAGTCGTGGACAGCCGGCGCAGGATGCCGTTCTCGCGGTAGCCGGTGAGGGTCGGCGGCATCGCCTGCACCCCGGCCATGATGAGGGCGACCAGGACGCAGACGGGCACGTAGACGTCAACGATCCGCAGCCCGCCGAGTCCGTCCTGCGCCTCGCGGAAGGACGGCACGGAACCGAGGATGCCCAGCAGCAGGGCCGGGAACAGCAGGATCCAGAAGAGACTGCCCGGCTCGCGCCGGAAGAGCCGGAACTCGCTGCGCAGAACAGCGGGGTTGATCAGTGCCGTGCTCATGCCGAGGCCTCCGTGAGGTCCAGGAACGCGTCGTCCAGCGTGGCGTCGGTGACGCGGAGTTGACGGGCGGTGATGTGGTGGCGGGCGAGCAGCGACAGCACGGCGTTGACCGTGTCGTCCGTGCCGGACAGCGTGATCCGGCCGTCCTTGTTCTCGACGGCCACCAGGGCGGGGAGCGTGTTCAGCTCATGGTCGTCCAGGGGTGTGGACGGGGTGAAGCTGATGACGGTGGCGCCCGCCGAGCGGCGGATCAGCCCGGACGGGGTGTCCAGGGCGGCCACCCGGCCCTTGTCGATCACCGCGATCCGGTCGCAGAGCCGCTGCGCCTCCTCCATGAAGTGCGTGACGAGCAGGACGGTGACACCGTTCGCGCGGATGTCCTCGATGAGCTGCCAGGTGTCGCGGCGGGCGCGCGGGTCGAGGCCGGTGGTGAGCTCGTCCAGGACGACGACCCGGGGGTCGCCGATCAGGGCGAGCGCGATGAACAGGCGCTGCTTCTGGCCGCCCGACAGCTTGGCGAACCGGGTGGTCAGCTTCTCCTGCAGGCCGAGGCGTTCGGCCAGCGGACGCCAGTCGACGGGGCGCGGATAGAACGCGCTGTAGAGCTCCAGCGCCTCACGGACGGTGAGTTTGGGCTGGAGCCGGCTCTCCTGGAGCTGGGCGCCCAGGACCTGGGCGACGCGCTCGTGGTCGGCGACCGGGTCGAGGCCGGTGACGCGGACCCGGCCGGAGTCGGGGACGCGCAGGCCCTCGACGCACTCGACGGTGGTGGTCTTGCCGGCGCCGTTCGGGCCGAGGATCCCGAAGATCTCGCCCTCCTCGACGGCGAAGGAGACGCCGTCCACGGCCGGGCGGCCGGCATAGGCCTTGCGCAGGTCGGTGACTTCGATGACGGGCATGGACCGAGGGTCCCGGTGCGGCGGGTCCGCGCACATCGCCCGTCGCGCTCGAACGGGCATCAGCCGATCGGCTGATGCCGGCCATAAGACCCCCCGAAAACGCAGGTCGTAGGACCAAGGACGGACCCGGACTCGGAGAAAACTCGGTGGGCAGTGTCAGTGGCGATCCGTAGGCTCACTGCTGATGGCCACGACATCTGCCCCCGCCCCCGACCGTTCTGCCGTGCGCACGCTGCTGCGCCTGTGGCCGTACGTGCGGCCCGCGCGGGCACGGCTGTTCAGCGCCGTGTTCGTGGCGATAGTCGCCTCCAGCACGGGCCTGGTGATCCCGCTCGTCCTGAAGTGGATGGTGGACGGGCCGGTCGCCGAGCGGGACCCGGCCGGGGTGTGGCTCGGGGCGCTGCTCCTGCTGCTGCTCGGCTTCGCGGAGGCCCTGCTGTTCGGGCTGCGGCGCTGGCTGGTGGCGCGGCCGCTGGCGCACGTCGAGGCGTCGATGCGGGCGGATCTGTACCGGCACCTGCAACGGCTGCCGGTGTCCTTCCACGACCGGTGGGCCTCCGGGCAGTTGCTGTCGCGGGGGATGACGGACCTGATGCTGCTCCGTATGTTCCTCGCCTTCCCGTTGACGTTCCTGCTGGTCAACGGGGTGACGATAGTGATCGGAGTGGTCATCATGCTGCTCCAGGACTGGACGCTGGGGCTGGTGATCCTCGGGCCCGCCGTGCCCGTGATGGTGACCTGCGTGGTCTTCGAGAAGCGGTACGCCGAGGTGGCGCGGCGCGCACAGGACCAGGTCGGCGATCTGACGACGGTCGTCGAGGAGAGCGTGCTCGGCATCCGCGTCATCAAGGGGTTCGGACGCCACCGGAGCCAGGCGCGGGCGTTCCGGGACCTGTCGGGGAAGCTGCGCGGCACGGAGCTGCGCAAGGCGCGGCTGCTGGCGGCGATCTGGGGCGTCATCGTGACACTGCCCGAGATGGCGATCGGCGCGGCGCTGGTCGTGGGGGTCGTGCAGGTCGCCGACGGGGGCTTGTCGGCGGGGACGCTGGTGGCGTTCCTGTCGACGGCGCTGGCCCTGCGGTGGCCGGTGGAGTCGATCGGCTTCCTGCTGGCGATGAGCCAGGAGGCGGCGACGGCGACCGAGCGGTACTTCGAGGTGATGGACGAGGAGGTGGAGGAGCGCCGGGTCACGGTGGGCGGCCGGTCAGCATCCCTGGGAGACAGAGGACTTCGCTTCCACGGCGTCACCTTCCGCTACCCCGACGCCCCGCCCGATGCCCCGCCCGTCCTCCAGCACATCGACCTCCACATCCGCCCTGGCGAGTCCATGGCCCTGGTCGGCTCCACCGGCAGCGGCAAGACCACCCTCACGGCACTCATCCCCCGCCTCTACGAACTGACCTCGGGCCGCATCACCCTCGACGGCGTCGACATCACGGACCTCTCCAGGGAAGCCCTGCGCGCCAAGGTCGCCGTCGCCTTCGAGGAGCCCACGCTCTTCTCGGCCGCGGTCGGCGACAACGTTCTCATGGGGGCGGCCGACGGCACGGCCGGGACGCCGGAGCTGGAGCGCGCCCTCGCCGTCGCCCAGGCCGGCTTCGTGCACGCCCTGCCGCAGGGGACCAGCACCCAGGTCGGCGAGCAGGGCCTCAGCCTCTCCGGCGGGCAGCGGCAGCGCCTCGCGCTCGCCCGGGCGGTCGTCGGGCAGCCGGAGTTCCTCGTCCTGGACGACCCGCTGTCGGCACTGGACGTGCACACCGAGGCCGCGGTGGAGGCCGCCCTGCGGGACGTCCTCGCGGACACGACCGCGCTGATCGTGGCGCACCGCCCCTCCACCGTGCTGCTCGCCGACCGGGTCGCGCTGCTGTCCGGCGGCCGGATCGCCGCCATCGGCACCCACCACGAACTGCTGCGGACGAACGCCGAGTACGCGCACCTGATGTCAGGGGAAGAGGAGGGCGCACGATGACGGCGGCCACCGGCACACCGGCCGACAGCAAACCCGACGACGAACCCGCCGACCGGACGCCCGCCACCGGAGACCCCTTCGACCAGGACGTCCTGCCCACTCCCCCGGGCGCCACCGCCGCCCTGCTGCGCTCCCTGCTCACACCCCTGAGGGCCCGGGTCACGGTCACGACGGTTCTGCTGCTGCTCCAGCAGGCGGTCGTGCAGGCGGGCCCGCTGCTCGTGGCGTACGCCATCGACCGTGCCGTACCGGCGTTCCGGGCCGGTGACCACGGGCCGCTGATCACGGTGGGCGCCGGCTATCTGGCCTGCGCGCTGGCCTCGGGCGCGCTGCAGTACGCCTTCGTCCTCGCCGCGGCCCGCGTCAGCCAGGACGTGCTGCTCGACCTGCGCGGCCGGATCTTCCGCCACGCGCAGGCGCTGAGCGTCGACTTCCACGAGCGCTACACCTCGGGCCGGCTCATCTCCCGCTCCACGGCGGACGTGGAGTCCCTGCGCGAGCTGCTGGAGGAGGGCCTCCAGGAGCTCGTGACGGTCGTCCTGTCCTTCGTCTACATCTCGGCGATGCTGCTCTGGCTCGACCTGGGCCTCGGGGGCGTGGCGGTGGCGTCCCTGGTGCCGCTCTACGCCCTCGTGCGGCTGTACCAGCGGCGGGCCGGGCGGGTGTACCGGGCGCGGTCCACCGCCATCGCGGCCGTCATCGTGAAGTTCGTCGAGACGATGAACGGCATCCGGCCGGTGCGCGCCTTCCGCCGCGAGGCCGTCAACGACGCGGACTTCGGCGTGCTCAACCAGCGGCACGAGCGGACCAACGGCACCGCGCTGCTGGAGATGGCCCGCTACGTCACCGGCTCGCGGCTGGTCGCCAACTCGGCGGTCGCGGCGATCGTGCTGTGGGGCGCCTACCGGGTCGCGGGCGGCACGCTGGCCCTCGGTGTGCTGGCGGCGGCCGTGCTGTACCTGCGGCGGCTGTACGACCCGATCGACCGGCTCGGGATGTTCCTCAACTCGTACCAGTCGGCGGCGGCCTCGCTGGAGAAGATCGCCGGGCTGCTCGCCCAGACCCCGTCCGTCCCCGAGCCGGCGGACCCCCGGCCGCTGCCGCCCCTGGCGAGCGAGCTCCCGGGCCGCGAGGTCGTCTTCGACGGCGTCAGCTTCGGCTACCGCACCGGCGGCGAGGTGCTGCCCGGCTTCGACCTCACGATCCCGGCCGGGCAGACGGTCGCGGTCGTCGGCTCCACCGGCGCCGGAAAGTCGACGCTGGCCAAGCTGCTGGCCCGGTTCTACGACCCCTCCGAGGGCCGGGTGCTGCTGGACGGCGTCGACCTGCGCGACCTCGCGGTGCCCGAGCTGCGGCGCGGGGTGGTCATGGTGACGCAGGAGTCGTTCCTGTTCTCCGGCACGGTCGCCGAGAACATCGCGATCGGCCGCCCGGACGCGACCCGCGAGGAGATGGAGCAGGCGGCGAAGGAGATCGGAGCGCACGACTTCATCAGCGCCCTGCCCGACGGCTACGACACCGACGTACGCAAGCGCGGCGGCCGTATCTCGGCCGGGCAGCGGCAACTGGTGGCGTTCGCGCGGGCGTTGCTGGCCGACCCGGCGGTGCTGATCCTCGACGAGGCGACCAGCTCGCTGGACATCCCGGGCGAGCGCGCGGTGCAGCGGGCGATGGCGACGGTGCTGAGGGGGCGCACGGCGGTGGTCATCGCGCACCGGCTCTCGACCGTCGAGATCGCGGACCGTGTCCTGGTGATGGAGCAAGGGAAGATCGTCGAGGACGGCGGACCGGCCGAACTCGTGGCGGGCACGGGCAGGTTCGCCGATCTGCACCGGGCCTGGCGGGACAGCCTCGCGTAGTGCGGCGGCGGAGGGCGGGCGGATGATCGACGCGTACGAGGACCCCGGCACACCGGATCGCCGTGGCGGTGGCCGCTACCTGTGGTGGCTGGTCGCCCGGCAGCCCTGGCGGTGTGCGGCCGGGGCCACGTTCGGCACCGTGTGGATGGTGCTGCTGGCGGCCACGCCGTATCTGATGTCCCGGGCGATCGACGACGGTCTCGAGCCCGGCGACATGGGCGCGCTGGCCCTGTGGAGCGGGGCGCTGTTCGCGGTGGGCGCGTTCAACGCCTGGCTGAGCATCATGCGGCACCGCACGATGACCCGGGTGCGGATGGACGCCAACTTCCGCACGGTGAAGGTGGTCGTAGGACAGGCGGTGCGACTGGGCGCCTCCCTGCGGCGGCAGGCGGGCGCCGGGGAGGTCGTCACGATCGGCGTGGGCGATGTGCAGACGGTCAGCCAGTCGCTGACGGTCGTGGGGCCCGGGGTCGGCGCGGTCGTGGGGTATCTGGTGATCGCCGTGCTGCTGGTGTCGGTCTCGGGGGTGGTCGCGCTGGTCGTGCTGCTCGGCATTCCGGTGCTCGCGCTGCTGGTCGGTCCGTTGCTCGGCCGGTTGCAGGGGTCGGAGGCGGAGTACCGCGAGCGGCAGGGCGTGCTGACCGCGCGGATCGGCGACCTCGCGGGCGGACTGCGGGTCCTCTCCGGCCTGGGCGGCAAGCAGCTGGTGGCGGACGCCTTCCGGCAGGACTCACGGCGGCTGCGTGAGCAGGGGTATCGGGTGGGGGCGGTGGCGAGCTGGGTGCAGGCACTGGGGGCCGGGCTGCCGACCCTCTTTCTCGCGGTGGTGACCTGGCTCGCGGCCCGGCTCGCGGCGCAGGGCGACATCACGGTGGGTCAGCTGGTGTCCGTCTACGGCTATGCGGCGGTGCTGGTGTGGCCGGTGGCCTTCCTGGTCGAGTGCGGCTACCAGATCAGCCGTGGCGTGGTGTGCGCACGCCGGGTCGTACGGTTCCTGCGCCTTGAGCCGATGGCCGACACGGGCACGCTGGACGCGCCGTCGGAGCCGTCCGCCCTGTACGACCCGGAGTCCGGGGTCCGCATCCTGCCGGGCCGGCTGACGGCCCTGGTGTCGGAACACCCGGCGGACGCGACGACGCTGGTGGACCGCCTGGGCCGCTACGCCCCGTCGAACGCGACGTGGGGCGACACTCGCCTCGACGACATCGCGCTGAACCAGATCCGGTCACGCATCCTGGTGGCCGACCATGAGTCCGACCTGTTCGCGGGAACCCTGCAGGACATGATCGCCCCGCCTCTAAGGGGCGCGGGGAACTGCGCGAACAACCACAACGCACCCGCGGCCGCCGAACAACCCGACATGGCCCCCCTGAAGGCGCTCCACGCGGCCGCAGCCGATGACATCATCCAGTCACTCCCGAACGGCCTCGACACCCCCATGGACGCCCAGGCCAGAAACCTCAGCGGCGGCCAGCGCCAACGCGTCCGCCTGGCCAGAGCCCTCCTCACCGACCCGGAAGTCCTCTTGGCCATCGAGCCCACCTCAGCCCTGGACGCCCACACCGAGGCCACGGTCGCAGCCCGGCTGCGGACGGCGAGGGAAGGCCGCACCACGGTCGTGACCACCACCTCGCCCCTCGTCCTGGACCGCACGGACACCGTCCACTACCTCAAGGACGGCAAGGTCGAAGCCTCCGGCACCCATCACGAACTGCTCGCCACCGACCCCGGCTACCGGGCCCTCGTCGCGAGGGACACCGAGGAGGTCGTGGGATGAGCCACGGTCACCTGCCGGTCGCCGAACGGGCCGACGTCCGGCGCGCCCTGGCCGGCCTCGTGCGCGCCGACGCCCGCGCCTTCGGTGTCGTCCTCGGCCTGAACGCCCTCGCGGCCGTGGCCGCGCTGGCCGGGCCGTGGCTGCTGGGCCGGATGATCGACGAGGTGCGGGCCGGGCGCGGGACGGCCGCCGTGGACCGGCTGGCCCTGCTCCTCCTGCTGTCTGCCCTGGCACAGGTACTGCTGGCCCGCTGGGCCCGGTACGTGGGGCACCGCTTCGGGGAGCGGACCCTGGCCCGGGTGCGGGAGCGGTTCGTGGACCGGGCCCTGACCCTGCCCGCGTCGGTCGTGGAGCGGGCCGGCACCGGTGACCTGACGGCACGCGGGACGGCGGACGTGACGACCGTCGGCAACACCCTGCGCGACGCGGGTCCCGTCCTGCTCGTCAACCTGGTCCAGGCGCTCTTCCTGGTCGCCGCGGTGTTCCTGATGGACCCGCTGCTCGGCGCTCTCGCGGTGCTGGCGCTGACGCCGATCTGGATCGCGCTGCGCTGGTATCTGCGCCGGGCCCGGGACGGGTATCTCGCCGAGGGCGCCGCCGTCTCGGACGTCGCGGAGGTCGTGGCGTCGACGGCGGCCGGGGCACGCACGGTGGAGGCGTTCGGGCTCCAGGAGCGGCGTACGGCCGCGAGCCGGGACGCTCTGGAGACCTCCCGCCGCACCCGCTTGTACACGCTGTTCCTGCGCTCGGTGTTCTTCCCGGTGATGGAGACGTCGTACATCCTCCCGGTCGCCGGAGTGCTGGTGGTCGGCGGCGCGCTGCACGCGTCCGGCTCGATGAGCCTCGGAGCGGTGGTGGCGGCGGCGCTGTACCTGCACCAGTTGAGCGCGCCGCTGGACGAGGTCCTGGTACGGATCGAGCAACTCCAGGCCGGCGGCGCCTCCTTCGCCCGGGTGGAAGGGCTCGCCCTGGCTCCGCGCGCACCCGGCGAGGGCGAGTGTCCCGACCCGGCCGACGACCGCATCGACGTCACCGGCGCGCGCTACGCCTACGACGGGGGTGTCGAGGTGCTGCGCGGCGTCGACCTGACGGTGACGCCCGGGGAACGGCTGGCCATGGTCGGGCCCTCCGGGGCCGGCAAGACCACGCTGAGCCGGCTGATGGCGGGCATCGACGCGCCGACCGCCGGCGCGGTGACGGTCGGCGGCGTGCCCGTGGTCGGGCTCGGACCGGAACGGCTGCGCCGCCAGGTCGTCCTGGTCACCCAGGAGCACCATGTGTTCCTCGGCTCGGTCCGTGACAACCTGCGGATCGCCGAACCGGCCGCGAGCACCGCGCAGTTGTGGGACGCGCTGGCCGTGGTCGGCGCCGACACCTGGGTGCGGGAGCTTCCGGAGGGCCTGGACACCCGGCTGGGCCTGGGCGGTTGCCGCACCGACGGCTCGCAGGCCCAGCAACTCGCCCTCGCCCGGGTGGTGCTGGCGGATCCGCACACGCTGATCCTGGACGAGGCGACCGCCCTGCTCGACCCGACGACCGCCCGGCACACCGAGCGCGCCCTGGCCGCCGTCCTCGAGGGGCGCACCGTCATCGCCGTCGCCCACCGGCTGCACACCGCGCACGACGCCGACCGGGTCGCGGTGATGGAGGACGGCCTGCTGACCGAACTCGGCACGCACGACGAGCTGGTGGCGGCCGACGGGGCGTACGCGGCCCTGTGGCACTCCTGGCACGGGGACCTGCCCGAGGGCCGGGAAGGGTCCGGACCGCAAGAGTCCGTATAACGAACATGAACTTCCGGTCAACGAACCCTTTCCGGCCATACTGTTGACGCGGTCCTGACAGAAAGCGCACTCCCCTGCCACGCTTCCCACGACTGCTCCACAGAAACCCCACTGCAACACCTCCACCTCCCCAGGCCGGGCGACCCCCGGCCATGCAGAAGGAGTCCGTGTTGAGAAGCAGTTCCTCGCACAGAGGCACCTCCCACAGACGCACTCCCCACACCCCTCGCCGTACCGCGGCCGTGGCCCTCGCCGGCGTCGCCGCGCTGATCGCCACCGCCGTCCAGGCCGGCACCGCCACCGCGGCCCCGGAGGACAGGGCACCGGCGGCCGCGAGCAAGGCGAAGCCGGGCTCGGAATCGGTCAAACTCACCCCCGCCCAGCGCGCCGCCCTGATCCGGGAGGCGAACGCGGGCAAGGCCGAGACCGCGAAGGACCTGGGCCTCGGCGCCCAGGAGAAGCTGGTCGTCCGCGATGTCCTGAAGGACCGCGACGGCACCGTGCACACGCGCTACGAGCGCACCTACGCGGGCCTGCCCGTCCTCGGCGGCGACCTGGTCGTCGAGAGCACGAAGGCGGACGCCACCGCGGCCGTCACCAAGGCCACCCGCGCCGCGATCAAGCCCGCCACGACGAAGACGGCGGTGTCCGTCGCCAAGGCCCGGCAGCAGGCCCTGACCGCGGGGAAGGCCGACGAGGCCAAGAGCCCGGACATCAACCGCGAGCCCCGCAAGGTGATCTGGGCCGCGAGCGGCAAGCCGGTCGTGGCGTACGAGACGGTCGTCGGCGGCTTCCAGCACGACGGCACCCCGCAGGAACTGCACGTGGTCACCGACGCCACCACCGGCGCGAAGCTGTACGAGTGGGAGGCCATCGAGACCGGGACCGGCAACACGGTCTACAGCGGCACGGTCGACCTCACCACCACCCAGTCCGGGTCGACGTACAACCTCACCGACGGCGCCCGCGGCAACCACAAGACGTACAACCTCAACCGCGGCACCTCCGGCACCGGCACCCTCTTCTCCGGCCCCGACGACGTGTGGGGCAACGGCACGCCCTCCAACCTGGAGTCGGCCGGCGCCGACGCCCACTACGGGGCCGCGCTGACCTGGGACTACTACAAGAACGTGCACGGCCGCAGCGGCATCAAGGGCGACGGCGTGGGCGCGTACTCCCGGGTCCACTACGGCAACAACTACGTCAACGCGTTCTGGTCGGACAGCTGCTTCTGCATGACGTACGGCGACGGCTCGGGCAACGCGAACCCGCTGACGTCGATCGACGTGGCCGCCCACGAGATGACCCACGGGCTGACGTCGAACACCGCGGGCCTCAACTACAGCGGCGAGTCCGGCGGTCTGAACGAGGCGACGAGCGACATCTTCGGCTCGACCGTCGAGTTCTACGCGAACAACTCCTCCGACGTCGGTGACTACCTCATCGGCGAGGAGATCAACATCAACGGCGACGGGACCCCGCTGCGCTACATGGACAAGCCGAGCAAGGACGGCGCGTCCAAGGACAGCTGGTACTCCGGCATCGGCTCGATCGACGTGCACTACTCCTCGGGCCCGGCGAACCACTTCTTCTACCTGCTGAGCGAGGGCAGCGGCACCAAGACGATCAACGGTGTCACCTACAACTCGGCCACCTCGGACGGGCTTCCGGTCACCGGCATCGGCCGGGACAAGGCGGAGAAGATCTGGTTCCGCGCGCTGACCACGAAGTTCACCTCGACGACCAACTACGCGGGCGCCCGCACCGGCACCCTCGCCGCGACCGGTGAGCTCTACGGCACCGACAGCGCCGAGTACAAGGCGGTCCAGCACGCGTGGGCGGGCATCAACGTCGGCACCCGTCCCGGCGACGGGGGCGGCGGCGGTACGTCCTTCGAGAACGCCGCCGACGTGGCGATCCCGGACCGGGGCGCGGCGGTCACCTCGCCGGTCACCGTCACCGGCCGGACGGGCAACGCGCCCGCCAACCTCCAGGTCGCCGTGGACATCGTCCACACCTACATCGGTGACCTCAAGGTGGATCTGGTCGCCCCCGACGGCACGGCGTACACGCTGAAGGGCTACAACACCGGCGGCAGCGCGGACAACATCAACGAGACCTACACGGTGAACGCCTCCTCCGAGGTCGCCAACGGCACCTGGCAGCTGCGGGTCCAGGACAACGCGGCCATCGACACCGGCTACATCAACAGCTGGAAGCTCACCTTCCCGTAGGCCGGCGGGCCTCTGAGTCAGGGCGCCGCCCCGGTGGGTTCGACTCCCCCGGGACGGCGCCCGCTTCACATGCCCGGACCCGTCGGACTGTCGTCGATTTCCGGCCAACATCACGCGTTACTCCTGACATGTACGCGCCCTTGGTGCCACTCTTCCCCCACCCGCCGCACAGCACCCCAGCAGTTCCCCCACATCAAGGAGCTCGTGTGACCCCCCTCTACGCGCGTCACAAGCGCACCACCCTGGCCATCGCCACCGCCGTCGCCGCCGGCGCCCTGCTCACCACCGGTCTGACCTCCGGCAGCAGCGTCGCCGCCGACTCCTCCTCCAAGCCGGTCCTCGCCGCCGCCCCCGTCCTGCTCTCCGCGCCCGCCCGCACGGCTCTCGTCAAGGAGCAGCAGGCGGACGCCCCGAAGACCGCCGACGAGATAGGCCTCGGCGAACAGGAGAAGCTGGTCGTCAAGGACGTCGTGAAGGACGCCGACGGCGCGGTCCACACGCGCTACGAGCGCACCTACGCGGGCCTGCCGGTCCTCGGCGGCGACCTCGTCGTGCACGAGTCGAAGTCCGGCGCGGCCAAGGGCGTGACCAGAGCGACGAAGGCCGCCATCAAGGTCGCCTCCCTCAAGCCGGCGGTCGCCGCCGCCAAGGCCGAGAAGCAGGCCGTGACGCTCGCCAAGGCGGCCGGCTCGGAGAAGACCGAGGCGAACTCCGCTCCCCGCAAGGTGATCTGGGCCGCCGACGGCAAGCCCACGCTCGCCTACGAGACCGTCGTCGGCGGCCTCCAGGAGGACGGCACGCCGAACGAGCTGCACGTCGTCACCGACGCCGCCACCGGCAAGAAGCTCTACGAGCACCAGGCCATCGAGACCGGCACCGGCAACACCACGTACAGCGGCAAGGTCGACCTCACGACCACCAAGTCCGGGTCGACGTACAACCTGACGGACAGCACCCGCGGCGGCCACAAGACGTACAACCTGAACCGCGGCACCTCCGGCACCGGCACCCTGTTCTCCGGCGCGGACGACGTCTGGGGCACCGGCAACCCGTCCAACCTGGAGACCGCCGCCGCCGACGCGCACTACGGCGCCCAGGTGACCTGGGACTTCTACAAGAGCGCCTTCGGCCGCAGCGGCATCCGCAACGACGGCAAGGCCGCCTACTCACGCGTCCACTACGGCAACGCCTACGTCAACGCCTTCTGGTCGGACAGCTGCTTCTGCATGACCTACGGCGACGGCGAGGGCAACACCAACCCGCTGACCTCGCTCGACGTGGCCGCCCACGAGATGAGCCACGGTCTGACGTCGGCCACGGCCGGCCTCAACTACAGCGGCGAGTCCGGCGGTCTGAACGAGGCCACCAGCGACATCTTCGGCGCGGGCGCCGAGTTCTACGCGAACAACTCCTCCGACGTCGGTGACTACCTCATCGGCGAGGAGATCGACATCAACGGCGACGGCAGCCCGCTGCGCTACATGGACAAGCCCAGCAAGGACGGCTCGTCCAAGGACGCCTGGTCCTCCAGCCTCGGCGGCGTGGACGTCCACTACTCCTCCGGTCCCGCCAACCACTTCTTCTACCTGCTGTCCGAGGGCAGCGGCTCGAAGACCATCAACGGCGTGACCTACAACTCGCCCACCTCCAACGGCTCCACGGTCACCGGCATCGGCCGCACCAAGGCGCTGCAGATCTGGTACAAGGCGCTGACGACGTACATGACGTCGACGACCAAGTACGCGCAGGCCCGCACGGCGACCCTGAACGCGGCCTCGGCGCTCTACGGCGCGAGCAGCACCGAGTACAAGACGGTCGCCGCCGCCTGGTCCGCGGTCAACGTCGGCTGACCGAAGGACGACCCACGGGCGGTACCCGGAGCCACGGCGGCTCCGGGTACCGCCCTACTCTTGGGGACCATGTCTTCGGAGGACTTCACCTACGCCGATGTCGGCGCCACCCGCGAGGAGCACTTCTGCCCGCCGGGCTTCCACCCCATGAACGTGCGCACCCGCCTGGGGGAGGGCGAGGAGGTCTTCCAACGGGCCTCGGAGGCGGTGCTCACCTGGGAGATGCACCGGGCCATGGGCGTCGGCCTGGACGCGAGCGCGGAGCGAGCCGCCCCCGGCGTCGACGTCACCGTCACCCTCGCCGGCATGATCAAGGCCCCCTGCCGCGTGGTGTGGACCCTGGAGGAACCCCGCAGGGCGGGCTGGGCCTACGGCACCTTGCCTGGCCACCCGGAGAGCGGCGAGGAGTCCTTCGTGGTCGACCGCACGGGAGACGGCACGGTGTGGCTGACGGTGAACGCGTTCAGCCGCGCGGCCAAGTGGTACGCGAGGGCGGGCGGCCCGGCGACCAGGGGGTTCCAGCACGCGTATGCCCGCCGCTGCGGCACAGTCCTACGGAACATCGCAACGCAGGGTGGTGACGGCACCTAGGGGCGCGGGGCTGTATCTATTTGCTACTCCGCCGCGCGCACCTAGGGGCGCGGGGCTGTATCTGTTTGCGGCTCCGCCGCGTGGGCGCGACCAGCCCCCACGCGCCCGCAGACGGCGAACTCACCGCATCAACAACCCCGCAGCCGAGACCAGCTCCTCAGAAGGCCCGGCCACCAAGCCCAACTCCGCACTGGAGGCGAGCAGCCGGTGAGCCGGCAGGATCCGCACCGTGTACCCAAAAGGCCCGGTGCGATCCAGCGACAAGGCCCCTTCATACACCCACCGCCCGTCCTCCCCGGGGGACCCGACCGGCTTCAGGGACACAACCGCCGCATCCCCGATCCGGTCCTCCTCGTCCACCCGCCCCGACACCACCTGAACCTCGACATCATCCGGCCCGAGATCCCCGAGCCCGACCCGCACCCGAAGCCCCAGCGTCGTACCCAGCTCCGCCAGCGCCTCCGACACCGACGTCTCCACATGGTCGACGGTGACCCCAGGCCAGGCGGCCCGCACCCTGCCCTTCCACTCGGCGAGCTCACGCGCGGGGTCCGGCCCCATCGAGCGATGCGCGAGGGCCGCCGGCGCGTAGAGCCGCTCGACGTACTCGCGGACCATGCGCCCGGCCAGCA
Organism: Streptomyces sp. NPDC041940; assembly: GCF_055589465.1. Classification (NCBI taxonomy): domain Bacteria; kingdom Bacillati; phylum Actinomycetota; class Actinomycetes; order Kitasatosporales; family Streptomycetaceae; genus Streptomyces; species Streptomyces sp. NPDC041940. The sequence continues at coordinate 40,862 of NZ_JBVJBP010000032.1, forward strand.
CCTTCGGCCCGAGCAGGCTCAGGGTCCGGCGGACCATCTCGATCCAGCGGTCGGGCAGCCCGCTGCGGCCGCGCTCGTAGAAGCGGGGCGTCACCCGCTGCTCCAGCAGGTCGTACAGCGCCGCGGCCTCTATGTCGTCGCGGCGGTCCGGGTCGGTCCCGACACCGTCGGCCGTGGGGATGGCCCAGCCGAAGTCGGGCTGGAACCACTCGTCCCACCACCCGTCGAGGACGGACAGATTGAGACAACCGTTGAGCGCCGCCTTCATGCCGGACGTGCCGCAGGCCTCCAGCGGCCGGAGCGGATTGTTCAGCCAGATGTCACAGCCCGGGTACAGCTTCTGCGCCATGGCCATGCCGTAGTCGGGCAGGAACACCAGCCGGTGCCGCACGCGCGGGTCGTCCGCGAACCGCACCAGTTCCTGCACCAGCCGCTTCCCACCGTCGTCGGCGGGGTGCGCCTTGCCCGCCACGACGATCTGGACCGGCCGCTCGGAGTGCAGCAGCAGGTCCATCAGCCGGTCACGGTCGCGCAGCATCAGCGTCAAACGCTTGTACGAGGGGACGCGCCGGGCGAAGCCGATGGTGAGGACGTCCGGGTCGAGCACGCCGTCGATCCAGCCCAGCTCGGCCGTACCGGCGCCGCGCTGCCGCCAGGAGGCCCGCAGCCGCTCGCGCACCTCGGTCACGAGCTGCTCGCGCAGGCCCCGGCGCAGCTCCCAGATCTCCTGGTCGGGGATGTCCGCCACCGAGTCCCAGCGTTCCGAGCCGCCGACGGTCAGCGCGTCCTCGGCGCGCTGCACGCCGATCTGCCGGGCGCCGAGCCGGAACACCTCCGGGGCGACCCAGGTGGGCGCGTGCACCCCGTTGGTCACGGACGTGATCGGCACCTCGTCGGCGTCGAAGCCGGGCCACAGGCCGGAGAACATCTCGCGGCTGACATTGCCGTGCAGCAGGGAGACGCCGTTGGCGCGCTGGGCCAGGCGCAGGCCCATCACGGCCATGTTGAACAGGTTGGGCTCCCCGCCGGGGTAGGTCTCCATGCCGAGCCGCAGGACGCGCTGGACGTCGATGCGGGGCAGCTCCGCGTCGGGGCCGAAGTGGCGGGCGACCAGCTCGCGGTCGAAGCGGTCGATGCCGGCCGGGACCGGGGTGTGGGTGGTGAAGACCGTCCCGGAGCGGACCGCCTCCAGCGCCGCGTCGAAGTCCGAGCCCGCCGCGCAGAGTTCGGCGATCCGCTCCAGACCGAGGAACCCGGCGTGCCCCTCGTTGGTGTGGAACACCTCCGGAGCGGGGTGCCCGGTCAGCCGGCAGTACGTCCGGACCGCCCGCACACCTCCTATCCCCAGCAGCATCTCCTGCAGCAGCCGGTGCTCGCTGCCGCCGCCGTAGAGCCGGTCGGTCACACCGCGCTCGCCGAGGTCGTTCTCCTCGACGTCCGAGTCCAGCATCAGCAGCGGGACCCGGCCGACCTGCGCCAGCCAGATCCGGGCGCGCAGCTGCTTGCCGCCGGGCAGGGCGAGTGCGACCTGGGCGGGGGTGCCGTCGGGCTCCTCCAGGAGGACCAGGGGCAGCTCGTTCGGGTCGAGGACGGGGTAGTGCTCCTGCTGCCAGCCGTCCCGGGAGAGGGTCTGGCGGAAGTAGCCGTGCCGGTAGAGCAGCCCTACGCCGATCAGGGGTACGCCCAGGTCGCTGGCGGCCTTCAGATGGTCGCCGGCCAGGATGCCGAGGCCGCCGGAGTACTGCGGCAGGGCGGCCGTGACGCCGAACTCGGGTGAGAAGTAGGCGATCGCGGCGGGAAGTTCCTCGGGCTGGGCCTGGTACCAGCGGTCGCCGGTCATGTAGTCGTGCAGATCGCCCGCGACCGAGGCGAGGCGGCGCAGGAACCGGCGGTCCTCGGCCAGGGCCGCGAGCCGCGCGGGCGGCACGCTGCCCAGCAGCCGGACCGGGTCGCGCCCGGAGGCGGCCCAGCGCTCGGGGTCGACGGACTGGAAGAGGTCACGGGTCTCCGTGTGCCACGACCACCGCAGATTGCGGGCCAGATCGCCGATCGGCCGGAGGGGGTCGGGGAGAACGGGTCGGACGGTGAATCGACGGATCGCCTTCACGGGTTCCACCTCGGCGCGTTCGCTGGTTGACGCAGGGCTTTGACACAGGGCTTCATCGACGTCTCCTACCGACAGTACCGGCGGATGTGCCGCCGCCGCTGAGGCTCCGCCGTCGGACCCCCGATCGGCCTGAACAGCACCATTCACGGATATGGCCGATTCCACCCCCATAGGCGTCCTTGTGGTGTTTCACGCGTCACGAGAGGCTGCCTCTGGCGTACCGGCCCGCGCCCGCCGCACGCGGCGTCGCACGGCCGCCGTACGCCGAGTCGAGGAGGGGAACTCGGACCATGGCACGGACGCGTACACGGCGCCCGCGCTGGACGGGGGGCCTGGCCGCGGCGATCTCCGCCGCGGTGTTTTCGGCCATCACCCTGCCCGCGCACGCCGTACCGGAAGGGCGGATACTCGGCGCCGGAGGACCCGGCTCCGTGCACGGCAGCTATCTGGTGACACTGAAGGAGGGCACGCGGGCACCCTCGGGGGCCGGAAGGAGCCTGGCCGAGACCTACGGGGTGGACATAAGCCACACCTACGGCACGGTCCTGAACGGCTACGCGATCAGGGCGAACGCGAGACAGGCCGCGCGGCTCGCCGCCGATCCCCGGGTCGCCTCGGTCGTGCAGGACACCCGCGTACGGCTGGACCGGGCACAGCGGACCCCGGCGTCCTGGGGGCTGGACCGCGTCGACCAGCCGAGTCTGCCCCTGGACCGGAGCTACACCCCGCCCGAGTCGGCGGGTGCCGGGGTGACGGTCTACGTGATCGACACCGGCGTCCGGACCACCCACCGGGACTTCGGGGGCCGGGCGAGCCACGGCTGGGACTTCGTGGGGAACGACAAGGTCGCGGCGGACGCCAACGGCCACGGCACGCACGTGGCCGGCACGGTCGCCGGGAAGACGCACGGCGTCGCCGGGAAGGCCCGGATCGTCTCCGTACGCGTCCTGGACGCGGCGGGCGCGGGCACCACGGCCCGGGTGATCGCCGGGATCGACTGGGTGACCCGGCACGCGAGGAAGCCCGCGGTCGCCAACCTCAGTCTGGGCGGCCCGCGCAACGACCGGCTGGACGCCGCCGTCCGCGCCTCCATCGCCTCCGGCGTCAGCTACACGGTCGCCGCGGGCAACGACGGCAGGCCGGCCGGGCTGTACTCCCCGGGCGGCGTCCAGCAGGCGATCACGGTCGGCGCGACCGACCGCAGGGATACAAAACCGGCCTTCTCCAACCACGGTCCGGCCCTCGATCTCTTCGCCCCGGGCGTCGAAATCACCTCCGCGGCCGCCGCGAGCGACACCGCGCGGGCCACGTTCTCGGGCACCTCGATGGCGTCTCCGCACGCGGCGGGCGCGGCCGCGCTGTATCTGGCCGATCATCCGAAAGCGACTCCGTCCCAGGTCGGGAGGGCTCTGACCGCTGGAGCGGCGACCGGGAAGATCTCCGGCCGGGGTATCGGTTCGCCGGACAAGTTACTGCGGGTGCCGCACCCGTAGGGCGAAGGAGCAGCCACACACAGGGGCCGGCCTCGTCCGTCGCGGACGAGGCCGGTCTTGTGTGTCGACATACGCGTGAGTAGTTAACAAAGTGCCGGATTGCCCACCCGAATAGGGTGGGAAGGCTCCTGCGGGTACCCCTCTCAGGAGCACCACGCAGGACCCACCTCCCCATAGACCTCCGCCCACCCACGTTGACGCGGACAGGAGCGGTCATGCCCGCCAAGCACCCTTCGTCACCACCCCCGACCCGCCGCACCGGGGCGCACGCGCCCGGCGGCGAGGCACCCCCCGTGCGCCCGGCCGACGCCGGTCCACCGGTCCCGCAACCACCCCCCGTGGGCGAGGCGACCGCCGTCGGGCGCATACCCGTGCTCGATGTCCGCCCGGTCGTCCAGCACGGACGCCGGCCGGCCAAGGCCGTGACCGGCGAGACCTTCGACATCTCGGCGACCGTGTTCCGGGAGGGGCACGACGCGGTCGCCGCCAACGCCGTCCTGAAGGACCCCGAGGGCCGACCCGGGCCATGGACACCCCTGCGGGAGCTGGCCCCCGGCACGGACCGGTGGGGCGCCACGGTCACCGCCGGGAAGCCCGGCCTGTGGACGTTCACCGTGGAGGCGTGGGGCGACCCGGTCGGCACCTGGCGCCACCACGCGCAGATCAAGATCCCGGCCGGCATGGACACGGACGTCGTCCTGGAGGAGGGCGCGCGCCTCTACGAGCGGGCCGCCGGCGGCGTACCCGAGGAGGACGCCCTGCGGGACGTGGTCCTGGCCGCTGTCGACGCCCTGCGCGACGAGAGCCGCCCGGCGGCCTCGCGGCTGGCGGCGGCGTTGACGCCTGAGGTGGAGGAGGTGCTGGCCCGGCATCCGCTGCGGGACCTGGTCACCACCTCCGAGCCCCTGCCGCTGCTGGTGGAGCGGGAGCGGGCCCTGTACGGCTCCTGGTACGAGTTCTTCCCCCGCTCCGAGGGAACCCGGCAGCAGCCGCACGGCACGTTCCGCACCGCAGCCCGCCGCCTCCCGGCGATCGCCGCGATGGGCTTCGACGTCGTCTATCTGCCCCCGATCCACCCGATCGGCACGACCTTCCGCAAGGGCAAGAACAACACCCTCTCCCCCGGCCCCGACGACGTCGGCGTGCCCTGGGCGATCGGCTCCCCCGAGGGCGGCCACGACGCCGTCCACCCCGCCCTGGGCACCCTGGAGGACTTCACCTGGTTCGTGAACCAGGCCCGGGACCTGGGCATGGAGGTGGCCCTCGACTTCGCGCTGCAGTGCTCCCCCGACCACCCCTGGGTGCAGAAGCACCCCGAGTGGTTCCACCACCGCCCCGACGGCACCATCGCCTACGCCGAGAACCCGCCGAAGAAGTACCAGGACATCTACCCCATCGCCTTCGACGCCGACCTGGACGGCCTGATCGCCGAGACCGTGCGGGTGCTGCGGCACTGGATGGACAGCGGCGTGCGGATCTTCCGCGTGGACAACCCGCACACCAAGCCGGTCGTCTTCTGGGAGCGGGTCATCGCGGACGTCAACCGCACCGACCCCGACGTGATCTTCCTGGCCGAGGCCTTCACCCGCCCGGCCATGATGGCCACCCTGGCCCAGATCGGCTTCCAGCAGTCCTACACCTACTTCACCTGGCGCAACACCAAGCGGGAACTGACCGACTACCTCACGGAACTCTCCGGCGAGGCCGCGACCTACATGCGGCCGAACTTCTTCGCCAACACCCCCGACATCCTGCACGCCTACCTCCAGCAGGGCGGACGCCCCGCCTTCGAGGTCCGAGCCGTCCTCGCCGCGACCCTCTCCCCGACCTGGGGCATCTACTCCGGCTACGAACTGTGCGAGAACACCCCCCTCAGGCAGGGCAGCGAGGAGTACCTCAACTCGGAGAAGTACCAGCTCACCCGCCGCGACTGGGACACCGCCGAACGCGAGGGACACACCCTCACCCCCCTGCTGACCAGGCTCAACACCATCCGCCGGGAGAACCCCGCCCTCCAGCAGCTGCGCGATCTCCACTTCCACGACGCGGACCAGGAGGCGGTGATCGCCTACTCGAAGCGGAAGGGTTCGAACACGGTTCTGGTGGTCGCCAACCTCGACCCCCACCACACCCAGGAGGCGACGGTCTCGTTGGACATGCCGCAACTCGGCCTGGACTGGCACGAGTCGGTGCCGGTGCGGGACGAGCTCACCGGCGAGACCTATCACTGGGGCAGGTCCAACTACGTGCGTCTCGAACCGGGCCGGAGCCCCGCGCACGTCTTCACGGTGCTGCGACCGTCCACCCCGCAGATCGGAGGGTCACCCACAACATGATCGTCAACGAACCCGTTCCGGACACGTTCGAGGACACTCCTGCCAGGGACCGCGACCCTGAGTGGTTCAAGCGCGCCGTGTTCTACGAGGTGCTCGTCCGCTCGTTCCAGGACAGCAACGGCGACGGCGTCGGTGACCTGAAGGGCATCACCGCCAAGCTCGACTACCTCCAGTGGCTCGGCGTCGACTGCCTGTGGCTGCCACCGTTCTTCAAGTCGCCCCTGCGCGACGGCGGCTACGACGTCTCCGACTACACGGCCGTGCTCCCGGAGTTCGGCGACCTCGCCGACTTCGTGGAGTTCGTCGACGCCGCCCACCAGCGCGGCATGCGCGTGATCATCGACTTCGTCATGAACCACACCAGCGACCAGCACCCCTGGTTCCAGGAGTCACGGAAGGACCCCGACGGGCCCTACGGCGACTACTACGTGTGGGCCGACGACGACAAGCAGTTCCCGGACGCGCGCATCATCTTCGTCGACACCGAGGCCTCCAACTGGACCTTCGACCCGGTCCGCAAGCAGTACTACTGGCATCGTTTCTTCTCCCACCAGCCGGACCTCAACTACGAGAACCCGGCCGTGCAGGACGAGATGATCTCCGCGCTGAAGTTCTGGCTGGACCTGGGCATCGACGGGTTCCGGCTGGACGCGGTGCCGTACCTGTACCAGCAGGAGGGCACCAACTGCGAGAACCTCCCGGAGACACACGACTTCCTGAAGCGGGTGCGCAAGGAGATCGACGCCCAGTACCCGGACACCGTGCTGCTCGCCGAGGCCAACCAGTGGCCGGAGGACGTCGTCGACTACTTCGGCGACTACCCGAGCGGCGGCGACGAGTGCCACATGGCCTTCCACTTCCCGGTCATGCCGCGCATCTTCATGGCCGTACGACGCGAGTCCCGCTACCCGGTCTCCGAGATCCTGGCCAAGACCCCGGCCATCCCCTCGAACTGCCAGTGGGGCATCTTCCTGCGCAACCACGACGAGCTGACCCTGGAGATGGTCACCGACGAAGAGCGCGACTACATGTGGGCCGAGTACGCCAAGGACCCCCGCATGCGCGCCAACATCGGCATCCGGCGTCGTCTCGCCCCGCTGCTCGACAACGACCGCAACCAGATCGAGCTGTTCACGGCCCTGCTGCTGGCCCTTCCGGGCTCGCCGATCCTGTACTACGGCGACGAGATCGGCATGGGCGACAACATCTGGCTCGGCGACCGGGACGCGGTGCGCACGCCGATGCAGTGGACGCCCGACCGCAATGCGGGCTTCTCGTCCTGTGACCCGGGGCGGCTGTCCCTGCCGACGATCATGGACCCGGTCTACGGCTACCAGGTCACGAACGTCGAGGCCTCGATGTCCTCGCCTTCGTCGCTGCTGCACTGGACCCGCCGCATGATCGAGATCCGCAAGCAGAATCCCGCGTTCGGACTCGGCACGTACACCGAGCTGCCCTCCTCCAACCCCGCGGTACTGGCGTTCCTCAGGGAGTACGAGGACGACCTGGTGCTGTGCGTGAACAACTTCTCCAGGTTCGCCCAGCCCACGGAGCTGGATCTGAGCGCCTTCGAGGGGCGGCACCCGGTGGAGCTGTTCGGCGGGGTGCGCTTCCCGGCCATCGGCGAGCTGCCGTACCTCCTGACCCTGGCGGGCCACGGTTTCTACTGGTTCCGGCTCCGCGGGGACACCGTATGAGGGCCGCGTGAGGCCCGGCACGGCCTGCTGAGGCCTGATCCGCGGGGCAGGCCGCCAATCCCCCGCGGCGGGGCGTTTCTCCTGCCCCGCCCGGGGCACGCATGAAGGACACCCCACCCGGTGACGCATCACACATGGGTGAAAGGACGCGACGTCATGTCGGAAGCCGTCACACGCACCGTCACCACCCCGCCCGGCCTTCTCGCCTCCCTCGATCCACTGCTGCGGGAATGGCTGCCACGGCAGCGCTGGTTCGCCGGCAAGGGCCGTCCGGTCACCGGGTTCACGCTGGTCGAGGCCACCGAGCTGCTCCCCGCAAGTGCCAAGCTCGGTCTGTACCACCTGCTGGTCCGCGCCCATCAGCCGCTCGTGCCGTCCTCCGGCGCGCCCGGCCATCCCGGCGACTGCTACCAGCTCCTGATAGGCGTGCGCGAGGCGCTGCCGCCTCGGCTGGCGCCCGCGCTGATCGGACACGTGGCGACGGGGCCGCTGGCCGGCCGTACGGTCTACGACGCCCTGCACGACCCCAGGCCCGCCGAGCTGCTCCTGGAGGCGTTGCGCACCCAGGCCCGGATCGGCAGGCTCCGCTTCGAGCGGGACCTCGGCCAGGACATCCGGTCCGGGCTGGTGCCGCGCGTGGTGACCGCGGAGCAGTCCAACTCGTCCGTCGTCTACGGAGATACGTTCATCCTCAAGCTGCTGCGCCGGATCGTGCCCGGGGTCAACCCCGATCTGGAGCTGCCGCTGGCACTGGCCCGCGAGGACTGCCCCCGGGTGCCCGCGCCCACGGCCTGGATGGTCGCGGACATCGACCCCACGGCGGACCCGGTGATCTCGGCGGGCCCGGCGGACGTCGCCGGCCAGCCGTATGTGCTGGGGGTGCTCCAGCCGTTCGTGCAGGGCGCCTCCGACGGCTGGGAGCTGGCGTTGCGCGAGCTGGCCAAGGGCGAGGACTTCGGCGCCGAGGCACGGGCGCTGGGCCGGGCCACCGCCGAGGTGCACACGGCGCTGGCCCGCGCACTGCCGACGGTCACGCTCGGTCACATGCAGCTCCGGCTCATGGTGGACGGCATGCTCGAGCGGCTGGAGGCGGCCGTCCAGGCGGTGCCCGCGCTGCGGCCCTACGCCGACGGGCTGCGGTCGGCGTTCACGGCGCTGGGCGATCTGGCCGCCGAGGGCCGCACCTGGACCGCGCAGCGCGTGCACGGCGATCTGCATCTCGGGCAGTGCCTGCGTTCCCCCTCCGGCGAGTGGTGGCTGATCGACTTCGAGGGCGAGCCGGCCCGGCCCCTGCCCGAGCGGCGTATGCCGCAGCCGGCGGTGCGGGACGTCGCCGGCATGCTGCGGTCCTTCGACTACGCGGCCCGCTCGGCCGATCCGCCCCACCCGGACTGGGCCGAGACGTGCCGGTCCGCCTACTGCTCCGGCTACGCGGAGGCCTCCGGCCGCGATCCGCGCACCGACCCGGTGCTGCTGCGCGCCTACGAGACGGACAAGGCGATCTACGAGGTGGTGTACGAGGCCCGGCACCGCCCCGACTGGCTGCCGGTGCCGCTGGCCGCCATAAGCCGGCTCTCCTCGTCCGGCCACCTGACCTGACTGACCCACCTGCGCCCAGGAGGCTGCGCCCGTGACCCCCCGCTCCGAGTCCAGCGGTTCGCACCCGAAGAAGACGGCCGGGGAGAAGATCCCCGAGCAGCCGACGGCCGCCCAGCGGAAGAGTTCCGCGAAGAAGACGGCGGTACCGAAACAGGCGGCGAAGAAGGCCGCCGCCAAGAAGGCGGCTTCGGCGCAGTCACCGGCGAAGAAGACGACTGCGGCGAAGACGACTGCCGCGAAGAAGGCCGTCGCGAAGAAGGCGGCTCCCGCGAAGGCGACCGCGGCGAAGGCCACTGCCAAGAAGGTGGCCGCGACGAAGACGGCCGCCAAGAAGACCGCGGCGAAGAAGACGGCCGCCGAGAAGACGACGGCCAAGAAGGCTGTCGCCGAGAAGGCCACGACCGTGAAGGCCGGGTCCGCCAGGGCCACGGCCGCCGGCGCCTCTGCCACGAAGGCCGCGGCCAAGAAGACAACCGCCAAGAAGACAACCGCCAAGAAGACAACCGCCAAGAAGACCCCTGCCACGAAGGCCGCAGCGAAGAAAGCCCCTGCCAAGACAGCCCCCGCCAAGACAGCGGGCGTCAGGAAAGCCGCTGCCGAGAAGACCGCCCCCGCCCAGGTCGTCCCGCCGGAGATGGAGATCGCCGTCTCGCCCGCCGTCGACGCGGTGGACCGGGAGCGGCTGCTCGGCGGGACGCATCACGATCCGCACTCCGTGCTCGGCGCGCACCCCGTGCCCGGCGGGGTCGCGTTCCGGGCGTTCCGGCCGTACGCCCTGTCGGTGACGGTGGTCGCCGGGGAACTGCGGGCGGAGCTGCACGACGACGGCGAGGGGTTCTTCTCCGGGCTGCTGCCGCTGCGGGAGGTGCCGGCGTACCGGCTGCTCGTCGCGTACGAGGGCACGCTCCTGGACACCGAGGACGCCTACCGCTTCCTGCCCACGCTGGGCGACCTCGACCTGCATCTGATCGGCGAGGGCCGGCACGAGGAACTGTGGACGGCGCTGGGCGCGCACCCGACGATCCACGAGGGCGTGACCGGCACCCGTTTCTCGGTGTGGGCGCCGAACGCGCAGGGCGTGCGCGTCGCCGGCACCTTCAACTTCTGGGACGGCACCGGCCACGCCATGCGGTCGCTGGGCTCGTCGGGTGTGTGGGAGCTGTTCCTGCCGGACATCGGCGAGGGCGAGCTGTACAAGTTCGACATCACCCGCCCCGACGGCTCGAAGACGCTGCGCGCCGACCCGCTCGCCCGGCGCACGGAGGTGCCGCCCGCGACCTCGTCGGTCATCACGTCCTCGGCGTACGAGTGGGGCGACGACGAGTGGCTCGCCCGGCGCGCCGAGGCTCCGGCGCACGAGGCGCCGTTCTCGGTGTACGAGGTGCATCTGGCCTCCTGGCGCCCGGGACTGACGTACCGGCAGCTGGCCGATCAGCTCCCCGGGTACGTGAAGAACCTGGGCTTCACGCATGTCGAGCTGATGCCGGTCGCGGAGCATCCCTTCGGCGGCTCGTGGGGCTACCAGGTCACCGGCTTCTACGCGCCGACGGCCCGGCTCGGCACGCCGGACGACTTCCGGCACCTCGTCGACTCGCTGCACCGGGCCGGTATCGGCGTCCTGATGGACTGGGTGCCGGCGCACTTCCCGCGCGACGACTGGGCGCTGGCCGAGTTCGACGGGCGGCCCCTGTACGAGCACGAGGATCCGCTGCGGGCCGCGCATCCCGACTGGGGCACGCTGGAGTTCGACTTCGGGCGGCGGGAGGTGCGCAACTTCCTGGTCTCGAACGCCCTGTACTGGTGCGAGGAGTTCCACATCGACGGCCTGCGCGTGGACGCCGTCGCCTCGATGCTCTACCTCGACTACTCGCGCGAGGCGGGGCAGTGGACGCCCAACGAGCACGGCGGCCGGGAGAACCTGGACGCGGTGGCGTTCCTGCAGGAGATGAACGCGACGGTGTACCGCAGGGTGCCCGGCGTGGTCACGATCGCCGAGGAGTCGACCGCCTGGGACGGAGTCACCCGGGCCACCCACCACGAGGGCCCGAGCGGCTTCGGCGGGCTCGGGTTCGGGCTGAAGTGGAACATGGGCTGGATGCACGACTCGCTCCAGTACATGAGCCATGAGCCGGTGCACCGCAAGTACCACCACCACGAGATGACGTTCTCGATGGTGTACGCGTACAGCGAGAACTACGTCCTGCCCATCTCGCACGACGAGGTGGTGCACGGCAAGCGCTCCCTGGTGTCGAAGATGCCCGGCGACTGGTGGCAGCAGCGGGCCGGGCACCGGGCCTACCTCGGCTTCATGTGGGCCCACCCCGGCAAGCAACTGCTTTTCATGGGGCAGGAGTTCGCGCAGGGCGCCGAGTGGTCGGAGGCGCACGGCCCGGACTGGTGGCTGCTGGACCCGGGCTACGGGGCCGAGCCCGACCACCGGGGCGTGCGCGACCTGGTCCGCGACCTCAACACCGTCTACCGGGCCACCCCGGCGCTGTGGCGCCTCGACACCGACCCGGCCGGTTTCGAGTGGATCGTCGGGGACGCCGCCGACGACAACGTGCTCGCGTTCCTGCGGCTGGATCCGGAGGGCACCCCGATCCTGGCGGTGTCGAACTTCGCGCCGGTCGTCCGCCCGGACTACCGCCTTGGCGTGCCCGAGGACGTCCCCGCCTGGCACGAGGCCGTCAACACCGACGCCGCCCGCTACGGCGGCGGCGACATCACCAACCCCGACCCGGTCAAGCCCGAGGCCCAGCCCTGGCACGGCCGCCCGGCCAGCATCCGCCTGACCCTGCCGCCGCTGTCGACGGTGTGGCTGCGCCCGGCGTAGGCGGCCGCCGCCCGTTGTGACACCGCTGTGACGGGAGGTGTGGCTTCCGCCACAGCCCGTGCGGCCGGGCCCTGGTGGGGTGGCGGCATGCTGATCGGTCTGGGCATCTCCGTCGTCTGTGCCCTCGGCGCACTGGTCGCGGCCGCGGGAGTCGTCGCGATGGCGTTTCCCGGCCGTCCCGAGCCCTGGCTGCCGCTGCTGCTGCGCCGCGCGGCGACGATGTTCGCCTGGGCGGCCGTGTCCGTCTACTCCCTGGGGCTCTTCGCCGTGCTGGAATCGGAGTGGGAGTTCGGCGAAGGGGCCTCCTCGGTCCCGGCCCGGGCCTGCCTCGACGGCTTCGACCGGGACACGGTCCAGGGCCTCTCCCACCACCGGGCCTCGTACCTGCCCCTGCGCTTCGACTGCGTCCGCCAGGACGGCACCGTCTACACCGCGGACCCCTCCTACCTGTGGATGAACTGGGCGAGCATGTCCTTCGCCCTGTCCGCCGCCGGGCTCGCCATCAGCGCGGGCTACGCGACCGAGTTCCGCGCGCGCAAGAGCGCGGCGGACTCCTGAGGGCCTGGGGGGCACGCCCTGCGGGAGCCGAGGCCGCTGCTGTGAGCGGCGGCATCGAGTCCCGCAGGGCGTCGGAGAGCCCGTGCCGGCCGGGCTACCCGAAGTGTTCGGCCAGGGCCTTCGGCAGCTCCCCGGTGTGCAGCACGCCGAGCCGCTGGGTGGCCCGGGTCAGGGCCACGTACAGGTCGCTGGTGCCGTAGCGGCCGGGCTCGACCACCAGGACGGAGTCGAACTCCAGGCCCTTGGCCTGGCGCGGGTCGAGGAGGACGACCGTCTGCGTGAGGTCGGGTTCGGCGCCCGCCGTCACGCCGTCCAGCCGGGCGGCGAGGCCGCGGTGGAGGTCGCGCGGGGCGATCACCGCGAGCCGCCCCTCGGCCGGGGTGAGTTCCCCGACCGCCTTGGCGACGGCGCCCGGGAGGTCGTCGGTGGCCCGTGCCCACGGCCGTACACCCGTGGAGCGGACCGAACTCGGCGGCTCGAACCCCGGGTGCTCGGCGCGGACCACGGCCGCCGCGGCGTCCATGATCTCAGCCGGGGTGCGGTAGTTGACGCCGAGGCGGGTGTGCTCCCAGCGGTCCTCGACGTACGGGGCGAGGATGCCCGCCCAGGAGCCGACACCGGCCGCCTCCGCCGTCTGCGCGGGGTCGCCGACCAGGGTCATCGAGCGGGTCGGGCTGCGCCGCATCAGCAGCCGCCAGGCCATCGGCGACAGCTCCTGCGCCTCGTCGACGATGATGTGCCCGAACGCCCAGGTGCGGTCGGCCGCCGCCCGCTCGGCGGCGCTGCGGTGGTCGTCCTCCTCGTGCCGCTCGGCGAACCGCTCGGCGTCGATGACGTCGTGCGCGGACAGCACCTCGCTGCCGTCGGGGTCGCTGTCCTCCTTGTCCTCGAACTCGTAGGTCCGGGAGGCGTACGACACCTCCAGCACGCCCTGCGCGTAGGCGATCTGCTCCTCCCGCTCGCGCGCGGCGCGCTCCCGGGCCAGCCGGTCGTCGTCGCCGAGGAGTTCGGCGGCCTCGTCGAGCAGCGGCACGTCCGCGACCGTCCAGCGCCGGGTCACCGGGCGGCGTACGGCCTCGGCGTCCTCGGCGGGCAGGAACTCCTCGGGCGCGGCGAGGAAGTCGGCGACGAGCCGCTGCGGGGTGAGCACCGGCCACAGCTGGTCGATGGCGGACCAGACGTCGGGGTTGTCGGCGATGTCGTCGCGGATCTGGGTGATGTCGCTGGGGTCGAGCAGGCTGGACCCGTCGAAGGGGTCGGTGCCGATCCGCTCGGCGTACAGGTCGGTGAGCGCGTTGAGGATGTGGCCCTCGAAGTGCTCGCGGGCCGCGTTGTGCGGCAGCTTGGCGGCGCGGGTGCGCTCGCGGGCGACGTTCACCAGACCGTCGTCGAGCATCAGGACCTCGCGGTCGTGCTCGATGGCGATCACCGGGTCGGGCAGCGCCTGCCGGTCCCGGACGACCTCGGCGAGGACGTCGGCCATGCCGGCCCGGCCCTTCACGGCGGCGGCCTCGGGCGTGTCGGTCGCGGTCGCCTTCACGCCGGGGAACAGCTCGCCGACGGTCGCGAGGAGAACGCCCGTCTCGCCGAGGGAGGGCAGCACCTCGCCGATGTAGCCGAGGAACGCCGGGTTGGGTCCGACGATGAGGACCGCCCGCTTGGCGAGCAGCTCGCGGTGCTCGTACAGCAGATAGGCGGCGCGGTGCAGTGCGACGGCCGTCTTGCCGGTGCCCGGACCGCCCTCCACCACCATGACGCCGCGGTGCGGGGCGCGGATGATGCGGTCCTGGTCGGCCTGGATGGTCTGCACGATGTCGCTCATCCGGCCGGTGCGGGCCGAGTCGAGCGCGGCGAGCAGCACGGCGTCGCCCGTCGGGTCCTCGTGGCCGGTGCGGGTCTCGTCGCCGAGGTCGAGGATCTCATCGTGCAGGTGGGAGACCCGCCGGCCGTCGGTGGCGATGTGCCGCCGGCGCCGCAGGCCCATCGGGGTGTGGCCGGTGGCCAGGTAGAAGGGGCGGGCGACGTCGGCACGCCAGTCGATCAGGACGGGGGTGCGCTCGGCGTCGTCGGTGCGCAGCCCGATCCGGCCGATGTGGTGCGTGACGCCCGAGGTGAGGTCGATCCGGCCGAAGCACAGGGAGCCGTCCACCGCGTTCAGCGCGGCGAGCAGCCCCGAGCGCTCGGCGACGAGGATGTCCCGCTCGAGTCTGGCCTGCATGGGCGTGTTGCCCTGGGCGAGCGCGTCCGTGACGGAGGACTCGGTGTCGCCGCGCAGGGCGTCCACGCGTGCGTACAACCCGTCGATGAATTCCTGCTCCTGCCGCAATTCATCGTCCGGAAATTCGGTGTTTGACAATTCCACTCCCGCCCGGATATACTGTGCTCACTGAACTTCACGTGACTTCCTTCAGGTTGAAGTCACGAACAAACAAATATACGCCAGGAAATCCCCCGAGCGCAATTGCTCGGGGGATTTCCTGTTGTGCGCGTATTCCTTGACGCCCGCGTCAAGGCACCAGCGGTTTCCGCTCCACCGGGGAGGTCAGCACGATCGACGTCGTCGTGCGCCCCAGCGCGGAGACGCCCTCCAGGACCTCCTCCAGGTGGACGGTGTCCCGGACGGCGACCTTGAGGATCCAGCAGTCCTCGCCGACCACGTGGTGCACCTCGGTGACCTCGGGCCGCTCGATCAGCTCCAGGGTCCTCGGGTGCTTGAGGTTGTAGCCGCCGTGCGGGTTGACCCGGATGAACGCCTGGATGCCGTAGCCGAGGCGGGCCGGGACGACCTGGGCGCCGTAGCCGCTGATCACGCCCGCGGCCTCCAGTCGCCGCACCCGCTCGGTGACCGCCGCCGGGCTGAGCCGGACCCGGCGGCCCAGCTCGCTGAGCTTGATGCGGCCGTCGGTCTGGAGCAGGTGGAGGATCTGCCGGTCCAGCGCGTCGAAGACCACCGAGGTTTCGTCGGCGGTGGCGCGCAGATGCCGTGGTTCTTTCGGCGTGGCGGCCTGAACTCCCATGGTTCCCCCTTCAGTACATGGATGTACGCCAGGAGAATTATGGCCATGGAAAAGGTCAGGAACGTACTGGTCATCGGTGGAAGCCGCTACATCGGCAAGCGTCTGATCGCACGGCTGCGGGACGAAGGGCACCGGGTCAGTGTGCTGAACCGGGGGTCCGCCCCGCCTCAGGCCGGGGTGGAGCAGCTGGTCGCCGACCGGGACGACGAGCGGTCGCTGACCGCGGCGCTGGGCTCGCGCGCCTTCGACGTCGTCGTCGACCAGGTCTGCTACACCCCGCGCCAGGCGGCACTCGCCCGCCGTGTCCTCACCGGCCGTACCGGCCGCTATGTGATGACCTCGACGGTCGAGGTGTACGAGTACGAGGACTCCCCCGCCCTCGTGCGCGAGGAGGCCGTCGACCCGGCCACGGTGTCTGCCGATCTCGAACTGCCCTGGGACGACCCGGTGTTCCTGGAGGCGCACTACGGGGAGGGCAAGCGGCAGGCGGAGGCGGTCCTCGCGGCCGACGGCCCGGCGCTGCCGTACACGGCGGTGCGGGTGGCCCATGTGCTGGGCGGGGGCGACGACTTCACCGGACGGCTGGCCCACTACGCGGAGCGGATCCGCACCGGCGAGCCGATCACCGTGCCGGTGGTGAACCGGCCCGCCACGTACATCCACGTCGAGGAGATCGCGGACTTCCTGGCCTGGGCGGCGGGCGAGGAGTTCACCGGGCCGGTGAACGCCGCCTCGCACGGGACGCTGAGCACCGAGGAGTTGTGCGACGCGGTGGCCGCGCACGTCCCGGGCGGCCGGGCCGTGTTCCGGCCCGTGGACGTCGGCGAGGTCTCCCCGTTCTCCTTCCGCCGCTCCTACGGCATGGACAACAGCCGTGCCACCCGGCTCGGCCACACCTTCGCCGACGCCCGGCAGTGGTTGCCGCGTGCCGTCGCCGAGACGCTCGGAAAGGCCGGCTGAGATGCGGTACAGGAGACTGGGCGGGCTGCCGGTGAGCGCGATCGGGCTCGGCGCGATGCCGCTGTCCCTCGAAGGCCGGCCGGACGAGAAGCGAGCCCTGGCCACCGTGCACGCCGCGCTCGACGCGGGCGTGACCCTCCTGGACACGGCCGACTCCTACCAGCTGCCGGGCGCGGAGCCCGGCCACAACGAACGTCTGCTGGCCCGGGCGCTGGCCACGTACGGCGGTGACACCTCCGGCGTGCTGGTGGCGACGAAGGGCGGCCGCGGCCGCCCGGCCGGCGGCGACTGGACGGTGAACGGCCACCCGCGCCACCTCAAGGCCGCCGCCGAGGCCTCCCGCAAGCGCCTCGGGGTGGAGGCGATCGGCCTCTACCAGCTCCACAAGCCGGACCCCGCGGTGCCGTTCGAGGAGTCGGTCGGTGCCCTGCGGGAGCTGCTCGACGCGGGCACGATCCGGCTGGCCGGGGTGTCCAACGCGGACGCGGACCACATCCGTGTGGCACACGGGATCCTCGGCGACCGGCTGGTGTCGGTGCAGAACCGGTACTCCCCCGCCGTCCGGGGCAGCGAGCCGGAGCTGCGGCTGTGCGCGGAACTGGGGCTGGCGTTCCTGCCGTGGAGTCCGCTGGGCGGGCTGGCCCGCAGCTCCCTGGACGGGCCGTCGCGGACGGAGGGAGCGGACCGCTTCGCGGCCTTCCACGCCGTCGCCGCGGAGCGCGGTGTCAGCCCCCAGCGGGTCGGCCTGGCCTGGCTGCTGGCGCGCTCCCCGGCCGTGATCCCGATCCCGGGGTCGAGCCGGCCCGAGACGGCCAGGGACTCGGCGGCCGCGGCGGACCTGCTCCTCAGCGCGGAGGAACAGGCCCGCCTGGACGAGGCCGCCACGATCAACTCGTGCCGCTAGTCGACCAGTTCGGGTGCCCGGCGCGGCGGCGCCACCTGCCCCGCCGGGGCCGTGCCGGAGAGCTTCGCGCCTTCGACGTCGAGGTTCGGAAGCAGTCGGTCGAGCCACCGCGGCAGCCACCAGGCCGACTCGCCGAGCAGGGCGAACAGGGCGGGGACGATCGTCATACGGACCAGGAAGGCGTCGAAGAGCACCGCGGCCGCGAGGCCGAAGCCGATCATCTTGACGAAGTCGTTGTCCTCCACGATGAAGCCGGAGAACACGCTGATCATGATGGCGGCGGCAGCGGCCACCACCCGGCCGCCGTAGCGGAAGCCGGTGACGACGGCCTCGGCGGGCCGGGCCCCGTGGACGTAGGCCTCCCGCATCCGGGTCACCAGGAACACCTCGTAGTCCATGGCGAGTCCGAAGACCACACCGATCATGAAGATCGGCATGGTGCTCATGATCGGGCTCGGCTGGTCGACGCCGAAGACGTCGGCGAGCCAGCCCCACTGGAAGACCGCGACGACGGCGCCGAGCGCGGCGGTCACCGAGAGCAGGAAGCCGAGCGCGGCCTTGAGCGGCACGAGGACCGAGCGGAAGACCACCATCAGGAGCAGGAATGCCAGGCCCACGACCAGGGCGAGATAGGGAAGCAGCGCGTCGTCGAGGGTCTCGGAGAAGTCGATGAACATCGCGGTCTGGCCGGTGACCAGGACCTCGGCGCCGGTGTCGGCCCGGAAGCCGTCGGCGAGGGAGCGCAGCTGACGCACCAGGTCCTCGGTCGCGGCGTCGGTGGGGCCGGTGGCCGGGACGACGTTCAGGATCGCGGTGTCGCCGGTCTCGTTGGGCGTGGCCGGGGTGACGGTGGCGACGCCGTCCTGCCCGGCGAGGCGCCTGCCGACGGTGCCGGCCGCGGCCTTGGCGTCCGGGCCCTCCACGGTGATCGTCAGCGGCCCGTTGAAGCCAGGACCGAAGGAGTCCGAGAGCAGGTCGTAGGCCTTGCGCTGGGTGGTGTCGGGGGCCATGGTGCCCTCGCCGGGCAGTCCGAGCTCCAGGCTGGCGGCGGGCAGGGCGACCGCGCCGAGGCCGAGGACGGCCACGACCAGGACGGCGACGGGGTGGCGCAGGACGTAACCGGCCCAGCGGGAGCCGAGGTTGGGCTTGCGACGGGCGTCCTTCGCGGCGAGCTTGTCGGCCCTGCGCTGCCGGCGGGCGCTGAGGGGCTTGCCGGAGAAGCGGTGGCGCTCCCGGCGGCGCAGGACCTTGACCGGCGCGAAGCCGAGCAGCGCCGGCACGAAGGTGAGGGCGACCAGGACGGCGATGGCGACGGTGCCGGCGGCGGCCAGGCCCATCTTGGTGAGCATCGGGATGTTCACCACGGCCAGGCCCGCGAGGGCCACGATGACGGTGAGCCCGGCGAAGACGACCGCGGAGCCGGCGGTGCCGACCGCCCGCCCGGCGGCGTCGGCGCGGTCGCGGCCCTCGGTGAGTTCGGCGCGGTAACGGGAGACGATGAACAGGGCGTAGTCGATGCCGACGGCGAGGCCGAGCATCATCGCCAGGGTCGAGGTGGTGGCGGACAGGCCGAGGGTGGCGCCGAGCGCGGTGATCGCGGAGATGCCGACGCCGACGCCGATGAGGGCCGTGAGCAGGGGCATGCCGGCGGCGATCACGGAGCCGAAGGTGAGGAGCAGGACCAGGGCGGAGACCAGGATGCCGATCTTCTCGCCGGTGCCGCTCATGGCGGCGTCGATCTTCACGGCGTCGCCGCCGGCCTCCGCGGTCAGTCCGGCGTCGCGGGCCCGGGCCAGTGCGTCGTCGAGGGCGTCGTGCGCCTTGTCGCCGACCTCGGCGGCGGGGACCTTGTAGGTGGCGATGGCGTAGGCGGTGGAGCCGTCCTCGCTCACCGCCTTCGTCGCGAAGGGGTCGCTCACCGAGGCCACCTGCGGGGACTTCCTCAACTCCGCGACCAGCGCGGCGACCTGGGCCTTGCGCGCGGGGTCGGAGATCTTCCCGCTCTCGGGCGCACGGACCACGACCCGGGCGCTCGCGCCGTCGGCGCTCGCGTCCGGGAACTTCTTCTCCAGCAGGTCGAAGGCCTTCTGCGACTCCGTGCCGGGCATCGAGAAGGTGTCCGCGGGCGGCGCCGGGGCGGCGGAGGCGGCGAAGCCCGCACCGCAGAGGACCACCACCCACAGCAGCACCATCAGCCATCGGCGCCGGAAGGCGAGACGGCCCAGTTTGTAAAGGAAGGTAGCCACGGCGGGGAACTCCTGTCGGTGGGCGAGGGATGGCACCAGACTCTGGCGCTGAAGTGACGCCACAATGGCATCACTCTGACTCCATCGCAAGCCCCTTCCGGCCCATCACAGCACGTTGACACCTTCTCTGGACAAAGAAACGCCAGGTCAAAGCCCATTCAAGCGAGAAGGAGCCAAGATGGCTCGCTATGGCGCCACCCATGTGCCATCATGACGTCATGGACCTCACGCCCTACGTCGACACCCTCCGGCACGAGCTGGCCGTGGCCGCGGCGGCCGGCGGCGACGATGCCCGCGCCCTGGCCGAGCGGCTCACCGCCCCTCTGGAGTCCGCCGCCCGGCTGACCCTCCTCGACGCGCTGTCCGCCGCCATGGGCGAGGTCACGCGGGAGCTGGCGCCGGGCTCGGTCGATGTGCGGCTGCGCGGATCCGACCCGGAATTCGTGGTGACGGCGCCGCACGCCCCGGAACCGTTCCGGGAGGCGCGGGAGCCGGTCACGGCCCCCGCCGCTCCGCCACCGCTGCCCGCGGACGCCGACGACGGCACCATGGCCCGGATCAACTTCCGTCTCCCCGCCCAGCTCAAGACCCGCACCGAGGAGGCCGCGGCGACCGAGGGCCTGTCGGTCAACGCCTGGCTGGTGCGGGCCGTGTCCCTCGCCCTCGCCGGCGGGGAGCGCGCGAGCCCGGGCCGCGGCAAGGACCCGGACAGCCGGAGCCTCACCGGCTGGGTCCACTAGCCCCCCGGCCGGGCCCTCACTCTCACCGGCGGCTCGCCGACCCCGCCGACGTCACGCATCACCCGCCGCACCGGCGGGATCATCCACCCAATCCCTACAGAACGGGACGACCATGCCTGCCTTCGACACCCCCGAACCGATCTCCGTCACCCTCGAGTTGGAGGCCGGGACCGCCCGCCTCACCGCGGGCAAGCGCACCGACACGGTCGTGGAAGTGCTGCCGCGCAACGGCTCCGACGACAACGACGTACGCGCCGCGCAGCAGACCCAGGTCACCTGCTCGGGCGGCCGCCTCACGGTCAGGACGCCCAAGAAGCGGACCCTGTTCGGCAAGCCGGGCGCCATCGAGGTGAGCGTCGAACTGCCCGCGGGGTCCGATGTCCGGGGCACCACCGCCATGGGCGGCTTCTCCTGTGAAGGCCGCTTCGGAGACGTCACGCTCAAGACCTCGCTCGGCGAACTCCAGGTCGACGAGGCCGGCGCGGCCGTCCTCAAGACCGACCACGGCGACATCCGCCTGACCCGCTCGACCGGAGACGTCGAGATCATCGGCGCCGGCCGGGTCGACGTCGGCACGGTCGCCGGCACGGTCGCCGTCAAGAACAGCAACGGCGCCACGGAGGTCGGCGAGGTCACCGGCGGCCTGAAGACCAGCGCGGCCAACGGCGACATCTCCGTCGGCATCGCGCACGGCGACGTCAGCGCCAAGTGCGCCAACGGCCGGATCGAGATCGGCGTCGCCCACGCCGGGGTCGACGCGATGGCCTCCAACGGCCGCATCCGCGTCGGCGACGCCACCCGCGGCCGGATCGACCTGCGCATCTCCGTCGGCGACCTCGAAGTGGGCATCCACGAGGGCACCGCCGCCTGGCTCGACCTGAACGCCAAGTACGGCACGGTACGCAACTCGCTCGGCTCCTCGGCCGGCCCCGCGGACTCCGACGAGACCGTCGAGGTACACGCCCGAACCTCGGCAGGCGACATCATCATCCGCCGCGCCTGACCTCGCGCCCACCCCGGTTCCACCCCCGCATCACGATGCGCACCCCGCCCGACGAACGCAGGAGGACCGCATGCCGTACGACCCGACGGACGCCGGCACCACCCCGGCCGGCACCACCGCCGAGGAGCCGCCCACCCTGCCCACCGAGAGGCACACCGGCTGCCCCTTCGACCCGCCCGCCGAACTCACCGCGCTGAGCGACCAGCCGCTGCGCCGCCTGCGCTACGCCGACGGACACACGGGCCGGCTCGCCACCGGCCACGCCGCGGCCCGCGCGGTACTGGCCGACCCTCGCTTCAGCTCACGCTACGAACTCCTGCACATGCCGGTACCGGTCCCCGGGATGCCCACGGAGCTGCCGCCGGCCCCGGTCGGCGACATGACCGGCCTCGACGCCCCCGAGCACACCCGCTACCGGCGTCTACTCACCGGGAAGTTCACCGTCCGGCGCATGCGTCGACTCACCGAGCGCGTCGAGCAGTTCACCACCGAGTGCCTGGACGCCATGGAGCAGCACGGGCCCACGGCCGATCTGGTGGAGGCGTTCGCGCAGCCCGTGCCCGCGCTCATGATCTGTGAACTGCTCGGCGTGCCGTACACCGACCGGGACCGGTTCCAGAGCCAGGTGGCGGTCATCTTCGACCAGACGGCGGACGCGGAAGCCAGGGGCGGTGCCTACACGGCGCTGCTCCAGTACCTGAACGAACTGGTCCTCGCCAAGCGCGCCGAGCCCACCGACGACCTGCTCAGCGATCTGACCACCTCCGACCTCACCGACGAGGAGCTGGCCGGCATCGGCGGACTGCTGCTCGCCGCCGGGCTCGACACCACCGCGAACATGCTCGCCCTCGGCACCTTCGCCCTGCTGAGCAACCCCGACCAGCTCGACGCGCTGCGCGCCGACCCCGGTCTCGCCGGGCAGACCGTGGAGGAACTGCTGCGCTACCTCAGTGTGGCCGACCCGATCCTGCGGACTGCGCTCGAGGACGTCGAGGTGGAGGGACGGATCGTCAAGGCGGGCGAGACGGTGACCGTTTCCGTGCAGGCGGCCAACCGCGACCCGCACCGCTTCCCCGACCCCGACCGGCTCGACATCCACCGCAGGGCCACCGGCCACCTCGCCTTCGGGCACGGCGCCCACCAGTGCCTGGGCCAGCAGCTCGCCCGGGTCGAGATGACCGTCGCGTTCCCGGCGCTCTTCGCCCGCTTCCCCACCCTGCGCCTCGCCGTGCCGCCCCATGAGGTGCCGCTGCGCGAACACTCCAACATCTACGGCGTGATCAGCCTGCCCGTCACCTGGGACGAGGAGTAGCCCCATGAGCGACCCGCACGAGCCACCGCGGATCGGAGTCGACCGCGACCGCTGTGCCGGCGCCGGCATGTGCGCCCTGACGGCTCCGCAGGTCTTCGACCAGGACGACGAGGAAGGCCTGGTGGTGCTCCTGCGCCCCGACCCGGCCCCCGAGCACCGGGCCGCCGCCCGGATGGCGGCCGGGCTCTGCCCCGCCGGGGCGATAGCCCTCGGGGAGAACGGCGACGCCGAGCGGGCAGGTCCCTAGGGGAGGAGGACCTGTCCGCTCGGCGTCTCACAGACCGGGCGGCTGAGCGACGGGGGGACGCCCAGCCGCCCGGAGTCTCGCGGAGTGCGACGCGACCGTCAGGTCTTCGCCAGCTCCTTCTCGCCGCCCTGCTCGGGCAGCTCGACGTGCTCGTCGGACGAGCCGCCGTGGCCGTCGTCGTCCAGCAGTGTCTTCTCGTCGAAGGGCAGCTGGCCGGCGAGGACCTCGTTGACCCGCTCCCTGTCGATCTCCTTCGTCCAGGTACCGATCAGCACGGTGGCGACGGCGTTGCCGGCGAAGTTGGTCAGGGCGCGGGCCTCGCTCATGAAGCGGTCGATGCCGACGATGAGGCCGATGCCGTCCACCAGGGCCGGCTTGTGCGACTGCAGACCACCGGCCAGGGTCGCGAGGCCGGCGCCGGTGACACCGGCGGCGCCCTTGGAGGCGACGAGCAGGAAGAGCAGCAGCGGGATCTGCTCGCCGAGGGACATCGGGGTGCCCATGGCGTCGGCGATGAACAGCGAGGCCATGGTCATGTAGATCATGGTGCCGTCGAGGTTGAAGGAGTAGCCGGTCGGGACGGTGATGCCGACCACCGGCTTGCTGACGCCCAGGTGCTCCATCTTCGCGATGAGCCGCGGCAGGGCGGACTCGGAGGAGGAGGTGGACAGGATCAGCAGGAACTCGCGGCCCAGGTACTTGAACAGCGTGAAGATGTTCAGCCCGGAGATGACGCGCAGCAGGGCGCCGAGCACGATGAAGACGAAGAGGAAGCAGGTCACGTAGAAGCCGAGCATCAGCACGGCGAGGCTCTTGAGCGCTTCCAGCCCGGCGGAGCCGGTGACGGCGGCGATGGCGCCGAAGGCACCGATCGGGGCGGCCCACATGACCATGGCGAGGATGCGGAAGACGAGCCGCTGGATGTGCTCGATACCGCGCAGGATCGGCTGGCCGGCCGAGCCCATGCCCTGGAGGGCGAAGCCAGCGAGCAGGGCGATCAGCAGGGTCTGCAGGACCGACTCGTTGGTGAAGGCGGAGACGATCGTGGTCGGGATGATGCCGAGCAGGAACTCGGTGGTGTCCTTGGCCTCGGAATCGATCTGCGCGTGACCGGCGTCCTTGACCGCGTCGGTCACGGCGAGGCCGGTGCCCGGGTCCAGGATGTTGCCGACGACCAGGCCGATGCCCAGCGCGACCAGCGACATCACCATGAAGTAACCGAGGGCGATACCGCCCACGGCCCCGACCTTCGCGGCCTTCCGTACCGAGCCGATGCCCAGCACGATCGTGCAGAAGATGATCGGCGAGATCATCATCTTGATCAGCGCCACGAACCCGGTGCCGATCGGCTTCAGCCCGACAGCGAAGTCCGGTGCGGCCAGACCCACCGCGATACCGGCAGCGACCGCGATGATCACCGCGATGTAGAGATAGTGGGTGCGGTCCCGCTTGGGTTTGCGTGCGGCAGGTGCCGTATCGGCTGCGCTGGTCACGGCGGCCCTCCTTGACGACGTCGTCGGCATCACCGGCGTGCGGCTCACGTCCGGAAAAGTGGGAGCGGGGCTCCCGGAGATGCGTTATAGGGAATGCCGTGACTATGTCCTGCTCTGTGAGCGCGGTCACCCTTCCGTTCATTTAGTTCACAATCAGCCAAGGGGCAGACTGACGACATGCGCATCTCCGTCCCCCGACCCCGCAGCCTGGCGGCCCAGCTCTTCGCCATGCAGGCCGTACTGATAGCGGTCGTCGTGGCCGGATATGCGCTGTTCACCTATGTCAGCGACCGCAGCCAGGCCGAGGAGGCGGCAACGCGCCAGGCCAGGGCGGTGGCGCGCTCCGTGGCCGACTCCCCGTCCGTGCTGGAGGCGGCCCGTACGCCGGACCCGACCGCCGAGCTCCAGCCGTACGCGCTGAAGGTCATGCAGGACACCGAGGTCGACTTCATCACGATCATGAACCCGCAGGGCATCCGCTGGACGCACCCCGACCCGGGCCAGATCGGCCAGACCTTCCAGGGCCACACGGAGCGGGCCCTGCGGGGCGAGACCTTCACCGAGACCTACACCGGCACGCTCGGCCCCTCGGTGCGCGCGGTCACCCCGATCCAGGACGGCACGGAGATCGTCGGCCTGGTCAGCGCGGGCATCCGGGTCCAGGCGATCACCGACCGTGTGCAGAGCCAGGTCACGGCCCTGATCGGCGTAGCGGCCGGGGCGCTGGCCCTGGGCGCCGTCGGCACCTACGTGGTCAACGCCCGGTTGCGCCGCCACACCCACGGGATGAACGCGGCCGAGCTCAGCCGGATGCACGACTACCACCAGGCCGCCCTGCACGCCGTACGGGAGGGGCTGCTGATGCTGGACGGGCAGTACCGTGTGGCGTTGATCAACGACGGGGGGCGGGAGCTGCTCGGCGTGGAAGGGGACGTGGTGGGCAGGTCGGTGGCCGAGCTCGGGCTCCCCGCCCCGCTGACGGGCGCGCTGCTGGCGTCGGAGCCGCGGGTGGACGAGGTGCATCTGACGGCGTCGCGGGTCCTGGTCATCAACACCTCCCCGGTATCGGGCGGCGAGCGGCGCGGTACGGTCGTCACCCTGCGCGATGTCACCGAACTCCAGTCACTGATGGGCGAGTTGGACTCCGAGCGGGGCTTCACGCAGGCGCTGCGCTCGCAGGCGCACGAGGCGGCGAACCGGCTGCACACGGTCGTCTCGCTGATCGAGCTGGACCGGGCGGAGGAGGCGGTGGACTTCGCGACGGCCGAGCTGGAGCTGGCGCAGGCACTGACCGACCAGGTCGTGGCGGCGGTGGGCGAGCCGGTGCTGGCGGCGCTGCTGCTGGGCAAGACGGCCCAGGCGAACGAGCGGGGCGTGGAGCTGATGGTGTCGGAGGACAGCAGCCTGGACGACGGTCTGCTGCCCGAGACGCTCCCGGCGCGGGATCTGGTGACCATCCTCGGCAATCTGATCGACAACGCCGTGGACGCCGCGCAGGGCAGTGTGCGGGCGCGGGTGACGGTGGCGGCGTACACGCAGGGCACCGAGGACTGCCCCGAGCTGGTGCTGCGGGTCTCCGACACGGGCCCGGGCGTCGATCCGGAGCACGCCGAGGCGGTCTTCCAGCGGGGCTTCTCGACGAAGCCGGCGGGCCCGGGCGGACGAGGTCTCGGACTGGCCCTGGTACGGCAGGCGGCGCAGCGGCACGAGGGGACACTGTCGGTGGCGGAGGCCGACGGCGGCGGGGCTCAGTTCGAGGTACGGCTGCCGCTGCGCGAGTCCGGCGCGGTCGCCGCAGGCGTGACATCCGGAGGCCCGGTGTCCGAGGGCTCTGGAGGCACCGCATGACGAGCGGCACGACACACGCGAAAGACATCCGGGTCCTGGTGGTGGAGGACGACCCGGTGGCCGCCGACGCCCATGTCATGTACGTCGGGCGGGTCCCCGGGTTCGTGGCCGTGGGCAAGGCGCACACGGGCGCGGAGGCCCGCCGGGCCCTGGAGCGCACCCCGGTGGACCTCCTCCTGCTCGACCTGCACCTGCCGGACGTGCACGGCCTGCACCTGGCACGCTCCCTGCGGGCGGCCGGCCACCACGCCGACGTCATCGCGGTGACGTCCGCCCGCGACCTGGCCGTCGTACGCGAGGGCGTCTCGCTCGGAGTCGTGCAGTACGTGCTGAAGCCGTTCACCTTCGCGACCCTGCGGGACCGCCTCGTGCGGTACGCCGAGTTCCACGCGTCGGTCGGCGAGGCGAGCGGCCAGGACGAGGTGGACCGGGCCCTGGCGGCCCTGCGCGCCCCAGGCCCGGCCGCGCTGCCCAAAGGCCTGAGCGCGCCCACGCTGGAGCGGGTGACGGTGACCCTGCGGGACAGCGCGGAGGGCCTCACGGCCGCCGGGGTGGCGGAGACCGTGGGCATCTCCCGCATCACGGCCCGCCGTTATCTGGAGCATCTGGTGGACGCGGGGCGCGCGGCCCGCCGCCCGCAGTACGGCACGGTGGGGCGCCCGGAGCTGCAGTACCGCTGGGTCACCGGCCAGTGACGACCCGTCAGCTCTCACCCGCCGGGATCAAACCCCCGCACACGCATTGACCTGACTAGACCACTCAACTTAGGTTCACGACGCAGCCGTCCAGGCCACAAAGAAGTGCGCCCGCAGGAGGTCGTGCCCGTGCGCCCCACCGCCGCTCTCACCCCCCTCGTCGCCCTGGCCCTCGCCGCGTCCACCCTCACCGCCTGCGGCGGGGGATCCGGCAGCGACCCGGACACCGTGAAGATCTCCTTCAAACAGTCCACGGACAACTCCATCAAGGTGATGGACACGTATCTCGCGGACATCAAGAAGCAGTTCGAGAAGGCCCACCCCGGCAAGAAGGTCGAGCTCGTCCCGATCAAGGCCCCGGACTCGGAGTACTACACCAAGCTCCAGCAGATGCTCCGCTCCCCCAAGACCGCCCCCGACCTGGTCTACGAGGACACCTTCCTCATCAACTCGGACATCACCAGCGGCTATCTCAAGCCCCTCGACCCCTATCTCGCCAAGTGGCCGGACTGGGACAGGTTCATCGACACGGCGAAGGCGGCGGCCAAGGGCGAGGACGGCAAGACCTACGGCGTCCCCGACGGCACCGACACCCGCGGCCTCTGGTTCGACAAGGACATCTTCAAGAAGGCCGGCCTGCCCGCCGACTGGCAGCCGAAGACCTGGAACGACGTCCTCACCGCCGCCCGCGCCATCAAGCGGGAATCCCCCGGCACCATCCCCCTCAACATCTACACGGGCAAGCCGGTCGGCGAGGCCGCCACCATGCAGACGTTCGAAATGCTGCTCTACGGCACGAACGACGGCACCACGGACCCCCTCTACGACAAGTCGAGCAAGAAGTGGATCGCCGGCGGCAAGGGCTTCGAGGACGCCCTCTCCTTCGTCGAGACGGTCTACAAGGAGAAGCTCGGCCCGGACGTCTCCGACGCCCTCGACCCGAACGTCATGACCCGGGTCCGCGGCGAGTGGCTCCCGCAGGGCAAGCTCGGCATCGCCCTCGACGGTTCCTGGCTGCCGCAGGACTGGCTGTCGGGCAGCGGCCACGAGTGGCCCGAGTGGTCTCAGAAGCTGGGCCTGGCCGCCATGCCGACCCAGAACGGCCAGGCGCCCGGCAAGGTGAGCATGTCCGGCGGCTGGACCTGGTCGATCCCGGCCAAGGCGGGCAACCCGGACCTGGCGTTCGAGTTCATCAAGACGATGCAGACCAAGGCCAACGCGCAAAAGTGGTACGTCGCCAACTCCGGCATCGCGGTCCGCGAGGACGTGGCGAAGGACCCCGCGTACGCCACGGCCCAGCCCGGCACCAAGTTCTTCACGGACCTCGTGGCGAACACCCACTACCGCCCCGCCTACCCGGCCTACCCCAAGGTCTCGGTGGCGATCCAAGAGGCGATGGAAGGCGTCACCACGGGCGACGCGTCGGTGGACGAGGCGGCACGCAGCTACACGGACGCGCTGAAGGACGCGACGGACAACAAGGTGACCGAACGGTGAGCGGGGCCCGATGACCACCACCGCACCGCACCCCCAGCCCACCAAGGCGCCCAGGGACACCCACCCGGCACGCGGCCCCCGCCTGCCGGTGCGGATCCTCCCCCTGGCCCCCTCCCTCGTCCTCCTGCTCCTCTTCCTCGCCGGCCCGATCGCCTACTGCGTCTACATCGCCTTCACCGACCTCCAGCTCACCGGCCAGGCCCAGGAGTCGTTCGTCGGCTTCGACAACTTCACCCGGGCCTTCGGGGACGAGGCGTTCCTGAACGCCGTATGGCTGACGCTGGTGTTCACGGTCCTCTCCTCCCTCGTCGGACAGAACACGCTCGGCCTGGCCCTGGCGGCACTGATGCAGCGCGCGTCGAAACCGGTCCGCACGCTCACCGGCGGCATCGTCGTCACGGCATGGGTCCTGCCGGAGGTCGTCGCGGGCTTCCTCCTCTACGCCTTCTTCCGCCGCGAGGGCACCCTGAACGCCATCCTGGACTGGCTGCACCTGCCCTCCCAGAACTGGCTGTTCACGCTCCCGATCCTGGCGGTGTCCTTCGCGAACGTCTGGCGCGGTACGGCGTTCTCGATGCTGGTCTACTCGGCGGCCCTGAACGAGATCCCCCAGGAGATCACCGAAGCCGCGGAGGTCGACGGGGCCGGAGGCCGGCGCCGCATGTGGCACATCACCCTGCCCATGATCCGCCGGTCCATCGCCACGAACCTGATGCTCAACACCCTCCAGACCCTCTCGGTCTTCGGTCTGATCTGGGTCATGACCAGGGGCGGCCCCGGCGGCAGAAGCCAGACGCTGCCCCTCTTCATGTACGAACAGGCCTTCCAGAACAGCCTCATCGGCTACGGCACGGCGGTGGCCCTGCTGCTCCTCCTGGTCGGCTCCCTCTTCTCCCTCGTCTACCTGCGCCTGCTGCGGACGGAGGTCTGACCGGCCATGGCCCTCACCCTCACCTCCCGCCGCACGACCCGCCGCCTGGCGGCCGACGCGGGACTCCTGGTGGTCGCCGCGGCCTTCGTGCTCCCCCTGGCCTGGGTGGTCCTGTCCGCCCTCGACCCCCACGCGGGCCTCCGGGTGAAGGCCCCCGACGGCCTCACCCTGGACAACTTCGACGCGGTCCTGACCCCCGAGATCACCTTCACCCCCCTCCTCAACAGCCTGATCCTGTGCGGCGGCGCGACCCTGCTGACCGTGGTCTGCGCGGCCCTGGCGGCCTATCCGCTCTCCCGCTTCCGCTCCCGCTTCAACCGCCCGTTCCTGCTGACGATCCTCTTCGCCACCAGCCTGCCCATCACGGCGATCATGGTTCCGGTCTACGCCCTCTTCGTCCAGGTGGACCTGATCGACACCATGCAGGGCACGATCTTCTTCTTCGCCGCGTCCCAACTCCCCTTCGCCATGTGGCTGATGAAGAACTTCATGGACGGCGTACCGAAGGAACTGGAGGAGGCGGCGTGGACGGATGGGGCGTCGGCGTTCCAGTCCCTGGTCCGCATCGTCCTGCCCCTCATGGGCCCGGGCGTGGCCGTCGTGACGGTCTTCTCCTTCGTCATGATGTGGGGCAACTTCTTCGTCCCCTTCATGCTCCTGCTCACCCCGGACCAGATGCCGGCGTCCGTCAGCATCAACGACTTCTTCGGCAACCGGGGCATGGTGGCCTACGGGCAACTGGCCGCGTTCTCGATCATCTACTCGACGCCGGTGATCCTGCTCTACGTACTGATCTCCCGCCGCCTGGGAGGGGGCTTCGCACTGGGCGGGGCGGTCAAGGGCTGAACGCGTCGATGCCGGTGCCGAGTGGGTCCGCAGCCCGGCGGAGCGGGGTGCCGCTGCGCCCACCCGTGCCGCCCTTAGCGGCACGCATGCCCGCAGCGGAGGGGCGGGACCGGCGCCCGCCCCCGCGCTGCCGCACCCGCGCACGGCGAGAAGGGGACGTGTCGGGGGGTGTCCGCCCGCAGCGGTTGTCGCGTCAACGAACAGCCAGTCGGCGTGAGACCCCATCGCGACGTTCCGAGGACGGACACCCCCCGACGCGGCCCCGACCCACCCCCACCCCGCAGGCGACTACCGCACCAGACACGGCCGCTTCCCGTCGAACTCCCACCCCGGAACCAGGTACCGCATCCCCACGGCATCGTCCCGCGCCCCCAGCGCCTTCTCCCGGTACAGCTCGTGCGCCGCGAGGAGCCGGTCCATGTCGAGCCGCACACCCAGCCCCGGAGCGTCCGGAACCGCGATCTCCCCACCCACGATGCGCGGCGGGGAAACAGTGAGCCGCTCCAGCCCCTCCTGCCAGATCCAGTGCGTGTCCAGCGCGTTGTACTCCCCCGGAGCCGCGGCCCCGCAGTGCGTCACCATCGCCAGCGAGATGTCGAAGTGGTTGTTCGAGTGGCACCCCCACGTCAACCCCATCGCGTTGCACAACTGCGCGACCCGCACCGACCCCCGCATCGTCCAGAAGTGCGGATCGGCCAGCGGAATGGACACCGACTGCAGAGCCAACGCATGCGCCAGCTGACGCCAGTCCGTAGCGATCATGTTCGTAGCCGTCGGCAACCCGGTCGCCCGCCGGAACTCCGCGAGAACCTCCCGCCCCGAGTAACCCCCCTCCGCCCCGCAGGGATCCTCGGCGTACGCCAGCGTCCCCACCAGCGGCCGGCACAGCTCAACCGCCTCCCGCAGCGACCACGCCCCGTTCGGATCGAGCGTGATCCGCGCCTCGGGAAACCGCGCCTTCAGCGCCCGCACCGCCACGACCTCCTCGGCCCCCGCCAGCACACCCCCCTTGAGCTTGAAGTCCCGGAACCCGTACAGGTCGTACGCCGCCTCCGCCTGCCGCACGATCGCCTCCGGAGACAAGGCCTCCTCGTGCCGCACCCGGTACCACTCCACGTCCGAGTCCGGCTCCCGGACGTACTCCAGATCGGTCCGGTCCGGATCACCCACGTAGAAGAGATAGCCCAGCACCCGCACGGACTGCCGCTGCTGCCCGTCCCCCAGCAGCGCGGCGACCGGCACATCGAGATGCTGCCCCAGCAGATCGAGCAGCGCCGACTCCACCGCGGTCACCGTATGAACCGTGGTCCGCAGATCGAACGTCTGGGCGCCCCGCCCACCGGCGTCACGGTCGGCGAACCGCTCACCGATCTCGCGCAGCACCCGCTGGTAGTCCCCCACCTTGGCCCCGACGACGAGCGACTCGGCGTCCCGCAGCGTCTGCGTGATCTTCTCCCCGCCGGGCACCTCCCCCAGCCCGGTACGCCCCTCGGAGTCGGTGAGAACGACGACGTTGCGGGTGAAGTACGGCCCGTGCGCACCGGAGAGGTTCAGCTCCATGCTGTCCCGCCCGGCGACGGGATAGACGGCGAACCCGGTAACGGTCGGCTGGCTGATGCTCATGCTGGTCCAAGTCCCTTGACTAGTGGATGAATCGGTCTACAGCCCCAAAACGTCCAGCGCCCACTCGACCGCGAGGACGCCCCCCAGCCCGAGCACGGCGAGCACCGTCGTATAGGACGTACGCACCTTGATCGCCTCGACGACGGACAGGTTGAAGTACTCCTTGAACAGCCAGAACCCGGGATCGTTCACATGCGAGAACGCGATGGAGCCACACGCCACGGCCAGCACCATCACCTCCGGGTGCACCCCACTCCCCGCCAGCAGCGGCAGCGCGACACCCGAGGCCGTGACGACGGCGACCGTGGCCGAGCCGAGCGCGATGCGCAGGATGACGGCGACGAGCCAGGCGAGGACGATCGGCGAGACGGACCAGCCGTCGGTGACGTCCTTGATGTAGTCGGAGATGCCGCCCTCGACGAGGACGTTCTTGAAGGCCCCGCCCGCGCCGATCACCAGCAGGATCATCGCCATGGCCTGGGCCGCCGAGGCACAGGAGGCGCCGACATCGCTCAGGCTCCGCCCGATCCGCGGCCCGAACACCCAGATCGCCAGGCACAGGGTCAGCAGCAGGGCGATCGGCGCCGAGCCGATGAAGGCCACGACGTGCAGGAACGGGCTGTCTCCCGGAGCCGCCATGTCGGTCACGGCCGCGGCCACGATCAGCACCACGGGGAACAGCGCCACGAAGAGCGACCAGCCGAGCCCCGGCATCTCCTCCTCGGTGAACTCGCGCTCACTGACCAGGCCCTTGGGGATGGACGGCGTCATCCGGGCGACGAACGGCAGCCGGGGCCAGGCCAGGGCGATCAGCGCGCCCGCGGGTACGGCGATGAACAGGCCGTAGAACAGCGTCAGTCCGACGGAGGCGTGGAAGGTCGCGGCGACGGCGGTGGGGCCGGGGTGCGGAGGCAGGAAGCTGTGCATGGTGGACAGCGCGATGGACATCGGCAGCCCGACCCACAGCAGCTTCGCGCCGGTGACCCTGACCAGCGTGAACGCGATCGGCACGATGATGACGAACGCGACCTCGTAGAACATGGTCACGCCGATGAGCATGGACGTGACCACCATGGCCACCTGGACC
Organism: Streptomyces sp. NPDC041940; assembly: GCF_055589465.1. Taxonomy (NCBI): domain Bacteria; kingdom Bacillati; phylum Actinomycetota; class Actinomycetes; order Kitasatosporales; family Streptomycetaceae; genus Streptomyces; species Streptomyces sp. NPDC041940. Next base: position 73,934 of record NZ_JBVJBP010000032.1, read on the forward strand.
CACCGCGGGCCGAAGGCGTCGAGGAGCTTGCCGGCTATGCGCTGCGCGGCGCCCGAGTCCCCCATCACCCGGCCGACCATGGCACCGAGCCCGATGGTCAGCATGGTGTCGCCGATCTGGTCCCCGATGCCCTCGGAGAGGACGTCCGGGATGGTCGCCACCGGAATGCCACGGACCAGCGCGACCCCCACCGCGACGAGCAGCAGGGCCGCGAAGCCGTTCATTCTCAGCCGGGTCATGAGGAGGAGCAGGACCAGAACGCTGATCCCGACGACGAGCAGAGGCAAGGCAGTTCCCCTTTGAACTGGTGGGAGCTCTGAACTGGTGGGGCTCTCATCCCTGTATGCAGATGGTGTCCACGTATGCAGATGGAGGCTAAGTGCGTGAACGGAGTGGGTCAATGGCCCGGGCGATCACAGATTGATGTGCACGATCGACGCGGCGACGCGGACCTACGATGGGGCCCATGCAGGAGAGCAGAGGCGTCCGCGGCGTGAAGTCGGCGGCCAGAACCGTCGCGCTGCTGGAACTGCTCGCCGAGCGAGGCGAGGAACCCTCGCGCCTCGACCAGCTCGCCGACGACCTGGACGTGCCGCGCAGCAGCATGTACCAGCTGCTCCAGACGCTCGTCGACTCCGGCTGGGTCCGCACCGACGCCACCGGCTCCCTCTACGGCATCGGGATCCGCGCGCTGCTCACCGGCACCGGCTATCTCGACGGGGACCGCCGCATCCGGGTGGTCCGGCCGTACCTGGACGAGGCGTCGGACGCGCTCGGCGAGACGATCCACCTGGCCCGGCTCGACGGCCGGGACGTCGTCTACCTCGCCACCCGCGAGTCCCACGAGTACCTGCGCACCATCAGCCGGGTCGGCCGCCGCGTCCCGGCCCACGCCGGCGCCCTCGGCAAGGCACTGCTCGCGGAGCGCGCCGACGGCGAACTGCCCCTCGACGAGGAGCCGTTGACCGGCCTCACGGAGAACACGCACACCGACCGCGCCGCCCTGCTCGCCGACCTGGCCCGGGTGCGCGAGCGCGGCTACTCCGTCGACCGCGAGGAGACGGTGCCGGGCATCGCCGGCTTCGGCTTCGCCCTGCGCTACGGAACTCCGGCCGTCGACGCGATCAGCTGCTCGGTCCCGGTGGCCCGGCTGACCCCGGAGCACGAGACCCGCATCGTCTCCGTGATGAGCGACATCCGAGCGAGGATCGAGTCCCGGCTGCCACCGGTCTCGGGCGCACCGGACTGGCGTTGAAGCACGGAAGGCCGTGGTCGGGACTGCCCGACCACGGCCTTTCGCACAACGCTTCGGGAATCTCGCGAAGGGCTCCTCAGCCCGTCGCCCCGTCCGGCAGAACCCCCGCCCTGAACGGCTCCACGCCTTCGAGCGTCCGCACCCGCGTCGGCTCGATCAGCAGCATCACCCGGCGCTCGCCGGGCAGCATCCACGGATACCGGTCCTGCCCGAGGTACTTGCGCGTCAGCCGGTCCATGCCCCGCTCCGCCTCCTCGCCCTCCACGAACCGGACGACCTTCCCCCGGATCTCGGCCCGGTCGTACGGGTTCTCGGGGTCGTGGTGGGACAGCGAAACGTACGGATTGCGCCGCAGATTCTCCTCCTTCACCCGCCCGATCGAGGTGTTGACCATGACGAACTCGTCTTCGATGTCCGCCCACATGGGCGACACCTGAGGCGCCCCGTCGGCCCCGACCGTCGCGAGATGCCAGAAGTTCGGCGCGAGAAGTCGCTCGCGAATATGCCCGTTGAGCTTGCCGTTCACGTAAGTCACTGCCTTTCCGGACCCAAGATCATCGGGCCCGGGGCCATCCTTACCTCCAACCCGCCCCGACCGACAAGCCGATCTTCAGCCCCCGCCGAACCGGCCGGTAGCCGTAGCTTCCTACAATCCGTGATCCTGGCCGAACAGACCGTAGTCATCGCACCCCCGTCCCCCTAGCTTGTGGCGCGTGCGCCGACCTTCAGCCCGCCCGAGCCAGTCCGCTCCCACTCCCCCTCCGCCGTCCGCCCCGACGACCCCGCCCTTCAACGCCCCGGCCGCCCGCCGGCTGCGCGCGGCCCTCGGCATGACGCCCGAGCACGTCGCCCACGGCATGCGCGTCTCGTACGGACATCCCCGCGTCACCCCGGACCACGTCATCGACTGGGAGCGCGGGGCCTCGGCCCCGTCGAACTCGGAACTCACCGCTCTCGCAGGCGTGTTGTGGTGCTCACCCGGCGAACTCATCGGCAGACCGCGCACCCTGCGCGAGCACCGCATCGCCCGCTGCCTCGCCCCCGAGGACGTGGCCCGGGCCGTGGGACACGAGGTCCACGCGTATCTGCGCATGGAGGAGACCGACACCTGGCGCGGCACGGACCGCCAGTCCGGCGCCCTCGCCGACCTGCTCGGCCTGGGCCTCGCCGACTTCGTCACCGTCACGGGCCGCGACGCCAAGCTCGGCGAACTGCTGCGCAGCGCGGTCAGCACCCGCTGGCAGGCCTATGTGCGCCCGGTCGCCAAACTCGTACCCCTGGACCGGCCGTTCCTGGAGGGCGCCCTGCGGGCGCTGCACGAGGACTACCAGGGCCGGATGGCCGCCACCCTGAGCTGGGGCGGCGGCAGCGGCGACGCGGGCGGCACCGCCCGCGACTTCCTCGACCGGATCGTCGATCACTTCTGGACGAGAATCCAGGAAAGCCCGGCCGGAAGCACCGGCGCCTAGAACACCGACTCGGCCTCGTCCATCCGGTCCTTCGGCACCGTCTTCAGCTCGGTCACGGCCTCCGCGAGCGGCACCATCACGATGTCCGTCCCGCGCAGCGCGGTCATCCGGCCGAACCGGCCCTGGTGCGCCGCCTCCACCGCGTGCCAGCCGAACCGGGTGGCGAGCACCCGGTCGTAGGCGGTCGGTGAGCCGCCGCGCTGGACGTGGCCGAGAATGACCGGCTTGGCCTCCTTGCCGAGTCGCCTCTCCAGCTCATGGGCGAGTGCCGCGCCGATGCCCTGGAAGCGCTCGTGGCCGAACTTGTCGATCGCGCCCTTGCCGTAGTCCATGGAGCCGTCCGCGGGGTGGGCGCCCTCGGCGACGGCGATGACCGCGAACTTCTTGCCGCGGGCGAAGCGCTCCTCGACCATCTTGACGAGATCGGCCGGATCGAACGGACGCTCCGGCAGACAGATGCCGTGCGCACCCGCCGCCATGCCGGACTCCAGCGCGATCCACCCGGCGTGCCGGCCCATGACCTCCACCACCATCACCCGCTGGTGGGACTCGGCGGTCGTCTTCAGCCGGTCCATCGCCTCGGTGGCGACCCCCACCGCCGTGTCGAAACCGAAGGTGCGGTCCGTGGAGGAGATGTCGTTGTCGATGGTCTTCGGGACGCCCACGACGGGCAGGCCCGCGTCGCTCAGCATGCGCGCGGCCGTCAGCGTGCCCTCGCCGCCGATCGGGATCAGCGCGTCGATGCCGAACTCGTGGATCATGTCGGAGGCGTTCTCGCAGGCCTCACGGAGCCGGTCGCGCTCCAGCCTGGACGATCCCAGGATCGTGCCGCCGCGGGCCAGGATGCCGCTGACCGCGTTCAGGTCGAGGGCGCGGTAGCGGCCGTCGAGCAGACCCGAGTAGCCGTCCTCGAAGCCGATGACCTCGTCGCCGTAGTTGTCGACCGCCCGGTGCACGACCGACCGGATCACGGCGTTCAGGCCGGGGCAGTCGCCGCCTGCGGTGAGAACTCCGATACGCATCGTGCTGTGTCTCCTGCTCGCTGTTGACACCGGTGAGCTTCTGCCGATTGTTTCACGCTCCCCGGCCCGGCGGGGTACCCGACTCTGACGGGCGCCTTATCCATCGGCGGAGGTATTGTCAAGGCGGTTCCGCTCACCTCGATGGGCGATTTTTCGACGTCCCGCAGAGACATCCGGACAGAGACATCCCGGACAGAGACATCCCGAACAGCGACATGCCACCGAGACGAAACGGAGAGCGCGCGTGACCCGCAGCGTGTACGTGACCGGCATCGACCGAGGCGACGGCCGCCAGGTCGTCGAACTGGGGGTCATGGAGCTCCTCACCCGGCAGGTCGACCGGGTCGGCGTCTTCCGGCCTCTCGTCCACGACGGGCCCGACCGCCTCTTCGAGCTGCTGCGCGCCCGCTACCGGCTCGCGCAGGACGCGTCGACCGTCTACGGCATGGACTACCAGGAGGCGTCCGCCCTCCAGGCCGAGGCCGGCACGGACGAGCTGGTGTCCACGCTCGTCGAACGGTTCCACCGGGTGGCCCGCGAGTACGACGTGGTCCTGGTCCTCGGCACCGACTTCGCCGACACGCAGCTCCCGGACGAGCTGTCGCTGAACGCACGGCTGGCGAACGAGTTCGGCGCGTCGGTGATCCCGGTCGTGGGCGGCCGCAAGCAGACCGTCGAGTCGGTGCTCGCCGAGACGCGCAACGCCTACCGGGCCTACGACACGCTGGGCTGCGACGTCCTGGCCATGGTCACCAACCGGGTCGCCCGCGAGGACCGCGACGAGATCGCCCGCCGGCTCGACTCCAGGCTCCCCGCGCCCTGTTACGTCCTGCCCGACGAGCCCGCGCTGTCCGCCCCCACCGTCTCGCAGATCAGCCACGCGCTCGGCGGCAAGGTGGTGCTCGGCGACGACTCGGGGCTCGCCCGGGACGTGCTCGGCTTCGTCTTCGGCGGTGCGATGCTGCCGAACTTCCTGGGCGCCCTGACCCCGGGCTGCCTCGTCGTCACCCCGGGCGACCGGGCCGACCTGGTCGTCGGCGCGCTCGCCGCGCACAGCGCCGGCACCCCGCCGATAGCCGGTGTGCTGCTCACCCTGGACGAGGTGCCCAGTGCGGACATCCTCACCCTCGCCGACCGCCTGGCGCCGGGCACCCCGGTGCTGTCGGTGGCCGGCACCAGCTTCCCCACCGCCGAGCAGCTGTTCTCCCTGGAGGGCAAGCTGAACGCGGCCACCCCGCGCAAGGCGGAGCGGGCACTCGGCCTCTTCGAGCGGTACGCCGACACCGCCGAACTCTCGAACCGGGTCTCCGCGCCCAGCAGCGACCGCGTCACACCGATGATGTTCGAGCACACGCTGCTGGAGCAGGCCCGCTCCGACCTGCGCCGCGTGGTGCTGCCCGAGGGCACCGAGGAGCGGGTGCTGCACGCCGCCGAGGTGCTGCTGCGCCGGGGCGTGTGCGAGCTGACCCTGCTCGGCCCGGTCGACCGGATCCGCAAGAAGGCCGCCGACCTGGGCATCGACCTCGGCGAGTCCCAGCTGATCGACCCGGCCACCTCCGACCTGCGCGACTCCTTCGCCGAGCAGTACGCGGCCCTGCGCGCCCACCGGGGCGTCACCGTGGAGCTGGCGTACGACGTGGTCTCCGACGTGAACTACTTCGGCACGCTGATGGTCCAGGAGGGCCTCGCCGACGGCATGGTCTCGGGCTCGGTGCACTCCACGGCCGCGACCATCCGCCCGGCCTTCGAGATCATCAAGACGAAGCCGGAGGCGGACATCGTCTCGTCCGTGTTCTTCATGTGCCTCGCCGACAAGGTCCTCGTCTACGGCGACTGCGCGGTCAACCCCGACCCGAACGCCGAGCAGCTCGCGGACATCGCCATGCAGTCGGCGACGACGGCGGAGCAGTTCGGCGTGGAGCCGCGCATCGCGATGCTGTCGTACTCCACCGGCACCTCCGGCTCCGGCGCGGACGTGGACAAGGTCCGCGAGGCCACCGAGCTGGTCCGCTCCCGCCGCCCCGACCTGAAGATCGAGGGCCCGATCCAGTACGACGCCGCCGTGGAGCCGTCGGTCGCGGCGACCAAGCTGCCCGGCTCCGAGGTCGCCGGACAGGCCACCGTGCTGATCTTCCCCGACCTGAACACCGGCAACAACACCTACAAGGCCGTGCAGCGCTCGGCCGGCGCGATCGCCGTCGGCCCGGTGCTCCAGGGCCTGCGCAAGCCGGTCAACGACCTGTCCCGGGGCGCCCTCGTCCAGGACATCGTCAACACCGTCGCCATCACGGCGATCCAGGCCCAGTCCCCGGCCCCGTCCCCGAGTGAGAAGGCAACCGCCCAGTGAGCCCGTCCCGTGTCCTCGTCCTCAACTCCGGCTCCTCGTCGCTGAAGTACCAGCTGCTCGACATGGGCGACAGCAGCCGGCTGGCGGTGGGGCTCGTCGAACGCATCGGTGAGCAGACCTCCCGGCTCAAGCACACCCCGGCCGGCGGCGAGAGCCGCGAGCGCGGCGGCGCGATCGCCGACCACGACGCGGCGCTGAAGGCCGTGGCCGAGGAGCTCGCCAAGGACGGCCTCGGTCTGGACTCGCCCGAACTGGCCGCGATCGGCCACCGGGTGGTGCACGGCGGGCAGTCCTTCACCGAGCCGACCGTCGTCGACGACGCCGTGCTCGCCGAGATCGAGCGGCTCATCCCGGTGGCCCCGCTGCACAACCCGGCCAACCTCACCGGCATCCGCACGGCGCGGGCGCTGCGGCCCGACCTGCCGCAGGTCGCCGTCTTCGACACCGCGTTCCACACGACCATGCCGGAGTCGGCCGCCCGCTACGCGATCGACGTGAAGACGGCCGACGAGCACCGCGTCCGCCGCTACGGCTTCCACGGCACCTCGCACGCCTACGTCTCCCGGGCCACCGCCGAGCTGCTGGGCAAGGACCCCGCCGAGACGAACGTGATCGTGCTGCACCTGGGCAACGGGGCGTCCGCCTCGGCCGTACGGGGCGGCAGGTGCGTGGACACCTCCATGGGGCTGACGCCTTTGGAGGGGCTCGTGATGGGTACGCGCTCCGGAGACATGGACCCGGCCGTCATCTTCCATTTGATGCGTGTTGGTGGAATGTCCGCCGACGAGATCGACACTCTTCTCAACAAGAAGAGCGGTCTGATCGGTCTGTGCGGCGACAACGACATGCGCGAGATCCGCCGTCGCGTCGACGAGGGCGACGAGCAGGCGGAGCTGGCGTTCGACATCTACATTCACCGCCTGAAGAAGTACATCGGCGCCTATTACGCCGTACTCGGACGGGTGGACGCGGTCGCCTTCACCGCCGGTGTCGGCGAGAACGCGGCGCCCGTGCGGGAGGCCGCCCTGGCGGGCCTGGAGCAGCTGGGCCTGGTGGTGGACGGCGAGCGCAACGCCGTACGCGGCGACGAGGCGCGGCTGATCTCGCCGGAGGGCTCCCGGGTGGCCGTGGCGGTGGTACCCACTGACGAGGAATTGGAGATCGCGACGCAGACCTACGCGCTGGTAATTGGTTCGGGGAATCACACCTGAGCGGCATCCCGCCCTTTTGTATTTTCCGCCAGACGGAATATTCCGTTGCGAAACAAACCGATAGGATCGCCCCCATGCGCCGTTCGAAAATCGTCTGTACTCTCGGCCCCGCGGTCGACTCCCACGAGCAGCTTGTCGCGTTGATCGAAGCCGGTATGAACGTGGCCCGCTTCAACTTCAGCCACGGCTCGCACGCCGAGCACCAGGGCCGGTACGACCGGGTCCGTGCCGCCGCCAAGGAGACCGGCCGGGCCATCGGTGTCCTCGCCGACCTCCAGGGCCCGAAGATCCGCCTGGAGACCTTCGCCGAAGGTCCCGTGGAGCTGGTGCGCGGTGACGAGTTCACCATCACCACCGAGGACGTCCCGGGCGACAAGACGATCTGCGGGACGACCTACAAGGGCCTGCCCGGCGACGTGACCAAGGGCGACCAGGTCCTCATCAACGACGGCAACGTCGAGCTGAAGGTCACCGAGGTCGAAGGCCCCAAGGTGAAGACGATCGTCATCGAGGGCGGCGTCATCTCCGACCACAAGGGCATCAACCTGCCCGGCGCGGCCGTCAACGTGCCGGCCCTGTCCGAGAAGGACATCGAGGACCTCCGCTTCGCGATGCGCATGGGCTGCGACCTGGTCGCGCTGTCCTTCGTCCGCGATGCCAAGGACGTCCAGGACGTGCACCGCGTCATGGACGAGGAGGGCCGCCGCGTCCCGGTCATCGCCAAGGTGGAGAAGCCGCAGGCGGTGCAGAACATGGAGGACGTCGTGATGGCGTTCGACGGCGTGATGGTCGCCCGTGGTGACCTCGCCGTCGAGTACCCGCTCGAGAAGGTCCCCATGGTGCAGAAGCGCCTGATCGAGCTGTGCCGGCGCAACGCCAAGCCGGTGATCGTGGCGACCCAGATGATGGAGTCGATGATCACCAACTCCCGTCCGACCCGCGCCGAGGCCTCCGACGTGGCCAACGCGATCCTGGACGGCGCCGACGCGGTCATGCTGTCGGCGGAGTCCTCCGTCGGCGCGTACCCGATCGAGACGGTCAAGACGATGTCGAAGATCGTCGCCGCGGCCGAGCAGGAGCTGATGTCCAAGGGCCTGCAGCCGCTCGTCCCGGGCAAGAAGCCGCGCACCCAGGGCGGTTCGGTGGCCCGTGCCGCCTGCGAGATCGCCGACTTCCTCGGCGGCCGGGGCCTGGTGGCCTTCACCCAGTCCGGCGACACCGCCCGCCGCCTCTCCCGCTACCGCGCCCAGCAGCCGATCATCGCCTTCACCACCGACGAGGGCACCCGCAACCAGATGGCGCTGAGCTGGGGCGTGGAGCCGCACGTGGTCCCGTTCGTGAACAGCACCGACGAGATGGTCGACCTGGTGGAGCAGGAGCTGGTCAAGCTCAACCGCTTCAACGACGGCGACATCGTGGTCATCACCGCCGGCTCACCCCCCGGCGTCCCCGGCACCACCAACATGGTCCGCGTCCACCACCTGGGCGAAGCCAAGTCCTGACCCGCGAAGGGCCGTACAGGCCCCCGAACGGCACCGAGGGCGCCCCCTGCGATCCAGGGGCGCCCTCGTCTTGCCGGTGGCCTCTGCCACTGAGAAGAGAGGCGCGAGGCGCGTGGTTGCTGAACCCTCCCCGGCCCTGGGGGGGGGGGGGGGGGGGGGGGGGGGGGGGGGGGGGGGGGGGGGGGGGGGGGGGGGGGGGGGGGGGGGGGGGGGGGGGGGGGGGGGGTGGGGGG
>NZ_JBVJBP010000033.1:0-82669 GCF_055589465.1 Streptomyces sp. NPDC041940
GGGAGAGGGGGGGGGGGGGGGAGGTGGGGGGGGGGGGGGAAGGGGAGGGGGGGGGGGGGGGGGGGCGCGCCCCCCCCCCCCCCCCTCCCCCCCTCCCCCCCCCCCCCCCCCCCCCCGCTGCGGGCGTGCGAGTCCAGTCGGTTCTAGTGGGCGGAGCCCGCGGTGGCGGGCGGGAGTTCGACCTGGACCCCCGGGTCGCCCGCGTCGGCCGTGTAGTCCTCCGGCTTGGTCTCGTCGACGCCGTCGGGGGCCTTGAGGGCCTTCAGGGCGAAGGTGAGGACCACGGTGACCACCACGTTCAGGACGAACGCCGTGAGGCCGATGTAGCCGATCTCACCGATGCCGGGGATCTCCTTCGAGGAGCCGCCGAAGTGCTTCTGGGTCGGCGAGGCGACCCCGTACGCGGCGGCCGTGCCGTAGATCATGCCGACCGCCCAGCCCGCGAGCAGCGCCCAGCGGTGGAACCAGCGAGTGAACAGGCCGCCGACCAGGGCCGGGAAGGTCTGCAGGATCCAGATGCCGCCGAGCAGCTGGAAGTTGATGGCGACGGTCTTGTCCATGGTGAGGACGAAGGCCAGCGCGCCCACCTTCACCAGCAGGGAGACCAGCTTGGAGACCTTGGTCTCCTGCGCCGGAGTGGCGTCCGGCTTGATGAAGTCCTTGTAGATGTTGCGGGTGAAGAGGTTCGCGGCCGCGATGGACATGATGGCCGCCGGTACGAGCGCTCCGATGCCGATCGCCGCGAAGGCCACGCCGGCGAACCAGTCCGGGAACATCGTCTCGAACAGCTGCGGGATCGCCAGCTGCCCGTTCTGCACCTTGATCCCGGCCGCGATCGCCATGAAGCCGAGCAGCGCGAGCAGACCCAGCATCAGCGAGTACAGCGGCAGGATCGTGGTGTTGCGGCGGATCACCTCACGGCTGCGCGAGGACAGCGTCGCCGTGATCGAGTGCGGGTACATGAACAGCGCGAGCGCCGAGCCGAGCGCCAGCGTGGCGTACGTCCACTGCCCCGCCTCGGCCGGGACCAGGGCCCCGCGCGGCGCACCCGTCGCCGGGTTGGTCTGGCTGTACGCGTCGCCCGCCCTGGCGAAGATCTCGTCGAAGCCGCCCAGCTTGATCGGGATGTAGATGATCGCCACCGCGATGACGATGTAGATCAGGGTGTCCTTGACGAAGGCGATCAGGGCGGGGGCACGCAGGCCCGAGGAGTACGTGTAGGCCGCCAGCACGCCGAACGCGATCAGCAGCGGCAGGTCCTTGATGAACCAGTTGGTGTCCTCGCCGCCGCCGACGCCCATCACGTCCAGCACGGCCTGGATGCCGACGAGCTGGAGCGCGATGTACGGCATGGTCGCGAGGATGCCGGTGACGGCCACGGCGAGCGACAGGCCCTTGGAGCCGAAGCGGCCGCGCACGAAGTCGGACGTCGTCACATACCCGTGCTTGTGGGAGACCGACCACAGGCGGGGGAGGAAGGTGAAGATCAGCGGGTAGACCAGGATCGTGTACGGCACCGCGAAGAAGCCGGCCGCGCCCGCCGCGTAGATCGCCGCCGGTACGGCCACGAAGGTGTACGCCGTGTACAGGTCGCCGCCGAGCAGGAACCAGGTGACCCAGGTGCCGAACGACCGGCCGCCCAGGCCCCACTCGTCGAGGCTGTTCTCGTTCTCGGCCTTACGCCACCGTGAGGCCAGGAAGCCCATGACCGTGACGAGCAGGAAGAAGAAGATGAAGACGGCGAGCGCGACGCCGTTCACGCCGTCTTTCACCGCGCACCTTCCTTACGGGCGCGCTGGTCACGCTGCCACAGCTTGTACGCCGTCATCGTCAGCGCGGTGGAGATGAGCACCCACGCCATCTGGTACCAGTAGAAGAACGGGATGCCGATGAAGGCCGGGTCGGTCTTGGCGTACGAGCCGACCCACAGCATGGCCACGAAGGGCGCTACGAGGCAGAGGGCGATGACGACCCGCATCGGCGTCACCACCGGACCTCTACTGGCTTCTGGGGCTTGCGACATCGAGCGGCTCCGTCCCCTGAGTGATCACCTGTGTAATGCGCAGGCAATCTAGGTCAGGGTGCGGCGGGAACGGAACCCCTCGTCCGCAATGCGGTACCCAATAGAAACCCGGGCCCACCAGCGGTACGCGGCGCGCCCTACTCGACGGGCCGCTTCAGCCGTGCCACGAACTTGTACCGGTCCCCCCGGTACACCGACCGCACCCACTCCACCGGCTGTCCCTCCCGGTCCAGCGAGTGCCGGGACAGCATCAGCATCGGCAGGCCCACGTCCGTGCCGAGCAGGCCGGCCTCGCGCGGGGTGGCCAGCGAGGTCTCGATGGTCTCCTCGGCCTCCGCGAGATGGACGTCGTAGACCTCGGCGAGCGCGGTGTACAGGGACGTGTACTTCACCAGCGACCGCCGCAGCGCCGGGAAGCGCTTGGCGGAGAGATGGGTGGTCTCGATGGCCATCGGCTCGCCGTTGGCCATGCGCAGCCGCTCGATGCGCAGCACGCGTCCGCCGGGCGCGATGTCGAGCAGGACGGCGAGGCGGTCGTCGGCGGTGATGTAGCCGATGTCCAGCAGCTGCGAGGTGGGTTCGAGGCCCTGGGCGCGCATGTCCTCGGTGTACGAGGTCAGTTGCAGCGCCTGGGAGACCTTCGGCTTGGCGACGAACGTGCCCTTGCCCTGGATGCGCTCCAGGCGCCCTTCGACGACCAGCTCCTGAAGCGCCTGGCGCACCGTCGTGCGTGAGGTGTCGAACTCCGCGGCCAGCGTGCGCTCGGGCGGTACCGGCGTGCCGGGCGCCTGCGTGTCCGTCATGTCGAGCAGGTGCTTCTTCAGGCGGTAGTACTTGGGCACGCGTGCGGTACGGACGGGCGCCCCGCTCTCGTTCTCCGCACTGCTGACGTCGGTGCTCATGCTCCGCCTTCCCGGCTCGGTCCGCCGACACGATCCCACTTGTATACCGTCGGCGCCGCTTTTGGTCTAGTCCACCACGTCCAGTGGTCTACCCGAAGTATGGCGTGTGCAGTCGGCTTTTCGCTGGCTTATTACTTAAAGGACCCTGTATATGTAGGTCGCATAACGGCTGGTCAGAGCCTTATCGGGACTCTTGACAGGCCTCCTGGTCCGGGCCAAGCTCCTCCCTACTGGTCTACACCAATGGTCCAGGCTGAGGAGGGTGGCGTGAAGCGCAAGCTGATATCCGCGATCGGTATCGCGGGCATGATGGTCTCCATCGCGGCGTGCGGGGGCGAGGGCGGTGGTTCGGACAAGGGCGGCGCGGACGCCAAGGAGCTGACCGTCTGGCTCACCGTCGACGCCCAGAACAACTGGCCGCAGCTGGTGAAGGCCGCCGACGCCGCGGTCAAGAAGAAGCACCCCGGCCTCAAGATCAACCACGAGTACTACGGCTGGCCCGACAAGAACGCCAAGCTCGACGCCGTCCTCGCCACCGACAAGGCCCCCGACGTGGTCGAGATGGGCAACACCGAGATGCTCGGCTACATGGTCAAGGGCGCCTTCGCTCCCCTGGACCCGGCGAAGTTCGACAACTCCGACGCCTGGCTGGACGGCCTCAAGTCCTCGGTCACCTACGAGGACAAGACCTACGGCGTCCCGTACTACGCCGGCGGCCGCGTCGCCAACTGGCGCAAGGACATCGCGGCTTCGGTCGGGGTGAAGACGCCCCCCAAGACCTACAAGGAACTGACCTCCGCCCTGGACAAGATCCAGAAGAAGGAGGGCGGCAAGTACAACGCCTGGTACCAGCCCACCCGCGACTGGTACGCGGCCATGTCCTTCGTCTACGACGCCGGCGGCGCCATCGCCACCGAGTCGGGCGGCCAGTGGAAGGCCTCTCTCTCCTCGCCCGAGTCCCTCAAGGGCCTGACGGAGTTCAAGAACGTCGTCGACTCCTACATGCACGGCGACAAGACCAAGGACGAGTCCGACCGCTACATCGTCTACGGCCAGGGCAAGTCCGCCATGATCTTCGCCGCCGCCTGGGAGGGCGCGACCGCCGAGGACCCGAAGAACGACAAGTCCGGCAAGCTCAAGGGCAACCTCGAGAACTTCGTGATGCCCGGCCCGTCCGGCAAGAACATGCCCGTCTTCCTGGGCGGCTCCGACCTCGCCGTGCCGGTGAAGTCCGACGCGCAGGACCTGGCCGCCGAGTGGATCAACGCCTACACCGGCTCCTCCGGGCAGAAGGGCCTGATGGCCAAGGGCAATCTGCCCAACAACAAGACCGACCTCGCGACCCTGAAGAACGACCCGGCGACGGCGGTCCCCGCCACCGCGGCCGAGTCCAACTGGTTCGTCCCGATGGCCCCCGGCTGGGGCCAGGTCGAGAAGGCGCAGATCCTGCAGACCATGCTGCAGAGCATCGGCACCGGCAAGAAGTCCGTCGAGGCCGCCGCCAAGGACGCGGACGCCGCGATCGACAAGGTCATCAACACGAAGTGACCTACGGGCGGGGCTCCCTCACCGGGCGGAGCCCCGCCGTCGCCAGACCTGAGGGAGCGCCGAGGAGCACGCGATGAGTGCCGCAGACACCACCACCCCCGCCAAGGTGCCGCCACCGCGGCAGGCACCACCACCCCCTGCCGACGATCTGCCACGGGTGAAGCGGCCGTCGGGCGGGGCCACGGCCCCCTGGCTGCTGCTCGCGCCCTGCCTGCTGATCCTCGCCCTGGTCATGGGCTATCCGCTGGCCCGTCTTGTCACCCTGTCCTTCCAGAAGTTCGGGCAGTCCCAGCTGTGGGGCTTCCAGCCGGCCGAGTCGGTCGGGTTCGACAACTTCGCCAAGGTGCTGGGCGACGGCGAGTTCTGGGCCGTCGTCCTGCGCACCGTCGTCTTCGCGGCCGGAGCCGTCGTCTTCACGATGGTGATCGGCATGGCGCTCGCCCTGCTGCTCCAGCGGGTCTCCGGCTGGCTGAAGGTCCTCATCAACATCGTGCTGGTGGCGAGCTGGGGCATGCCGGTGATCGTGGCGACCACGGTCTTCAAATGGCTCTTCGACTCGGACTACGGCGTCTTCAACGCGCTGCTCAGCAAGCTTCCCGGCGTCGACATGATCGGCCACAACTGGTTCGCGAGCGGCCCCGAGGGCCTGGCCGTGATCATGCTGCTGGTGATCTGGGGAGCCGTGCCGTTCGTGGTGATCACGCTCAGTGCCGGTCTCACCCAGGTCCCGAAGGAACTGGAGGAGGCCGCCCGCCTGGACGGCGCCGGCTCCTGGGGTGTCTTCCGCTATGTCACCCTGCCCGTCCTCAAGCCGATCATCGTGATGCTCACGACCCTGTCGGTCATCTGGGACATGGGCGTCTTCCCGCAGGTGTTCGTCATGCGCAACGGCCACCCCGAGCCGGAGTTCCAGGTCCTCAACACCTACTCCTACGACCGGGCGTTCGTGGTCAACGACTACGCGCAGGGCTCGGCCATCGCGCTGATCACCGTCCTGCTGCTGCTCGGCGTGGTCGCCGTCTACATGCGGCAGATGCTGAAGATCGGAGAGGTCGAATGAGCACACTCAACACGCTCAGCGCGCCCGCCGGAGCCGGTCGCCGCAAGTCGCGGCTCGGCTGGAACCTCCTCGGCCTCCTGGTCTTCTTCGTCGCCGGCTTCCCGCTCTACTGGATGCTCAACACGGCGTTCAAGCCCGCCAAGGACGCCATCGACCCCGACCCGAGCCTGCTGCCCACCGGCCTCACCTTCGCCAACTTCGGCCGGGCGCTGGACATCGCCGACTTCTGGGGCCCGGTGGGCCGGAGCCTCGTGGTGTCGCTGGCAGTCGTCGTCATCGGCATGGTCGTCGGGCTGCTGGCCGCGCTCGCCATCTCCCGGTTCGCCTTCCGCGGCCGGAAGATCGTGATCGTGGGCATCCTGGCGGTCCAGATGGTCCCGCTGGTCGCCATGATCATCCCGGTGTTCCTGCTGCTCAACGACCTGGGCCAGTACGACCGGCTGACCGGCCTCATCATCACGTACCTGACCTTCGTCCTCCCGTTCACGGTGTGGACCCTGCGCGGCTTCATCGTCAACATCCCGAAGGAACTGGAGGAAGCGGCCATGGTCGACGGCTGCTCCCGCACCGGCGCCTTCCTCCGGGTCGTCTTCCCGCTCCTGGCCCCCGGCATGGTCGCCACCTCGGTCTACGGCTTCATCCAGGCCTGGAACGAGTACCTCTACGCCCTGATGCTGCTCAGCCAGAAGAACCAGACCGCGACCGTCTGGCTCGGCAACTTCACCACCAAGCACGGCACCGAATACGCCCCGATGATGGCCGGCGCCACGATGATGGCCGTGCCCATCGTCGCCCTCTTCCTCCTCGTCCAGCGCAAGATGGCCGCGGGCCTGACCGCGGGCGCCGTGAAGGGATGACCCCACCCGATGACGACACTCGCCAGCGGTGCCGACACGCTCACGCGTGACGCCCTGACGGTTCTCCAGCCCGGCTTCACCGGCACCACCGCCCCCGACTGGCTGCTGCGCCGGCTCGGCGAGGGCCTCGCCTCCGTCGGCCTGTTCGGCCGCAACATCGCCTCCCCCGGCCAACTGGCCGCGCTCACCGCGCAGCTGCGGGCCGAGCGCGACGACGTCCTGGTCGCGATCGACGAGGAGGGCGGTGACGTGACCCGCCTGGAGGTGCGGTCCGGCTCCTCCTTCCCGGGCAACCACGCGCTCGGCGCGGTCGACGACGTCGAGCTGACGCGAGCCGTCGCCCACGAACTGGGCCGCCGCCTCGCCTCCTGCGGCGTGAATCTCAACTGGGCCCCCTCCGCCGATGTGAACTCCAACCCGTCCAACCCGGTCATCGGCGTCCGCTCCTTCGGCGCCGACACGGCCCTGGCCGCCCGGCACACCGCTGCCTACGTCGACGGCCTCCAGTCCGCCGGAGTCGCCGCCTGCACCAAGCACTTCCCCGGCCACGGCGACACGGCCGTCGACTCCCACCACTCCCTCCCACGCATCGACGTCGCCGCGGACGTGCTCGCCGAGCGCGAACTGTCCCCTTTCCGCGCGGCCATCGCCGCCGGCACCCGGGCCGTGATGAGCGCCCACATCCTGGTCCCGGCCCTGGACCCCGACCACCCGGCCACACTCTCCCGGCGCATCCTGACCGGCCTGCTGCGCGGCGAACTCGGCTACGACGGCCTCATCGTCACCGACGGCATGGAGATGCGGGCCATCGCCGGCACCTACGGCATCGAACGCGGCAGTGTCCTCGCCGTCGCCGCAGGCGCCGACGCGATCTGCGTGGGCGGCGGCCTGGCCGACGACGCGACCGTACTGCGGCTGCGCGACGCCCTGGTCGCGGCGGTACACGCGGGCGAACTCCCGGAGGAACGCCTCGCCGACGCCGCCGACCGGGTACGGGCCCTGGCCCGCTGGACGGGCACGGCAACCTCCTCGCCCGAGGACCCGCACGCCGACGAAGTCGGCCTGCGGGCCGCCCGCCGCGCCCTCACGGTCACCGTCGCCCCGGGCCTGGAGCGCCCGGAGAGCTTCAAGCCCCTCACCGAACCGCCCTACGTCGCCGCCCTCACCCCCGTCGCCAACATCGCGGTCGGCGACGAGACCCCCTGGGGCGTCGCCGCGGAACTCCTCCACCTCCTGCCGGGCACCGTGACCGGCAGCTTCTCCGCCGAGCCCGGCAAGACCGACAAGGGCGGGGAGAGCGCAGGACGGGCGGCCCTTCAGGCTGCCGGCGCACGACGCATCGTCGCCGTCGTCCGCGACGAACACCGCCACCCTTGGATGGCCTCCGCCCTCAGCACCCTGCTGGCGGCCCGGCCCGACACCGTCGTGGTCGAGATGGGCGTCCCTCAGGCCGCCCCGCGCGGCGCCCTGCACATCGCCACCCATGGCGCGGCCCGCGTCTGCGGCCGGGCGGCAGCCGAGGTGATCACCGGGCTCACCGGGATACTGGGGTTGTAAGGCCGCATTCGGATGTAGGAGCTCTTACCAGACCATCGGCTCCATCCAGCGTGGCCGGGGACGACGTACTGGAGGCCGGGGCCCCGCGTCTGCGGCGTGATCCGATCGGCAGGGTCTTTGGTGACAGGGACTCCAGCGACAGGGACTCTGAAGGGCCGGCCCTAGATTCCTTGCCACTCCGGCTTGTTGACGTACGTGTGCCGGAAGTAGTCCGCGAGCTTCAGCTTCGACGCGGCGGCCTCGTCGACGACGACGGTCGCGTGCGGGTGAAGCTGGAGCGCGGACGCGGGGCACACCGCGGCGACCGGCCCCTCCACCGTCGCCGCGACCGCGTCCGCCTTGCCCTCGCCGGTGGCGAGCAGCACCAGGTGCCGGGCCTCCAGGATGGTGCCGATGCCCTGCGTGATCACGTGATGCGGCACCTGCTCGATGTCGCCGTCGAAAAACCGGGCGTTGTCGATCCGGGTCTGCTCGGTCAGCGTCTTGATCCGGGTCCGCGACGCCAGAGACGAGCACGGCTCGTTGAACCCTATGTGCCCGTCGGTCCCGATCCCGAGCAACTGAAGGTCCACGCCCCCGGCGTCCGACAGTGCCTTGTCATACGCCTCGCACGCGCCCTGCACGTCCTCGGCCGCACCGTCCGGGCCCGTGAACTGGCCCATCCCGATCCCCAGCGGCTCCAGCACCTCACGCCGCAGCACCGAGCGGTACGACTCCGGATGGTCGGCGGGCAGTCCCACGTACTCGTCGAGCTGCGCGATCCGCGCCCCCGTGACGTCCACGGCACCGGAGCGCGCCTTGGCCGCCAGCGCCTCGTACACGGGCAGCGGTGTCGAGCCCGTGGCCACGCCGAGCAGCGCCTCGGGCTTGCGCCGGAGCAGCTGGGCCATGGCCTCGGCGATGAGCTCGCCGCCCGCCTTGGCGTCCGGGACGATGACAACTTCCACGCTGGGCCTGCCGATCTGAGAGGAGTGCTCGACTGGGACTGGACCCCCGAGGGGCATGTGGTTTAGACCAATCTAACAGAGCGGGGCCGCCGCTCCCAGGGTGTACGCCCTCGCTCCCGAACGGGCGGCACGACTGTGCCGACCAGGCCTCCACCGGGTGAACAGTGCCGGTCCCGCGGGGGCGTTCTCCGGCCCGGGGGAGTGGAATGGGAGCTGCAGCCGCCCGCGCCACGGAAGGACCCCGCCATGACCGCCGCCGCCACACCGGACCCCCTCAGCGAGCTCCCGGGCCGGACCATGGCCCGGGAGATGACGGAACAGCCGGCCGTCCTGCGCCGGATCCTGGCCGACGGCGCCCCCGCCGTCCGGGACGTGGCACGGCGCATCGCCGCCCGCGCACCCCGCTTCGTCCTGCTGACCGCCCGCGGCACGTCCGACAACGCCGCCCTCTACGCCAAGTACCTTCTGGAGATCCGCCTCGGCCTGCCCTGCGGACTCACCTCGATGTCCACCACCACCGCCTACGGTGCCCGACCCGACCTCACGGACGTCCTCGTCGTCACCGTCAGCCAGTCCGGCGGTTCCCCGGACCTGGTCGCCTCGACCCGGGCCGCCCGCGAGGCCGGAGCGATCACCCTGGCCGTCACCAACAACCCCGACTCACCGCTCGCCGACGTCTCCGAGTACCACATCGACATCATGGCCGGACCGGAGCAGGCGCTCCCCGCGACCAAGACCTACACCGCCTCCCTCCTCGCGCTCTACCTGTTCGTCGAGGGCCTGCGCGGCGGCGACGGCGCGCCCGCGCAGGTCTTGCCTGACCTCGCCGAGCAACTCCTCGCCCGGCAGGACGAGGTGCGCACCCTCGCCGCCCGCTACCGCTTCGCCGAGCGCATGGTGATCACCTCACGCGGCTACGGCTACCCCACGGCCAAAGAGGCCGCCCTCAAGCTGATGGAGACCAGCTACATCCCCGCCCTCTCCTACTCCGGCGCCGATCTGCTGCACGGACCGCTCGCCATGGTCGACAACGTCTCCCCGGTCATCGCCGTGGTCACCGACGGCAAGGGCGGCGAAGCGCTCCAGCCCGTTCTCGACCGGCTGCGCGGCCGCGGCGCCGACCTGGTCGTCATCGGCCCCGGGCACCAGGTCGAGCAGGCGACGGCCGGCTTCGTCCTGCCGACGGACGGGGTGGCCGAAGAGGTCCAGCCCGTCCTGGAGATCATCCCTCTCCAACTCCTCGCCTACGAGGTCACCATCGCCCGCGGCCAGGACCCGGACGCGCCTCGCGCCCTGGCGAAGGTGACGGAGACGCACTGAGCCACGGGGGATTCACGGGCGCCGGGGGAGTGCCCTCGGTCCTGATCACCGTCGCGTGAGCCGGCGCCTCGTCTACGTGAGCGAACCTCCTGTCACATCCACCCAGCTCCCCGTCACCCACCGGCCCCCTTCCGAGACCAGGAACGCCACCACGTCGGCGACCTCGGCGGGCGCGCCCACTCCGCCCAGGGCCGATATCGCCGCGGCCTTCGCCCAGCTGTCGGCGCTTCCGTGGAGCAGCTCGGCCGTGTTGTCCGTGTCGATGAGCCCCGGCGCCACCGAGTTCACCGTGATGCCCCGAGGGCCCAGCACCTTGGACAGGTCCCGTGAGAGGACGTCCAGGGCGCCCTTCGTCATCGCGTACGCCACGTTGTCCGGCATCGCCGCCGTCCGGGCCAGGCCCGACGAGATATTGACGACCCGGCCGCCGTCCCGCAGTCGCGTCATGCCGTGCTTGAGGATGAAGAACGGCGCCTTCACATTGACCGCGAAGACCTGGTCGTACTCCCGCTCGTCCAGTGCCCCGATCGGTCGCGTCCTACCGATCCCGGCGTTGTTCACCAGGATGTCGAGCCCGTCTGCGTGCCGGTCGAACTCCTCCCACAGTGCTTCGGCGTCGCCCGGCACTCCGAGCTCCACGCCCACCGTGAACGCCGAGCCGCCCGCTGCCTCGATCGCCGCGGCCGTCTCCTTTGCCGCCGACTCGCTCCTGCCGTAGTGCACCCCGACCCGCGCGCCGTCGCGCCCCAGCCGCTCGGCGATGCCACGCCCGATGCCCCTGCCCGCCCCCGTGACGAGTGCTGTCCTGCCCGTGAGTACGCCCATGGCCGCGCCCCCTTCGCAATTTCCTAGTGGTCGCTACAGAAATGACCGTACAGCAGCCCGCAGACATTTCTCTAGTGCCCGCTATAAAATGCACCCCATGGTGAACGACGACGCGTCCGCGAAGGCCGGGAAGAGGGGCAGGCCTCGCGGCCGCCCCCGCTCCTTCGATCGCGAGACCGTGCTGGAGAAGGCCCTCCTGGCCTTCTGGGAGCACGGCTACGAGGCCACGTCCGTCTCCGATCTCACCCGCGTCATGGACATCGGCGCCCCCAGCCTCTACGCGGCCTTCGGTGACAAGCGCTCCCTCTTCGAGGAGGTCGTCCGCGTATACGGCACGGGGCACGGCTCGTTCACCGACCGCGCCCTCGCCGAGGAGCCCACCGCCCGGGCCGCCGTCGAGCGCACGCTGCGCGAGGCCGCCGCCGCGTACACGGAACCCGGCCACCCGCACGGCTGCCTCGTCGTCCACGCCGCCACGAACTGCTCGGACGCCGAGGTCGAGCAGTCGCTGCGGGACCGCCGCAACGCCAACGTCGCCGCCTTCGAGAGCCGCATCGAAGCCGATGTCGCCGCCGGCGTGCTGCCCCCGGACATCGACGCCGCCGCCCTGGCCCGTCACGTCGGAGTGTTGATCCAGGGCATGTCACAACAGGCGCGGGACGGGGCGAGCCGGGAGGAACTGGAGGCGGTCGCGAAAATTGCCATGACCATCTGGCCCCGCACAGGAACCCACACGGGTTAGGCTGCGTGGTGGACGTCAGTACGTCCGATTCGCGGGAGACAGAACAACAACGAACAGCCTCCAACGCATGGACACCCCTTAGTGGTCTAGTCCACAATGCGTACGAGGGTGCTTGCGAAGCACGTACAAGCCTCCGTCTTCCCCGCACAGGAGGACGGACCGAGGAACCGAGGCTCTCTGCCCTGACTGCCCCGGGTCCTCATCCTTCGGCCGACCGGGACCGCACACCCCACGGCCGATGCTGCTCCGGGCTGCGGTGCCGGGAGGGTTGAGGGTCCCTCTCAGGCGCCGCGGCCCGCGGGTGTTTCCGGGCCCGTACCGGATCCGAACATTTCAGAGCCGTACAAACCCCCGGGTACGCTCGCACACGTGCCCTCCATGAACGAACTCGTACGCCAGCACACCGCCCTCGACGACACCGATCTCGAGTGGCTGCACCTGCTGGTCTCGGAGTGGCAGTTGCTCTCCGACCTCTCCTTCGCCGACCTGGTCCTGTGGGTCCCCACCAGCGACGGAACCCGGTACGTCTCGGTCGCCCAGATGCGGCCCAACACCGGCCCGACCTCGTACCAGGACGACATGGTGGGCCACCTCGTCCCGCGAGGCCGCCGCCCCATGCTGGATGCCGCGCTCGACGAGGGCCGCATCGTGCGCGAGGGCGACCCCGAGTGGCGCGAAGAGGTCCCCGTCCGGGTCGAGTCGATCCCCGTGCGGCGGGAGGGACGCGTCCTCGGCGTCATCGCGCGCAACACCAACCTCCTCACCGTGCGCACGCCGAGCCGTCTGGAGCTCACCTACCTGCAGAGCGCCTCCGACCTCGCGCAGATGATCGCGGCCGGCTCCTTCCCGTTCGCGAACCAGCAGCTCGACATGGACGCCCTGCCCCGCGTGGGCGACGGTCTGATCCGGCTCGACGCCGACGCCATCGTCCAGTACGCCTCACCGAACGCCCTCTCCGCCTACCACCGCCTCGGCCTCGCCTCCGACCTCGTCGGCCAGCACCTGGGCCGGACCACCGCCGAACTCGCCCCGACCCGGGGCCCGGTGGACGAGGCCCTCGCCAAGGTCGCCAGCGGCTGGGCGCCCCGCGAGTTCGAGATCGAGGCCACTGACGGGGTCATCCAGTTCCGCGCGATCCCCCTCAGCCCCAAGGGCACCCGCATCGGCTCGCTGGTCCTGCTCCGTGACGTCACCGAACTCCGTCGCCGCGAACGCGAGTTGATCACCAAGGACGCGACGATCCGGGAGATCCACCACCGGGTCAAGAACAACCTCCAGACGGTGGCGGCCCTGCTCCGTCTCCAGGCCCGGCGCATCGAGTCCGACCGCGGTCGCGAGGCCCTCGAAGAAGCGGTGCGACGCGTCGGCTCGATTGCGATCGTGCACGAGACACTCTCTCAGAACCTGGACGAGCGCGTCGAGTTCGACGACATCGCCGACCGTGTCCTGGCCATGGTCGCGGAAATCTCCCCGGGCAAGGTCACGGGCCGGCGCACCGGCCGCTTCGGCATTCTCGACGCCGAGGTCGCCACGCCGTTGTCGATGGTGCTGACCGAGGTTCTGCAGAACGCCCTGGAGCACGGCTTCCGTGAGGGCGACACCGGCACGGTCGAGGTGTCGGCGGTTCGTGGCGGCACCACCAAGGAGGCCCGACTGCTGGTCACCGTCCAGGACGATGGCGTCGGCCTGCCGGAGGGCTTCGATCCGCACACCGCGGGCAACCTGGGCCTGCAGATCGTACGGACCCTGGTGGAGGGCGAGTTGGGCGGCACCTTCGACATGGTCCCGGCACCGGAGCGCGGCACCCGCGTGATCCTCGACATCCCGGTGCCGTCCCAGAAGTAGGAAACCGGTCCTCCGGAGAAGGCGCCCTGAACAGCATTGAGCCCCGGGCCACTTGGTGGCCCGGGGCTCAATGCTCGTTGCTGCTTTGCTAAGCGCATCGGGGGAACTGCGCGCTGCGGCTCGGGGGCGGGAGATGCGTACTCGCTGTACGCGCCGCCAAGCTCAGGCTGTCAGCAGGGGTGGGTTGTCAGGCGGAGGCCTGACGAGCCCGGTTGCGGGCGGCGCGGCGCTTCATGGCACGGCGCTCGTCCTCGCTGAGACCACCCCAGACGCCGGAGTCCTGGCCGGACTCGAGCGCCCACTGCAGACACTGCTCCATCACCGGGCAGCGACGGCAGACGGCCTTGGCTTCCTCGATCTGCAGCAGCGCAGGACCGGTGTTGCCGATGGGGAAGAAGAGCTCGGGGTCTTCCTCGCGGCAAACGGCGTTGTGACGCCAGTCCATGGCTGCTACCTCTCCTTGGTATTACGTGCAGGGCTTGCTTGTGAATGTGAACGCTTTCACGAATCCCTCAACAAGTGAAGGGCCGACAGCCAGGTTCCCTGGCGTGGGTCCTGTGAGTTGAAGAGGGATTCTGGTGATCAGTGGAGGCCGGTCTTGCGGGCCGTCCCGATCGCCACGTAGAGACTCGCAAACCTCAGCGGCGGATACAACCCCTTCTGGAAAGTTTTTTTTGATTCTTCGGTGTCGACTAGGTCACAGCCGTACTTCCATGGGGTGGATCCTGGCCTAAACGTTCGAGTGAAAGGACTTTAGCCAGTTCTGCTCACACAATCACACGCAGTGCACGGCGTACGCCTGTGAACGTCACGCTCGTTCGCAGGCCCAGGTGGTCACCGTCCATCTGGAGGGGGAGCGGCACCTTGGAATGCAAGGTGAACTCGGTCAAATCGTGCAGGGAAGTGGCGTGTTTGCCATGGGGTCCGCGCTCGGGGGACGAAGTGAGCAACTGGGTCCCATACCGGGCAACAGCAGCGGTGGACAGACGGCTGAGACCGAAGAGATCGAGGCCGGTATCGAACGAGGCCTTAGGCGCCGCGTAGATCGGGCGATTCCCCAGAAACGTCCATGGCGAGGTGTTCGAGACTATGGACAGCACGAGATCGGTGATCGGGTCCTCGCCGGCCCGCTCCAGCGTGATCATGCCGTGCCGGCGGTTGGTCTCACCGAGGAGCTGGCGCACGACCTGGCGTACGTAAAGGGCGTGTGTGGATTTCCGGCCGCGCTCGCGGTGCTGTTCCACCCGGCCGACCACACCGGCGTCGAAGCCGAGCCCGGCGTTGAAGGTGAACCATCGGGCCGGCACCGTCTCGTCCTCCGTGCCGGGCGTACCCGAGGCCAGGCCCAGGCCGACGGTGCGTTCGCTGCCGTCGCGCAGGGCGTCCAGCAGCGCGCCGGTCGCCTCCACGGCGTCATTGGGCAGACCGAGAGCACGGGCGAAGACATTGGTGGAGCCGCCCGGGACCACGGCGAGGCCGGGGAGGTGCCCCGGGGCGGGGCCGGCGTGCAGAAGGCCGTTGACCACTTCGTTGACCGTGCCGTCGCCGCCGAGGGCGACCACCAGGTCTATGTCCTCGCTGTCCGCCGCCTGCCGGCCCAGGTCGCGCGCGTGGCCGCGGTACTCGGTGGTGACCGCCTCCAGCTTCATCTCGCTGGCGAGCGCGTGGATCAGTACGTCGCGTGTGCGCGCACTGGTGGTGGTTGCCGCCGGATTGACCACGAGAAGTGCACGCATGACTGGCAGCGTACCTACTGGGGGGTACCGGGCCCATACCGAGGTA
This sequence comes from Streptomyces sp. NPDC041940, assembly GCF_055589465.1. Taxonomy (NCBI): domain Bacteria; kingdom Bacillati; phylum Actinomycetota; class Actinomycetes; order Kitasatosporales; family Streptomycetaceae; genus Streptomyces; species Streptomyces sp. NPDC041940. The sequence continues at coordinate 15,409 of NZ_JBVJBP010000033.1, forward strand.
GGGATCAGGTAAGAGACCAGGGGTGAACCTCGCCACCGGGGGCGCGTACGACGAGGGCTACCCTTCAGGGGTGAGCAGTGAGCAGACCCCCACCACCGAGGAAATCACCGGCCCTCGCCCCCGGCGTCTGACGTACGCCGCGCTGCTGGCCGCGCTGGAGGGGCTCGCCCTGGTCGTCGGCGGCCTCTGGATCCTTGTCCTCGGCCTCACGGGGCATCCGGACGACCGGCAGCAGGCCGTGACCGGGGGCATCACACTGGTCCTGCTCGCGTTGCTGCCGCTGCTCGCCGCCCGCGGGCTGCTTGGCCGCCGCAGCTGGAGCCGCGGTCCTGCCGTCATCACCCAGCTCATGGCGCTGCCGGTGGCCTACAACCTGCTGCAGGCCGACAGCATGGCCATTCCGGCCGGGATCGCCCTCGCGGTCGTGGCCGTCACGGCGCTCGTCCTGCTCGTGAACCCCGAGACGACCCGGGCCCTCGGGATCCGCGGGCCCGGCAATCCCGGAAACGTGGAGAAGTAGCCGTCACTCCTCGACGAGGAGCTTCTCCCGCAGCTGTGCGAGCGTGCGCGCCAGCAGCCGCGAGACGTGCATCTGTGAGATGCCGACCTCCTGCGCGATCTGTGACTGGGTCATGTTGCCGAAGAAGCGCAGCAGCAGGATCCGCTTCTCCCGCGGCGGGAGGTCCTCCAGCAGCGGCTTGAGGGACTCCCGGTACTCCACGCCCTCCAGCGCCTCGTCCTCCGCGCCGAGGGTGTCCGCGACCGCCGGGGACTCGTCGTCGGTGTCGGGGACGTCCAGGGACAGCGTGGAGTACGCGTTGGCGGACTCCAGGCCCTCCAGGACCTCCTCCTCCGAGATCGCCAGCTTCTCGGCGAGCTCGTGGACCGTGGGGGAGCGGCCGTGCAACTGCGAGAGCTCGGCCGTGGCCGTGGTCAGCGCCAGGCGCAGCTCCTGCAGCCGGCGCGGGACGCGCACCGCCCAGCCCTTGTCGCGGAAGTGCCGCTTGATCTCGCCGACGACCGTCGGGGTGGCGTACGTGGAGAATTCCACGCCGCGATCCGGGTCGAAGCGGTCGACCGACTTGATCAGTCCGATGGTGGCGACCTGGGTGAGGTCGTCCAGCGGCTCACCGCGGTTGCGGAAGCGGCGCGCGAGATGCTCGACGAGCGGCAGGTGCATGCGGACCAGCTGGTTGCGCAGTTCCGCGTACTCCGGGGTGCTGTCCCCCAGGGTGCGCAGTTTGAGGAACATCTCGCGTGCCCCGCTGCGGTCCGGGGAGCCGTGGTGCGCACGCTGTGCGTGGTGCGCGCTCGGTGCCTGATGCTCGGAGTCTCGCTCGTGCTCGCTCATCGTCCCGCCCGTCGCCCTTCCCCGAGCCCTCGCCTCCTCCGCCACTCTCGGCTTCGCGTGAGTGGGAGGACCCCCTGGGACAGGGGATGCGGTGATCCCCCCGCCCGGAGGCGCGCTCCGCACGGCACCGCCCTGGTCCAGCCGCCCGCCGCCCGGGAGGACGGCCCCCGCGGAGTCGTCCTCAGGGTGCGGGCGGGCCTGCTCGGGGATGCCGTCGATGCCGTCCGCCATGCGCCGGGCCCCGCTCGGACCGCTCGTGCCCGTGCCTTCGGCCGGCAGCTCTCGTGTGCTGCGCTCTTCGTCCCGCACCGGCCCGTCCTCGCTCCTCACGCCGGCCCGGGTCCCGCGCCGCGCTGTTTGTAGAGGCTGATCGAAACGGTTTTGTCCTTGTCCACGGCGGAGGAGACCTTGCCCGCGAGGGCGGACAGGACGGTCCACGCGAACGTGTCCCGCGAGGGGGCATGGCCGTCCGTGGTCGGAGCCGAGACAGTGACCTCGAGTGAGTCGTCGACGAGGCGGAACACACAGCTGAGCACCGAGCCGGGCACGGCCTGCTGAAGCAGGATCGCGCAGGCCTCGTCCACCGCGATGCGCAGGTCCTCGATCTCGTCGAGGGTGAAGTCCAAACGGGCCGCGAGACCGGCCGTGGCCGTACGCAGCACCGACAGGTAGGCACCCGCGGCCGGCAGCCGGACTTCCACGAAGTCCTGGGTCGCGGGCTCGCCTGCGATCTGGGACACCCTCACCTCCATGGTGGTACAAGCGTTTCAGGGCCGAGGGTCGCCCCCCGGGGTAACGCGATACGTGGTTCAGCGGTGACGCTATCGCGCTCTCGACGGTCCTGTCCCCGGGACCCCAACCCCATGTCGTCACTCACAGTAAACCTGTGGATACGCTCCGTGTCTAGGGGTTGGGCGGGCCCAAATGGGAAGAGCGCGCGCCGGGTTGACGTACCCAGACGTCAGACGGTCGAACCGTCCGCCGCCGGGGTCTTGCGGAGTCACACCAGGACATGGTCGACGAAGCACCAGCGCCAGGTCTCCCCGGGCTCGTGCGTCCGCATCACGGGATGGCCGGACTCCTTGTGGTGCCCCGCCGCGTGTCGCCCCGGCGAGGAGTCGCAGCAGCCGACGTGACCGCAGCTGAGGCACAGCCGAAGTTGTACCGGATCCATGCCCTCCGCCAGGCACTCCGGACACGTCTCGCTGAGCGGGCCGGGTTCGGGGTGCGGCAGCGCGTCGGAGTGCGTGCACTGTTTCATGATTGCCAGGTTACGACGGCCGAGCGGAAGACCGCGCGGAAAAAAGAGGGCGGGCGAGAACGATGGACGTGATGCCACTGCTGTTGCTGGTGGCGGGCAGTGCCGCGATCGCCGCGGCCGCGCGGCGCACCCCGGTGCCGGCGCCGCTGCTGCTGGTGGCGATCGGGCTGGCGGTCAGCTACGTCCCCGGGGTGCCCGACTACACGCTCGACCCGCACATCGTCCTGCCGCTCATCCTGCCCCCGCTGCTGCACACGGCCGCCACCGACAGCTCCTACCTCGACCTGCGGGCCCAGCTCAGGCCGGTCGCGATGCTGTCCGTCGGGTACGTGCTGTTCGCGACCTTCGTCGTCGGCTGGGCCCTGTACCTGATCGTGCCCGACCTGCCGCTGACCGCGGCCCTGGTCTTCGGCGCGGTGGTGGCGCCCCCGGACGCCGTGGCGGCGACGGCGGTGGCGCGCCGGGTCGGGCTGCCGTCCCGGATCACCACGATCCTCCAGGGCGAGTCCCTGCTGAACGACGCCACCGCGATCACCGCCTACCGGGTGGCCCTCGCGGCCGCCGTCGGCGAGGGCGCGACCTGGGCCGGGGGCATCGGCGAGTTCCTGCTCGCGGCGATCGGCGGTGTCGTGGTCGGGCTGGTGCTGATGGCGCCGATCCACTGGCTGCGCACGCACGTCAAGGAGGCGCTGCTGCAGAACACGCTCTCCCTGCTGATCCCGTTCGTCGCCTACGCCGTCGCCGAGCAGCTGCACGCCTCCGGTGTCCTCGCCGTCGTGGTCGTCGCCCTCTACCTGGGACACCGCGCGTGGGAGGTCGACTTCGCCACCCGTCTCCAGGAGGAGGCGGTGTGGAAGATGGTGGCCTTCGTCCTGGAGTCGGCCGTGTTCGCGCTGATCGGACTGCAGCTGCCGGTCGTCCTGAGGGGCCTCGGACAGTACGAGGGCGCCGAAGCCGCCTGGTACGCGCTCGCCGTCTTCCTCGTGGTCGTCGCGGCCCGGTTCGTCTGGGTGTATCCGGCGACCTTCCTGCCCCGGCTGCTCTCGGCGCGGATCAGGGAGCGGGAGGACAATCCGACCTGGAAGGGGCCGTTCATCATCGCGTGGGCCGGTATGCGGGGCGTGGTCTCGCTGGCCATCGCCTTCTCGATCCCGCTGACCATGCACGACAGCGAGGAGCCCTTCCCGCATCGCAATCTGATCCTCTTCCTGACCTTTACGACGGTCATCGGCACCCTGGTCGTGCAGGGCCTGACCCTGCCCCCGCTGATCCGACTGCTGAAGGTCCCCGGGCGGGACACCCAGGCCGAGACGCTCGCCGAGGCGAACGCCCAGGCGCAGGCCTCCCGGGCCGCCGAGCGCCGCCTGGACGAACTCCTCACCGACGAGCGCAACGCCCTGCCCGCCCCGCTCGCCGACCGGCTGCGCATCGTCCTGGAGCGCCGCCGCAACGCCGTCTGGGAGCGGCTCGGGCAGGCCAACCCGGTCACCGGGGAGTCCGTCGACGACACCTACCGGCGGCTGTCGCGGGAGATGATCAGCGCCGAGCGCGAGGTGTTCGTCAGGCTCCGGGACGCCCGGTACATCGACGACGAGATGCTGCGGACCCTGCTGCGCAGGCTGGACCTGGAGGAGGCGGCGGCCTTCCGGGAGGCGGCGTAGCGGCGAGACGGCGCTGAGGCGCTGTCGGCCGGTCAGGAGACGTTGCCGGGCGTCAGGGAGACTCTGCCGGGCGGCCAGGAGACGCTGTCGGGTGTCAGGCGCCCCTGCCGGGCGTCACGGGAAGGGGCGGCCGGTGACGACGGCCGCCACCGTCGTCCCGCGCGGGAAGGCGCCTTCGTAGGCCAGGGCGACGAGGCCGTACAGCAGCTTGGCCACATACAGACGTTCGACGGGCAGGCCATGACGGCGTTCGAAGTCCGCCGCGAAGGCGTCGAGCTCGTCGGGCACGCGCGCGTAGCCGCCGAAGTGGAAGCGGTCGTCGAGGCTCCAGGAGCCGCGCGGGCCACCGAAGGCCTGCCGCTGCAAGGCCTCGGTCTCGGCGGCCAGGAAGCCGCCCCTAAGGACCGGCACCCCCAGGGCGCGCTGCCCGGGAGCGAGCCCGGCGGCCAGTCCCGCCAGTGTGCCGCCGGTGCCGCAGGCCACGGCCACGACATCGGCCTGGTCGTACAGCTCGGCGCCGAGTGCCCGGCAGCCGCGTACGGCCACGGCGTTGCTGCCGCCCTCGGGGACGACGTACGCCTCCTCGGCGTCAGCCGCGCGGAGAATCCCGGCCAGGGACTGCGGCTCCGACTTGCGGCGGTAGGTCGCCCTGTCGCTGAAGTGCAGCCGCATGCCGTCGGCCGCACACCGGGCGAGGGAGGGGTTGAGGGGGCGGCCGGCCAGCTCGTCGCCCCGTACGACACCGACGGTAGGGATGCCGAGCAGCCGGCCGGCCGCGGCCGTGGCGCGCAGGTGGTTGGAGTAGGCGCCGCCGAAGGTGACGACGGGACGGCCGGCCGCCGCCGCGAGGTTCGGCGCCAGCTTGCGCCACTTGTTGCCGACCAGCTCCGGGTGGATCAGGTCGTCCCGCTTCAGCAGCAGCCGGACGCCTCGACGCTCGAACCGGCCGTCGACGACTTCCCGCACCGGCGAGGGCAGCCGGGGGCGCAGGCTCGCGAGGCGGTGCCCGTCGGGGGCGTCGGGGCTGGTCACCTCGTCATTGTCGCCCGGGGCGGGTGCGGGCCGGCCTTCGGCCCGGTCCGGCTTCGGGCCCTCCGCCGGTTCCGTACGAACTCGATGAGTGACGGTCCGCCCCGCAGGCACCAGAGCGCGATCACCGGGTCGCAGATCGCGCAGCCCAGGGACGAGGTGTGGAGGAACGGGATGATCGGGTTGCCCTTGACGTGGTGGACGATGTCCCACGCCGTGTGCAGCAGCCAGCCGACGCCGATCCACGTCCACGACTCCAGACCGCGGAAGGCGACGTAGGTGACCAGCGCGGTGAAGGGGAACTCCCAGCCGCCCATGCCGCCGCCGCCCAGATACGCGGCACCGGCACCGGCGACCGTCACCGCGTTCAGGCGCCGCCGGTACGGTTCGCGGACCAGGGACATCAACAGGGCGTAGAGGATGCCGATGCCGATCGGCGCGATGTACTGCATCGATGGGGCCGTTTCTGGATCCGGGGAGGGAACGGCTCATCACGCTAGATCCGGTCCTGCCCGCTCCCCAGTGGCGTGAGCGACAGGTTTCCACGGATTGTCGCCACCCGGTCCGTGGCCGACCACCGGCCGGCCACGGCACCTTCGAACGCCGAATCGGGCTCCTCTGCCCAGTGATGCGAAGATCCATTCCCGCTCTTTCGGGTAATAGCACCGCGACGCTGAGTGAGGAAGGCTTGCCCCTGGACATCGATGCCCGAGGCATATGGGCGTTGGGCACAACCGGGAGGGCAGTTCTCTATGTCGGTAGGCGAAGAGGTCCGCGCGGAAGGCACCAAGCCGCAGCAGAGTCTCGGCACGGCGGCCGCGCGGAACCTGGCCACCACGACCAAGTCCGTGCCGCAGATGCAGGAGATCAGCTCCCGCTGGCTGCTGCGGACGCTGCCCTGGGTGGACATCCAGGGTGGTACGTACCGGGTGAACCGGCGGCTGACGTTCGCCGTGGGCGACGGCCGGATGACGTTCGTGAAGACCGGCGACCGCGTCGAGATCATCCCCGCGGAGCTGGGTGAACTGCCGGCGCTGCGGTCGTACGAGGACCAGGAGGTGCTCTCCGAGATCTCCCGCCGCTGCGAGCAGCGGGAGATCCGCGCGGGCGAGGTGATCGCCTCGTTCGGCAGCCAGTCCGACGAGGTGTACCTGCTGGCGCACGGCAGGGTGGAGAAGGTCGGCACGGGGCCGTACGGGGACGACGAGTCCCTCGGAGTCCTCGCCGACGGCGCCTACTTCGGCGACGACGCCCTGCTGGACGAAGACGCGATCTGGGAGTACACGGCCCGCGCGCTCACCGCGTGCACCGTGCTGGTGCTCCCCCGCCAGGAGTTCGCGCAGATCGCGGAGCGCTCGGACTCGCTGCGCGAACACCTGCGGCAGAGCCGCGCGATTCCCGAGCAGCGCTCCAACAAGTACGGCGAGAAGGAGATCGACCTCTCCTCCGGGCACTCCGGCGAGCCGGACATCCCGCACACCTTCGTCGACTACGAGGCCAGCCCACGTGAGTACGAGCTGAGCGTCGCCCAGACCGTGCTGCGCATGCACACGCGCGTGGCCGACCTCTACAACCAGCCCATGAACCAGACCGAGCAGCAGATCCGGCTGACGGTCGAGGCGCTGAAGGAGCGCCAGGAGCACGAGCTCGTCAACAACCGCGACTTCGGGCTCCTGCACAACTGCGAGTACGAGCAGCGCATCCAGCCGCACGACGGTGTGCCCGGCCCGGACGACATGGACGAGCTGCTCAGCAGGCGTCGCGGGACCAAACTGCTCCTCGCCCACCCGCGGGCGATCGCCGCGTTCGGGCGTGAGCTCAACAAGCGCGGGCTGGTGCCCGAGACCATCGACGTCGGCGGCAACCGCATCCCCACCTGGCGCGGTGTGCCGATCTACCCGTGCAACAAGATTCCGGTGACCGAGGCCCGTACGACGTCGATCATCGCGATGCGTACCGGCGAGGCCGACCAGGGCGTCATCGGCCTGCGGGCCTCCGGCATCCCGGACGAGATCGAGCCGAGCCTGTCGGTGCGCTTCATGGGCATCAACGAACAGGCCATCATCAAGTACCTGGTCACGGCCTACTACTCGGCCGCGGTCCTGGTACCGGACGCGCTCGGAGTGCTCGAGAACGTCGAGATCGGCCGCTGGCGGTGACGCTCCCGGTACGTCGGCCGTGTCCCCGCCCGCCCGGGCGGGTACATCCTCGGGGTACGCGCCCAGCGGCAGCGGAAGCGCCACCGTCCGCTCATACTCCGAGGCGGTCCCATGGGTGAGTCCCTTACGGAGTCCAGGACGGAGACGCCGCTGCCCGCCCCTGGTGAGCAGCGAGGCGCCCTGCCCCGGCGTGCGGCCGGGGTGCCGGAAAGGCGGGGGTCCATCGGGACGCAGCGGGAGGGCCGGCCCGCACCGGCCGAGGGGCACGAGGCGATCATGCTCCTGGACCGGGCCCGGGCGGAGGTCGACCCGGTGCTGCGGGCCGCGCTCGACTCGCTGCCCGGGCCGATACGCCGGATCGCGCTCTACCACTTCGGCTGGGAACAGGCGGACGGCACCCCGGCGGAGGGCGGCTCGGGCAAGGCGATCCGTCCCGCGCTCGTCCTCGCCGCGGCGGCCGCCCTCGGGGGTTCCGAGGCAAGGGTGGGGGCGGTCCGGGCGGCCGCGGCGGTGGAGCTGGTCCACAACTTCACCTTGCTGCACGACGACGTGATGGACCGGGACGCCACCCGCAGACACCGGCCCACCGCGTGGACCGTGTTCGGGGACGCCGACGCGATCCTCGGCGGGGACGCGCTGCAGGCACTGGCCCTGCGGCTGCTCGCGACGGATCCGCATCCGGCGGCCCGGGCCGCCGCGGCCCGGCTCGCGGACTGCGTGGTCGAACTGTGCGCGGGCCAGCACGCGGACACGGCCCTGGAGCGGTGCGACCCCGGCGAAGTCACCCTCGAGGAGGTGCTCGCCATGGCGGAGGCCAAGACGGGTGCACTGCTGGGGAGCGCCTGCGCGATCGGGGGCCTGTACGCGGGCGCCGGGGACGAGGACGTGGCGGCGCTGGACGCGTTCGGCCGGGAGGCCGGGCTCGCCTTCCAGCTCATCGACGACGTCATCGGCATATGGGGCGACCCGCACCGCACCGGCAAGCCCGTCGGCGCGGACCTGGCCGCCCGCAAGAAGTCCCTGCCGGTCGTCGCGGCCTTCACCTCGGGCACGCCGGCGGCCGCCGAGCTCGCCGCACTGTACGCACGACCCTGTGAGAAGGAGGACCTGGACCACATCGCCCTGACCGTGGAGCGTGCGGGCGGCCGTGACTGGGCGCAGGGCCAGGCGGCCGACCGGATGGCGCGGGCGATACAGCAACTGGCGCGCGCGGTGCCGGATCCGGAGGCGGCGGGCGGTCTGCTGGCCCTCGCCGAGTTCGTGACACGGCGCAGCAGTTGAGGTTCGGCAGTCGGTGACGTTCGCCGGCCGTTGACGATCACCAGCCGTCGAGGGGCGGCGGCAGTTGATGGCCGGCAGCGGTCGGCCGCCGGCAGGGGCTGACGGGTTGAGGTGGTCGACGGCCGTCCGCACAGCGTGATCCTTCGGGCGACCGGAGGCAGGACCCCGGAGCGTCGGGGCCGTGCGGCTCCTGACCCCGCACGGCTTCCGGACTCCGGTCGGCGGGTCCCGCACTGCCCCACGGTGTGCGGGGCCCGCCCCTTTTCAGGCATCGCGCGATGGAGTTTGGACAGATGTTCGACTGAATTCCGCCAAGCTCCCGCCCTGCCTGCCCCGGCGACTCTCAACCCTCCTACGATCAACGCCCGTCGGGACGAGCGAAGGGGCGGGGCATGGGCGTGGCGATCCGTACGGCGGGCGAGGCGGACCGGGAGTCGGTCGTCAGGCTGCTGGACGAGGCGTTCCAGGACGACCCCGTGAGCGGCTGGGTCTTCCCCGGTGCGGAGGACCGACGTGAACATCACCCCGGACTCATGGCCGCCTTCACCGACATCGTGCTGGCGGCCGGGCGTATCGACGTCACCGAGGACGGCTCGGCCTGTGCGCTGTGGTTGTCCGTACCGGCCGGTGACCACGACGGTGACCCCGAGGACGACGACGGTCCGGCCCAGGTGCGGGCGGCCGTCGATCCCGGCAACGAGCGCATCGAGCTGATCGGCCGGCTGACGGCCGCCATCCACCCCTCGGGGCGGGCCCACGAGTACCTGTGGATGATCGGCGTGGCCCCCGGCCGCCAGGGCGAGGGACTCGGCACCGCGCTCATCGAGTCGGTCCTCGACCGCTGTGACCGCGAGGGGCTGTCCGCCTATCTGGAGGCCAGCAACGCCCGCAGCCGCAAGCTGTACGAGCGCCTCGGCTTCGAGGTCGCCGGTCCGGTACTCGACCTCCCGGATGGCCCGGCCATGTGGCCGATGTGGCGCGAGCCGCGCACGGGCTCTTAGAACCCGCCCTCTTGCTCCTGGCCCTGGCCCTGAGCCTGGTCCAGGCCCCGGCTCTGACCCTGGTCCTGCTCCCGGCCCTGATCCTCATCCGGCAGCACCGTCGCCACGATCCGCTCCACCAGGCCGTCCGGCACGCCCACCCCGGGCAGTACGCCCTCCAGGACGCCCGGCAGGGTCAGATGCTCAAGGAGCAGCCCGAGCATGGCCAGATACAGCACGGCGACGGACTCGTCGCCACCGGGCAGCCCCGCCGTCCGGTGGAACTCCATCGCCTCCTCCAGGTCACCGCGCACCGACTTGGTGTAGGAGGCGAGCAGTTCGGGGCGCCGGGTGGCCTCCAGCCGTAGCTCCATGAGGGCCAGATAGCCCGTGCGGTCGCGGGTCGCGCGGGCCATGAGGTCGTGCATGAAGGCCATGACCAGCGAGCGGTCCTTCGGCCGGGTCATCAGCTCGGCGACCACCGCGGGATCCGGCGCGAGCCGTATGTGCAGCCGGGTGTCGATCTGGCGCAGCAGGTCGGCGCGTCCGGTGAAGTAGTTGGAGGCGGTGCCCACGGGCACACCGGCCTCCGCGTCCACCGCACGGAACGTCAGTCCGCGCGCGCCCTCCCGTGCGAGCACCTCGACACCGGCGTCGACGAGTGCGGCCCGGCGCCCGGGATTGCTGACCATGCGGAGTCCCTTCTCCCACTTCCGACGGCTCGCGGAAAATGCTTGCAACCACTACATCAGGAGTACTACAACTGAAGTCGTTGCAATGACAGCCTACGAAAAGAGACCGGCTTGCGAAAGCTCACGTACTTCATCGCCTGCTCCATCGACGGCTTCATCGGGGACCCGGACGGCGACGCGGCGTCGATGTTCCCCTTCGTCGACGAGGAGTTCTTCGCCTTCCTGAAGGCGGAGTATCCGGAGACCATGGCGACCCACGGCCGTCGGGCCCTCGGCCTCGACGACCTGCCGAACCAGCGGTTCGACACCATCGTCCAGGGCCGCGGCAGCTACGACCTCGCCCTGGCGGAGGGCATCACCAGCCCCTACGCACACCTGCGCCAGTACGTCGCCTCCGGCACGCTGAAGGTGTCGCCGGACCCGAACGTCGAGATCATCGCGGACGATCTGGTCGGCAAGGTCCGCGCACTGAAGGCCGAGGACAGCGAGTTCGGCATCTACCTGTGCGGTGGCTCGAAGATCGCGGGCGAACTGATCGACGAGATCGACGAGCTCGTCATCAAGACCTATCCGCTGGTGTACGGCTCGGGCATGCCCATGTTCGGGGCCGGGTTCGCGATCTCGGAGTTCACCCTGGAGTCCGTGCGTACGTTCGGCAACGGCGTGCTGGTGCGCTCGTACAGCAGGAAGCGCTGAGCCCCCGACCGTCCTACTCTGAGGACATGGGCAGAGACGAACACGTCTGTCCGACCTGCGGGCAGCCAGTGGAAACAGTCGTCCGGCGCCACAAGACGCTGGGCACGTGGGTCCCCTTGTGGGTGGCGGGCCCCTGCCACAACCCCGAGTGCGGGGCCCACGACGCGGAGGCCACTCACCGCGCCTCCACCGTCGCGGACACGCGGCCTGCCGAGGAAACCCGGTTCGGCGCGGGCCCCCGTTCGGCCGGCGATGACACCGCCCCACCTGCGACGACCCCGGCCGAAACGGCCCCCGGAGAAACCGTCACGGAAAACTCCTGAGCTCGTGTCGAGAATCCCGGGCCGGCTCCGACGTCCCCTGTGAGAGCCGCCCGGCAGGGTGGTGAGAGCCGAAGGAGCGGACTGATGAAGTACCTGGTCATGGTGCAGGGCACACAGACGGACTACGAGGCCATGCGCGGCAAGGCGTCAGCGGACTCGCCCGCCTGGAACGCGGAAGAGCTGCAGGCGATGTTCGCCTACATGGGAGCCATCAACGACGATCTCTCCGAGACCGGTGAGTTCGTCGACGGGCAGGGCCTGGCCGAGCCGGCGCAGACCCGGCATGTCACCCTCGGCGACGACGGCAAGGCCGTGATCACCGACGGCCCGTACAGCGAGACCAAGGAGCTGCTGGCCGGCTACTGGGTCCTGGAGTGCGAGAGCCTGGAGCGGGTCACGGAGATCGCCGACCGCATCTCCCGCTGCCCCCAGCCGGCCGGTGCCCCCGACTACCCGGTCGTGATCCGCCCGATCATGGACGGCAGCGGGGACATCTGACGAGCCGGCCCGTACGACGCCGACGGACCCGCCGGTGAGGAGCACACCCGAGGTCGAGGACCTGCTGCGCCGGAACGCGCCGCAGGTCCTCGGCGCGCTGGTCAGACGGTACGGGCACTTCGACGCGGCCGAGGACGCCGTACAGGAGGCGCTGCTCGCGGCGGCCGGGCAGTGGCCCTCGGCGGGCGTGCCCGGCAATCCGCGCGGCTGGCTGATCAAGGTGGCCTCGCGGCGGCTGACCGACGCCCTGCGCAGCGAGGAGGCCCGGCGGCAGCGCGAGGAGCGGGCGGCGGCGCTCACGCCCCGCGACGCCTTCACCGCCCCGCCGCCGGGGGAGCGCGCTCCCCGTGAGGACGACACCCTCTCGCTGCTCTTCCTGTGCTGCCATCCGGACCTCACACCGCCCGCCCAGATCGCGCTCACGCTGCGCGCCGTCGGCGGGCTGACCACGGCGGAGATCGCCCGCGCGTATCTGGTCCCCGAGGCGACGATGGCGCAGCGCATCAGCCGGGCCAAGCAGAAGGTGCGGGGCGTGCGCTTCGGCCGTCCGGACAGCTGGGAGCAGCGGCTGCCGTCCGTACTGCAGACCCTCTACCTGATCTTCAACGAGGGCTACACCGCCACCTCCGGCACCGCCCTCCAGCGCCCCGACCTGGCGGGCGAGGCCGTACGGCTGACCCGTACGGTCCACCGGCTGCTGCCCGAGGACGGCGAGGTGGCCGGGCTGCTCGCGCTGATGCTGCTCACCGACGCCCGCCGTGACGCGCGCAGCGGACCGGGCGGGGAGCTGATCCCCCTCGACGAGCAGGACCGCGACCGCTGGGACAGGGCCGCGATCGAGGAGGGCGTCGCGCTGGTGACCCGGGCCCTGTCCCGGGGCAGGCCCGGGCCGTACCCCCTGCGGGCCGCGATCGCCGCCGTGCACGACGAGGCGCCTTCGCCCGAGGCGACGGACTGGGCCGAGATCCTGGGCCTGTACGACGTCCTCGTCGGCCTGGTCCCCGGGCCGGTCGAACGCCTCAACCGCGCGGTCGCCGTCGCCATGGTCCACGGCCCGCGCGCCGGCCTGACCGAACTGGACGCCTTGTCGGGCACGTTGAAAGGCCACCGCCTGGACGCCGTACGCGCTCACCTCCTCGAACGCGCGGACGAGCCCGAAGCCGCCCGGGCCGCCTACGAGTCGGCGGCCGCCCAGACCCTCAGCCTGCCCGAGCAGCGCTATCTCCAGGCGCGGGCGGCGCGCTTGAGGGACTAGCGTGTAAGGCATGGGCATGACGGGGGAGGGGCGTCGCGGGGTGTGGCGCCGGGCGGTCATCGTGTGGGCGCTGGTCGTGGTCGTCGCGGGTGGGCTGACCTTGTGGATGCAGGACTCGACGGAGCCTCAGGGGCCGTATGTCTGGACGGAGACGAAGCCCGACGAGACACCGAGCCCGCCGCCCTGCCCGACACCCGAGGGCGTCGATGCGGCCCTGTGCGCGTACGCGTACACGGAGGCCGACTAGCCGCGCGGCCCGCTCGTCTCCGGGTCCCGGGCCGTCAGGCAGTACGTGCCGCCCGCCGGGTCGCGCATCACCGTCCAGCCGGAGCGGTCGGCCACGCGTACGGCCCCGAGGCCCTCGTGCCACGCCCGGGTCGCGGCGACGTCCGTGCACGCGAGGTCGAGGTGGGCGGCGGCCGGGCGTTCCTCGCCGAGGCGTTGCAGAAGCAGCCGGACCGGCAGGCCGGGAGGCGGCTCGACCACATGAAACTCCGGGAGCGAGCCGGGGCGCGACACCCAGCCGTCCAGCAAGCCGCTCCAGAAGGCGACTTCGGCCTCGTACGACGACGGCGGGACGTCCACGCACACCTGGTCGAGCCGGCTGCCCCGCACCACACCCGGGCGCGACGCCTGGCCGCGCCACGGATCCCCGCAGAACAACTGCCCGCCGGGCGAACGCAGCACGACGAGCGACCCGAGGTCCGCCACCACGCCCGCCCCGAGCCGCACCGCCGAGTCCGCGAACTCCGCCACGTCGTCCACACAGAAGTCGAGATGCGCCCCGCCTTCCCCCGACCGCACCGCCTGGGACTTCACACATGCGTCGGCGCCGTCGGAAAGCAGGGTCACGAACTCGGAGTGCTCCCCACGGAATTCGGAAAGCCGTGTGTCCGTGACGGCCGTCCAGAAGTCACATGCGGTGCCGAAGGCCTCGTGTGGCCGGTCGACGAACGCGTAGGTCCAGCGGATCCTCATGGGCGGGATCGTAGAGGAACCCCGTCACGGCCACCTGCGTGAACCTTGACCAGCCTTTGCCTCGCCGTTCCCCGCGTATTGGTCTGGCCTTGTTTGCATTCAGGAATGGACCACATCACGTTCCTCGTGGCGGTCGTCATCGTCACGGCGCTCGCCTTCGACTTCACCAACGGATTCCACGACACGGCGAACGCGATGGCCACGTCCATCGCCACCGGCGCGCTGGCTCCCCGTACGGCGGTCCTGATCAGCGGTGTCCTCAACGTCGTCGGTGCCTTCCTCTCCACCGAGGTGGCCAGGACCATCTCGGGCGGCATCGTGGACGACACCCTCGTCAGCCCGGGGATGATCTTCGCGGGGCTGGTCGGGGCGATCCTGTGGAACCTGCTGACCTGGCTCGTGGGGTTGCCCTCGAGCTCCTCGCATGCCCTGTTCGGCGGGCTGATCGGGGCCGTGTGGGTCGGGGCGGGCAGCCACGGCGTCAACTTCGACAAGGTCGTCGAGAAGGTGCTCGTCCCGGCGGTGGCCTCGCCGCTCGTGGCCGGTGTCGCCGCGCTGATCGCCACCTACCTCGCCTACCGGCTCACCGACCGCGCCCGCAAGGACTCCGTCACCAAGGGCTTCCGGATCGGCCAGATCGCCTCCGCCTCGCTGGTATCCCTCGCCCACGGCACGAACGACGCGCAGAAGACCATGGGCGTCATCACCCTCACCCTGATCTCGGCCGGCGCGCTCGGCCACGACGCCGGCCCGCCCCTGTGGGTCATCGCCTCCGCGGGCCTCGCCATCGGCCTCGGCACCTACCTCGGCGGCTGGCGGATCATCCGCACGATGGGCAAGGGCCTCACCGAGATCCAGTCGCCGCAGGGCTTCGCAGCCGAGACCGCCTCCACCACCGTCATCCTCACCTCCGCCCACCTCGGCTTCGCCCTGTCCACCACCCAGGTCGCCTCCGGCAGCATCCTCGGCGCGGGGCTCGGCCGCCGGCTCGCGGAGGTCCGCTGGGGCGTCGCGGGCCGCATGGTGATCGCCTGGATGGTCACCCTGCCCGCCGCCGCGCTGGTCGGCGGCCTGGCCGCGAGCGTCGTCCAGAACGGCGGCGACCTCGGCACCGCGGTCGTCGCGCTGGTCGGTGCGGCCCTGGCCGCGGGCATCGTGGCCGTCTCGCGCCGCAACCCGGTGCACGCGCACAACGTCAACGACGCGCACGAGGTCAGCATCCGCACCGAGCCGCCCGCCAAGGTCGGCACGGCAGCCTGAACGACGGGACTCGACATGCATCTGGACTGGACCGCACTCGGCCAGGTCGCCGCGGTGAGCGTCGGCGCCACCGTCGCCGTGGTCGTGGTGTTCGCCTTCGGCGTCCTCGGCCTCGCCCGCCTGGAGGGCGCCCGCGCACAGCCGGGCGGCACCTCCTCCGCCCTCGGCCTCACCCAGGCCACCCTGTGCTTCCTCGCCTGCGCGGCCGTGGTGGCGTACGGGATCTACCTGATCGTGCCTCAGTTCCACTGACCGACGGCTACGACCGGCCATCACCTACGACAAAGGGGCCCGACCGGTTGTCCCGGCCGGGCCCCTTCGCAGTGGCCATGGACTTCAGGCCTTCTTGGTCTCCCAGAAGATCTTGTCGATCTGGGCGATGTAGTCCAGAGCCTTCTGGCCGGTCGCCGGGTCGGTCGAGCCCTTGGCGGCCGAGAGGGCCTTGAGGGCGTCGTTGACCAGCTGGTGCAGCTCCGGGTACTTCTCGAAGTGCGGCGGCTTGAAGTAGTCGCTCCAGAGCACGGACACGTGGTGCTTGGCGAGCTCGGCGCGCTGCTCCTTGATGACGGTGGCGCGCGCCTGGAAGTGCGGGTCGTCGTTACCGGCCATCTTGTCCTGGACGGCCTTGACCGACTCCGCCTCGATGCGGGCCTGGGCGGGGTCGTACACACCGCAGGGCAGGTCGCAGTGCGCACTGACCCTGACCTTGGGGGCAAACAGGCGGGAAAGCATGGAGCATTCCTTCCTCGTGATCGTCTTCTCACAGGGGACATTACTCCGTGGGGGACGGGTTTTCGCGGGTGCCCCCATGGGCTTAGGGCAAAAGTCCGGGGTGAGACTGAGACTGGTGGAGGAAGAACCGGGGAGGTGCCGGGTGATGCCGGAGCTGTCGCAGGAGTCCGAGCGGGGGAGGTCGGCCGCGCCCTTCGGCGTCGCCGAGGTGACCGGGCCGTCCATGGTGCCCACGCTGTACCACGGGGACCGGCTCCTGGTGCACTACGGGACGCGGGTCAGGCCGGGTGACGTCGTCGTACTGAGGCACCCCTTCCAGCAGGACCTGCTCGTCGTGAAGCGGGTCGCCCAGCGGCGCGAGAGCGGCTGGTGGGTGCTCGGGGACAACGCGTACGCCGGTGGTGACAGCACCGACTACGGCGTCGTGCCGGACGACCTGGTGCTGGGGCGGGTCCGGTTCCGCTACCGGCCGCGCGGGACCGGGCGTTCGCCGTGGGCGCTGCTCGGCTGGGCGCTGTCGGCCGCCAGGCCCGTCTTCTCCGACAAGTCGGCTTCGCGGCGCTTGCGGGCGCGGTAGGCCGCCACGTTGGCGCGGGTCGCGCAGCGGTCGGAGCAGTAGCGCCGGGAGCGGTTCGTGGAGGTGTCCAGGTAGGCATTGCGGCAGGGCGCCGCCTCACACAGGCCGAGGCGGTCGGCGCCATGCTCGGTCAGGTGGAACGCCAGGCCCATCGCCGCGATCGCCGCGTAGCCCGCGGTGGCGTTGGACGGGTGGTCCGCCAGGTGCATGTGCCACAGGGGGCGGCCGTCGTCGTCGCGGAAGTCGTGCCCGGAGATCTGCGGGCTCACGGGGAACTCCAGGAGGAGGGAGTTCAGCAGGTCGACGGCCAGGGTCTCGTCGCCCGTGTCGGCCGCCTCGAAGACCGCGCGCAGCCGGGCCCGGATCGAGCGGAACCGCGTCACGTCCGAGTCGGTGGCGCGGCGGGCCGCCGACTGACTGGCGCCGAACAGGTCGCGGACGGCCTCGACCGACGTCAGCGTGTCCTTGCCCCGGGCCGGTTCCTCGGTGTTGACGAGGCGCACGGCATAGTCCGAGTAATAGGCCAGTTCCACTTGTAGTCCTTACGGAGGGGCTTTATTGTCGTGAGCGCGCACTTGTAACAGCTGATGGTGCTTCCAGGGTATTACGAGGGAGGGGTTCGATGACGGACGCCGACACCACTGCGGCCACCACCGACTGGCGTGCCTGGCAGGAGAGCTGGGACCGGCAGCAGGAGTGGTACCTGCCCGACCGCGAACAGCGGTTCGGGATCATGCTCGACATGGTCGAGGCCCTGGTGGGCACCGCCCCGCGCGTACTCGACCTCGCCTGCGGAACCGGCAGCATCACCGCCCGGCTGCTCGCCCGGTTCCCCCAGGCCACCAGCACCGGCGTCGACCTCGACCCGGCGCTCCTCGCCATCGCCGAGGGCACCTTCGCGGGCGACGACCGGGTCGGCCTCGTCACCGCCGACCTCAAGGACCCCGACTGGCCGGCGAAGCTGCCGTACGACTCGTACGACGCCGTCCTGACCGCGACGGCCCTGCACTGGCTGCACCGGGAACCCCTCGCGGACCTCTACGGCCAGGTCGCGGGACTCGTCCGCGACGGCGGTGTGTTCATGAACGCGGATCACATGATCGACGAGTCGACGCCCCGGATCAACGCCGCCGAGCAGGCACAGCGGCACGCCCGTATGGATCAGGCCAAGCGGGACGGCATCCTGGACTGGTCCGAATGGTGGCAGCTCGCCGCCCAGGACCCGGTCCTCGCGGGGCCCACCGCCCGGCGCTACGAGATCTACGGCGAACACGCCGACGGCGACATGCCCTCGGGCGCATGGCACGCGCGCGTGCTGCGCGAGAAGGGATTCGGGGAGGCCAGGCCGGTGTGGTGCTCGCCCTCGGACACCCTGCTGCTCGCCCTGAGGTAACCGGGCGCGGACCACGCGAAGGGGGCGGTACGGAGTTCCGTACCGCCCCCTCGGTGTGCGTACCGTCAGAGCACCTTGGACAGGAACGACTTCGTCCGCTCGTGCTGCGGGTTCGTCAGCACCTCGCGCGGGTGACCGGATTCGACCACCACACCGCCGTCCATGAAGACCAGGCTGTCGCCCACCTCGCGGGCGAAGCCCATCTCGTGGGTGACGACGATCATCGTCATGCCCGACTCGGCGAGGTCGCGCATGACGTCCAGGACGTCACCGACCAGCTCCGGGTCGAGCGCCGAGGTCGGCTCGTCGAACAGCATCAGCTTCGGGTCCATGGCGAGGGCCCGGGCGATGGCGACGCGCTGCTGCTGGCCGCCTGAGAGCTGCGAGGGGTAGCTGCCCGCCTTGTCGGCCAGGCCCACCCGGTCCAGGAGCTCCTGGGCGCGTGTGCGGGCCTGGCTCCTGCTCACGCCCTTGACCTGGACCGGTGCCTCCATGACGTTCTCGACGGCCGTCATGTGCGGGAACAGGTTGAAGCGCTGGAAGACCATGCCGATGTCCCGGCGCTTGACCGCGACCTCGCCGTCCTTGAGCTCGTAGAGCTTGTCGCCCTTCTGGCGGTAGCCGACCAGCTCACCGTCCACGTACAGGCGGCCGGCGTTGATCTTCTCCAGGTGGTTGATGCACCTCAGGAAGGTCGACTTGCCGGAGCCGGAGGGGCCGATGAGGCAGAACACCTCGCCCTGCTTCACCTCCAGGTCGATGCCCTTGAGGACTTCTACGGGGCCGAAGGACTTGTGGACGCCCTCGGCCTTGACCATGGCGGTCATGCGGTGCCTCCCGTCGACGCCGAGCGGTTGGACAGGGACAGCAGGTTCGCCTTGATCTTCTGGAACGGGGTCGCCGGGAGGGATCGGCTCGAACCACGCGCGTAGTACCGCTCCAGGTAGTACTGGCCGATGCTGAAGATCGAGGTCAGCAGCAGGTACCAGGCCGCCGCGAGGAACAGCATCTCGGCGGGGGCACCGGAGGTCTGGCCGATGTCCTGGGCGGCGCGGAGCAGCTCGGGATACTGGACGACCGAGACCAGCGAGGTCGTCTTCAGCATGTTGATGACCTCGTTGCCCGTCGGCGGCACGATCACGCGCATCGCCTGCGGGATGACGATCCGGCGCAGCGTCTTGGTGTGGCTCATGCCCAGCGCGTGCGACGCCTCGGTCTGGCCCTCGTCGACCGAGAGCAGACCGGCACGGCAGATCTCCGCCATGTACGCCGCCTCGTTGAGGCCGAGGCCCAGCAGCGCCGTCAGGAACGGGGTCATGAAGTCCGACCACTCGTCCTTGTAGAACGGCCCGAGGTTGATGTACTCGAAGACCAGGCCCAGGTTGAACCAGACGATCAGCTGCACCAGGACCGGGGTGCCGCGGAAGAACCAGATGTAGAACCACGCGATCGACGAGGTCACCGGGTTCTTCGACAGGCGCATCACGGCCAGCAGGACGCCGCCGACGATGCCGATCGCCATGGACAGGACGGTCAGCAGGAGCGTCTTGCCGACGCCGTCCAGGATGCGGTCGTCGAAGAAGTAGTCCGGGATCGCATCCCAGTTGATCTTGCCCTGGGAGAACGCGTAGACGATGCCGCCCAGCAGGGCGAGCGCGACGACGGCGGTGACGTACCGCCCGTAGTGCCGGACCGGGATGGCCTTGATGGCCTCCGGTCCGGCCGGGGGTGTGTCGGCCGGCGTCTTGTCGATGTCAACAGTCACGGGTGTTGCCTTTCAGTGCCGCTGGGGCGCGGTCACTTGCCGCCGTTGATCGTGGCTTCCGTGATGGCGCCGTCCGTGACGCCCCACTTCTTCATGATCTTCTCGTACTCGCCGTTCTTGATGATCGCCTCCAGCGCGGCCTTGAGGGCGTCACGGAGCTGCGTCTGGTTCTTGGCGACCGCGATGCCGTACGGAGCGGCCTCGACCTGCTCGCCGACCAGCTCGAAGTCCTTGCCGCCGCCCGAGGTCTTCACCGCGTACGCGGCGACCGGGAAGTCGGACGAACCGGCGGCCGCGCCGCCTGCGCGCAGGCGGGTCTGGGCCTGCTGGTCGTTGTCGAAGGCCTCGATGGCGATCTTCTTGCCGGCCGGGCACTTCTTCGACTCCGCCTTGGCGAGGTCCTCGGAGACCGTGCCGCGCTGCAGCACGATCTTCTTGCCGCACAGGTCGGACCAGGTCTTGATGCCCTGGTCATCGCCCTTCTTGGTGTAGATCGAGACACCGGCGGTGAAGTAGTCCACGAAGTCGACGCCCTCACCGACCTTCTTGCCGGTGTCGGAGTCGATGCCCTCCTGGCGGTCCTTGGTGTCGGTCATCGCGGACATGGCGATGTCGTACCGCTTGGAGCGCAGACCCGTGATCAGCGTGTCGAAGGTGCCGTTCTCGAACTGGAAGTCGACCCCGAGCTGCTTGCCCATGGCGGCGGCGACGTCCGGGTCCATACCGACCGTCTTGCCCGCGTTGTCCTTGAACTCGACCGGGGCGTACGCGATGTCGGAACCGACCTTGATGACGCCCTTGTCACGGATGGACTTCGGCAGCTTGTCGGCGAGCGGGGCCGAAGCCGCCGTGTCGCTGTCCGAGCCGTTGTCCTTGGTCTGGTCACCGCATCCGGTGAGCAGCAGCGCGCCTGCGACCGCGATCGCACCGACCGCTGCTAGCCGGGAGTGCGCGGCGGTCGTACGACGGGTGGAGCTTGCGGTCATGGTGGGTTCCTCCGGCGGATGGGTGGAGTTGCCGATGGGGCCGGCGACTGCCGGTGCGGCAGCGCCATGGGTCGACGAGTGCACGCACCTTCGAGTGTCGCGACCTCGTGTGATTACGGCATCTTGCCATTCGGACTGCGCGATTCTGGCGGCCAGCCATGTCAAAATCGGATAACGGGCGATCCCCGAACCGCATCACCCAGGTACATCACGGCTGGACCTTCTATAGGAATCGGTGCTTCCGGCCGGAAAATCTTCGGCGTAACCAGGGATTTCAGCATGGGGCCCGCGAACTTCGCGGATGCTTGAGTGGTTGTCGCCAGTTTGTCCAGGGCTTGTCCCGAAAATGGACGAAGCGTCGGGGCGGCGTCATGTGACCTTCGCGTTATGGACTCGTCGTCGGCGCCGTCCGTCCGGTAAGAAGGGTCTTTACACCCCTCATCCGGGGCTCAGGGCGCGTGTGCGGCGCGCCCGTCGCGTATGTGCCCGTACGTAACTCGTACACAGCACGACCATGGCCGTACGCGGTGCCCGCCCACGCCTCACCAGGAGTGGCCACCCTCAAACCAATGAAGATTTAAGGGGTAAAACGAAGTGGCAGCGGAGATCGTCAATCCTCGCAGCGAGAGCACGACGGACGATACGGGTCACGAGGGCCGTGCGGAGCCCCTCGACCCCTTCGACCCGGCGTTCGCATTGCATCGCGGCGGCAAAATGGCCGTGCAGGCCACGGTGCCGGTCCGTGACAAGGACGACCTGTCCCTGGCGTACACGCCCGGGGTCGCGAAGGTGTGCAGCGCGATCGCGGAGCAGCCGGACCTCGTCCACGATTACACGTGGAAGTCGTCGGTCGTCGCCGTCGTGACGGACGGTACGGCCGTGCTGGGGCTCGGTGACATCGGGCCCGAGGCCTCCCTCCCGGTGATGGAGGGCAAGGCGATTCTGTTCAAGCAGTTCGGGGGCGTGGACGCGGTTCCGATCGCGCTGAACTGCACGGACGTCGACGAGATCGTCGAGACCGTGGTGCGGCTCGCGCCGTCGTTCGGCGGGGTCAATCTGGAGGACATCTCGGCGCCCCGGTGCTTCGAGATCGAGCGGAAGCTGCAGGAGCGGCTGGACATTCCGGTCTTCCACGACGACCAGCACGGTACGGCGGTGGTGACGCTGGCGGCCCTGCGGAACGCCGCGCGGCTGAGCCAGCGGTCGTTGGGGGAGCTGCGGGCTGTCATCTCCGGGGCGGGGGCGGCCGGTGTCGCCATCGCGCGGATGCTGGTCGAGGCCGGGATCGGGGATGTCGCGGTGGCCGACCGCAAGGGTGTCGTGTCGGCGGACCGGGGCGACCTCACCGCGGTGAAGCGGGAGCTGTCCGGGTTCACGAACAAGGCGGGGATCAGCGGGTCGCTGGAGGCCGCGCTGGACGGGGCCGATGTGTTCATCGGGGTGTCCGGCGGGACGGTGCCGGAGGCCGCTGTTTCCTCGATGGCCGAGGGTGCGTTCGTGTTCGCCATGGCGAACCCGAACCCTGAGGTCCACCCGGAGGTCGCGCACAAGTACGCGTCCGTGGTGGCCACCGGGCGGTCGGACTTCCCCAACCAGATCAACAACGTGCTGGCGTTCCCGGGGATCTTCGCGGGGGCGCTGCAGGTGCGGGCCTCCCGGATCACCGAGGGGATGAAGCTGGCGGCGGCCGAGGCGCTGGCGTCCGTGGTCGGGGACGATCTCGCGGCCGACTACGTCATCCCGTCGCCGTTCGACGAGCGGGTCGCGCCGGCGGTTACGGCGGCTGTGGCCGCGGCCGCGCGGGCTGAGGGTGTGGCCCGGCGGTGACCCTGCCGTGATGTGGCCCCGTCCGAGTGTGGACGGGGCCATTTCCTTTGGTCGGGGTGGGTGGGGCTGTTCGGAGTGCATGGCAAGAGGGTGTGTCTCACATGCGGCGGTGGTTCCAACGGTCGGTCCGGGAACCTATCGTCAAGGTCATGTTCGCTGTCTATGCCGCCCGAATCGACCGCGACCAGCCGCTGACCGGCCTGGAGTTGGGAGAGCGCCCGGCTCCCGAGGCCCGCTCCGGCTGGAGCACCGTCACGGTCAAGGCCGCCTCCCTCAACCACCACGACCTGTGGTCCCTGCGCGGCGTCGGCCTCGCAGAGGACAAGCTGCCGATGATCCTCGGCTGTGACGCCGCCGGTGTCGACGAGGACGGCAACGAAGTCGTCCTGCACTCCGTGATCGGGCAGACCGGGCACGGGGTGGGCCCCAAGGAGCCGCGTTCCATCCTCACCGAGCGGTACCAGGGCACGTTCGCGGAGCAGGTCGCCGTGCCGACCTGGAACATCCTGCCCAAGCCCAAGGAGCTCTCCTTCGAGGAGGCCGCTTGTCTGCCGACCGCGTGGCTGACCGCTTATCGGATGCTGTTCACCAACGCGGGTGTTCGGCCCGGCGACTCCGTGCTGGTGCAGGGAGCCGGCGGTGGTGTCGCCACGGCCGCCATCGTGCTGGGGAGGGCGGCCGGGCTGCGGGTCTTCGCGACCAGCCGGGACGAGGCCAAGCGGAAGCGGGCCGTGGAGCTGGGGGCCGTGGAGGCCGTGGAGTCCGGAGCGCGGCTGCCGCAGCGGGTCGACGCGGTGATCGAGACCGTCGGGGCGGCGACGTGGTCGCACTCCGTGAAGTCGCTGAAGCCCGGAGGCACGCTGGTGATTTCCGGTGCGACGAGTGGTGACCGGCCGTCGCACGCCGAGCTGACCCGAATCTTCTTCCTCGAGCTCAAGGTCGTCGGTTCCACGATGGGCACCAAGGACGAGCTGGAGGATCTGCTCGCGTTCTGTGCCGCCACCGGTGTGCGGCCCGTGATCGACGAGGTGCTGCCCATGGACCGCGCGCGTGAAGGCTTCGAACGGCTGGCTTCGGGTGAGCAGTTCGGGAAGGTCGTGCTGACAAATTCCTGAGGGTTCGGGGGGTTCCTGAGGTGCTCCCTGTGTGACGTCGGCGGTCGGTCCGGGATGGGCCGGCCGCTTTCGTGTGTCAACTGGGGTTGACGGAGGTCGGGCGTCAACGTAGGTTGACGGTATGACCGAAGCAACGGATCTGGCCGAGCGCGCGGGTGACCGTGATCCACGGGTCGGCCTGCGGGCCGTCGCCGCGCTGCGCAAGCTGCTGGAGCAGCTGGAAGCCGTACAGGTGCGCAATGCGCGCAATCAGGGCTGGTCGTGGCAGGAGATCGCCGCCGAACTCGGTGTGAGCAGGCAGGCCGTGCACAAGAAGTACGGGAGGCATTGATGTTCGAGCGGTTCACGAACGACGCCCGGGGTGTGGTGAAGAGCGCGTTCGAGTACGTGGAGGAGGGGGACGGGCAGAGTGTGGAGCCGGAGCATCTGCTGCTGGCGCTGCTCGACCGTGAGGGCAGTCGTGGTTCGTTCGCGCTGACCGCTCTCGGGCTCGGGGAGCGGCGGGAGTCCGTGCGCCAGGCGCTGCGTCAGGCGCGGCGGCGGGCCGGGCTGTCACAGGCCGACACCGACGCGCTCGCCGGGTTGGGGATCGACGTGGCGGAGATCGTCGCCCGGGTGGAGGAGGTGCACGGGGTCGGCGCCTTGTCCGGCGACCGTAAGGACAAGGGGTGGTGGTCGGGGCGGCCCTCGTTCGGGCGGGGTGCCAAGGGGGTTCTGGAGCACTCCTTGCGCGTCGCCCTGGCCCAGCGGGACCGGCACATCGGTGATGAGCACATCCTGCTGGCCCTGACCATGCGCCCCGGCGTGCCGGCCGAGGTCCTCGCCGACCACGGGGTGACGTACGAGTCCCTGGTGCGGGTGCTGTACGGAGGTGGCGAGGCCAAGGCCGGGTGACGGGGGGTTCCCCTCCGGCTGCCTACTTCTTCGGCGTGCGCAGCAGTGCTCCTATGTGGGCCGCCGCCGTCGACAGGTGGCTGCGGGCGTCGCGCAGTTGGTCGGAGGTGACGCCGTGGTCGCGGGCCGCGTCGCGGATGTCGTCCCGGAAGCGGTCGAGCAGGCGGTCCAGGGCACGGGCGGGGTCGCCGGTGGAGTCCGCGGTGTCCTCGTGGGCCCAGGCAGGTTCGTAGGCGGCCGGGAAGTCCGCAGAGGGCTGTGAGGGCGGCTCGGGGGGTGCCTCGGGGGTGGTCGGCCGGTGGGGGCCGGGCCGCGTGCCGGATGCCGTGTTGGATCCGGTGCCGGTGCCCGTTCCCGTGCCGGTCCAGTCGAAGCCGAAGTCCTTGCCGTAGCCCTTTCCGAACTCGCCCACCTCCTTGACCAGTTCGCTCAGGCCCTCGCGCAGGCCCGTAGGCCAGTCGCCCCGCGTGAAGTGGTCCTGCACCTGCTCCTGGACCCGGCGGGCGATGTGCTGCACCTGCTCCTGCGCCTGGGCCCGGGCCTGCTCCTGGGCCTCCTTCGCCTGGCGGCGGGCGCGCTGGGCGTCCTCGCGGGCGCGGCGGCTCTCGTCCTTGGCGCGGCGGGCCTGTTCCTTCCACTCCTGCCTGGCGCGCCGCATCTCCTCCTTGGCGACGCGCCAGGCCTCCTTGTCGCCGTAAGCCGTGAAGTCACCGAAGGGGGCGTCCTGTGCGCCGGAGGTCTTGCCGCCGTCGCCGCGGCGGGCCTCGGTCGCCGCCGCGCGCATCTCGCGGCGCAGGTCGCCCGCGGCTCCGCGCACATCAGCCTGGATCTCGGCGGCCAGCTCCGCGACCGACTCGCGGATCTCCAGTTCCAGATCGGCCAGCTCGCCGCTGCGGTCGGCCAGTTCGGCCCGGCCGGCGTCCGTGATCGAGTACACCTTGCGGCCGCCCTCGGTGGTGTGGGTGACCAGGCCCTCGGCCTCCAGCTTGGCCAGGCGCGGGTAGACCGTGCCCGCCGACGGTGCGTACAGCCCCTGGAAGCGCTCCTCGAGGAGGCGGATCACCTCGTAGCCGTGGCGGGGGGCCTCGTCCAGCAGCTTCAGCAGGTAGAGGCGGAGGCGGCCGTGGGCGAAGACGGGGGGCATGTCAGAGCACCTTCTTGTCGGTCGTGCCGTCGGCCGGGGCGTCGGTGGCGCCCTCGCTCCGGCCGGAGACGGAATTGTCCCCCGAGTCGCCCCGCGGGCCGACCGGCGGGTCCGTCGGCGAGTGGCCCGAGCCGGGGTGTGTCTCCCAGGGCTCGTCCTCGTCCTCTCCGGCCGGGCGGCGCAGCAGGGCGATGGAGCCGGACACGGTGGTGGCCCGCAGTGTGCCGTTTCCCGCTCCGAGACGACCCGTGATCTTGTGGGCGCCCCACTGGCCGTGCACCCGTAGTCCGTCGAAGGCGTTGGAGATGGCACCGCTCGCCGTGTTGGCCTCGACCTCCGCGTCCGCCGGGTGGGGCAGGCGGATCGCGATCTCGCCCGAGACGCTGGTCAGCCGCACATCCGTGGGGCCGTCCGGATCGAGGTCGATGATCATGGAGCCGCTGACTGATTCGGCCCGCACGGAGGGGCCGGAGCCCTCGACCACCGTGAGGTCGCCGGAGACGGAGTTGAACCGGAGGTCGCCGGTCACGTCCTGGGCCTCCAGGCTGCCGGAGACCGTGTCGGCGCGGACCGGGCCGGAGAGTCCCACCAGGGTCGTGTCGCCCGTGACGCCCTTCACCACGGACGGTCCCTGGATCCCGGAGATCACGGCGGCCGCGCCGACCACCCCCACCTCCACCCGGGTGCCGGCCGGGACGGCCAGGGAGACCACCGCGCTGCGGCGCCAGCCCTTGCGGTCCAGCCACTTGAGGAAGCCCTTCCAGGGCAGGTCCTCGTAGGCCACCGTGAGCGTGCCGTCCTGCTGGGTCACCACCAGCGGTGGGCCCTCGATCTCGGAGATCTCCAGGCGGGCGGAACCTTCGTCCGTGCCCACCACGTTCACCGTTCCGTTGACGAGTCGCACGTGCAGATCGCTCACGGGCTCGTCGAAGGTGAGCTTCTTCGGTTCCGCGACAGACCACTCGGACATGGTGCAGACCTCCCCGACTCAACGCGCCATATCGCGTCTTCTCGTATTCACGATATATCGTGGCAAGGGAAAGTCAAGACACTCGTTGTGGGGGTGGCGGGGTGGGTAAAAGTGTTCACATGGGGGCGAGCCGACCTAGCGTGTGACCATGCCGACGGAAGCTGGCCGTACCGGACCCGCAGGTCCCGCCCCTGGGGCGCTGCTGCTGTGCAGGGAGGTGCCCGGGGCCGTCGCGCCCGTCGCCCACCTGCTGCGCGAACCCATGCAGCTCATTCGAGCGGGCGACGGCTGGAGCGTGCTCGTCCCCGAGGGCGGGCCCTGGCGGGACGGCGGTGAGCCCGTCGACCGGGTGGTCACCGGCTGGGCCACGGCCCTCGCCGTCGGCGCGCCCTGGCCCGTCCTCGCCCTGTGGTGGGACACCGACCACGCGGGTTTCCTGCTCGCGTCCGGCTTCCGCCGCCCGGTCGGCTTCGACTGGCTCGCGAGCGGCGTAGCGGTGGGGGAGGACGAGGCGATGCGCACCTTCGCAGCGCGCGTGGGCCTCGATCCCGTCCTGGCCGTCCAGGACCTCGACGAACTGGCGAAACCCGACTCCGCGGCCGATGCCCGCACCCGGCTGCGCGGCCTGCTGGCGGTCCTCGCGCGCGTGGGCGTCGCACTGCCTCCCGAACTCGCCCCCGGCGAACCCGCCGACCGCCTCCGGGAAGCCGCCGCGCTCCGGCCGGACAGCCTCCCGGTCGCATGGCCGGGCGGGCGTGAGGCCGTCGCGGAGCGCCACACCGTCGGCCGCAGCCGCCTCGGCCCCTGGATGCCCTGGACCGGTGACCCCAGGGCCCGGGCCCTGGCTCTCGCTCAAGTGGCGGCGGGCGTACCGCTCCTGGCCTGGGGGCTACGGCGGCGCAGCGGGGGCTGGGTCGCCGCCGGAGGGCTGCTGCTGGCCAACGGCACGCTGGGCCTGGCGTACGGCCTCATGTATCCACGCGACTGACCGGTGACCGCTCGTATCCACGCGACTGACCGCTGACAGCTCGCGCGACTGACCGCTCGGGCCCGGCGGCGGGTTCCTACTCGTCGTCCTCGTCGTCCAGCCGTGCCAGCCACGTCGCCAGGCGCTCCACCGGCACCTCGAAGTCGGGGTTCAGATCGACGAACGTCCGCAGCTGCTCGGCGAGCCACTCGAAGGTGACCTCCTCCTCGCCGCGCCGCTTCTCCAGTTCCTCGATGCCACGGTCCGTGAAGTACATGCCGTCAAGGATAGGTGCGCGCAAACGGCTGGGCCGCACCCCCGTAGCGGGGATGCGGCCCGGTCACGTAGGACGCGCGAGGGCGTTTACGCCTCGAACACCTCACGCACCAACTGCTCCTGCTCGGCCTGGTGCCGCTTCGCGGAACCGACCGCCGGGGACGAGCCGTGCGGGCGCGAGATGCGGCGCAGGCGCTCGCCGTGCGGGACGTCGGCGCCGACCGCCAGGTCCAGGTGGTCGATCAGGTTGAGCGCGATGAACGGCCAGGCACCCTGGTTCGCCGGCTCCTCCTGGGCCCACAGGTACTTCTCGGCGTTCGGGTACTTCTTGATCTCCGCCTGGAGCTCGGCACCCGGCAGCGGGTACAGGCGCTCGATGCGGATGATCGCCGTGTCCGTGACGCCCCGCTTCTGACGCTCGGCCTCCAGGTCGTAGTAGACCTTGCCGGCGCAGAAGACGACCTTCTTGACCGCGGCCGGGTCGACCGACGCGTCGCCGATGACCGGCTGGAACTGGCCCGTCGTGAACTCCTCCGCCTGCGCCGCCGCCGCCTTCAGGCGCAGCATCGACTTCGGCGTGAAGACCACCAGCGGCTTGTGGTGCGGGTTGTGCACCTGCCACCGCAGGAGGTGGAAGTAGTTCGACGGCGACGTCGGCGTGGCGACCGTCATGTTGTTCTGGGCGCAGAGCTGCAGGAAGCGCTCCGGGCGGGCCGAGGAGTGGTCCGGGCCCTGGCCCTCGTAGCCGTGCGGCAGGAGCAGGACGACGCCGGACGTCTGGGCCCACTTCTGCTCGGCCGACGAGATGAACTCGTCCACGACCGTCTGGGCGCCGTTGACGAAGTCGCCGAACTGCGCCTCCCACATCACGAGCGCGTTCGGGCGGGCCAGCGAGTAGCCGTACTCGAAGCCCATCGCCGCGTACTCGGAGAGGAGGGAGTTGTAGACGTTCAGTCGCGCCTGGTCCTCGGAGAGGTACTGCAGCGGCGTGTACTCGTCGCCCGTGGTGCGGTCGATGATGACCGCGTGGCGCTGGCCGAACGTACCGCGCTGCGAGTCCTGGCCCGCGAGGCGGACCGGGACGCCCTCCAGCAGGAGGGAGCCGATGGCGAGGGTCTCGCCCATGCCCCAGTCGATCGTGCCGTCCTCGACCATCGACGCCCGGCGCTGCAGCTGCGGCAGCAGCCGCGGGTGGACGGTGATGTGGTCGGGGATGTTGACCTGGGACTCGGCGATCCGCTTGACGACCTCCGAGGTCACCGCGGTGTTCACGGCGACCGGGAACTCGGCCTGTGGGTCGGTGGGCTCCGCGGCGGCCGGCTGCGCGGTGGCCTCGCGGACCTCCGTGAAGACCTTCTCCAGCTGGCCCTGGTAGTCCTGAAGCGCCTGCTCGGCCTCTTCCAGGGTGATGTCGCCGCGACCGATGAGGGACTCGGTGTACAGCTTGCGCACCGAGCGCTTCTTGTCGATCAGGTCGTACATCAGCGGCTGGGTGAAGGCCGGGTTGTCCGACTCGTTGTGACCGCGGCGGCGGTAGCAGATGAGGTCGATCACCACGTCCTTGTTGAACGCCTGGCGGAATTCGAAGGCCAGGCGGGCAACGCGGACGACGGCCTCGGGGTCGTCGCCGTTCACGTGGAAGATCGGCGCCTCGATCATGCGGGCCACGTCGGTGGCGTACATCGAGGAGCGCGACGACTCGGGGGCAGCCGTGAAGCCGACCTGGTTGTTGATGACCACGTGGACCGTGCCGCCGGTGCGGTAGCCGCGCAGCTGCGACATGTTCAGGGTCTCGGCCACCACGCCCTGGCCCGCGAAGGCCGCGTCGCCGTGGATCGCCACCGGCAGGACCGTGAAGTCCGTGCCGCCCTTGTTGATGATGTCCTGCTTGGCGCGGGCGATGCCCTCCAGGATCGGGTCGACCGCCTCCAGGTGGGAGGGGTTGGCGGCCAGCGAGACCTTGATCTGCTCGCCGTCCAGGCCCGTGAAGGTGCCCTCGGCGCCCAGGTGGTACTTCACGTCGCCGGAGCCGTGCATCGACTTCGGGTCGAGGTTGCCCTCGAACTCGCGGAAGATCTGGGCGTACGACTTGCCGACGATGTTCGCCAGGACGTTCAGCCGGCCGCGGTGGGCCATGCCGACGACGACCTCGTCGAGGCGGGACTCCGCCGCGCTGTCCAGGACCGCGTCCAGCAGCGGGATGACGGACTCGCCGCCCTCCAGGGAGAAGCGCTTCTGGCCGACGTACTTCGTCTGCAGGAAGGTCTCGAAGGCCTCGGCGGCGTTCAGCCGGCGCAGGATGCGCAGCTGCTCCTCGCGCTCCGGCTTGGTGTGCGCCCGCTCGATGCGGTCCTGGATCCACCGGCGCTGCTTCGGGTCCTGGATGTGCATGAACTCGACGCCGGTGGTGCGGCAGTACGAGTCGCGCAGCACGCCGAGGATGTCGCGCAGCTTCATCAGGGACTTGCCGGAGAAGCCGCCGACGGCGAACTCGCGCTCCAGGTCCCACAGGGTGAGCCCGTGCTCGGTGATGTCCAGGTCGGGGTGCTTGCGCTGCTGGTACTCCAGCGGGTCGGTGTCGGCCATGACGTGGCCGCGGACCCGGTAGGAGTGGATCAGCTCGAAGACACGGGCGGCCTTGGTGACGTCGTCGTCGTGGCTGGCGTCGATGTCCTTGAGCCAGCGGACCGGCTCGTAGGGGATGCGCAGCGCCTCGAAGATCTCGTCGTAGAAGCCGTTCTCGCCGAGGAGGAGGTTCGCGACGATCCGCAGGAACTCGCCGGAGGCGGCGCCCTGGATGACCCGGTGGTCGTAGGTCGACGTGAGCGTCATGACCTTCGAGATGCCGAGCTTGTTCAGCGTGTCCTGGGACGTGCCCTGGAACTCCGCCGGGTAGTCCATGGAACCGACGCCCATGATCACCGACTGGCCGGGCATCAGACGCGGCACGGAGTGCACGGTGCCGAGGCCGCCGGGGTTGGTCAGGGAGACCGTCACACCGGTGAAGTCGTCCATGCCGAGCTTGCCGTCGCGGGCGCGGCGGACGATGTCCTCGTAGGCCTGCCAGAACTCGAAGAAGTTCAGGGTCTCGGCCTTCTTGATGCCCGCGACCACGAGCTGGCGGTCGCCGTTGGGCTTGACCAGGTCGATGGCGAGGCCGAAGTTGACGTGCTCCGGCTTGACCAGGGTCGGCTTGCCGTCCTTCTCCACGAAGGAGTAGTTCATCGACGGCATGGCCTTGATGGCCTGCACCATCGCGTAGCCGATCAGGTGCGTGAAGGAGATCTTCCCGCCCCGGGCGCGCTTCAGGTGGTTGTTGATGACGATGCGGTTGTCGAACAGCAGCTTCACCGGGACGGCGCGCACGGACGTGGCCGTGGGCACTTCCAGGGAGGCGTTCATGTTCTTCGCGACCGCGGCGGCGGGGCCGCGCAGCACGACCTGCTCGGGGCCCGAGGGAGCCTCGGCGGCGGGCTCGGCCTTCGGCTTCGCGGCGGCCGGCTTGGCGGCGGCCGGAGCGGCCTTCGCCGGGGCGGCGGCCTGGGCCGGGGCCTGCGCGGCGGGCTTCGCCTGGGCCGGAGCCGAGGCGGGAGCCGGCGCGGCGGCGGGCTTCTCGGCCGCCGGGGCGGGGGCCGCGGCCTGGGCGGGGGCGGCCTGGGCCGCCGGCTGGGCGGTGGTGGTCCCCGCGGCCCCCGCGGCCGCGGTACCCGCCGGAGCCGGGGCGGCGGCCGCCCCTGGCTTGTAGTCGGCGAAGAAGTCCCACCAGGCTCGGTCTACCGAGTTCGGGTCCTGGAGGTACTGCTGATAGATCTCGTCGACGAGCCACTCGTTGGCACCGAACGACGCGGCAGGGTTCTTCCCCGCTTGGTCGGTGTCGGTCGAGATGCTCGAGTTACTGGGGGACTGTGGCGACACGGCGGCAACCGCCCTCTTCCGCTTCACAAGATGATGGACAGCGGGAATCAAGGCTACGCCTCCCGGACCGGGTAGGTCAGGCCGGGCCCGTTCAACGTCACGCAAGTCACACTTCGAAGCGTGTTTCAGCGCTTGAAATGGCGGGAAACAAGCGTGGTTCCGCTTAAGGAGGGAAGGGGGGAGCGGCACCCGGGGCGCCGATGGCGCGGGTCTGTGCCTGATCACACGTGTCCGTCAGCGCGGACGCCCGTGGATCTTGAGGCTCCGCTTCGAACTTTA
This sequence comes from Streptomyces sp. NPDC041940, assembly GCF_055589465.1. Lineage (NCBI taxonomy): Bacteria > Bacillati > Actinomycetota > Actinomycetes > Kitasatosporales > Streptomycetaceae > Streptomyces > Streptomyces sp. NPDC041940. The sequence goes on from NZ_JBVJBP010000033.1 coordinate 47,673, forward strand.
CGTCAACTTGGCAGAGATGTAAGTCCCGGAAGAGTGACAAGAATCCGGCAACCTCGCTCGGATTCGGCCACTCCGATCCGACCGCCGTGCAGATCCACCGCCCAGCGGGCGATCGCCAGGCCGAGACCTGTGCCGCCGTCGCTGGCCGGGCCCTGCGGCCGCTTGGCGCTGCCGCGGTTGAACCGCTCGAAGACGCGGTGCCACTCGGACTTCGGAATGCCGGGGCCCTCGTCCAGGACCTCCAGCTCCAGCGACTCCGGCAGCGTGCCGCGCCGCGCCTTGACCGTCACCCGGCCGTGCGGCGGGCTGTGCTTGACCGCGTTGTCGATGAGATTGGCCACGACCTGGTGGATGCGCTCCGGGTCGGCGTGCGCGGTCAACTCCGGCGGGGACACATCGAGGTGCAGATGGACGTCCGTACGGGTGTGACTGCCCGAGCCGGTGGCGATGCCCGCGCGCACGGAGGCGACCATGTTGGCCTCCTTCAGCACGCCCGACAGATACGGCCACACCTCGAAGCGCCGCTGTTTCAGCGGTACGACGCCGTTGTCCAGGCGGGACAGGTCCAGCAGCGTCTCCACCAGCCGGCCGAGCCGCTCGGTCTGCTTCAGGGCCGTGCGCATGGTCTCCGGGTCGGCCTGGGTGACGCCGTCGACGATGTTCTCCAGCACCGCGCGCAGACCCGCGATGGGCGTGCGCAGCTCGTGCGAGACGTTCGCCACCAGCTCCTTGCGCTGGCGGTCCTGGGCCTCCAGCTCGTCGGCCATGGCGTTGATCGTCACCGCCAGGTCGCCCAGCTCGTCACGGCGGTTGTCCCGCACCCGGCGGGTGTAGTCGCCCTGCGAGATGGAGCGGGCCACGGCGGTCATCTCGTCCAGCGGCGCGGTGAGCGAATGGGCCACGAACTGCGTGATGAGGAGTGTGGCGATCATCGAGAAGACCGTGATGAAGCGCAGCTCCGTCTTCGTGTGCACCGCGATCACCGACAGACCTGTCGTGATCAGCACCGAGATGACGACCAGCGCGCCCAGCTTGGTCTTGATAGAGAACGGGCTCACCCCGCCCCAGGGTTCCGGCTCCCCGGGGTTTCTCCGTGCGGCCGGTCCGCCGCTCATGGCGTCGGGGTCTCCAGGGCGTAGCCCACGCCGTGCACCGTGCGGATCCGCTCGGCGCCGATCTTCCGGCGCAGCGCCTTGATGTGGCTGTCGACGGTCCGGGTGCCGGAGGCGTCCGCCCAGTCCCAGACCTCGGCGAGCAGCTGCTCGCGCGAGAGCACCGCGCGCGGGGTGTTCGCCAGGCAGACCAGCAGATCGAACTCGGTCGGCGTGAGGTGAACATCCTCACTCCGCACCCGCACGCGTCGCTGAGCGTGATCGATCTCCAGCTCGCCGAGGCGCAGGATGCCGCTGCGCGGCGTGGCGGCGGCCAGCGCGGCCCGCTCCACACGGCGCAGCAGTACGTGCACACGCGCCGCCAGCTCCCGCATCGAGAACGGCTTCGTCATGTAGTCGTCGGCGCCGACGCCCAGCCCGACCAGCATGTCGGTCTCGTCGTCGCGCGCCGTGAGCATCATCACCGGCACCGGCCGGGCGGCCTGCACGCGCCGGCAGACCTCCAGACCGTCGAAGCCGGGCAGCATGATGTCGAGGATCAGCAGGTCGGGCTGCCAGGCCTCGGCCGTGTCGACCGCGGCCGGACCGTCGCCCGCCGTTTGCACGAGGAATCCCTCGGCGCGCAGGCGGGTCGCGATGGCGTCCACGATCGTGGCGTCGTCCTCGACGACGAGAACCCGGCGCTGTGCGCCCGGGGTAGCCGTCGCCGAACCGTTGTGGGAGGTCTGTGTCTGCTCCATCGCCCGCCCCTGGGGTGCTTTCCGGAATCAGTGGGGTGATTCCTTCTGACTGGCTGTGCCTGCGCATCGTTGCGATTGACGCTTGAATGATCGGCGTCAGAGGAGCAGCGTACGGGGAGTCAGCACGCCTTTGCTATCCAGGGCGGATGCCGAGGTGTACGACGTCCGGAACGCCCCGGGCAACCGGGATCTCTTCGGTACGCACCCGCTGGAACCCGGCATTCCGCAAGGTTTCTTCGAATTCCGGCGAGGGCTGGGCGGACCAGACGGCGAGTACGCCACCGGGTCTCAACACCCTTGCGCAGCTTGCCAGTCCGGCGCCCGAGTAGAGATTTCCGTTGCCCTCCGTGACGGTCCAGCCGGGGCCGTTGTCGATGTCGAGACACAGGGCGTCGAACGTGTCGGATGTCTCATTGACGTACGCCACGAGATCGGATTCGACGATTTTCGCGCGGGGGTCGGCCAAGGCCTCGGCGGAGAACGCGGAGAGCGGGCCGTCGAGGTGCCATTCGACAATCGCGTGCTCGCGTTCCACGACCGTGATCTCTCCCCAGCGGGGGTCCGCCGCCGCGTGGGCGAGGGAGAAGCCGACGCCGAGTCCGCCGATCAGCACGTCCGGGCGGGCCCGGCCGGCCAGGGCCTCCAGGGCCGCCTCGACCAGCCGCCGCTCCGAGCGGCCGTCGGAGGTGTCCATCAGGAAGCAGCCGTTGGCGATGATCTCCAGGCGGTCTCCGCGCCGCCGCAGCACGACCTCGCCGTGCGGGCCCTCGCGCCGGTCCAGTACATCGGGCAGGTCGTTCGAGGTGGACATCCGAGCATCCTGGCAGGTGCGGGGTGTCCGGCGCCAAGCATTACGGAGCGGCCGGCGGGGGGACGCGGGGCGCTCCTTTCGGGTTGCTGTGAATCGGCTCTCGCGTGGTGCCGGTCACAGACAGGGGGGTAGGGGTACGCGAAGGCTGGGGCATGATGGAAGGAGTGCCCGTTTTGGAACGCACCGCGCCGCCCGACGAGACGGCCGCGACGGCGCCGGCGGGCGCGCCCGTTTCCGACGCGCCGGGGCTGCTGGACGGGGTCCCGAGGCAGCGGGGCCCGCGCGAGGGCGGGGGTGCGGGCGTCCGGGAGCCCGTCCCGGTGAAGGAGCCCCGCCTCCGGGTGCCGCGCCCCTGGCGGCTGCTGCCCACGCCGACGGGTACGCCGTTCACGTTCGGGTACGCGCTCGTGCTCTGTGTCACCTCGCTGATCTCCGCGTACGCGGACCCCGCGCTGGTCCACGCCCTGCTCCAGGGCTCCAGCACCGATGTGGCGCATCTGGTGCGGACGCCGGGGCTGGTGCTGGTCGGCAGCGCGCTGTGGGTCGCGGGCGGGGTGGCCTCGCCGTTCACGATCGGATTCGTGCTGGTGCTGACCGCGCTGGAGCGACGGATCGGGGGCCTGCGCACGGCCGGTGTCTTCCTGCTCGGGCACGCCCTGGCCACGCTGGCGACCGAGGTCCCGGTGGGGCTCGCGGTGCTGGCCGGGCACCTCCCCGACAGTTCGCTGCACCGCCTCGACTACGGCGTCAGCTTCGGCGTCGCGGCCGGCACCGGCGCCCTGGCCGGCCTGCTGCCCCTCTGGCTGCGGGTGCCGCTGCTGGCCGTCTTCGGCGGGATGCTGCTCCAGGACCTCCTCGCCTTCACCGACCCGATGACGAACTGGGGCCACCTGATCGCCCTGGCCATCGGCATCACGACCTGGCCGGTGCTGCGGCGGTGGGGCGCGAAGCGGGCTGCCGGGGGCTGAGGGCGAGCCCGTCAGGCCCGGGGGCTAGGGCGAGGCAGGCGGGGCGGTCGGCGGGCAGTGCTTGGCGCTGGTCAGCAGGGCCACCATCTCCCAGCCCAGTGCCTCGTAGAGCCCTCGTCCAGCGGGTGTCCCGGACAGGACACCGGTGCGTGCTCCCTGCTGGAAGGCCGCGTTCTGCAGCGTCCGCATGACGAGGCTGCCGAGCCCTCTGCGGCGGTGCTCGGGGGCCGTCTCGATCTGGTCGGCGACGGCGGTCGCGCCGGTCGGGGCGATCTGGCCGCGCGCGGCGAGGGAGCCGTCCGGCGCGGCGACCAGGACGCGCGTCACCCCGCCGCGTGACCAGGTGCGCAGCCGGTAGCCGTCGGGAACGTCCGGAACATCGCCCGCTGCCAGGGGGACCGTCATCAGGTAGCCGGGCTCGGGGTCGATCCACCAGTGGTCGTCCAGCCAGCCGGCGATCACCGAGGGATCCCGGAACGCCTTCAGCCAGACCGCGTCCCCGGTCACTTCGCCGGCCACCTTGCGGACGGCCGTCTCGTCGAGATCCTCGCCCGTCGCGCCGAACACATGCCGTGTGACGTGGCCGATCGCCCCCACGTCGATCGTGCAGCCCCATGGCTCGGTCAGGGGCGGAGCCGCCCCGCGCGACACGACCCATCCGTCCACCCATGCCCGCACGGTCGCTTCCACGCCGCCCCCCAGGTAATGGCCAACCTCGCTATTTATCTATTACAGAAGCCGACCTTACGCGTCCGCCCTCCTCCCGTGTCACAGGTGATCGCTGACAGCGAACGGACGTCGGGGAACATCCGGTAGCTCCCGTGCATTGAGTCGGCATAGCTCAACTTGACTGCCGAAGGGGAGATCATGGCTGCTGAGTCCAAGGCGTTCACACCGCTCACCCTGCCCGTGCTGCCGCTCGACAACGAGGTCGTGCTGCCCGGGATGGTGGTCCCGCTGGATCTGAGTGACTCCGAGGTCCGTGCCGCGGTGGAGGCCGCTCAGGCCGCTGCCAGGTCAACACCCGGGAAGCCCCGGGTACTCCTGGTGCCGCGGATCGACGGGACCTACGCGAACACCGGTGTCCTGGGCACCGTCGAGCAGGTCGGAAGGCTCGCCGACGGCGATCCGGGCGCCCTGATCCGCGGCCGGGGCCGGGTGCGCATCGGGGCGGGGACCACGGGTCCGGGCGCCGCCCTCTGGGTCGAGGGCACTCACCTCGACGAGTCCGTGCCGGAACCGCTGCCCGGCCAGGTCGCCGAACTGGTCAAGGAATACAAGGCCCTGGCCACCGCGTGGCTGCGCAATCGCGGCGCCTGGCAGGTCGTCGACCGGGTCCAGGCCATCGACGACGTCTCAGCGCTCGCCGACAACTCCGGCTACTCGCCGTTCCTGACCACCGACCAGAAGATCGAGCTGCTGGAGACCACCGACCCGGTGGCCCGGCTGAAGCTCGCCGCCCAGCAGCTGCGCGACCACCTCGCCGAGCAGGACGTGGCCGAGTCCATCGCCAAGGACGTCCAGGAGGGCGTCGACAAGCAGCAGCGCGAGTTCCTGCTGCGGCGTCAGCTGGAAGCCGTCCGCAAGGAGCTGCGTGAGCTGAACGGCGAGCAGGACGGTGAGGAGTCTGACGACTACCGCGCCCGTGTGGAGGCCGCCGACCTGCCGGAGAACGTCCGCGAGGCCGCGCTCAAGGAGGTCGACAAGCTGGAGCGGTCCTCCGACCAGTCGCCCGAGGGCTCCTGGATCCGCACCTGGCTCGACACGGTCCTGGAGATGCCGTGGAACGAGCGATCCGATGACAGCGCTGCCGCCTACGACATCCAGGGCGCCCAGGCCGTCCTCGACGCCGAGCACGCGGGCCTTCAGGACGTGAAGGAGCGGATCACCGAGTACCTCGCCGTGCGCAAGCGGCGTACCGACCGGGGCCTCGGCGTGGTCGGCGGGCGGCGCGGCGGTGCCGTGCTCGCGCTCGTGGGCCCGCCCGGCGTCGGCAAGACCAGCCTCGGTGAGTCCGTCGCCCACGCGATGGGCCGGAAGTTCGTGCGCGTCGCCCTCGGCGGTGTGCGCGACGAGGCCGAGATCCGCGGCCACCGGCGTACGTACGTCGGCGCGCTGCCGGGCCGGGTCGTCCGGGCCATCAAGGAGGCCGGGTCGATGAACCCGGTCGTGTTGCTCGACGAGATCGACAAGGTGGGCTCGGACTTCCGGGGCGACCCGGCCGCCGCCCTCCTCGAAGTCCTCGACCCGGCGCAGAACCACACCTTCCGGGACCACTACCTGGAGGTCGAGCTGGACCTGTCGGACGTCGTCTTCCTGGCCACCGCCAACGTCCTGGAGGCCATCCCGGAGGCGCTGGCCGACCGGATGGAGATCGTCCGCCTGGACGGCTACACCGAGGACGAGAAGGTCGTCATCGCCCGCGACCACCTGCTGCCGCGCCAGCTGGAGCGGGCCGGGCTCGCCGAGGGCGAGGTGACCGTCGACGAGGGCGCGCTGCGCAAGCTCGCCGGTGAGTACACGCGCGAGGCGGGCGTCCGCAATCTGGAGCGGTCCGTCGCACGGCTGCTGCGCAAGGTCGCCGCCCAGCACGAACTGGGCGAGCGGAAGCTGCCGTACACCGTCACGGACGGGGATCTGCGCGCACTGATCGGCCGGCCGCACCACGTGCCCGAGTCCGCGCAGGACCCGGCGGAGCGGCGGACCGCGGTGCCGGGCGTGGCGACCGGGCTCGCGGTGACGGGAGCGGGCGGTGACGTGCTCTATGTGGAGGCGTCGCTGGCCGACCCGGAGACGGGCGCGGCCGGGCTGACCCTGACCGGCCAGCTGGGCGACGTGATGAAGGAGTCCGCGCAGATCGCGCTGAGCTTCCTGCGTTCCCGCGGTGCCGAGTTCGAGCTGCCGGTGGGTGATCTGAAGGACCGGGGCGTGCACATCCACTTCCCGGCGGGCGCGGTCCCCAAGGACGGCCCCAGCGCCGGCATCACGATGACCACGGCCCTCGCGTCCCTGCTGTCCGGCCGGCTGGTCCGCACGGACGTGGCGATGACCGGTGAGGTCTCGCTGACCGGGCGGGTCCTGCCGATCGGCGGCGTGAAGCAGAAGCTGCTGGCCGCGCACCGCGCGGGGGTCACCACCGTGATCATCCCCAAGCGCAACGAACCCGACCTGGACGACGTCCCGGCCGAGGTGCTGGACAGGCTCGACGTCCACGCCGTGACCGACGTCCGCCAGGTCCTGGAGCTGGCGCTCGCGCCCGCGACGAACGGGGCGGCGCCCGAGGTTCCGGTGGCCGCGTGACGGAGGTCGCCGGATAGGGAAGGCCCGGGTTCTCGTGAGGGAGGCCCGGGCCTTCACCGTGTGGTGGCCCTGTGTACGAGTACGCCGTGACCTGCGGAATACTTGCCGAACTGCGGCGATGACGGCAGGTGACGGAGAATCCCAGTACGGGGCGACGACCGAGGCAGGGGCTGACGTGCAGGACAACGGGAACGGCGACGGGCCGGGAGACGAATCCGCCCTGGCCGCGAGCGGTGTGGACCAGCCCGCCTTCCTCGCGCTGGAGCGTGAGCTGACCGTGCTGCTGCGGCGCGCTCGGGCCAACCAGGGCGAGATGGCCCGCGAGGTCCACCCCGACCTGGAGTCGTCCGCGTACGGGCTCCTCGTCCGGCTCGACGAGTGCGGCAAGCAGCGGGCCACCGAGCTTGCCGCCTACATCGGCGTCGGCAAGGCCACGATGTCCCGCCAGCTCCGCGCCCTGGAGGAGCTCGGGCTGGTCGCGCGCGAGCCCGACCCGGCCGACGGCCGCGCCTGGCTCGTCGCCCTCACCCAGGAGGGCCACGACCGCGTCCGCCGGGTGCGGGAGGCCCGCCGCGCCCGCTACGCCGGCCGCCTGGCCGACTGGGACACCCACGAGGTCACGGAACTGGCCCGGCTGCTGCACCAGCTCAACCGCGGCATGGAGAGGTAGGAGCGGGCGGCCGCTCAGAACTCCACGTACACGGCCGTCGCGTCGTCGTGCCGCTTGCTCCTGCCCAGGAACGTCGTGGCGGTCTCCGACCGTTCCAGTGCCCGGACGCGGTCCACCAGTGCCTGCGGTCCCTCCTTGCGCACGAGGTGGAAGCAGTCCGTCCAGTCGCCCTCCTCGAACCGCTCCACCCAGCGCGTGGCACCGTCCGTCAGGGCCGCCAGCGCCCGGACCCGCCGACGGGGCAGGGTTCCGGTCACCGCCCGGGCCGCCACCGAGGGGTCGGCGGCCGCCGTGAAGAAGCCGCCTTCCTTGTTGCGGACCGTGGAGTCCACCAGGGCGTCCGTGGCCAGCGCCGAGCGGGGGAGCAGGGAGAGGCGGTCGTCGAGGACGGGCGTCACCACGCCGTCGGGGGACTCCAGGAGGAGGGCGGAGTCCGAGAGCACCAGGTACTCCACCGTGTCCGGGGTCCAGCGGGCCACGACCACCGTGGCCTGCGGTGTTCGGGGGTGAGAAAGGTCACAGGTTGCGGCGTGCGCCTCGGAGGTACGCGCGATGGCGCGGGACAAGGCGTCGGTCAGAGGAGTATCCGGGAGTGAAACGGTCAGTTCGGTCAAAGCTCCGCCGAGGCGTGCGGTGAACCAGGGGACGGAATGCAGACAGCCCGTCCCGTCCTTCGGTGGCGTGACCCCGTCCAGGACGACGACCGAACCGCCCTGTCCGGACGCCGGTAGTCCGACGCCGGCGAAGTCCTCGTTGGGGCGGTCGGCGTCTCCCGGCTCCGAGGCGAGTTCAGTGCGCATCCAGCCAGTCTGCACGAGCCCTTCACAAGGGTCGCAAAAGCCTGGCAATGATTGCAGGACCGGTGCTGTGACGCAGGTCAGACGCCTGTTTTGGGATGGAATGATTTGTTCCGGGAAGGCGTGGTGGCGAATACTGCCACCGCCCGCCGCCGGCGTCCAACCGGCGTGCCGCGCAAGGCCGCTGCAAGGGCCAGCGGAACTTGCCCCTCAACTCTCCTCCGGGGTTCACTCCTTCGGGTGGCGGGTCAGGTGATGCGCGTGCGCTGCCCACCGGCGCTGGGAGGGTCGGGAAATGTACCGGGAGTGCGCGCCAGTTGACGGAACGTCACCCGGGCCCATGGGTTCACGAGTCAGGAATGCGAGCACCGGTGCAGAAGACGCGGCCTCGTCGTACAGGCAAGCAGACGGCCCCCGCTCAGGGCACTGAGCCGACGCCCCCCACCGGCAAGGGCCGTCCCACGCACGTACGCAACCGGCTCATCGTCGCCGTGGCCGTGGTCGCCGCGGCCATCGCCGGAGCCGGTACCCCGTCCGTCCTGGCCGCCTCCGGGCAACTCCACGACTCCCAGGAACTGGTGACGCTCGCGGAGCAGACGCAGGACGCCCTCGGGCTCGCGCACTCCCTCGCCGACGAGCGCGACGACGTCACCTCCTACATAGCGGCCGGCCGGCCCAAGGCCAAGGCGCCCTCCGAGCAGCGCAGCGCCCGGGTGGACCGGCAGGTCGAGGAGCTGCGGGCCGACACCGACACGCCCGACTCGCTCCGCTCGGACCTCGACGACATCGCCGCCGTCCGCCGGGCGGCGCTCACCGGCAAGAGCAACGCGCTCGAAGCGCACCAGGCGTACTCCACTTCCATCACCCAGCTCCACCGGCTCGCCGAGCAGCTTGCGCAGCAGACGCCGCCCCGCGCGGGTTCCGGCGCCTACGCGCGGGCCGAGCTGGACTCCGCCGTCCAGCAGGCCGCCGCGGCCCGCGGGCTGCTGCTCGCCGCCCTCAGCGTGCCGCGCGGCACCGAGACGGGCACCGACCCCGTCACCGGCCTGCCGACCGAGACCTCCTCCGACGCCCGGCAGCGCGACGCCCTGAGCGCCGCCGCCCAGCAGGCCCGGCTGCGCTCCGACGCGGCGCTCGCCGACTTCCGCGACACCGCGCCCAAGGCGTCCCGCACCTCGTTCGACTCCACGGTCACCGGCACCGAGGTCAACTCCGCCGAGAAGTACCTCGCCATCCTCACCGACCAGCCGGCGCTCACCGACAGCGAACTCTCCACCGTCAACACGAAGAAGCTGGACGCGGCTCTCTCGGCCCGGGTCGACCTGATGCGCGGCGTGGAGTCCGCCCTCTACGACCGGAGCACCAAGGACCTCGAGGCGCTGCGCGACGACGACGTCACCGCGCTGGAGATCCGCGTCGCCGTCCTCGGCGCCCTCATGCTGCTCGCCGTCGGCGTCGCCACGGGCATGGCCCGCAGCCTCACCCGGCCCCTGGCGGTCCTGCGGCTGGGGTCGAAGCGCCTCGCCGAGGCCGAGGACCCGGTGGCCGAGGAGCCGGTGAAGTTCACCGGCCGCAACGACGAGTTCGCCCAGGTCGTCCGCTCCGTCAACGCCCTGCACACGCACGCGGCAGCCCTGACCGAGCGGATCGGCACGCTGGAGTCCGACCGCAAGCACCTCGTCGGCCAGCGCCAGAAGATGGCCGACGCACGCGAGGAACTGCGGGGCGAACTCGCCGAGTCCGTCGCCCAGCTGGAGCGGGTGCGCACGGCCATCGGCGGCACGTTCGTCAACCTCGCGCTGCGCACCCTCGGACTGGTCGAGCGGCAACTGGCCGTCATCGAGAACCTGGAGGAGCGCGAGCAGGACCCGGACCGGCTCGCGACCCTCTTCAAGCTCGACCACTTCGCGACGGTCATGCGCCGGCACAGCGAGAACCTCCTGGTCCTCGCCGGCACCGAGCACGTCCAGCACGCCGCCGGGCCCGTGCCGCTCGTGGACGTCGTCCGTGCCGCGGTGAGCGAGATCGAGCGGTACGAGCGGGTCCGTATCGCCGCCCTGCCGCCGCACGCGCACATAGCCGGGTTCGCCGCGGACGACCTCTCCCACCTGCTGGCCGAACTCATGGAGAACGCCACGTCGTTCTCCCCGCCCGACCTGCCCGTCGAGGTCTCCGGCTGGCTGCTGGAGAGCGGCGAGGTCATGCTCTCCGTCCAGGACGAGGGCATCGGCATGACCGAGGACCGGCTGGAACGCCTGAACTCCCGCCTCGCCGACTTCGACCCGGAGGCGCCCTACGACCAGGAGGGCGAGGACGGCCTCGGCCTCGGCCTGTACGTCGTGGCCCGCCTCGCCCACCGGCACGGGGTGCGCGTGCAGTTGCGCGAGCAGAAGCAGGGCGGTGTCGCGGCGGTCGTCGTCCTGCCCCGCACCCTCTTCGCGGCCGCCCCGCACACGGCCGTCCCGGCCTCCGGCCCGCTCTCCGGCACGACCCACACCGTCTCCTTCCCGGGCGCCGACGCCGAGGCCAACTCCAACGTCCTGCACGGCCGCGCCGGCGGTGGGGACCCCTTGGTGGAACTGGCGGAGAAGGCGGTACGGCGGGACGAGGCGGCGGAGACCGCCGAGCACCCGGAGCCGGCGGAAGCCGGAGCGCCCGCGGAGTCCGAGGTGCCTGCGGCACCGGCGGAAACCCCTGCCGAGACCACGATGGAGCTGCTGCTTCCGGTACCGGAGGGGGACCCGGAGCCGACTCAGCACGATCCCGCGGCCGCCGACGGCGATTTCGCCCTACAGGGGCCACCCGCACACGACCACGAAACCCGCACGGGGGGTGCGGGTGGGAACGAAGACGCCGAAGGCGAAGCCGAGGCGGAACACGAACGGGTCACCGACAAGGGCCTCCCCAAGCGCACTCCCAAGATCACCGCACAGGCCCAGGCCCCGCGCCAGCGCAGCGGCTCCGTCGACGCCGCGGCCCTGCGCCGCCGCCTCGGCGGCTTCCGCCAGGGCGCCCAGGCCGGCTACCGCGAGGTGGAGGCGGAGATCGCCGAGCAGACGGCCTCGCACAAGCGGCCGGTCACCGGCACATCAGGACCAGCTGAATCCGAAGAAGCCACGGGGGGCACAGCCGAGGAGGCAAGCAGTTGACCGCTCCCAGTACCTTCGGACTGATCGGGCTGAGCAGTGAGGCCCGCAACCTGCACTGGCTGCTGACCAACCTCGTCGAGGAGGTACCCGGCATCCTGTCGGTCGCGGTCGTCTCCTCCGACGGACTGCTCCTGCTCTCCTCCGACGACCACCGCAACCGGCAGGCCCGGGACGCCCTGCAGGCCCGCGGCACCAAGCGGACCGGCCCGCGCGGCTCGGCCGCCGACCTGGCCACCATCGTCTCCGGCATCGGCAGCCTCACCGTCGGCGCCGCCAAGCTGATGGGCTTCGGCGGGGTCAGGCACACGATGGTCGCGATGGACGAGGGCAGCCTGTTCGTGATGTCGATCAGCGACGGCTCGCTGCTCGGCGTCCACGGCTCCGCGGAGTGCGACATGAGCGTGGTGGCGTACCACATGGCCCTGTTCGTCGGCCGCGCCGGCCATGTCCTGACGCCCGAACTCCGCAGCGAGCTCCGTAGTTCCCTGGAGCGGTCCCAGACGACGGGGAGTGCCCGATGAGCAGTACGCCGAAGCATCACCTCCCGGTCCGCGGCGGTGGACGCAAACCCGCCCGGGTCCGCCCCTACTCGCTCACCGGCGGCCGCACCCGGTTCGGCCACGTCCTCCTGGTGGAGACGTTCGTGGCGAGCACGGCCGCGCTGGAGGCCCCCGAGGAGCGCCGGGAACTGACCAACGGCTCCCTCTCCACCCGCGTGATGCCGGAGCTCCAGGCCATCGTCGAACTGTGCCGCCGGATGCGTACGGTGGCCGAGATCGCCGCGCTGCTGAAGATGCCGCTCGGCGTGGTCCGCGTACTCCTCAGCGACCTCGCGGACCAGGGAAAGATTCGTGTGTACGGAACGGGAACCGGCCACGGCACGGGCCGCCCGGACCGAGCTCTGCTGGAAAGGGTGCTGAGTGGACTCCGTCGTCTCTGACGCCGCTCACGGCGTCTCCGCAACATCCCCGTCCGTTCAGCCCGACGCGAGCATGCACGCCTGGGAGACGGACCGCACCCGCGCCCCCATCGCCACGAAGATCGTGGTGGCGGGCGGCTTCGGCGTGGGCAAGACCACCCTGGTCACCGCCGTCTCGGAGATCACGCCTCTGCAGACCGAGGCGCTGATGACCGAGGCGAGCGAGGCCACCGACGACCTCACCGCCACACCGGGCAAGACCACCACCACCGTGGCCATGGACTTCGGGCGCCTCACGCTCGACGACGACCTGGTGCTCTACCTGTTCGGCACGCCGGGCCAGCAGCGGTTCTGGTTCATGTGGGACGACATCGTGCGCGGCGCGATCGGCGCGGTCGTCATGGCCGACACACGCCGGCTGAAGGACTGCTTCCCGGTACTGGACTACTTCGAGAGCTCCGGGCTGCCGTACGTGGTCGCGGTGAACCACTTCGACGAGAGCGAGCTGTTCGAGCCGGAGGATGTGCGGGAGGCCCTGACCGTCCCGCGGCACATACCTGTCATGATCATGGACGCGCGTCGCCGGATCTCCGTGATCGAGACCCTCCTGGCCCTGGTGGGCCACGCGCTCGACGAAACCCCCGAGTAGAGGACAACCCCGCATGCGGAAGATACTCGTCGTCGGAGCCGGTCAGTCCGGGCTCCAGATCGCTCTCGGCCTCCAGTCGCAGGGGTACGAGGTCACCCTGATGTCCAACCGGACGGCGGACGAGATCCGCACCGGCCGGGTCATGTCGACGCAGTGCATGTTCCACACGGCACTGCAGCACGAACGCGATCTCCAGCTGAACTTCTGGGAGTCCCAGGCCCCGAAGATCCAGGGACTCGGCGTCTCGGTCGCCGCCCCCGGCTCATGGGCCGAGGGTCCCGCGGCGCGTGCGATCGACTGGCTGGGCAGGCTCGACGGCTACGCGCAGTCGGTCGACCAGCGCGTGAAGATGGCCGGCTGGATGGAGACGTTCGCGCAGCGCGGCGGGCAGCTCGTCATCCACGGCGCGGCCGTCGGCGACCTCGACTACTTCTCCCGCACGTACGACCTGGTGCTGGTCGCGGCAGGCAAGGGCGAGCTGGTCCAGATGTTCGGCCGGGACGCGGAGCGTTCCCCCTACAGCGAGCCGCAGCGCGCGCTTGCCGTGGCGTACGTCCACGGTCTGGGCCCGCGCCCCGAGCACCCGGACACCGAAGGGGTCCGCTGCAACCTGGTGCCGGGGGTCGGCGAGCTGTTCGTCATGCCCACCCTGACCACCTCCGGCCGTGCCGACATCCTGTTCTGGGAGGGGATACCCGGCGGCCCGCTCGACGCCTTCGGCGGCGTCAAGGACCCGGCGGAGCACCTCTCCCTGACCCTGGAACTCATGGAGCGGTACGTCCCCTGGGAGTACGCGCGGGCCACCAAGGTCGAGCTGACCGACGCGGGCGGCGCGCTGGCCGGCCGCTACGCCCCCACCGTCCGCAACCCCATCGGCCGCCTCCCCGGCGGCGGGCTCGTGCTGGGTGTCGCGGACGTCGTCGTGGCGAACGACCCGATCACCGGGCAGGGCTCCAACTCGGCGTCCAAGTGCGCCGCGGCGTACCTCTCCGCCATCGTCGAGCACGGTGACAAGCCGTTCGACGAGGAGTGGATGCGGTCGGCCTTCGACCGCTACTGGGACACCGCCCAGCACGTCACCAAGTGGACCAACGCGATGCTCGCGCCGCCGCCGGAGCACATCCTGAACCTGATCGGCGCCGCCGGCGAACTCCAGCCGGCCGCCGACCGCTTCGCCAACGGCTTCAACGACCCGGCCGACTTCGAGAACTTCTTCTACGACCCGGAGAAGACGGGGGCCTACCTGGCCGAGCTGTCCGGGGCGGGCGCGGCGTAGCCGTCGTACCCGTCGTCAGACCCGTCCGTGGCGTTCCGGGGAAGCTTCGGCGGCGCGTACCGCCGCAGGGGCTTCCCGGACGGGTCCGGGCGTACGGCGCCCAGGAGCGGGTTGGCCGCGATCGGTGACACCTTCACCTTCGCGCCCGGGCGGGGTGCCTGGACGACCATGCCGTCGCCGAGGTACAGCGCCACATGCGTGGCCTCGGGGAAGTACACGACCAGGTCTCCCGGGCGCAGCTCGGCGAGCGGGATCCGCTTCAGCCGTTTCCACTGCTCCTGGCTGGTCCGGGGGATGGGCGCCCCGGCCTTGGCCCAGGCCTGCGAGGTCAGGCCCGAGCAGTCGTACGACTTCGGGCCCTCCGCGCCCCACTCGTACGGCTTGCCGAGCTGCCCCACGACGTAGCGCACGGCCCGGTCGCCCTCGGCCGACGGCCGGCGGACGCTGCTGAGCGCGCCCGACGCCATGAACTTCTTCTGGGCCCTCGCGATCCCGTTCCTCTCGAACTCGGCGAGGGCGGCCAGCTGGTCGCGGCTGAGAGCGGTGAGCAGTTCCTCGACGTCGTGCAGGTGTCTGACGACCTGGTCCCGTTCCTTCTTCCGCCGCTCGGTGAGGGCGAGCTGCTCGTCGAGCGCCTTGCGGGCCTTGCGGGCCAGCTCGTCGGCCTTTCGCTCGTCGCCGGTCAGCCGGTTGATGGTGTCGGCCCGCTCCCGTGCGATCCGGCCGATCACATGCCGCTGGTCGATCGCGTGCTGGGGATCGCGGGCCAGGAGCAGCCGCAGGTACGGGGAGAGATCGGAGCTGCTCTGGTACTGCTGCCGGGCCAGGCGGCCGACCGCGCCCCGGCTGTCATGCAGGGAGAGCCGGGCGCGGGCGAGGGCGCGGTTCAGACGGTCGGTCTCGGCGCGCTGCTTCCTCAGCTTCTCCTCGGTGGCGTTGTAGGCCTCGGTGGCCTGTTCGGCCTTGCGGTAGAGAGTCTGAAGGTCCGTCAGGAGGTAGGCGAGGGAGGCCGGGGGTGCTCCGGGGCCGGGTTCCGGGGCAGCTGTGGCGGCGGCGGGAGCGAGGACGGCCGCTGCCGCCACGGCCGCCGTACAGGCCAGACGCAGAAGGGTTCCTGACATGCCATCACCTCCGGTGCGGGGGCGGCCCTTCGGCCACCGGACACCGTGAGGATGCGGGGTGTGCGGGTGGTGTGCGTGGTAAGCCTGCGCGGTTCGGCGCAACAGGGTCACCCGTCGGCGTCGTCCCGCTTGCCGGGCGGCGTGGCGTGTGGCTTCGACCAGGGCCATGTGAGCCGCCGGGGCGGAGCGCCCTCGGGGGCGTACTCGTACTTCCAGCGGTTGGTCAGGCCGACCCTGCCCGGTCCGCGGGGTACGCGGCGGTAGACGAGCACGGTGGACGGGCCGCCGGCGGGGTCCGGGACCGGGATGCGGTACGTCTTGGGCGGGTGGCCGGTGATGCCGAGCAGGACGGGCAGGACCCTGCCGTCCATGGGGCCGCCCTCGAAGGGGGTGTCTTCGCTCTTCACCAGATCAGTGTCAGACATCCTCGGCGAGGGCCAGGACCAGGGCGTCGGTCTGCGGGTCACGGCGGGCCGTCACCGACAGCATGGCCACGAACTGCTCGACCAGCCAGTCGCGGAGGTCCTCGGCGGGGGGCTGCTTGTCCTCGTCGAGCCAGATCAGCGACGAGGCCTCGACGGCCGTGATCCACATGCGGATGGTCATGCGCAGGCGCGGGCCGGGGTCCGTGACCTCCAGGTGGCTGACGATGTGCTCGGCGGCGGCGCGGCGTACGCCGTCGACGATGGCGGTGGTCCGTGAGGTCTCCACGACGCTGCCGCCCTGGAGGAGGGCGCTGAAGCCGGCGTCGTGCTGGTCCACGAAGGCGAGATAGCGGTCGAGGGCGCGGGACAGACGGGGGAGGAGGGGGCCCTCGCGGGGTTCGTCGAAGCAGGTCCGGAGCTCGTCGGCGGCGGAGCGGAGGGCGGCCTCGTAGAGCTGCTGCTTGCCGCCGGGGAAGTACCGGTAGACCAGGGGCCGCGACACCCCCGCCGCCTCCGCCACGTCGTCCAGGGAGACGTCCTCCGGGGCGCGGTGCGCGAAGAGCGACAGCGCGGAGGTGAGCAGCTGGCTGCGGCGTTCCTCGACGCTGAGTCGCCGGTAGGCGGGGGTGGGGGCGGCTGGTGTCATGAGTCGCAGCGTAGCCGGGGGCCGGATGCCTGCGGCGCGTGTGCGGGTGTGGTGGGGGTGCGCGTAGCGTCTGGCGCCGGGTGGTGGGTCGGGGCCGCGTCGGGGGGTGTCCGTCCTCGGAACGTCGCGATGGGGTATCACGCCGACTGACTGTTCGTTGACGCGACAACCGCTGCGGGCGGACACCCCCCGACACGTCCCCTTCTCGCCGTACGCGGGTGCGGGCGCGTCGTGGTCCCGCCAGCGCGTGTCCACGTGCTGGAAGTCGACGTCGGTGAGGCGGGCGGGGTCTACGCCAGCAGGCCCGAGGACTTCCAGAGCCGGCGTCCCACTCCGCGCAGCACCCCGATGTCGTCGAGGAAGTCCGTCAGCCGCTTCGAGCCGTTCTGCATGACCTCCCGGCGGTGGCCGCTGGCCTTGACCTGGGCGAGGGCCTCGCGCCTGTCCAGGCCGACGTTCGTGTAGACGTCCGGGTTCACGAACGCCACCGAGAAGACCCGGGCGAACTCACCGGAGGTGACCCGGGTGAACTCCTGGGACCACTTCGGGGCCGTCACCATCTGGCGGCGGAGTTCCTCGCGGGCGTAGCGCACATGGCGGGCCTCCTCCACGACGTGGATGCGGGTGACGCCCCGGACCAGGGTCTGGACCCGCTCGTCGGGGAAGGTCAGGCGCTGCATCCAGTCGAGGACCTCCTCGCCGAGGAGGGTGGCGGTGAAGGAGCCGGGCGTGGTGGAGATGGTCTTGAACAGGCGGCCCAGGTGCTGGTGGGCGCGGCTGACCGGGTACCAGGGTGTGTCGCCGTGGGAGATCAGACGGGCGAACATCTTGGAGTGGCGGCACTCGTCCTCGATCTCCGTGAGGGCGTAGCGGACGTGTGCGCTCGTCGCGGCCTTGTCGTAGATGTGGCGGACGAGGAGCTGCATGAGGATGATCTCGAACCAGATGCCGAGGGAGGCGAGGGCCGCCGCCTCGTGCTGGGAGAGCAGGATCCGCTGCTCCTCGCCCATGCGCTTCCAGAGCGGGGTGTCGTAGAGCGAGACCAGCTCCGGGGGCCAGAACCACTTGCCCTCCTCGAAGGGCGCGTCCCAGTCCAGTTCCTTGTCCGGGTCGAAGGAGTGCTTGGCGGAGGAGTCGAGGAGCCGCTGGGCCACCTGCTCCCGGTCCTTGAGCAGGCCGAGGGCATCGCGCAGGCCGTCGAGCGCGTCGGCTTCCGTCAGGGTCGTCATGGCTGCCCACCTCGTTGTGCACACGTCACTGGTCCCCTTATGAGACTGCGTGTCAGCAAGGCCGTCAATCCCCTGCGCGCGATTTGTTGACGCGGCGTCTACCCGCTGATCGGCTGTCGCCGCTAGACCGAGCAGCCCAGCCCTTCCGGCACCTCGCCCAGCAACGGCGTCGCTCCCTGGGGCGGGTACGACGTGCGCAGGGTGAAGGCGTACGGGGTCGGGCCGTGGGTGCGGAGGTGGAGGAGGCGGGACTCCGCCTCGGCCACGGTCGGGCGGTGCCCGGCCGGGACCCACCACATCGCCACCATCGCCTCCTGGACCCGGTCGAACCACTCGCGGCGGCGGGCGAGCATCTCCCGGTGCCCGCCCTGGTACATGTACGCCGTGAGCGCGTCCGTGTCCCGCCACACCGACATGTTGACGATCAGCCAGGAGTCACCGAAGACGGGCACGTCCGTCGCGTCGCCGGAGTCGCCCTGCAAGCGCCACACGAAACCGTCGGCGGCGTCGGCGTCCGCGTTCACGGGGTCCAGGGCGTCGACGAAGTCCTTCAACTGTGGTGAGTCCAGCGGGGCCTTGAGGCGGGCGATGTTGACCTGGGCGAGTTCGAAGGCGGCGGCAGCGGTCATGACCGAACGGTAGGTCGGGACTCTGGTCTCGCGGTAGGGCCGTCTCAGGAACCGGGCAGCCCGTCCCGGGACTTCAGTACCGCCTCCATCACCGCCCGCGCGATCGGCGCCGCGTCGCCGCCCCCGCTGATGTCCCCGCGGTTCGCGTCCGCGTCCTCCACGACGACCGCGACAGCCACCCGCGGCTGCAGATCGCGATCGCCCTGGGCCCAGGAGACGAACCAGGCGTACGGCGTGCCGGAGTTGCCGATGCCGTGCTGGGCGGTGCCGGTCTTGCCGCCCACCTTGGCGCCGCGGATCGCCGCGTTGCGTCCGGTGCCGCCCGTGACCACGCCCCGCATCAGCCCGCGCAGCCGCGCGGCGGTCGCGGGGGACATCGCCTGGCGGACCGGGCGCGAGCCGGCGGTCGCGAGGGTGCCGCCGCCCGGCCGGGTCGTGCGCTCCACCAGGTAGGGCTCCCGCACCTGTCCGCCGTTCGCCACGGCCGCCGCCACCATCGCCATCTGCAGCGGGGTGGCGCGGGTGTTGTACTGGCCGATCGACGACAGCGCGAGCTGTGCCTTGTCGAGGGAGGTGTCGAAGGTGGACCGTGCCACGGAGTAGGGGATACGGAGCGCCGTGTCGTTGAAGCCGAAGGCCCGGGCCGCTGCCGTCATGCCCGGCACGCCCACCTCCACGCCCAGCTGGGCGAAGACCGTGTTGCAGGAGAAGACGAACGCCTCGCGCACGGAGGCGTCCGCGCAGCCCTTCGCGTAGTTCGACAGCCGCGTCCTCGTACTGGGCAGCCGGTACGGGTCGGGGGAGTCGGTCGGCTCGTCGAGGTCCGTGACCAGGCCGGCGTCCAGCGCGGCGGCCAAGGTGACGATCTTGAAGGTCGAACCCGGCGGATACGTCTGCCGTACCGCACGGTTGAGCATCGGCCGGTCCCGGTCGGCGTTCAGCCGCTTCCAGGCCCGGGCCGCCGCGGCACCGTTCCCGGACAGCGGCTGGGGGTCGTAGGAAGGGGCGGACACCAGGGCCAGGATCCGGCCGGTCGACGGCTCCAGGGCCGCCACCGCGCCCTTGCGTCCGGCGAGTCCCTCGTACGCCGCCCGTTGCGCGGCCGGGTCGAGCGTCGTCACGACGTTTCCGCCGGCGTTCCGGGCGCGTGTGAAGTCGTTCCACAGCGGGAACGGCGCGAGCATCGGGTGCGAGCCGGACAGGACACCGTCCTCGGTGTGCTCCAGGAGCGTCGTGCCGTACAGCTGCGAGGCGAAGCCGGTGACCGGCGCGTACAGCGGTCCGTCGGCGTAGGTCCGCTCGTGGCGCAGGTGCTCGCGGGTGTCCCGCGAGCCGGTGACGGGCCGGCCGCCGACCAGGATGTTCCCGCGCGGCTGCTCGTAACGGGCGATCTCCGGGCGGCGGTTGGCGGGGTGGCCGTCGTACTCCGGGGCCTGGACGACCTGGACGCGGGCGGCGTTCAGCAGCAGGGCCACCAGCAGCAGGGCGCAGAAGAGGCCGGCGTGCCGGATGTGCCGGGTCATGGGGTCTCCTGCCCGTCGTGCTGACGCCGGGCCGAGTCGCTCACCCGGACCAGCAGCGCCACGATCGCCCAGTTGGTGACCACCGACGAGCCGCCCTGCGCCAGGAACGGCATCGCCATGCCGGTCAGCGGGATCAGGCCGGTCACCCCGCCCGCGATCACGAACACCTGGAGCGCCACGAGCGAGGCGAGGCCCACCGCGAGCAGCCGCCCGAAGGGCTCGCGCAGCGCGAGGCCCGCCCGGTAGCCGCGCTCCACCAGCAGGCCGTAGAGGACGAAGATGGCCGACAGCCCCGCCAGGCCCAGTTCCTCGCCCGCCGTGGCCAGGATGAAGTCCGATTTCACGGCGAAGCCGATGAGGACCGAGTGGCCGAGCCCCAGGCCCGTGCCGAGGAAGCCGCCCTCCGCGAAGGCGAACAGGGACTGGGCGAGCTGGTTCGGCCCCTCGCCCGCCTCGACCGAGGCGAACGGATGCAGCCAGGTCTCGATCCTGCTGTGCACATGCGGCTCCAGAAGCCCGACGGCGACCGCGCCCAGCGTGGCCAGCAGCAGTCCCACGGTGATCCAGCCGGTGCGGCCCGTGGCGACGTAGAGGAGGACGACGAACAGGCCGAAGAAGAGCAGCGACGTACCGAGGTCCCGTTCCAGGATCAGCACGCCGACGCTCACCAGCCAGACGGCGACGATCGGGCCGAGCACCCGGCCGGTGGGGAACTGGAACCTCCAGATGCGGCGGCCGGTGTACGCGAGGGCGTTGCGGTTCGCGGCCAGGTACGCGGCGAAGAACACCGCCAGCAGCACCTTCGCGAACTCGCCCGGCTGGATCGAGAACCCGGCGATCCTGATCCAGATGCGGGCCCCGTTCACCGCCGGGAACAGGATCGGCAGGGTGAGCAGGACGAGCACGGCGACGACGCAGACGTAGGTGTAGCGCTGGAGCACCCGGTGGTCGCGCAGGAGCAGGACGACCAGGATGAACAGCGTCACGCCCAGCGTCGACCACACCAGTTGGGCCGGTGCCGCCCGGTCGCCCGGGGTCTCCAGGTCGAGCCGGTAGATGAGCACCAGGCCGAGCCCGTTGAGCAGCACGCCGATGGGCAGGAGGAGGGGGTCGGCGTGGGGGGCCCGCAGCCGCACCGCGAGATGCGCCAGCAGCGCGAGCACGCCGAGCCCGGCGCCGTAGCCTGCGGCGCCGGGCGGGAGGGTGCCGTGCTGGGCGAGGCCCACGTCGCAGTAGCCGTACACGGACAGCAGTACGGCCAGGACGATGAGGGCGAGCTCGATGCCACGGCGCCGGGGGAGGGGGCGGACGGCGGGCGCGGGCGGGTCCGCCGTCGCCACGGTGATTCCGGCCTTACTCATGTCCGGAACTTACCTAAACGTTCCGTCTTGTGTGTGTTTGAGTGACCGAGTGTCAGCACCAGCGTGGCGCGGGGCCGATGTTCTCGATGAAGCGGGCCGCGCCCCAGGCCCAGGTGCCGTCGGGGAGCAGGTACCAGAGCCGGTTGCCCTGCACGTTCTGGCCGGAGGTCTTGCAGAAGATCTTGACGATGTCGCCCCGGTGGGCGAACCGGATGATCCGCGAGCCGCGGTTCGGGGCGCTGCGCAGCGCCAGCGTGTTCGCCGTGACGATGCCCCAGTAGAAGCGCCGGTCGTCGTCGGGGCGGTGGTATCCGTCGCCGCCCATCGTGCCGGAGCCCGTCGTGCCGGCGCCCATCGTGGTGTCACCCGTCGTGGCCCACTCGTCGTCCGCGACGGCGGGCGTCACGGCCGCGGCGGCGGCGAGGAGTGCGGCGGCGGTGGCTATGGAGAGGCGGGAGCGCAGGGACATGGGGAGTACCTCCATGTGGGGGCGAGAAGACCGAAGCTGACTAATCGCCACATTAGGAGCGCGCTCCCGGCCCCGCCCGTCGCAGTGGGCCATAGGAGGAGGCGCCCCGGCCCCTCACTCCACCGCCAGTACCAGGGTCGCCACCGCCCCGCCGTCCGGCGCGTTCGCGAACCCCAGCCGCGCGCCCAGCACCTCGGCCTGCCCCAGCGCGATCGTCAGCCCCAGCCCGTGCCCCCGGGTCCCGCCCTCCGTGCGGAACCGCTGCGGACCGTGCGCCACCAGGTACTCCGGAAAACCGTCCCCGTGATCGCGAACCGTCACCACCGGCCCGTCCACGGTCAGTACGACCGGGCCCCGGCCGTGCTTGTGCGCGTTCGCCACGAGATTCCCGAGCACCCGCTCCAGCCGCCGCCGGTCCGTCTCCACGGACACATCCCGTACGACCCTGACCTCCGTGCCGTTCCCCGCGGTCCGCACCGCCCGCTCGGCCAGCGGCCCCAGCCGCTCCGTGTCCAGCTCCAGCAGTTCCCGCCCGGTGTCCAGCCGGGAGATCTCCAGCAGGTCCTCGGTGAGCGTGCGCAGCGCCGCGACCCGGTCCCGCACCAGCTCCGTCGGGCGGCCCGGCGGCAGCAGTTCGGCCGCCGCGTGCAGCCCGGTCAGCGGCGTGCGCAGCTCATGGGCCACGTCCGCCGTGAACCGCTGCTCGGCCAGCAGCTTGCCCTGCAACGACGACGCCATGGAGTCCAGCGCGGCGGCGACCGCGGCCACCTCGTCCTGCGGACGCGCCAAAGCCTTGGCGGGCGGGTCCGTTCGCGGGGCCGTACGGGGGTCGTTCACGCGCGCGTCCAGGTCGCCCGCGCTGATCCGCCGTGCCACCCGCGCCGTGGTGTGCAGCCGCCGCGTCACCCGCGTCACCGCGAACGCGCCGACCAGCAGCGTCGCCCCGATCGCCAGGCCCGACGACCAGAGGATCGCCCGGTCCAGGCCCGCGATGGTGCGCGCCTGCTGCGAGTAGTCGACCGCCACGGCCAGGGCCCGGTCGCCGTCGGCCGGCCCCGCCGCCCACATCGTGGGGCGCCCCTCGCGGTCGGCCACCATCGTGCCCCGGTCGCCGCCCACCGCGAGCTCCCGCAGCTCCCGGGGCAGCTCCGGGGGATCCATCGCCGCGCCCCGCCGGAGCGGGTCCCCGGCCTCGTACCGTTCCGTCGCCTGCTCCAGCCGCTGCAACGCCTGGTCGCGGGCCTGGCCGACGGTCTGGTCGGTGACCTGCACATGCACCAGGACACCGAGCAGGGCGGCGAGCGCGCAGCACATCACCGTGATGAAGGCGGCGGCCTTCACGGCGAGCGTCCCCGACCACTGGGGGAGGGCGGGTCTCATCCGTTGCCCGCCGAGGGGGAGGCGGACGGGTGGCGGGAGTGCTTCCGCGGGCCGGTGCGCAGCATCTCGTCATGGGTGAGGAGCATCGCCCGCTGGTCCCGGTCCCAGGTCCACTGGAGGCGGTACTCGTACCCCGCCACCTCGGAAGGCGAGCGGATGACCAGGGAACGCCCGGCCAGCTCCACGCCGCTCAGCGCGTCCTCCCACGACATCACCTGCACCAGCCGGTGCTTCTCCACGGTGTAGACGCGCACCGCGGTCGTCTTGCCGGGCAGCAGCCGGAAGCCCAGCGTCAGGTCGTCGCGCCCGTCGCCGGTCAGGTCCCGGTAGTACGGCTTCAGGACCGGGCACTCTCCGTGCCCGGGGCCCTCGCCGCAGCCGGTCATACGGCTGGCCGTGTCGCGGTAGGGCGCCTTGCCGCCGTCGTAGTCGCCCGGGCTCGCCGCGATCTCGGCCCGGACGACCCCGACCGGGTCCACGCCGCGGATGTCGTCGCCGGCGGGGACCTTGACGCCCTTGACCACCTCGGTGTTCACCTCACCGATCTCGAAGGCCGGGCTGGACGCGGGTGTCTGCTCCGGCCAGAGCCGGGCCGGACCGACCGCCGTCGGCGTCGCCCCGGCGCCCTCGAGCCCTCCGGCGTCCCCGCAGCCCGCGGCGGTCGCCAGCAGGAGGGCGACGACGACGGCACGGCGGGCGGCCTGACCGGGGCGGGCTCCGGTTTGACCGGGGCGGCGTCCGGTTTGACCCGGGCGGGTTCCGGCTTGACCAAGGCGGCTTCCGGGAAGGCGTCCGGGACGGCTGAGGGGCACTGCACTCCTGCGGTTCGAGGGCGATCACGCGGCTCGGGCACGACCCGTCGGCCCGGTACACCTTATTCGCGGGGACGTCCCATTTGCGCGCGAGGGAGCCCGTTTGCCGCCGCACCGGCCGGGTGCTGTGCTGGTTCTGTGCCGTGCCGGATCCCCGCAGTGCTACTCCGTGAGTTCCTCCAGCAGCCGGGCCGTGGTCAGCCCGGCCCGCAGGTACTCGACGAACAGCTCGTTGTGCAGCGCCCAGGGCGAGCGGCGGTCCCGGATCAGCCGGATCGCCGTCTCCGCGGATTCTCCCCGGCGTATCAACGCGTGCGCGACGACCAGGCCGGAGCGGTTGTACCCGTGGTAACAGCGCACGAGGATCCTGCGGCCCTCGTCCAGCGCCTCGCACGCCGCCTCGGCCAGTCGGATCACCCCGGCGAGCTGAGTCCCGTCGAGCGGCCCGTCGGGAATGGGCCAGACGTGATGCCGGACGCCCGGATCGGGGCCGTGCCCGGGCAGCCGCAGCAACGTCTGCACGAGGTCGAACTCGTCCCGTACGACGGCGAACTCCGGATGGCCCAGGGTGCCCGTGTACTCGTGGCCGCCCATCCACAATCCGGGGACCACCTCGTTCCACGGGCTCTCCGGAGCCGGCACATCGGGTTTCCTGCGGGTACGCAACGAAGCCTCCCCACCAACACCGCCCGGGGGTCTGCCCAACTCCTCTCAAAGGTAACCGGGTTCTTGCCCCCGCAGCACCCCGCCTGTTCCCATGGTCGGGGGTGAAGGTGCATGGACGGACTGCGCGTCATACCGACCCGGCGACACGGCCAGGAACGGCTGTACGTCTGCCTCCCGGACGGCAGGAACATCGCCTGGTACGACCGTGAGGCGGCCCGGGTCAACCTGCTCGGCGCCGACCGCGAGGACGACGTGCTCCGGGCCCTCGGCCCGTTCATCACCGGCCCGGTGACGGTCGGGCCGCCCTCGGTGCCGACCCCCGCCGAACTCGCCCGTCTGGCGCTCCACCCCGACGACGACCTGGCCCCCAACCGCCCCGGGGAGGCCCTCGTCGTCGCCCTCGACCGCGACCCCGGCCCGGCCCACCGGCTCCGCCCCGACCCACGCCGCCGGGCCCTGACGGCCGAGCGGACGGTCGGGGAGGCACTGGACGCCCTGGACGGGGCGGGCTGGCACACCCTGCACTCCGTCCCGCTCCCCGGCGGCAGCCGCATCCACCACCTGCTGATCGGCCCCGGTGGCCTGTACGCCGTGCACACCCTCTACGCCCGCAAGCACCGCGTGACGATCGCCGACCCCATGGTCACCCTGGGCCGCCGCGACCCGTACCCCCTGCTCCGCCGCGTCCGCTCCGACGCCGACCGCGCCTCCTACGCCTTGACGGCCGAGGTCCGCCCCGTACTCGCCCTGCTGGGCCCCACGACCGTGTCGCTCCCGACGGCACCCCGCGAACTCCGCGTCCTGACGGAAACGGACGTCCAGAGCCTGGCCGCCCAGGGCACCGTCCTGAAACCGGCGGACGTGGAGGCCCTGCACGCGATGGCCCGGGACCGGAACACGTGGGCGAAGGTGTGAGGGGCCGCGGGGAAGCGGGGACTCGGGTGCGCTGACCGGACGCGACTACGCACCGAGCCGCCGCTCGGCCGGGCCGTCCCGGAGACCCACCTGGGCGGCTCTCAGTACCGCCAGGTGAGGGAGCGGGTGTCCTGACCGGGGGCGATCGCACACGGAGACCGCCGGTGTTGCCCGGGTCGCCGCCGATGATGTCCGGCTGGGCGACGAGCTGCTCCCGCAGGTGAGGGCGCCGCGGGCCGTGCGGGAGCGGGTGCCCCGGCCCGGGACACCCTGTGCCGGTCCCCGGCCTCGGCCCCGCCCCTGGCCCAGGGCGGCCGAAGAGCCGCCCTGGCAGGCCGGGCGAGCGCCGGCGACGTCCCCCTGGCCGGGCGCGACTGCGCCTCGGCCCAGTCCGGCGGGCCCAGTCCGGCGGGCCCAGTCCGGCGGGCCCAGTCCGGCGGGCCCAGTCCGGCGGGCCCAGTCCGGCGGGCCCGATCCGGCAGGCCCGATCCGGCAGGCCCAATCCGGTCTCGGCCCAACCCTGCCCCGGCTCGGGCCCACCCCGGCACCTGCCCTGGCCCAAGGCCCGGGGCGGCCGAAGAGCCGCCCCGGCAGGCCGGTCGAGCACCGGCGATGTCCACCCCGGCCGGGCGCGGCCGCGCACCCGTGGGCGACGTCCGCCCCCGATCAGGCGCGGCCGCGCACCGAGGCCACCGTGCTGCCCGGGTCCGTCGGCGTACCGCCGACAACGTCCGCCCCGGCCGCCCGACCGGGTGACACGCCGCTCCCCGCAGGCCCGGCACCGAGCACCCCGGCCGGTCGGACGATCGGCCGACCGTGCGACTACGGGAGCGACCCGGCCCGCCCCGGATCCAGTAGCGGCCCCAGCAGATCGCCGTACTCCCGCACCCGTGACGCAAGATCCCGAGCCTCGAAGTCCAGCCGGCCAGGCGCCTCGCATTGCTCGACCTCCTCCCAGGTCACCGGGGCCGAGACGGTCGGCTCGGGGCGGGCCCGGAGGGTGTAGGGGGTCGCCGTGGTCTTGCGCGCCGCGTTCTGGCTCCAGTCGACGAAGACCTTCCCGGCGCGCAGGCTCCGGGTCATCCGGTGGAGGGCCAGGCGCGGCATGGCCCGCTCCGCCTCGACCGCCAGCTCCTTGGCGTACTCGGACACCCGCTCCGAGGAGGCCCCGCGCACGGCGGCGAGCAGATGCAGCCCCTTCGAGCCGGAGGTCTTGGCGTAGGCCTCGATGCCGTCGTCCGCGAGCCGTGCCCGCAGCCACAGCGCGACCTCGCAGCACTGCACGATGCTCGCGGGCGCCCCCGGATCGAGGTCGAAGACGAGCCGGTCGGCCTCGTCCGGTGTGTCGACGAGCCACTGGTGGGTGTGGAACTCGGTCACGAGGTTGGCCGCCCACATCAGGCTCGGCAGGTCCTGCACCAGGACCATCCGCGAGGGCCCCTCGACCCGCGGCACCTCGGCGGTGGTGACCCACTCGGGCGTACCCGGCGGCACGTTCTTCGTGAAGAACACCTGCCCGTCCGGCCCGTCCGGATACCGCAGGAAGGACACCGCCCGATCACGCAGATGGGGCAGCAGGACCTCGGCGACGGTCGCGTAGTAGTGCAGCACCTCGCCCTTGGTGAAGCCGGTGGCGGGATACAGCACCTTCTCCAGATTGCTGAGCGCGAGCCGTCGCCCCTCCACCACTGTGATAGGCGCCATACGATAAGAATCCCACGCGAACCAGGACGAACACTCCCGAGAGTGACCGGAAGGGTGCTGCACGTGAGATCCATCTGGAACGGCGCCATCTCGTTCGGGCTGGTCAGCATCCCGATCAAGCTGGTGAACGCCACCGAGAGCCACTCGATCTCCTTCCGCCAGATCCACACCGAGGACGGCGGCCGCATCCGCTACCGCAAGTTCTGCGAGCTGGAGGACCGCGAGGTCACCCAGGGGGAGATCGGCAAGGGCTACGAGGACGCGGACGGCACGATCATCCCGATCACCGAGGAGGACCTCTCCAGCCTGCCCATCCCCACGGCCAAGACGATCGAGATCGTCGCCTTCGTCCCGGGCGACCGGATCGATCCGCTCCAGATGGACGCCGCGTACTACCTCCAGGCGAGCGGCGCCCCGGCGGCGAAGCCGTACACCCTCCTCCGCGAGGCACTGAAGCGCAGCAACAAGGTGGCGATCGCCAAGTTCGCCCTGCGCGGCCGGGAACGCCTGGGCATGCTCCGGGTGGTCGGCGAGGCCATCGCGATGCACGGCCTGCTGTGGCCGGACGAGGTCCGCGCCCCCGAGGGCGTCGCCCCCGACACGAACGTCACCGTCCGCGACCAGGAACTGGACCTGGCGGACGCCCTGATGGACACCCTCGGCGAGGTCGACCTGGAGGACCTGCACGACGAGTACCGCGAGGCCGTGGAGGAGGTCATCGCCGCGAAGGCCGCCGGCGAGACCCCGCGCCAGGCCCCGGAACCGGCGACGGGCGGCAAGGTCCTGGACCTGATGGCGGCCCTGGAGAGCAGCGTCCGCGCGGCGCGCGAGTCCCGCGGCGAGGAGGCCGACGACCACGCCGAGGTCAAGCCGCTCCCGCCACGCAAGACGGCCCGCGCGGCCCCCAAGCAGACCGGCGGCAAGAAGTCGACGTCGACGGCGAAGAAGACCGCGGCGAAGACCGCGGCGAAGAAGACGACAGCGAAGTCGGGGCAGTCGGGCCAGGCCGCGAAGAAGACGGCGGCGAAGAGCACCGCGAAGAAGACGACGGCGAAGAAGTCGCCCTCACGCAAGCGCACGGCCTGACCGCCCCGGGCGGGGCTCCCTCAGGCCACGCGCCGCTGCTCTCCCTGCTCGGACTCGTCCTCTTCCTCGTCCGGCAGATGTACGTCGTCGACGGCGATGTTGACCTCCACGACCTCCAGGCCGGTCATCCGCTCCACCGCGTTGACGACGTTGGTCCTGACATCCGACGCGGTGTCGGTGATGGCGGCGCCGTACTCGACGACGAGATCGAGATCAACGGCGGCCTGGCGCTCGCCCACCTCCACCTTCACCCCCTGGGTGACCCCACTGCCCCCGCCCGGCACCCGCTGCCGCACGGCCCCGAAGGCCCTGGTCATCCCGCCACCGAGGTTGTGAACCTCCGGGATCTCCCGGGCGGCCATCCCCGCGATCTTCGCCACGACCGTGTCCGCGATCGCGGTGCTGCCACGGGTGTCAGGGGAACCACCGCCCCCTCTGCCGCCCTGCGGTGCCGTGACCCCGTCCTGCTTTCCCGTCCTGGTACCGGGAGCGGTGTTCCTGCGCTGTGTGGTCTCCGTCATGACCGTCACCTCGATGACTCGGTGCGGGGGTATGAGCAGCGTCGTTCCTCTCTACGGTAGAACAATGGTGGGTATGGGGCGAAAGTGGCGTAAATGCCCCTGCCGTGCCGAGGGACAGGCCGATCTGGTCCGGACAACGAGAAAGAGCGGGACCCAGTACCACTGGGTCCCGCTCTTCTTCTCAGGCATCTACGCTGCTCAACCGCATGATCACATTGGCTGAAGCGAAGTGCCCCCGGCAGGATTCGAACCTGCGCACACGGCTCCGGAGGCCGTTGCTCTATCCCCTGAGCTACGGGGGCGTATCGGTCGCGATTGCTCGCGGCGACGGGTAGAACACTACCAGCTCCCTCAGGGTGGTCATCAACGGGTTTCCGCTGTCGGGGGCGGGTGTGTGGGTCGCCCGTGCGGGGTGGAAGTGGGGAAAACCCGGACGCGGTGGCCGGGGCCGACCTACTCTCGAGTTGTGCCAGGCGCGTCGGGTCGGGTGCTTGTTGTGGACGACAACAAGGTCATCCGGCAGTTGATCAGGGTCAACCTCGAGCTGGAGGGGCTGGAGGTCGTGACCGCGGCCGATGGTGCCGAGTGCCTCGATGTCGTTCATCAGGTGCGGCCCGATGTCGTGACGCTCGATGTCGTCATGCCCCGGCTGGACGGGATCAGGACCGCCGCTCGGCTGCGGACGGATCCGCTGACCCGCGACCTCCCCCTCGCCATCATCAGTGCCTGCACCCAGCACGAGGTCGAGGCCGGCCTCGATGTCGGTGTCGACGCCTTCCTCGCCAAGCCCTTCGAGCCCGCCGAACTGGTCGGGATGGTGCGGCAGTTGATGGAGCGGGCGCGGCGTCGGGAACGGCAGGGCGGTGGTGGCCCCGACGTCGGGGGCGATGCCGCCCAGGCGCAGACGTTCGATCAGCCGGCCGTGCCGTAGGTGACGGGCAGTCGCTCGGCCGCCTGAGGGAAGCCGCGTCCACATCCCGGACCCTCCCTAAACCGGGTCGCATACCCACCCCCCTCCTCCCATACGCTGGTGCCCGTGACCCCCGTCGAGCTCTCCCGCACCGTGCTGCACGCCGTGCGTCGCGCTGTCGACGAGGGTGAGCTCAGCGTGACCGTCCCGGAGCGGGCCGTGGTCACGCCCCCGGGACCCGGGGGCTGCGGCGACTACGCCACCAACATCGCCCTCCAGCTGTCCCGTGCGGCGGAGCAGCCGCCCCGGCGCGTGGCCGAGATCCTGCGGTTGCGTCTCCTCGACGACCAGCGCATCACCGACGTCGTCGTCACCGGGGCCGGGTTCCTCAACCTCAGCCTGGAAGGCGCGGCGTCCGCCGCGCTCGTCGACGAGATCCTGCGGCGCGGGCAGTGGTACGGGCACGCCGCAGAGCTGAGCGGGAACATCGTCCGGCTCCGGTGCCCGGCAGAGGTCCGTGCCGCCGTGGTCGCGGATGCGACGGCCCGACTGCTGCGCAGCCAGGGCGACTCCGTCCGCATCACGTACGACGGCCGGCCCGCGCCGGAGTGGGAATCCGTCCTGGGCGTGGACACCAACGGTGTGGACACCCAAGGCGTGGACACCGACGGCGCGGACGACGTCACCCTCCGCCCCGTCCCCGTCCCCACCCCCGCCGACCCCCTCCCCCTCGGCCGGGACGCCGCCCGCTGGGCCCTGCTGTACCCCGCCGCGCACGACCGGCCCAGGATCAACGGCGATCATCTGGTCCAGCGGGAGACCAACCCCCTCTTCCGCGTCCGGTACGCCCACGCCCGCACCCGGGCCCTGCTGCGCAACGCCGACGACCTCGGCTTCCGGCCCGCACCCGGGCCCGTCAGCGGTGCGGAAGCCCTGGTCGCCCTGCTCGGCGACCACCCCCGCATCCTCGCGGCCGCCGCCACCGACCACACCCCCGACCGTCTGGCCAGGCACCTGGTCACCGTCGCCGACGCCACGCTGCCGCAGCTCCTTGCCGTGCTGCCCCTCGGCGAGGAGAAACCCTCGGCCGCCCACCGTGCCCGGCTCGCGCTCGCCGAAGCCGCCGGGACGGTGCTGGCCGGCGGCCTGTCCCTGCTCGGCATCGACGCACCCGATCACCTCTGAAAGACACGAATATGAGCCGTTCCGCACACCCCGCCGGGCCCCGTCACGCCGATGTCTACCCCGAGGGCCACTACTCCGCCCCGCCCGCCGACCTCAACGCCCTTGACCCCAAGGTGTGGGCCGAGACCGTCACGCGGAACGAGGACGGTGTCGTCGCCGTCGGCGGTATCACCGTCACGGAGCTCGCCGAGGAGTACGGCACCCCCGCCTACGTCCTGGACGAGGCCGACTTCCGGGCACGCGCGCGTGCGTGGCGCACCGCCTTCGGGACCGGCGCCGACGTCTTCTACGCGGGCAAGGCCTTCCTCTCCCGTGCCGTCGTGCGCTGGCTGTACGAGGAAGGGCTGAACGTCGACGTCTGCTCCGGCGGCGAGCTGGCCACCGCCCTCACCGCCGGCATGCCCGCCGACCGCATCGCCTTCCACGGCAACAACAAGTCCGTCGACGAGATCACCAGGGCCGTCGAGGCCGGCGTGGGCCACATCGTGCTCGACTCCTTCCAGGAGATCGCCCGGGTCGCCCACATCGCGCAGAGCCTCGGGAAGCGGCAGAAGGTCCTGATCCGGATCACCGTCGGCGTCGAGGCCCACACCCACGAGTTCATCGCCACGGCCCACGAGGACCAGAAGTTCGGCATCCCGCTGGCCGGCGGGCACGCCGCCGAGGCCGTACGCCGTGCCCTGCACCTCGACGGGCTCGAGCTGGTCGGCATCCACAGCCATATCGGCTCGCAGATCTTCGACATGTCCGGGTTCGAGGTCGCCGCCCACCGCGTCGTCTCGCTGCTCAAGGACGTCCGCGACGAGCACGGCGTCGAGCTGCCGGAGATCGACCTCGGCGGCGGGCTCGGTATCGCGTACACCAGCGACGACGACCCGCGCGAGCCGCACGAGATCGCCAAGGCGCTCACCGAGATCGTCACCAGGGAGTGCGAGGCCGCCAAGCTGCGCACGCCGCGTATCTCCGTCGAGCCGGGGCGCGCCATCGTCGGCCCGACCGCCTTCACGCTCTACGAGGTCGGCACCATCAAGCCCCTCGACGGGCTGCGGACGTACGTCTCCGTCGACGGCGGCATGTCGGACAACATCCGCACCGCGCTGTACGACGCCGAGTACAGCGTCGCACTCGTCTCCCGCACCTCCGACGCCGAGCCGATGCTCGCCCGCGTCGTGGGCAAGCACTGCGAGAGCGGGGACATCGTGGTCAAGGACGCGTTCCTGCCGGCCGACCTGGCACCGGGTGACCTCATCGCCGTACCGGCGACGGGCGCCTACTGCCGGTCCATGGCCAGCAACTACAACCACGTGCTGCGGCCGCCGGTCGTCACCGTGCGCGACGGCGAGGCCCGGGTGATCGTCCGCCGTGAGACCGAGGAGGACCTGCTGCGTCTCGACGTGGGCTGAACCACGCCGGGCGTGGGGTGGAAGATCTCCTGTCGTCCACCCCCGTACAAATGAAATAGATATCTCACGATCCGGACGAAGGGCAGAAAGTCCCGTCCGGTGAGTGAGACTGGTGCAACCGTAGACGGTATGAGGAAACGAGGTCGGATGATGCGTACGCGTCCGCTGAAGGTGGCGCTGCTGGGCTGTGGAGTGGTCGGCTCAGAGGTGGCGCGCATCATGACGACGCACGCCGACGACCTCGCAGCCCGGATCGGTGCCCCCGTGGAGCTCGCGGGCGTGGCCGTACGGCGGCCGGACCGGGTCAGGGAGGGCATCGACCAGGACCTCGTCACCACCGACGCCACCGCCCTCGTCAAGCGCGGCGACATTGATGTCGTGGTGGAGGTGATCGGCGGGATCGAGCCCGCCAGGACCCTCATCACCACCGCCTTCGAGCACGGCGCCTCCGTCGTCTCCGCCAACAAGGCGCTGCTCGCCCAGGACGGGGCCGCCCTGCACGCCGTCGCCGAGCAGCACGACAAGGACCTCTACTACGAGGCCGCCGTCGCCGGTGCCATCCCGCTGATCAGGCCGCTGCGCGAGTCCCTCGCCGGCGACAAGATCAACCGGGTGATGGGCATCGTCAACGGCACGACCAACTTCATCCTCGACAAGATGGACTCGACCGGCGCCGGCTACCAGGAGGCCCTCGACGAGGCCACCGCCCTGGGATACGCCGAGGCCGACCCGACCGCCGATGTCGAGGGCTTCGACGCCGCCGCCAAGGCCGCCATCCTCGCCGGCATCGCCTTCCACACGCGCGTGCGTCTCGACGACGTCTACCGCGAGGGCATGACCGAGGTCACCGCCGCCGACTTCGCCTCCGCCCGGGAGATGGGCTGCACCATCAAACTGCTCGCCATCTGCGAGCGGGCCGCGGACGGCGCCTCCGTCACCGCGCGCGTGCACCCCGCCATGATCCCGCTGAGCCACCCGCTGGCCTCCGTCCGCGGCGCCTACAACGCGGTGTTCGTCGAGTCCGACGCCGCCGGGCAGCTCATGTTCTACGGGCCCGGAGCGGGCGGTTCCCCGACCGCCTCCGCCGTGCTCGGCGATCTCGTCGCCGTCTGCCGCAACCGCCTCAGCGGCGCGACCGGACCGGGCGAGTCCGCCTACGCCGCCCTGCCGGTCTCGCCGATGGGCGAGGTGGTCACGCGCTACCACATCAGCCTCGACGTGGCCGACAAACCGGGTGTTCTCGCCCAGGTCGCGACCGTGTTCGCCGAGCACGGAGTCTCGATCGATACGGTTCGCCAGTCGGGGAAGGACGGCGAGGCCTCCCTCGTCGTCGTCACGCACCGCGCGTCCGACGCCGCCCTCACCGGGACCGTCGAGGCGTTGCGCAAACTCGACACCGTGCGTGGTGTCGCCAGCATCATGCGGGTTGAAGGAGAGTAACCAGCAATGACCCACCAGTGGCGCGGAATCATCGAGGAGTACCGGGACCGGCTGCCGGTATCCGACACCACGCCGGTCGTGACGCTCCGCGAGGGCGGCACGCCGCTCGTGCCCGCGCAGGTGCTCTCCGAGCGCACGGGCTGCGAGGTCCACCTCAAGGTGGAGGGCGCGAACCCCACCGGGTCCTTCAAGGACCGCGGCATGACCATGGCCATCACCCGGGCCAAGGAGGAGGGCGCCAAGGCCGTCATCTGCGCCTCCACCGGCAATACGTCCGCCTCCGCCGCCGCGTACGCCGTGCGGGCCGGGATGGTCTGCGCCGTGCTCGTCCCGACGGGCAAGATCGCGCTCGGCAAGATGGGCCAGGCCCTCGTGCACGGCGCGAAGATCCTCCAGGTCGACGGCAACTTCGACGACTGTCTCACCCTCGCGCGCGCCCTGAGCGACAACTACCCCGTCGCGCTGGTCAATTCGGTCAACCCGGTACGTATCGAGGGCCAGAAGACGGCCGCCTTCGAGATCGTGGACATGCTCGGCGACGCGCCCGACATCCACGTCCTGCCGGTGGGCAACGCGGGCAACATCACGGCCTATTGGAAGGGCTACAAGGAGTACGCCGCCGACGGCGTCTCCGCCCGGACCCCCCGGATGTGGGGCTTCCAGGCCTCCGGCAGCGCCCCGATCGTGCGCGGCGAGATCGTCAAGGACCCGTCGACCGTCGCCACCGCCATCCGCATCGGCAACCCGGCGTCGTGGAACCACGCGATCGCCGCGCGGGACGAGTCCGGCGGCTTCATCGACGAGGTGACGGACCGTGAGATCCTGCGCGCCTACCGGCTGTTGGCCTCGCAGGAGGGCGTCTTCGTCGAGCCCGCGTCCGCCGCGTCCGTCGCCGGTCTGCTGAAGGCCGCCGAGCAGGGCAAGGTCGACCCGGGGCAGCGGATCGTGTGCACCGTCACCGGCAACGGTCTGAAGGACCCCGACTGGGCCGTCGCCGGCGCCCCGCAGCCGGTCACCGTCCCCGTCGACTCGGCGGCCGCGGCGGAGCGCCTCGGACTCGTCTGACCTGCGCGGACGTGGGGGGGGGGGGGGGGGGGGGGGGGGGGGGGGGGGGGGGGGGGGGGGGGGGGGGGGGGGGTACTCGCAGGGTGGGGGGGTGCGCACGGGCCCCACACAAGACC
>NZ_JBVJBP010000034.1:0-81169 GCF_055589465.1 Streptomyces sp. NPDC041940
ATCGGCGGCACCGCCGTCCGCGTCCGGCTCAGCAACCGGCTCGGCACCCGGCCCCTGCGCCTCGGCGCGGTCACCGTCGCGCTGCGCCGCGCGGCCGGCCCCGACGCCGTACCCGGCACCCTGCGCACCGCCGCCTTCCACGGCGCCCCGGAGGCGACCGTCCCGCCGGGCGCGGACACGGTCACCGACCCGGTGCCGCTGCCCGTGCCCGCCGGTGCCGACCTGCTCGTCACCGTGTACACACCGGACGACTCCGGGCCCGCCACCTACCACCGCACCGCCCTGCAGACCAGCTACCTGGCCCGGCCCGGCGCCGGCCGGGCCGCCGACGAGTCCGGCACCGCGTACACGGCCACCACCAGCCGCTGGTACTACGTCACCGGCGTCGACGTGCGCGGGTCCGCCGCCGGCAGCGTCGTCGCGTTCGGGGACTCGCTCACCGACGGCAACGGCTCCACCCCCGACACCAACCGGCGCTGGCCCGACCGGCTCGCCCGGCGGCTGCTCGGCCACCGGATCGGCGTCCTCAACGCGGGCATCGCCGGTAACCGCCTGCTGCGCGACGGCACCGGACCGAGCGCTCTCGCCCGCCTGGACGCCGACGCGCTGGACCGGGCCGGCGTTCGGGCGCTGGTGGTCTTCGAGGGCATCAACGACATCAAGGGCACCCCGGCGGCGCACGACACGGACGCCTTCGCGGACGCCTACCGCACCCTGGTGGCCCGGGCTCACACCCGCGGCATCCGGGTCGTCGGGGTCACCCTCACCCCGTACGGCGGCTACCCCGCCTGGACCGCCGCCGGTGAGGACGTACGGCAGCGGGTGAACGGCTTCATCCGCACCGGCGGCGCCTTCGACGCGGTCGCCGACGCGGACGCCGCCGTCCGGGACCCGGCCGACCCCCGGCGCATCCGGGCCGCCTACGACCCCGGCGACCATCTGCACTTCAACGACGCCGGCATGGCCGCCGTGGCCGACACGGTCCACCGCGCCCTGACCCGCCGGCCGCACGTCACCGTGCCGGCCAGCCCCACAGCACCGCACCCAGCCACGCCCCCGCGATCAGCAGGCAGGTGAACAGCTCCGCCAGCACACTGGCGCCGCCCGCCCGCATCGCCGTCCGCAGCGCGGCCATCGCCTCGCCGTGCCGGCCGAGCCGCAGCCGCTCCTCCAGATAGATCCCGGCCAGGAAACCCGGCAGGGCGCCCAGCACGGGTACCAGCACGAAACCGAGGACCGCCCCGGCACCCGCGTACACCGCCATCAGCGGGGTGGCGCCACTCTCCTGGAGCCGGCGCGGCGGCAGCGCCCAGCGCACGACCTGCGACAGCAGCAGCACCGCGGTGGCGCCGACCAGGACGCCCCAGGCCACCGGCTGCGGGTCCTTCAGCGCCCACCACAGCACCGCGGCCCACACCAGCCACGACCCCGGCGCCCCGGGCACCAGCACTCCGCACAGCCCCAGCGCGATCACCACGCCGACCAGCAGGAGTTCCCACGCTCCCATCTGCCCAGGGTGCAGGACGGGGGACGACATCGCAGGTCATCAGAGGGAGGGGGAGGGGGGCCGAGGCCACTGGGGCGACGGGGCCCAGGTG
This sequence comes from Streptomyces sp. NPDC041940, assembly GCF_055589465.1. Taxonomy (NCBI): domain Bacteria; kingdom Bacillati; phylum Actinomycetota; class Actinomycetes; order Kitasatosporales; family Streptomycetaceae; genus Streptomyces; species Streptomyces sp. NPDC041940. The sequence continues at coordinate 1,599 of NZ_JBVJBP010000034.1, forward strand.
CTGGTGTGCCGGGGGTCTGGGGTGCCAGGGCGACGGGGGCTCGGGTGCTGGGATCCAGGGGGCCGGGGTGCCAAGCGCCAGGGGTGCCGGGCTGGGGTGCCTCGTGCTGGGGTGTCGGGGGGCCGGGGTGCCAGGCGCCTGGGGAGCCGGGTTGGGACGCCCGGGCGAGGGGGTGCCTGGGTGCTGGGGTGCCCGGGCGCCGGGGTAGGGGTGCTGGGCTGCCGGGGAGCCGGGCTGTGGCTGGTCAGTGGGCGTCCTCGCGGGTGACCCAGCCGCGCTCCCGGGCGTGCCAGCCCAGCTGCAGCCGGGTCGTCACCCCGGCCAGCTCCATCAGCCGCCGCACCCGGCGTTGGACCGTCCGCAGGCCCAGGTCGAGCTGCTTGGCCACGCTCGCGTCCGTCATCCCGGCCAGCAGCAGCGACAGCACCTCCAGGTCGGTGGCGTCCGGGCCCTCCGGCTGCTGCTCGGTCACCCCGCGGGCGCCCAGGCGCAGCGGCAGCGCCTCCCGCCACACCGACTCGAACAGCCCGGCGAGCAGCTCCAGCAGCCCGCTGGCGTGCACCACCAGCGCGGCCGGTTCCGCCGTACGCGACGTCAGCGGCACCATCGCGAGCGAGCGGTCGGCCACCACCAGCTTGGTCGGCACCCGGTCCACCACCCGGACCCGCTCGTCCCGGCCGAGCGCCGCCGTCAGTTCGGTCAGCCCGTGCGGCAGGTCCAGCACCGAGCGCTCCACGACCACCCGGTAGCGCACCCCGCGCCCGGCCGCCTGCTCCTCGGCGTCGTTCTCCATGCCGGACACGGCGACCGGACTGCCGGTGACCAGCGCGCACACCTCCTCGGTCGCGCCCAGCTGGAGCTGAAGGAAGCGCTGGGCGACGGCCGAGGTGCCGGTCACCACCTCCACCAGGTCGTGCACCGCCGGTTCGGCCGCCGCCGCCCGGTACTCCTCCGCGAGCAGCGCCGCCGCCAGCTCCGCCTTCTCCAGCTCGTGCCGCTGCTGGGTGAGCAGGGCGCCCAGCGCCACCCCGGGCGGCGCCGCCACCCAGCGGCCCGGCCGGGCCGAGGACCGGGCCGCCAGACCCCGCCGCTCCAGCCGGCGCAGCGCCCGCTCGGTGTCCTGCTCGGCCAGCGTCAGGCGCCGCGCCAGATCGGCCACGTCGGCCGCGCCCACGGACACCAGCGCCCGGTACGCCGCCTCGTGCGTCTCGTCGAGCCCTATCGCTGCCAGCATCGGCCCACGTCCCTCCCTGCGCACCCGTCACGGAAGCGGGTCGGCCTGGCGGAAACCGGCCACGGCGTAAACCCGCCGCCGCACATCATCGCCGTAGCGGCGGGGACTCTGCCAAGGTGGGCAGCACCGAGGGACGCGCGGCCGTGTACACGTTTCACCGCCGCGCCCCGAGGAACCCAGGACGGTGGCCCGGGCCCGGACGTGCGCGCGCACGAAGGGGATGCGGGGCCGGGTCACTTCGGACGCCGCCGGGCGGTCCTCCCGTGGGGGGTGGGGCCGCCCGGCGGCCACCAGCCTTTTGTCGTACGGCAGTTCACCCCCTCACTCGACACGCCGTTCGACGCGGCGGATGCGCCGGATTTTCCCGATGCCCCGTTTTCATACGGCCCGTGCGGTGGACAATCAGAGGCATGAGCCAGCAGGGGGGAAGACCCGCCCGTCATGAGGACGACTGGTGGGGGGAGCTGTACGACGACTCCCCCCAGGACACGGGTCCCACGGCAGCGCCCGATTCCCTGGACGACCGGTACGCCTCGGCGCGCAGCGCGGTGGCGGGGGGGGGGGGGGAGACGACGGGGGGGGGAACCCCCGGACACACCCCACCCCCCCCCCCCCCCCCCCCACCCCCCCCCCCCGCCCCCCCCCCCCCCCCCCCCCCCGCTGTCGTACACACTCACGCCATGGACACCCTGATCCGGCGAGTGAAACCCACCGAGTACGGCCCCCTCGGGGAGCTGACGGCCCACGCCTATCTCGCGGACGGCCTCCTCGACTTCGGCGAGAGCGACGAGTACCTCCACGAACTGCGGGACGTCGCCAAACGGGCGGCCGCGGCCGACGTCCTGGTCGCCGTCGAGAACGACACCCTCCTCGGCGGCGTCACCTTCGTACCGTCGGGCGGCCCCATGGCCGACATAGCCGGCCCGGGAGAGGCCGAGATACGGATGCTCGCCGTCGCGCACGCCGCCCGCGGCCGCGGCACGGGCGAGGCCCTCGTGGGCGCCTGCGTCGACCGGGCACGGGCCACGCCCGGCTGTCTCCGCGTCGTGCTGTCGACCCAGCGCACCATGCGCGCGGCCCACCGCATCTACGAGCGCCTGGGTTTCACCCGCACTCCCGGGCGCGACTGGAACCCGCTCCCGCACCTGGACGACATCACTCTCCTCACTTATCAGTTGACACTCTGAAACCAGCACGACACAACATCTGGGGGTGTCACCCGAACCCAGCACAAGATGTATGCTCGTGCTCGCTGTCGCCGCAGGGGAATCCGGCGCGAATCCGGAACTGTCCCGCAACGGTGTACTTGTGCGTATACGCCCTCAAGGCGGAGCGCACACGCTTCAGTCCGAGGACCTGCCGACAGCGCGCCCGGCCGTCCGGCCGGGGTGCCCTGACGTCCGGGCCTCGTGGAATGGGCCGGTGGACGCGACGCCGTGTGCGCTCGTGTGCTGCCCCCTGCCCTGCGCGAGGCCCCTTGCCGAGCGAGGGAGAGCCCCACGTGACCATCGCGCCAGCCGAACCGGTCTCAGCTGCCGAAGAAGAGCACGACGGTCCCGGTGCCGCGCTGCTGCGGACCCTGACCGAGCTGACCGCCGATCTCCCCGACGCCGACCCCGGCCGGGTCGCCGCCGCCGCGTTGCGCGGCCGGTCCGCGCGGGCGGACGAGACGGAGCTGCGCGAGCTCGCGACGGAGGCGGCCGCCGGCCTCATCTCCGAGGACCCCGCCTACTCCCGGCTGGCCGCGCGCCTGCTGACGATCGGCATCCGTGCCGAGGCCGCCTCGCAGGGCGTCACGTCCTTCACCGAGTCCGTGGCGGTCGGCCACCGGGAGGGCCTGATCGCCGACCGGACCGCCGAGTTCGTGCGCCTGCACGCTGCCCGGCTCGACGCGCTGATCGACCGGGCCGCCGACGACCGCTTCGGCTACTTCGGTCTGCGGACGCTGCACAGCCGCTACCTGCTCCGCCACCCGATCACCCGCAAGGTCGTCGAGACGCCCCAGCACTTCATGCTGCGCGTCGCCGCCGGCCTCGCCGAGGACGACACGGCACAGTCCGTCGACGAGGTCGCCGCGCTCTACGGGCTCATGAGCCGCCTCGACTACCTCCCCTCCTCCCCCACCCTCTTCAACTCCGGCACGCGGCACCCCCAGATGTCGTCCTGCTACCTCCTCGACTCCCCCAAGGACGAGCTCGACTCGATCTACGACCGGTACCACCAGGTGGCCCGGCTGTCGAAGCACGCGGGCGGCATCGGCCTCTCGTACTCCCGTATCCGTGCGCGCGGTTCGCTGATCCGCGGCACCAACGGCCACTCCAACGGCATCGTCCCGTTCCTGAAGACCCTCGACGCCTCGGTCGCCGCCGTGAACCAGGGCGGCCGCCGCAAGGGCGCGGCCGCGGTCTACCTGGAGACCTGGCACTCCGACATCGAGGAGTTCCTGGAGCTGCGCGACAACACCGGCGAGGACGCCCGCCGTACGCACAACCTGAACCTCGCGCACTGGGTGCCGGACGAGTTCATGCGGCGGGTGAACACCGACGGGCCGTGGTCGCTGTTCTCCCCCTCGGACGTGCCCGAGCTGGTCGACCTGTACGGCGCGGAGTTCGACGCCGCGTACCGGGAGGCCGAGGCGAAGGGCCTGGCGAGGAAGACCCTGCCCGCCCGTGAGCTGTACGGCCGCATGATGCGCGCCCTCGCGCAGACCGGCAACGGCTGGATGACGTTCAAGGACGCCGCCAACCGCACCGCCAACCAGACGGCAGAGCCGGGCCACGTCGTCCACTCCTCCAACCTCTGCACGGAGATCCTGGAGGTCACCGACGACGGGGAGACGGCGGTCTGCAACCTGGGGTCGGTCAACCTCGGCGCCTTCGTCGACCAGACCCGCGGGGACATCGACTGGGAGCGGCTGGACGAGACCGTCCGTACGGCCGTGACCTTCCTCGACCGTGTCGTGGACATCAACTTCTACCCGACCGAGCAGGCGGGCCGCTCCAACGCCCGCTGGCGTCCGGTCGGCCTCGGGGCCATGGGCCTGCAGGACGTCTTCTTCAAGCTGCGCCTGCCCTTCGACTCGCCCGAGGCCAAGGCGCTCTCCACCCGGATCGCCGAGCGGATCATGCTCGCCGCGTACGAGGCCTCCGCCGACCTGGCCGAGCGCAGCGGCCCGCTGCCGGCCTGGGAGAAGACCCGTACGGCCCGGGGTGTGCTGCACCCGGACCACTACGACGTGGAGCTGACCTGGCCCGAGCGCTGGGCGGCCCTGCGCGAGCGCATCGCCGCGACCGGCATGCGCAACTCCCTGCTCCTCGCCATCGCGCCCACGGCCACCATCGCCTCCATCGCGGGCGTGTACGAGTGCATCGAGCCGCAGGTGTCCAACCTGTTCAAGCGCGAGACGCTGTCGGGTGAGTTCCTCCAGGTCAACTCCTACCTGGTGGACGAGCTCAAGCAGCTCGGCGTGTGGGACGCCCGCAGTCGGGAGGCGCTGCGCGAGGCGAACGGCTCGGTGCAGGAGTTCGCCTGGATCCCCGCGGACGTACGGGCGCTCTACCGCACGGCGTGGGAGGTCCCGCAGCGCGGCCTGATCGACATGGCGGCGGCCAGGACCCCGTTCCTGGACCAGTCCCAGTCCCTGAACCTCTTCATGGAGACGCCGACCATCGGCAAGCTCTCCTCGATGTACGCGTACGCCTGGAAGGCCGGGCTGAAGACGACGTACTACCTGCGCTCGCGCCCGGCGACCCGCATCGCCCGCGCCGCACAGGCCCAGGCTCAGCCTGAGAAGACCATCCCCGTGCAGCAGACGGCCGACCCCGACGCGGTCGCCTGCTCCCTGGAAAACCCCGAGTCCTGCGAGGCCTGCCAGTAATGACCACCCAGAACCTTCTCGACCCCGGCTTCGAGCTCACCCTGCGTCCCATGCGCTACCCGGACTTCTACGAGCGCTACCGGGACGCCATCAAGAACACCTGGACCGTGGAGGAGGTCGACCTCCACTCGGACGTCGCGGACCTCGCCAAGCTGTCCCCCGAGGAGCAGCACCTGATCGGCCGTCTGGTCGCCTTCTTCGCGACGGGCGACTCGATCGTCGCGAACAACCTGGTGCTGACGCTGTACAAGCACATCAACTCCCCCGAGGCGCGGCTGTACCTGTCCCGCCAGCTGTTCGAGGAGGCCGTGCACGTCCAGTTCTATCTGACGCTGCTCGACACCTATCTCCCCGACCCGGAGGACCGCACCGCGGCGTTCGACGCCGTGGAGAGCATCCCCTCCATCCGCGAGAAGGCCGGGTTCTGCTTCAAGTGGATGGACTCGGTGGAGAAGCTGGACCGGCTGGAGACCCAGTCCGACCGCCGCCGCTTCCTGCTGAACCTGATCTGCTTCGCCGCGTGCATCGAGGGCCTGTTCTTCTACGGTGCCTTCGCCTACGTCTACTGGTTCCGCAGCCGGGGCCTGCTGCACGGCCTGGCCACCGGCACCAACTGGGTGTTCCGCGACGAGACGATGCACATGTCCTTCGCCTTCGAGGTGGTCGACACCGTCCGCAAGGAGGAGCCGGAGCTGTTCGACGACCAGCTCGAGCAGCAGGTCACGGACATGCTGCGGGAGGCCGTCGAAGCCGAGCTGCAGTTCGCGCGCGACCTGTGCGGTGACGGCCTCCCGGGCATGAACACCGAGTCCATGCGGCAGTACCTGGAGTGCGTCGCCGACCAGCGGCTCAGCCGCCTCGGCTTCGCTCCGGTGTACGGCTCCGAGAACCCCTTCTCCTTCATGGAGCTCCAAGGGGTTCAGGAGCTGACCAACTTCTTCGAGCGCCGTCCCTCGGCGTACCAGGTGGCGGTGGAGGGCACCGTCGACCTGGACGAGGAGTTCTGAGCCCGCTCGCTCTCCCCGGCCTCCTGGGCCTCCCTGATCTGACGGTCGACGCGCCGGTCGCGCGCGATGCCGATCACTGACGGGAGGACCAGGAGGACCAGCGTCCCGAGTACGAAGATCATTGCGATGAGTGTCTGTGCCTGGTTCGTTTCCATGGACACCACTGTCGCGCCGATGACTCCTTACCGTCAGTGGCAGTACTGCCGTAGGCCCTCGAATTACTGCCACAGGCGAGGCACACTGGAGACATGCTCCAGAACGTGGCCGCCGTCCTGCTCGACGGCGTGAACCCCTTCGAACTGGGTGTGGTGTGCGAAGTCTTCGGCACCGACCGCAGCGACGAGGGCCTGCCGGTGTACGACTTCGCCGTCGCCTCGGCCGAGGGCCCGGTCCTGCGCATGAACTCGGGCTTCTCGCTCCAGGTCGAGCACGGCCTGGAGCGGCTGGAGACGGCCGACCTGATCGCGGTACCGGCCGGGCACAGCTACGCGTCCCGTGAGTTCCCGCCGGAGCTGCTGGACGCCCTGCGGCGCGGGGTCGACCGGGGCGCCCGGGTGCTCAGCGTCTGCTCCGGCGCCTTCGTGCTGGCCGCTGCCGGGCTGCTGGACGACCGCCGCTGCGCCGTGCACTGGAAGCACGCGCGGGACCTCGCCCGGCAGTACCCCCGGGCCGTCGTGGAGCCGGACGTGCTCTACGTGGACGAGGACCCGGTGATCACCTCCGCCGGTACGGCCGCCGGAATCGACGCCTGCCTCCACCTGGTGCGCAAGGAGCAGGGCACCGAGGTCGCCAACAAGATCGCCCGGCGGATGGTGGTGCCGCCGCACCGCGACGGCGGCCAGGCCCAGTACATCGAGCGCCCGCTGCCGCACTCCGAGGGCGACACGATCGGCGACGTGCTGGCGTGGATGGAACGCCACCTCGACGAGGAGGTCACCGTCGAGCAGCTCGCCGCCCACGCCCACATGTCCCCGCGCACCTTCGCCCGCCGCTTCCAGCAGGAGACGGGGACGACTCCCTACCGCTGGGTGCTGCGCCAGCGGGTGCTGCTGGCCCAGCGGCTGCTGGAGGCGACGGACGAGACGATGGACGCGATCGCCGGCCGAACGGGGTTCGGCAACGCGGCCACGCTGCGCCATCACTTCGTCCGGGCGGTGGGCACCACGCCGAACGCCTACCGGCGCACGTTCAGGGGTCCCGAAGCGGCCTGACGATCACCGTCTGTCACCTCGGCACCGGCCGCAGCAGCAGGTCGTGCGGCCGGAGCGTGATGCCGACGCGCGTGGCGGCGTTGGAACCGGCCACCGGCTCGAAGCGGTACCTGGCGGCCAGCGCCGCCGTGATCAGCGTCAGCTGGGCCATCGAGAAGTGGTCGCTCGGACACTTGCGGTTGCCCGTGCTGAACGGGCTCATGGCGTGCTTCGGGACGTCCTTGACCCGGTCCGGCAGCCAGCGATCGGGGTCGAACTCCAGGTGCCGCTCGTACGACTTCGCGTCGCGCTGGATCGCGTACGGACTGTAGACGATGTCCGCCCCGGCCGGAATCCGGTATCCGCCGAGTTCCGTGTCCCGCACCGCCCGGCGGGTCAGAATCCAGACGGCGGGGCGCAAACGCAGGGCCTCGACGACGACATTGTTGGTGTGCCCGAGTCCCCGGACGTCCTCGAATGCCACCGGCCTCCCGCAGGTGACTGCTTCTACTTCGTCCCGCACCCGGTCCGCCTGTTCAGGGTGTTCCGCGAGCATATGCAACAGCCACATGATCGTGGAGGCGACGGTTTCGCTGCCGGGGGTGAGGATCGCGACGACCTGATCGTGGATCTCCTGTTCCCCGATGGGGTCGCCATTCTCGTCCTTCGCCTCCAGCAATGCCGTCAGCAAATCGTCCGGCTTTTGACCGGATGCCCGGCGCTCGGCGACGATCTCGTCGACCAGGAGATGCAAATCGGCCAATGCCCGGTTGAATTCGCGGTTGGCCGGGAGCGGCAGCCTGTAGAGCGGCCCGAGCGGGACCACCATCCGCCGGTACATCCCGCGGAAGACGGTGGCGAGCGCGACGCACAGCCGCTCCGCCCGCTCGTCCATGGAGGCGCCGCGCAGCAGACAGCGGGCCGCGATGCGCACGGCCACCCGGAAGGACTCGGAGGTGCAGTCGATCGTCTGGCCGGACCTCCAGCGCTCGGCCAGCGCGTGCGCCTCCTCCTCCATGATCGGCCCGTAGGCGGGGATGGCGTCGAGCCGGAAGGCGGGCTGGATGGTGCGCCGCTGGCGACGGTGCCGCGGCCCGTTCGCCGTGGCCACTCCCTCCTTGCCGAGCAGGCCTTCCAGGGACTCCCAGAGCGGGCCGGCGATGATGAAGTCGTTGCTCAGCGCCAGTGCGCCGGTGAGCTCCGGGGTGGTGACGGCGTACACGGTCTTCGGCCCGAGCTTCAGGCGGACCACGTCGCCGTGGTCGCGCAGCCGGGACATGAACGCCAGCGGGTCGCGCACGAGCTGCCAGCCGTGGCCGAGGCCGGGGACACCGCCGCCCGCCCGGGGCGGCTCACGCAGATCCGGAGCCAGGGCTTCGGGCTGCACGGACTCGACGGTCATTTCTCACCTGCCGCTTCGTTGTTGACGTACGGGGGCGTGGACCGGTCGTCCCAGCTGTCGACCATGTACCGGCCGGACTCGTGGTGGAACCAGTAGACGGAACTGAACCAGTTGCGCATATTGCTCAGACAGGCCCGCACGGCGGCGCTCAGTTCCTTTCCCCTCACGGTGCCGTCGGCGAGGTCGTCGGCGAACCGCAATGCTTCCTCTTCGACGTCGATGAATTCGGTTATGCAATTCTCGACACGGTGCCTCAGGTCAACGACCGCCTGTTCCAGAGTCAGCCCCTCATGAGTGATGAGACTGATTCCGAGATTGTGCACCTCGTCGCCCGCAATTTCTTTGGGAAGGGAGCAGAGGTCGTTGTACCAGGCGGCAAATTCCTGGCTCAGCAGCGCCGCCCGCCGGTATGCGGGGTGCTTCCGAACGGGGTCGGGTATTTCGCATCCCGCGGCCGGCTCCAGGAGATCCGTCCATATCCAGTGAGCGAAGGTGAGCCGGCGCAAGCGGAGATACTCGTCGACCGTGGGCACGATTCCGTGGGTACGGTTGTGGAACTCCCGGTCGTATGCGTCGACCACCGCGTGGAAGTGCCGGGCGAACCGGAGGTTCCACGTCCTCGGCAGGAACGCGTACAGCCGCAGGACGCTGTCCGCGAACCCGGCGACCAGTGGGTCCTCGTGGTGCAGGTGCGCCCCGGGGAAGTCGAGGGCCGTGTGCAGCCGGTCCCGCAGCCGCCGCCAGGCGACCGGACGGCCGTGCACGATGTCGCGGTCGTGCCGGTCGTCCCAGACGAAGAACCAGGCGCTGTAGTCCGCGATCGCCTGGAGGACCTCGCCGGAGGCACCGATGTAGTACCCGGCCATGAGGTCGGTGTAGCAAAGGCCATCGGCATATTCCTCCACCTTGTCCGCGGGCATGAGCCGCTTTTCGAGCAGCCAGGCCCGGGTCTTCTCCTGACACTGCGGCCAATACGGATGGAGTTGCCGGGGAAACGCCGCCTCGATCACCGGGAGAGAGAGCGACGGTGGAACTGCGATGGTGGTCGGTGTCGATGTGGTGCCGTGTGACAAAGCGTGCACGAACTAACCCCTCTCAGCCGCCAGTCGGCGCGGGCGCCCCTCCCTTCGTGCCGGGCGTGCGCCGTTGCATACCCCGCTCATCCCATTCAGCACTACAACTGACCGTTCTGGGAACGCATTTGCTTCATTCACTACCCCACAGTGCCGGGATCCTCCCGGTGTGTGACTGGTGGCGGATCGCCAGGAGAGCAGAAGCGATCGAACGTGCGACGGACAGGCGAACGACACAGACGAACGGCGTCTGTTCGGGACGGGAATCCCGAACAGACGCCGTTCGCCTGGTGCTCGTGAGGTCTCAGTCGTTCGCGACCACGGGGTAGCGAGGCTCGTTCTCGGCCATCTGCCGCAGCGCGTCCTTGCGCTCGCGCTTGGAGAGCCGGTCGATGTACAGGGAGCCGTACAGGTGGTCGGTCTCGTGCTGCAAACACCGAGCGAAGTATCCGGTGCCGCGCACCTTGATCGGGTTGCCCTTCTCGTCCTGCCCGGTCACCTCGGCGTAGTCGGGCCGCGCGAGCGGGGCGTACGCGGTGGGCACGGACAGGCAGCCCTCGTTGCTGTCGTCCAGCCGGCGCTTCTCGGCGGGCAGTTCGACGAGCCTGGGGTTGCAGATCACGCCGGTGTGCCGGGCACCCTCGTCGTCGGGGCAGTCGTAGATGAAGACCTTCAGGTCGACACCGATCTGGTTGGCGGCCAGGCCCACGCCCTCGGCGGTGCGCTGGCTGGCGAACATGTCCGCGACGAGCTGCTGGAGCTCCTCGCCGAACTCGGTGACGTCCTTGCACTCCTTGTGCAGCACCGGGTTCCCGACCACCGTGATCGGCCGCGAGGTCCCCCGCTCCCGCCAGGCCGCCTCGCGCTCCTCGCAGTCCTCCGTGTCGATCACGTACCCCTCGTCATCGACGGGGAGCACGCCCGCGTCCTGCTGATCGGTGTCCTGCTGAGCCATGACGTTACGTACGCCTTCCTGAACAAATCCAAGCTGGGATGCTGATACAGGGTACGGGCATCAGGGGCGCGGGGAACTGCGCGAACAACCACGACGAACCCGCACCCGGACGACCGCGTCAGCAGACCTCTTCAAGATCGCGCCAGTCACGGGAATCAGGACTGTCGGCCACCCACCCGTCCAGCAACCCCCTGACCAGCGAAGCCGGCGCGGCCAACCCGCACTCCCGCTCCGGCACCCACAACTGCCCGTCCGTCCGATGCCCCAACGGCCCGGGATGCCCCGGCTCACTGTGATCGTGCGGATCGAGATGCTCCCCGTCACCCTCGTCCGACGGCATCCGGGACTCCGAGCACATCCGGCACAGCAACCGCACCGAGGAGGACCAGTCCTCCGCCGCGAACCCGGCGTCACCCGCGAGCTGCTCCAGCGCGTCCCGGTCCGCCTCGGTCGCCGCCTCCAGCAGCACCACCCAGGTCGGCACCGGCGACGGCGCCCACAGCTCGATCTCGTCGAACACCGGGTAGGTGTGCCCGGCGGCCGTGGTCCGCTCCCCGTGGGGCACCCCGTCGTGCAGCACGACCTCGCCCCAGCGCCGCCCCGAAGACGGCAGCGGAATGGACAGCACCTCGATCCGCGCGGGATCCAGCCGCCGCCCCCACACGACCTCGGCCTCCCCCTCGGGGGACAGCCGTACGGCCGCGCTGCCGAGGTCCATGCCGACGGGCTCGCCGGCGGCGGTGGCCGAACCCGGCATCCGCAGCCCGTAGGCCTGCCAGGCGCGCCGGGCCAGCGGCCAGTCCTGGAGGGCGGTCGCGGCGATGCCGACGTTCCACCAGTCGGGCGCACCGGTGTCCCGGTCGAGCAGCGCCACGGCCCTGAGGCCCGCCGCCCGCGCCTGCTCCCAGTCGTGCCGGAACTTGTGCAGCAGCGCGAGGTTGAACCACGACTCGGACAGCCAGGGCTCCAGGTCGGCGGCACGTGTCAACAGTGCGCCGGCGTCCTCGTACCGGCCGTCGCCGATCAGTGTGAACGCCCGGTCTGTGGCCTGCCGCCAGGAGGCGGAGGGCCGGTGCCGTCCCTTGCCGAAGATCCTCACGATTCCCGCCTGCCAGTTCCGTTCGGTGGGCTGGCCGTAGCTGTGTTTCGAGCCCCCGGACACCTTCTCCTTCGCATCCAACCACGTACGGCCTCCGAGGCGCTCATTACCCATGGGTTACCCAGCCACGGGCAGAGTCAGACTGCTCCTCGCCAGTACACGGGCCAGTGATTCCACCACCTCCGGCGCGTACTTCCCGGCGGTGGCGAGCCGGAGTTCCTCCAGCGCCGTCAGCGGCCCGCCGGGCCCGCCTTCCCTGGACTTCTCCTCGTAAGCGTTCACGGCCCGGACGATTCGCGCGGCGAGCGGCTGCTCGGCGTAGGGGTCGGCCTGCCGCTCCACGACCACGGCGACCGCCTCGTCGACCCCCGTCTGCCGTACGACCGCCCCGCCGAGCAGGGCGATCCGGCGCTGTTCCGCGGCGGGCAGGTCGGCGGTGGCGCCCGCCGGCACCGGGTCGACGAGGCTCAGCTGGCCGATGTCGTGCATGAGCGCGGCGTACTCCAGCACGGCCAGTTCGGGCTCGGTCAGGCCCAGGTCCCGCCCCACCGCCTGGCCGAGGGCGGCAACGCGCCGGGCGTGCCCGCAGGGGGTGTAGCCGGCGACCTCGGTGGCCCGCGCGAGGGAGGCGATGGTCTGCCGGTAGGTGGCCCGGACGGCGGCGTACCGCCGGAACGACATCTGGGCGAGCAGCAGCGGCACGGAGAAGACGGGCAGCGCCCACAGCCCGACGACGGCGACCGCGAGCGCCATCACGGCCCCGGTCGCGATGACGGCGGACCCGATGCCGCACACGGCCCGCAGCTCGTCCCGCAGCACCGGGCCGAAGGGCCAGCCGGTGCGGGAGTGGGCCAGGGCGGCGGCGAGCACCGCGTCGCACAGCGCGGTCAGGGACAGCAGCGCGAGCAGCAGCAACGCGTAGGCGGGTCCGCCCCAGTCGTCGAACATCCCCCGGTTGTACGGGGGCTGGAAGCACACGGCGACGAAGCCGACGGTGAGCATGCGGCGCGCCAGGTGGTCGAGGGTGGGCCCCTGTCCGCGGGCGACGTGCGGCACGCTGCCGAGCAGTGAGGCGGCCAGCACGACGGCGACGACCTGGGCGAGGCCGTGGTGTGTGGCCTGCCCGCCGGCCTCCCCGAGCAGCGCGTACGACAGGGCCGCCGCGGCTCCGAGCGGTGCCGGTTCCCGGACCCGCGCCCCGTTGCGCCGGGTGAGTTCCCCGACGGTGACGAGGACCCCGAAGGCGAGGGCGACGCGGCGTTCCTCGAGTCCGCTGTAGAGGGTGACGGCGAGGGAGCCGGTGGCGAGGAGGGCGGCGCAGGCGTGGACGAGGGTGCGCAGGAGCGGCGCCCCGCACGCGCTCATCGGTGTGCTCCCGGCCGGCTGGAGACGGGTGCGCCGGGCGCGGGGATTTGGGGCGTGTGGGCGTCGTCGGCGGTCACCGCGGGGTGCCAGCCCGCCCGGCGTACGGCTTCCACCAGGGCCGCGACCATCACGGGGTCGAAGTGGCTGCCCGCGCACCGCTCCAGTTCCTCCAGGGCCACCGGGACGGGGCGGGCCCTGCTGTAGCTCCGGGTGGAGGTCATGGCGTCGAAGGCGTCGGCGACCGCCACGACCCGTGCGGACTCCGGGATCTGACGGCCCACCAGCCCGTAGGGATACCCGCTGCCGTCGAGCCGCTCGTGGTGGTGCAGTACGGCGGCCCGGGCCTCGCCGAGGAAGCCGATGCCGCGCACCATCTCGTGCCCGTACTCGGGGTGCAGCTCGATCACGCGCCGCTCCTCGGGGGTCAGCGGCCCGTTCTTCCTGAGCAGCCGGGTGGGCACGCCCAGCTTGCCGACGTCGTGCAGGATCCCGGCGAAGCGGAGCACCTCGACGCGCTCGTCGTCCATGCCCAGCTCGCGCGCGATCATCATGGACGCCTGTCCGACGCGCTCGCTGTGCCCGCGCGTGTACCCGTCCTTGATGTCGACGGCCTGGACCAGCGCCCGGATGGTCGCCTGGTGGGCGGCCCTCTCCCGGTGGTACTGCGCGAACGCCCACCACGAGACGCACATCGGCAGCAGCACGAGCAGCGCGGCCCCGGGACCGTACGGGCTGCGCCACAGGACGGCCATCATCAGCCCGGCGAGCCCGTGCACGGCGATCGGCGCGAGCGACCGCGCCACCAGTCCCCGCCAGGCGCGCCGCACCGGCACCCTCCCCCACCGGCTGAAGGGCGTGGGCGGTGCCCCCACCCCTGCGGCGAGGATCCCGCCGTCCAGCAGCGCGAGCACCAGGCAGAACGCCAGCACGGCGGCCCCGGCCGGTCCGAGCGCGTAGGGGACGTCGCCCGCGACGACGGCGTCCCGCCCGCCGAGCGCCCAGTGCACGTGGGCCGCGGCCCACACCCCGAGGACGAGCTGGGCGGCCCGCCAGACGCGCCGCAGCGCCACGGGCCGCTGCCCGACGGGCGAGAGCAGCGCGGCGGGCACGCCGACCAGGGCGGCGGCGGGCGCCGGCAGCAGGAAGGCGCCGGCGAGCAGCACGGGGTAGAAGGTCCCGGCCGGGTGCGAGATGCCGACGAACCGGGACCGGGCGACGCGCTCGCACCCGGCGTACAGCGCGGCGAGCAGCACGACCGCCCACCACGGCGTACGGACACCGGGCAACGGGAGCAGACAGCACAGGGCGGCGACGGCGACACAGGCGACATACACACGAGCCCGCGCCGATACCGCTTCCATGAGCCCCTCCCCGGCCATGCCCGTCAGGCCCGGAGCCTAGGACGGCAGTGGGGGGCTCCATGGGCCGATAGCCCACGGATTAGCACGTTCGAGTGACGCGTTCGACGATGACTTGAGGATGACTACCCCTGCAGAGGCGGGGTAGTTGAAAGGCGCAGGAGTGTCAGGATTCCTGCGGCGTGGCGGGCGAGGCCGTGACGTCCTGGTCGGGGACCGCCTGGCCGGAACGGATCAGGTCGATCCGCCCCATGACCTTGGCCCGCAGGTCGCCCGGCACGTCGTCATGCCCGCAGCAGCGCTTGACCAGCTTCTTCACGGCCTGTTCGAGCCCGTACTTCTCGAGGCACGGCGAGCATTCCTCGAAGTGGTGCTCGAACTTCACGCAGTCCGAGTCCGGCATCTCCCGGTCGAGGAACTCGTAGAGATGATCGAGGATTTCGCTGCAATCCGTCTCGTGCGGCTCTCCGCAGCTCATGACCCCGAGCCTTTCGCTTCGTTCGACTCTCCGGCACCGGCCGGGACCATCCCGCGGTCACGGGCGTAGTCCTCCAGCATGCCGCGCAGCTGACGGCGGCCACGGTGCAGCCGGGACATCACCGTACCGATGGGTGTCCCCATGATGTCGGCGATCTCCTTGTAGGCAAACCCCTCGACGTCCGCGAGATACACGGCGATGCGGAACTCCTCGGGGATCGCCTGGAGCGCTTCCTTCACGTCCGAGTCGGGCAGGTGGTCGAGCGCCTGCGACTCCGCGGAGCGCAAGCCCGTCGACATGTGCGACTCGGCGCGGGCGAGCTGCCAGTCCTCGATCTCCTCGGCCGCAGAGCGCTGAGGTTCGCGCTGCTTCTTGCGGTACGAGTTGATGAAGGTGTTGGTGAGGATCCGGTACAGCCACGCCTTGAGGTTGGTGCCCTCGCGGAACTGGTGGAAGGACGCGTACGCCTTGGCGTACGTCTCCTGCACCAGGTCCTCGGCGTCGGCCGGGTTGCGCGTCATGCGCAGCGCGGCCGAGTACATCTGGTCGAGGAACTCGAGCGCGTCCCGCTCGAAGCGCGCACTGCGCTCCGCGGCCGTCTCCGCGCCCGTGCCGCCCTGGCCCTCGGGCTGCTCCGCCTGGCCGTGTTCGGTCCCTGCGTCGGTCCCTGTGACCGGACCCACCTCCTCGAGTGTTCTCGTGAGACCGAGACCGGTCTCACCCGAATCGGAGGATAGACGACGATCCGGTCCGCCCGCCGCCCGAACAGGGGCGGTCCTGGCCGCGTGCAGCACCGTCCACTCCAGGTCGGCGCGGCTGCTGCGGCTCGGGCAGATGGTCGAACCCATGCGGCGGACTTCCTCTCCTGTGACGTCTGTGCTGGTCTCCAGCCCGTACGTCCCGCACAACAGTGCTCGCCGCCCCCGCATTCCCGGTGCTTTACCCGAGTGACCCGGTCCACTCCAGGACCGCGTCCGTGATGAGCGCCACGGCCTCGTCCTGGGAGATGTCCGCGCGCTTGGGGACGGCGAAGCCGTGATCGCCGTGGGGCACCTCGACGAGTTCGTACGAGCCCGCGGGGAACTCCTCCGGCTTACCGAAGGGGTCGTTCCCGCCCTGGACGACCAGGGTGGGCACTCCGGAACCGAGCAGTTCGTCGGCCCGGGACTTCTCCGGCTTGCCCGGTGGATGGAGGGGGAAGCTGAGGGCGAGGACTGCGTGGGCGCCCAGTTCGGTGGCGGTACGGCAGGCGACCCGGGCGCCGGCGCTGCGGCCGCCGGAGATCACCGGCAGTCCGGGTGCGGCGAGGGCGGGCCAGATCCCGCGCCAGCCGACGTCCAGGGTCTTCGGCGCGGGCGCCAGCTTCTTTCCGGCCACTCGCCAGGGCTGCTCCACACGGGCCACGGTCACGCCGTGCGCGGGCAGGACCTCGGCCAGGGCCTTCAGGTCGCGGGCCTCGATGCCGCCGCCGGCGCCGTGGCTGACGGCGAGCACCAGCCGGGCCTTCTTCGCCTCGTGCCAGGTGATACGGGCGGTTCCGGCGTCGGTCTCGACAGTCTCCGTCGTCGCGTTCGTCGCATGCGTCACGTCAGAAGAGTGTGCCCTCTTCCGGCCCTTCCAGCTCCTTCAGCAGCTCCGGCCCGTTGTTGCGGACATTGCTGACGGCCGTGGCGACGGGGTAGGCGCGCATCAGCCCGCCGGGCGGCGGGGCGAGCAGTCCGCGCAGGTCCTCGGCGTCCGTGCGGGACGGGTCGAGCCAGGCGTCCCAGCGGTCGGGCGTCAGCATCAGCGGCATCCGGGGGTGGATCTCGGCCAGGGCATGCGGACCGTCCGCCGGGGACACCGCCAGCGGGCTCGCCTCGGCCTCGGTGGTGATGACGGAGCACGTCACCCACCAGGACTGCGGGTGGTCGTCCGGCAGCGTCCTGTCCCGCCAGAACTCGTACAGCCCGGCCATGGCGAAGACCGACCCGTCCGCCGGGGTCACGAAGTAGGGCTGCTTGCGGGGCCTCTTCTTCTTGCCCTCGACCTCCAGCTCGCGCTCCTGTGTGCCGGTGACCCACTCGTAGTAGCCGTCGGCGGGCAGGACGCAGCGCCGGGAGGTGAAGGCACGGCGGAAGGACGGCTTCTCGTGGACGGTCTCCGCGCGGGCGTTG
The DNA here is from genome assembly GCF_055589465.1 of Streptomyces sp. NPDC041940. Classification (NCBI taxonomy): domain Bacteria; kingdom Bacillati; phylum Actinomycetota; class Actinomycetes; order Kitasatosporales; family Streptomycetaceae; genus Streptomyces; species Streptomyces sp. NPDC041940. Next base: position 18,793 of record NZ_JBVJBP010000034.1, read on the forward strand.
ATCATCCGGGCGCCGCCCTCGGGGGTCTTCGACCAGGACGGGACGAGCCCCCACTTCAGCTTGCGCAGCTGCCGAACCGGGCGCGGGTCGTCCACGTCTTTCAGAGGGCGGTCGAGGACGGCGTAGACCTCTTTGGTGGGCGCCACGTTGTAGTCCGGCTCGAGGGTCTCCTCGGGCTCCCACTTCTCGATCTCAAAGATTCCTGCGAGATCCTCTGGCCTGCGACTCGCTGAATACCGTCCGCACATACGTGCCACACTGCCAGATTCCATCCGACCACAGGGAGCCAACGCCGCACATGGACAGCACCGCTACCGCCTCGCTCGCCTCCCTCTGGGACGAGGTCTCCGGCACGCAGCCCTACCCCGACCTGTGGGTGGTGATCGCGACACTGGCCGCCGCGCTCGCCGTGGTGATCCCGCACGGACTGTGGCGCATCTCCCGCAACGCCATCACCATCGCCCACGAGGGCGGCCACGGTCTCGTGGCCCTGCTCACCGGCCGCACCCTCACCGGCATACGCCTGCACTCGGACACCAGCGGCCTGACCGTCAGCCGTGGCAAGCCGCACGGCATCGGCATGATCCTCACGGCCGCCGCCGGCTACACCGCCCCGCCCCTGCTGGGCCTCGGCGGAGCTGCCCTGCTCGGCGCCGGCCGCATCACACTCCTGCTCTGGCTGGCCACGGCCCTGCTCCTGGCCATGCTGGTGATGATCCGCAACGCGTACGGCGCCCTGACCATGATCGTCACCGGCGGCCTGTTCGTCCTGGTGTCCTGGCTGGCCGGCCCTCAGGTGCAGGCGGCGTTCGCGTACGTGGTGGTGTGGTTCCTGTTGCTGGGCGGGGTCCGTCCGGCGTTCGAACTCCAGGCGAAGCGGGCCCGGGGCGGGGCGGGCGACTCGGACGCGGACCAGTTGTCGCGGCTGACGCATGTGCCGGCGGGGTTGTGGTTCTTCCTGTTCCACGCGGTGTCGCTGTGCTCGCTCATCGGTGGGGGCAGGTGGCTCCTGGACCTGTGATGCGCCCCGAAGGGGCGGCTTCACAGGGGCGCGGGGAACGGCGCGCGCAACCACAACGGTGCCGCACCCGAAGAACTACTCGCCTCCCTGCCTGCTTATAAAGTAAAGGCATGGCCCCGAACACCGCAGACACCGCCCTCTGGCCCGCCCCGCACGCGAGCGGAGCCGTCGACGCGACGGTCCACGTGCCCGGGTCCAAGTCCGTCACCAACCGCGCCCTCGTCCTCGCCTCCCTCGCCTCCGAGCCCGGCTGGCTGCGCCGCCCGCTGCGCTCCCGCGACACCCTGCTGATGGCCGGTGCCCTGCGCGCGATGGGCGTCGAGATCGAGGAGGGCGTGGGCCCGGACGGCACCGGCGAGGCCTGGCGTGTGCTCCCCACCGGCCTGCGCGGACCGGCCACGGTCGACGTCGGCAACGCCGGCACGGTGATGCGGTTCCTGCCGCCGGTGGCCACGCTCGCCGACGGTCCCGTCCGGTTCGACGGCGACCCCCGCTCGTACGAGCGCCCCCTGAACGGAGTCATCGACGCGCTGCGCCAGCTCGGCGCCCGGATCGACGACGACGGCCGCGGCGCGCTGCCGCTGACCGTGCAGGGCAGCGGTGCCCTGGAGGGCGGCCAGGTCGCGATCGACGCGTCCTCCTCCTCGCAGTTCGTGAGCGCGCTGCTGCTGTCCGGCCCCCGCTTCAACCAGGGCGTCGAGGTCCGCCACACCGGCACCACGCTGCCCTCCATGCCGCACATCCGTATGACCGTCGACATGCTGCGCGCGGTCGGCGCCCAGGTGGACACGCCCGAGTCGGGTGGCGAGCCGAACGTCTGGCGGGTCACGCCGGGCGCCCTGCTCGGCCGGGACCTGGTCATCGAGCCGGACCTGTCCAACGCCCAGCCGTTCCTGGCGGCCGCGCTGGTGACCGGCGGCAAGGTCGTCGTCCCGGCCTGGCCGGACCGCACCACCCAGCCCGGTGACCGGCTGCGCGAGATCTTCACCGAGATGGGCGGCTCCTGCGAACTGACCGAGTACGGACTCGCGTTCACCGGCTCCGGCTCGGTCCACGGCATCGATGTCGACCTGAGCGAGGTCGGCGAGCTGACGCCGGGCATCGCGGCGGTCGCGGCCCTCGCCGACTCCCCCTCGACCCTGCGCGGCGTGGCCCATCTGCGGCTGCACGAGACGGACCGGCTGGCCGCGCTCACCAAGGAGATCAACGAGCTCGGCGGCGACGTCACGGAGACCGCCGACGGCCTGCACATCCGCCCGCGCCGGCTGCACGGCGGGATCTTCCACACGTACGACGACCACCGCATGGCCACGGCCGGCGCGATCATCGGCCTCGCAGTGGAGGGAGTCCAGATCGAGAACGTGGGGACGACGGCCAAGACCCTGCCGGACTTCCCCGATCTGTGGACCGGGATGCTCGGGGCGTAGGACGCAGGGATCACGTCATGCGCCGCTACGGCAAGCACACCGACGAGGACGACATCCGCACCCGTCCCGGGCGCCGGAACACCCGGCCCCGGACGAACATCCGCCCCAAGCACGAGGACGCCGCCGAGGGCCTCGTCCTCACCGTCGACCGGGGCCGCCTCACCTGTCTCGTGGAGGACCGGGTGGTGATGGCCATGAAGGCCCGCGAGCTGGGCCGCAAGGCGGCCGTGGTCGGCGACCGCGTGGCCCTAGTGGGCGACATGTCAGGCAAGAAGGACACCCTCGCCCGGATCGTCCGCATCGAGGAGCGCACCTCCGTGCTGCGCCGTACGGCGGACGACGACGATCCGTTCGAGCGCGTGATCGTCGCCAACGCCGACCAGCTGGCCATCGTCACCGCCCTGGCCGACCCGGAGCCCCGCCCCCGCCTGATCGACCGCTGCCTGGTCGCGGCCTACGCCGGTGGCCTGGATCCGCTGCTGGTGCTGACCAAGTCGGACCTCGCCCCGCCCGACAAGCTGCTGGAGCTGTACGGCCACCTCGACACTCCCTACGTCGTCACCAGCCGCGAGGAACTGCAGGACGGCACCGCCATCGCCCGGGTGCGCGAGCAGCTCGACGGCAAGATCACCGCGTTCGTCGGGCACTCCGGAGTCGGCAAGACGACCCTGGTCAACGCGCTCGTTCCGGAGGAGCGGCGGCGTACGACCGGGCATGTGAACGCGGTGACGGGCCGAGGCCGGCACACCACCACCTCGGCGCTGGCGCTGCCGCTGTCGGACAACGACGGCTGGGTGATCGACACCCCGGGCCTGCGGTCCTTCGGCCTGCACCACGTGGAGCCGTCCCGGGTCATCCACGCCTTCCCCGACCTGGAGCCGGGCACCGAGGGCTGCCCGCGCGCGTGCAGCCACGACGAGCCGGACTGCGCTCTGGACGCGTGGGTGGCCGAGGGGCACGCGGACCCGGCGCGGCTGTACTCGCTGCGGCGGCTGCTGGCCACGCGGGAGCGGAAGGAAGGCGACTGACCTCAGCGTTGTTTGTCATGGCGTGCGGACGGTAAGTGCATAATCACTAATCGCACCAAGCCGAACGCAAGCGGTCACTGAACGTGGGACACGGGAGGAACGGCTCATGGCGTGGCTGCTGGTCATCGTGGCCGGGTTGCTGGAGACCGGCTTCGCCGTGTGTCTGAAGCTGTCGCACGGTTTCACACGGCTCTGGCCGACGGTCGCGTTCTGCGTGTTCGCCCTCGGCAGTTTCGGGCTGCTGACCCTGGCGCTGAGGAGACTCGACGTGGGTCCCGCGTACGCGGTGTGGACCGGCATCGGGGCGGCGGGCACGGCGATCTACGGCATGGTGTTCCTGGGCGACCTGGTGTCGACGCTGAAGCTGGTGTCGATCAGTTTCGTCATCGTCGGCGTGATCGGGCTGCAGTTGTCGGGCTCGGCGCACTGACGCCCCGTCACCCGGGCTGCCGGTGCAGGGCGCTGCGGACCAGGTCGGTGACGCCGCCCTCGCCGGGTGGCGCGGCCACGCAGGACAGGGCGAGCCGGACGGCGAGTTCGCAGGAGCGGGACAGGTCGGCGGTGTCGGACTTGGGCGTGCCGGGTGCCGACAGGACGGTGACGGCCCGGTCGCGGATGAGGGTGACGAGGTCGCCGGGTGAGGGCAGCGGGCCGTCGGCGCGGCGCTGCGCCGGTACGGCGGAGGTGGAGGGCACGGCCGAGAGGGTCGGCGAGGGCAGCCGTTCGCTCCAGCAGCCGGTCAGCATGGCGCGGACCAGGGCGTTCTCGCGGGCCGCCGAAGCGGTCCACTCGGCGGTGGCGGTGAGCCGGTCGCGGAGGTCGCTGTGGCCGGCGAGCGCGCGGTCCACGCCGGCGAGGTATCCGTCGGTCTCTCTCCTCACGAGCGCCCGGGCGAGGCCGTCCTTGCTGCCGAACTCGTTGTAGAGCGTCTGCCGGGACACTCCGGCCGCCAGGGCCACGTCCACCATCCGCACGGCGGACCACGACCGGCGCGCCAGCGCCGCGTAGGCGGCGTCCAACAGAGATTCCCGCGCTGCAGGCATCATTGCCTCCCCTTGGGGCCAGCGGCTCTGCGCCCAGGTTTGACGCGCGTGGAACCACTGTCAAGGGTTCGCGAGGGCATGCGGGGGCGCCTTTGAGCCGACCTGCGCGGGTACCTCCGGTGGTTGAACCGGGGCCGCCTCCCTGGCACCCCGCTCCGCCGGGTTGCGCACCCACCCGCCCCGGCCCCCACGCCGAGCCCCCGGCACGCCGGGCGACCACAACGCCCCCACACCCCGGCACAAACCCCCTGTAGCCCCACCCCCACCTCGGCAGATAGGTTCGTTGCATGCCCGACTACCTCGACGATCTGCGTCTCGCCCACGTCCTCGCCGACGCCGCCGACGCCGCGACGACGGACCGGTTCAAGGCCCTCGACCTCAAGGTCGAGACCAAACCGGACATGACGCCGGTGAGTGAAGCGGACAAGGCCGCGGAGGAACTCATCCGCGGCCAACTCCAGCGCGCCCGCCCGCGGGACGCGATCCTCGGCGAGGAGTACGGCGTCGAGGGCACCGGCCCCCGCCGCTGGGTCATCGACCCGATCGACGGCACCAAGAACTACGTACGCGGCGTCCCCGTCTGGGCCACTCTCATCTCCCTGATGGAGGCCGGCGAGGGCGGTTTCCAGCCCGTCGTCGGTGTCGTCTCGGCCCCCGCCCTCGGCCGCCGCTGGTGGGCCGCGAAGGGCCACGGCGCCTTCACCGGCCGCAGCCTCACCAAGGCCTCCCGCCTGAACGTCTCCCGCGTCAACAAGCTCGCCGACGCCTCCTTCGCGTACTCGTCACTCAGTGGCTGGGAGGCGCAGGGCCGCCTGGACGGCTTCCTGGACCTCACCCGAGAGGTGTGGCGCACGCGCGCGTACGGCGATTTCTGGCCGTACATGATGGTCGCGGAAGGCTCCATCGACATGTGCGCAGAGCCGGAGCTGTCGCTGTGGGACATGGCCGCTACCGCGATCATCGTCACCGAGTCCGGCGGCACCTTCACCGGACTCGACGCCCGCCCGGGCCCGCACAGCGGCGACGCGGCGGCGTCGAACGGTCTGCTGCACGACGAGTTGCTCGGATATCTCAACCAGCGCTACTGAGCGCGCCCTGAGCGCGCCCCGTTGTTACCGAGCGCCCCCTTGTTGACCCTCCCTTTACCTGCCACCCTGAGAGTCCCCCCAACTTGTGAACTTGTGAAACACTGAACAAACGGCGGGGGCACTCCCAGGAGGTGGCTCCATCCATGCTCGTCCGTGACGCCATGAGCACCGTCGTCCTCACCATCGGCCCGACCCACACCCTTCGCCAGGCCGCCGCACTGATGTCCGCGCGGCGGATCGGGGCGGCCGTGGTGTACGACCCCGACGCCGGCGGCATCGGCATCCTCACCGAACGCGACATCCTCAACTCCGTGGGCCTGGGCCAGGACCCGGACACGGAACGCGCCCACGCCCACACCACCACCGACGTCGTGTTCGCGGCTCCGGCCTGGACCCTGGAGGAGGCGGCACGGGCCATGACACACGGCGGCTTCCGCCATCTCATCGTCCTGGAGGACGACGAACCCGCCGGCATCGTCTCGGTCCGCGACATCATCCGCTGCTGGGTACCGGCTCGCCAGCAGGTACCCGCCTGACAGCACCGAAGCACGTTAGACAGCATCCAACAACAGGTAGATTCTAAACTCACACCTGTTCGGGACCTGGTCCGCTTTGCTGTTAGGCTGGTGGCCATGAGTGACCTTCTGGAACGGCTGCGCGGACGCGGATGGCGGATGACCGCGCAGCGGCGTGTCGTGGCCGAGGTCCTCGACGGCGAACACGTCCATCTGACGGCCGACGAGGTCCACTCCCGGGCCGTCGCCAAGCTGCCCGAGATCTCCCGGGCGACCGTCTACAACACGCTCGGCGAGCTCGTGACCCTCGGCGAGGTGCTCGAGGTCTCCACCGACCAGCGCGCCAAGCGGTACGACCCGAACGCCCACCAGCCGCACCACCACCTCGTCTGCGCCCAGTGCGGCGCGATCCGGGACGTCCACCCGATCGGCAACCCGCTGGCGGACCTCCCGGACTCGGAGCGCTTCGGCTTCACGGTCTCGGACGTCGAGGTGACGTACCGCGGTGTCTGCCCGAACTGCGCGGCCGCCTAGCTCCCTCCTTCTCGACAAGCCCCGGCAGCGATGCGTGCCGGGGCTTGTCGTGTCTGCACACTGACGCGCACCTTCGGCCGGGGCCCCGCGCGGTCGACGCCCTCGGCCCCCTCGACCTGACCGTCGCTCCCGGCGAGTTCGTCTGCCTCGTAGGCCCCTCGGGCTGCGGCAAGTCCACCTTGCTGCGCATCGCCGCCGGCCTGTTACGGCCCAGCACCGGCGCGCTGGAGATCCACACGTCCAGCGCACGCCCGGCGGCCATGATCTTCCAGGACTACGGCATCTACGACTGGAAGACCGTCCAGGCCAACGTCCGCTTCGGCCTCGACGTGCAGCGCGTCCCGCGCCGGGAGGCGAACGCCCGCGCCGCCGAGTGGCTGGCCCGCATGGGCCTCGCCGACTTCGCGCACGCCTACCCGGCGACCCTCTCGGGCGGCGGCATGCGCCAGCGGGTCGCCATCGCCCGCGCGCTCGCCGTCGAGCCCGAACTGCCGCTGATGGACGAACCCTTCGCCGCATTGGACGCCCAGCTCCGCACGATCCTCCAGGACGAACTGCTGGAGATCACCCAGGCCCTGCGCACGACGACCCTCCTCATCACCCACAGCCTGGAGGAGGCGATCGTCCTCGGCGACCGCGTGTTCGTGATGTCCGCCCGCCCGGGGCGGATCATCGCCGAACACCGCCCGCCCTTCCCGCGCCCGCGCACCGGCGACGTCCGCGCCGCCCCCGAGTTCACCGCGCTGAAGAGCGAGCTGTGGGACCTGCTGCGGAAGGAGGCAGTGCCCGCATGACCACCGTCGCCCCCGAACATGTTCGGCCTGGGCGAGGGCCCGCAGGTGGCCCTGGTGGCGGCCACGGTCTTCTTCTTCGTCTGGATCTCCACGATGTCCGCGGTCATGGCGGTCCCCGACGGCCACCGGGACGCCGGCCGGGTCTTCGGAGCCTCCCCGTGGCAAATGTTCCGCCATGTCCTGCTCCTGGTCTCCCTGCCCGCCGTCCTGGTCGGCGCGCGATCGCGGCGGGCGTGGCGGTCCTGGTGATCGTCGCCTCCGAGAGGAGGCGGTGGGGGCACCGCCCCTGAACACACACTCCTGAACATGCACCGAGGGCCGGAACCCTTTCGGATTCCGGCCCTCGGCCTTCAGTAGCGGGGACAGGATTTGAACCTGCGACCTCTGGGTTATGAGCCCAGCGAGCTACCGAGCTGCTCCACCCCGCGTCGTTGAATGCAACGTTACGTGAACGCGGAGGCCGGATGCAAATCGCTTAACGCCGAGGCCTGGCGGCGGGCCGGGCCTCGCAGCCCGGCCCGGCTCTACGCCGACAGCTCCTGCCGAAGCGCGTCCCGCAACCGCGCCGCCCGCTCCGCCACAGACGCGGGCCCGAGAGACACCGCACGGTCGGCCCAGCGCTGCCCCTCCGCCAGCTCTCCCCGACGCGCGTAGACCAGGGCGAGCCGCAGCGCCGCCCGCCCGTGCCCCGCGTCGGCCGCCCGCGTCCACCACACCGCCGCCTCGGGATCGCTCCCCTCCCGGGCCAGCAGCAGCCCCAGATTGAACGCGCCGTTGCGGGACCCGGCCTCGGCCGCCTCCCGGTACCACCGAGCCGCCTCCACGACGTCACCCCGGGCCGCGGCGTGCATGCCGACCCGCACCTGCGCGCGCCGGTGCCCCTGCGAGGCCGCCCGCTCGTACCACTCCTCGCACTCGCTCCGCCGGTGCACCGGCTCCCCGAGCTCGTGCGCCGGCTCCGGCGGCCGGCGCGCGTCCAGCACGGTCGCCAGCCGGTACGCGGCCTCGGCGCTCCCGCCCCCGGCCGCGCACCGCAGATACCGTTCGGCCTCCTGGTCGTCGCCGTCCCGCAGCCGCGCCATGCCGACCTGCAGCGCGGCCTCCGTGTGCCCGGCGGCAGCCGCCCGCTCGTACCAGCGCAGCGCGGCCTGCTCCTCGCCCCGGCCGGCGTGGAGGATGCCCAGGTTGAAGGCGGCGTCCACGCTCCCGGCCTCCGCGGCCTTGGAGAACCACGGCTCCGCGCCCGTCTCGTCCCCGGCCCGCAGCAGCAGGATCGCCAGCGCGTTCGCGGCCTCCTGGTGCCCCGCGTAGGCCGCGCGCCGGTACCACTGCTCGGCGTGCGGGGTGCGCCCCTGCTCGGCGCAGAGCAGCCCGAGGTTGTACGCGCCGTTGACGTCGCCCGCGTCCATCGCGGCCCGGTACCACCGCTCGGCGGTCTGGGTCTCGCCCCGCTCGGCGTGCAGCGCGCCCAGCGCGTTCGCCGCGTTGCCGTCACCGTCCTGAGCGGCCCTCAGCCACCACACGGCGGCGTTCTCGGTGTCGCCCGCGTCGCGCAGCAGGAATCCGAGCGCGCAGGCGGCCCGCGCCTCGCCGTCCTTGGCGGACGTCAGGTACCAGCGCCCGGCCTCCTTCAGCTCGCCGCGCTTCTCCAGGATCGTCCCGAGGTGCAGCGCGGCCCGCCGGTGCCCGCGCGCGGCGGCCTGCAGGTACCACCGCTCGGCCTCGTCCGGCACGGGTGCGCCGTCGTCGCCGGCCTCCCGCGCCGCCTTGCGGTCCAGCGCCCGCGCCAGCCGGTACGCCGCCTCCCGGTGCCCGCGCTCGGCCGCGGCCCGCATCCAGTGCTCGGCCCCGGCGTCACCGCGGTGCTCCAGCAGGTCGGCGAGGGCGTACGCGCCCAGGGTGTGGCCCTGTTCCGCGGACTGGCGCAGCCAGTACTCGGCGGCGGGTTCGTCGCCGCGCTCGCGGTGGTGCCGGCCGAGGGCGTGCGCGGCCGCCGTGGATCCGGCGACGGCGGCGATCCGCCACCATCCGGCGGCCTCGTCGGCGTATCCCCGCTGGTGGAGAAGGACTCCCAGGTTGTTGGCCGCGGCCCGGTCGCCCGCGGCGGTGGCGGCACGCAGATGGGGTTCGGCGCCGTCGAGATCACCACGGCGCAGCAGCATGGCCCCGAGAACACTCATCGCCTCGGCATCGCCGGCCTCCGCGGCGAGCCGCTGACGCAGCTCCTCGGCCGCCTCGTCGGCGATTTCCCCGGTCTCGTCCGGGGTGTCGGTGTCCTCCCGGCTGGAAGGCTGCACAAAACGCCCTGTCTCGAACAGAGTTGCCTTGTCCCCCATAACGTCCATCGTCGCACCACCTGCAACCTGGGTACACCTGGTATACCGCAGCCATTGAGGTCACTACAGCGTTTTGTCGACATGCCCACAGAGAGACAAGTCAAACACAGTTTTCCCAACTCCCCCCGGCGGCACGGCCGCAGCCCCCGCCAGCACATGCGTTCACACATCACGAAGGCCCGGATTCCTGTGTGGAATCCGGGCCTTCGATGTCGCTCCGTCACTCGGACTTCGCGATTTCAGTAGCGGGGACAGGATTTGAACCTGCGACCTCTGGGTTATGAGCCCAGCGAGCTACCGAGCTGCTCCACCCCGCGCCGTTGTGTTCACAACCGTATCACGGCGCGGGTGGAGCATTTGACCAGGCCGGAGGCCTAGCTGCTCGGCTTCGGGCTCGGACTGCCACTCGGACTGGCGCTGGGACTGCCGCTGGGCTTGCTCTCGCCGCCCCCGGCACCGCCGGCCTTGTCCGCCGCGGCCTGCGCCTCCTCGGCACGCTGCAGGGCGTCCTCCAGGTCCTTCTGTGCCCGGCCGTACGCCTCCCAGTCGTTCTCCTTCAGGGCGTCCTGGCCCTCGGTGAACGCCTTCTGGGCGTCTTCCAGGGCCTGCTTGACCGTCGGGTCCTCGGACGCCGGTGGAGGCGTCGTGTCGCCGTCCTCCGGTGGCTCAGGCGTGGCGCCCTCCGCCCCGAAGATCTTGTTGAGGGCCTCGTCGAGCGTGTTCTCGAAGGCCGTCTGGCCTCCGTAGGTGACCAGCACCTTGCGCAGCAGCGGGTACTTCAGTCCACCACCGCGTACGTAGACCGGCTCCACGTAGAGCAGTCCTCCGTCGAGGGGCACCGTCAGCAGGTTGCCGTACTCGACCTCGGAGTCACCGCCTCTCAGGAGCCTGATGGACTCGGCGATGTCCTCCTGGGAGTTGAACTGGCTCTGGACCTGCTTGGGGCCGTTGACCGTGGTGTTGGTCGGCAGTTTCAGGATTCTGATCTTGCCGTAGTCGCTGGCGCCGGCCTCGGCGTCGACCGCCATGAACGCGCTGAGATTGTCCCGGCCGTTGGGCGTGAGGGTCGTCGTCAGCGAGAACGCCTGTGCCTTCTGGTCGGGCATCTTCATGCTCAGGTAGTACGGCGGCACCGCGTTGCCCGACCGGTTCGTCGGGTCGTCCGGCACCTGCCACACCTCGCTGCCGCTGAGGAACGTCGTCGCGTCCTTCACGTGGTAACGCGTGAGCAGTTCCCGCTGGACCTTGAACAGGTCCTGGGGGTAGCGCAGATGATCCATCAGCGGCTTGGAGATCTCGCTCTTGGGCTTCACCGTGTCCGGGAAGGCCTTCATCCAGGTCTTCAGGACCGGATCCTTGGTGTCCCACTGGAAGAGCTTGACCTCTCCGGTGTACGCGTCGACGGTCGCCTTCACCGAGTTGCGGATGTAGTTGACCTGGTTCTGCTGGGCCACCACCGCGCGGTTGTCGTTGGTGGCGGTCAGCGAGTCGGCCGTGGTGTCACCGAGGGTCGTACGCGAGGAGTACGGGTATCCGTTCGTCGTCGTGTACGCGTCGACGATCCACTGGATACGGCCGTCCACGACCGCCGGGTAGGCGTCACCGTCGATGGTCAGCCAGGGGGCGACCGCCTCGACGCGCTCCTTGGGCGTGCGGTTGTACAGGACCCGCGAACCCTCGCCGATGGCGCCGGAGTAGAGGATCTGCGGTTCGCCGAACGCCACCGCGTACGCGGCCCGGTTGACCGGGTTGGAGAGGTTGACCCCGCTGTCGCCCTTGTAGCTGGTGGTCTTCTCGCCATTGTCGTCGGAGTAGTCGATCTCCTTCTGGGGACCGCCGACGATCGAGTACGTGGTGGTCTTCTCGCCGTAGTAGACCCGCTGCTCGTACGTGCCGAGGTCGCCCTCGGAGGGCAGGTCGGACTCCGTGAAGTTCGGACGGCCCTGGGCGTCGGCGCTGGTGCCCTCGGCCGCGACCGCTCCGTATCCGTGGGTGTAGCGGAAGTGGTTGTTGATCCAGTTCTTCTTCGGGATGCCCGCGAGGTTCAGCTCACGCAGGCCGATGACCGTGTCCTGGTCCTTGCCGTCCTTGGCGTAACGGTCCACGTCCAGGTTGTTCGGGAACGCGTAGTAGTTCCTGATCTGCTGGAGCTGCTGGAACGTCGGCGAGACGATGTTCGGGTCCATGATCCGGATGCTCGCCGTGGAGTCGACGTCATCACGGAGTTTGGTCTTGTCCTCGGTCTTGCTGGTCCCCGTGTAGTCGGTGACCTTGGTGCCGTCGATGCCGTAGGCCTTGCGCGTCGCCTCGAGGTTCTTCTCGACGTACGGCGCTTCCTTGGCCTGCTCGTTCGGCTGGACCTGGAACTTCTGCACGATCGCCGGGTACAGGCCGCCGATGAGGATCGCGGAGAGCACCATCAGGCCGAAGCCGATCACGGGCAGCTGCCAGGTCCGCCGCCACAGGGTGGCGAAGAACAGCAGCGCGCAGATGACGGCGATGCAGAACAGGATCGTCTTGGCCGGCAGATAGGCGTTGGCGTCGACGTACCTCAGGCCCGTCCAGTTGTCGGTCGCCCTGAAGTCGCTGGACTTGACCGCGAGTCCGTACCGGTCGAGCCAGTACGCGACCGCCTTCAGTGCCACGAAGACGCCGATGAGCACCGACAGGTGCCCGGTGGCCGCCGCCGTCGCGCGCGCGCCGGGGCTGGTGACACGCAGCCCGCCGTACAGGTAGTGCGTGAGCGCGGCGGCGATCACGGACAGGATCGCCGCGGCGAAGCCGAAGCCGAGCAGGAACCGGTACCAGGGCAGGTCGAAGGCGTAGAACGAGACGTCCAGCTTGAACTGGGGGTCCTTCTCGCCGAACGGCACGCCGTTGACCCACATCAGCCAGGTCCGCCACTGGCCGGACGCGGAGGCGCCGGCGATCAGGCCCACCAGGGCGGTGATCCCGAACAGCAGCCACTTCTTGTAGGGCGCGATGCCCATCCGGTAGCGGTCGAGGTTCTGCTGCTCCATCGACATGGCGCTCAGCGGTGGCCGCAGCCGGTGCGCCAGCCAGATGTTGAGGCCGACGGCGACGGCCATGAGCAGGCCGAAGACGAAGAACAACCCGATCTTGGTCCACAGGGTCGTGGTGAAGACCGATGAGTAGTTCACCGACCGGTACCAGAGCCAGTCCGTCCAAAAGCCCGCGAACATGGTGAACGCCATGCCGAGGACGGCCAGGACGCCCAGCGTCATGAGCAGGGTGCGGACACGCCGGGACGGGCGGCCCACTCTCATCCGCGGCCCTGTCGGGCCTCCGCCGCGGTCCGGCATCTGGAAAGCCAAGGTGCGCACCTCGAAGTTCGCTGTTGATCCGTCAGGCCCGCGTCTTCACGGACCGTGCGTGGCCCCCGGTGATCGTGGGCCCCCACCTATGCAACTTACTCACCGTTTACTCGGTTCCCGATTCCGGCCAGGAACGAGGCAGGATTGTGACCATGTCCAACACTCCCATGGCTGCGAACCCGCTCACCCGGGCCGTTCTCGAGATCGACGAGTACGTCTCCGGGCTCGGCTGGGACCAGCCCGCCCGCCTTTTCGCCCTCGTCGACACCGCACGGCTGCGGGCCGAACAGCCCTCGCTCGCCGACCGGCTCGGTCTCGGGGCCGAGTCGGAGAACTCCGGCCTCACCCCGATCGAGCAGGACGAGGTTCCAACGGGCAAGCCGCTCGACGAGTTCCTCGCCACCATCGCCTGGCCCGACGCGGTGGTCGGCTGCGCCCTCGCCGTGGAGCGTCTGATGCTGCCGCCGTCCGCGGAAGCCCAGGTTCCGCAGGGCCTGAGCCAGGCCGCGCTGACGAAGTGGGTGGCGGACCACCCGGACCGTCAGGAGGTCCGGATGACGGTCGCGGTCCTGCGCGACGGCGCCCGCGAGTCGGCCCTGCGCCTGCGCGAGAAGGACTCCGCCACGGAGGTCCTCACCGGCTCCGACCTGGTCCCGGGCCTGGCGGAGGCGCTGGCGGCGACGTTCGAGGAGGAGTAGAGCGGGAGCAGCGCGGCGTGAGGGGGCTCGCCGGCCCCTCGGGACCCTCGGGCCCCACCGGTCCCGCAAGGCCCCCTCAGTCGCGCCGGTCGCCTTGCTCCGACGCGTCCTCGGCGCCGCGGACTACTTGCCGCACTTCGGCAGGTCCGCCGTGTCGCCGCTGCGGAGGTCCTTGAGGGCGCCGAGGGCGTCCTGGATGGTGTCCACCTTGATGAGGGTGAGGCCCTCGGGGGTGTCCTTGGCGGCTGCGGCGCAGTTGTCGGCGGGCGTCAGGAAGTACTGCGCGCCCTTGGCCCGGGCCCCCACGGTCTTCATCTCGATGCCGCCGATCGGGCCGACCTTGCCGGTGTCGTCGATCGTGCCGGTGCCGGCCACGAACTTGCCGCCGGTCAGATTGCCCGGCGTGAGCTTGTCGTAGATGCCGAGTGCGAACATCAGCCCGGCGCTCGGCCCGCCGACGTCGGCCAGCTTGATGTCGACCGTGAACGGGAACGTGTGGTCGGTCCCCGCGGAGATCCCCACGATGGCGCGCTTCTCGCCCTTGTCGTCCGAGGTCGTCGTGGTGATGGTGATGTCCTGCGTCTTCGTCGGCGTCCGCTTCTCCTTCTCCGCGGCGGCCTGCTCCTTGGCCGGCACGATCGTGAAGCGGACGTCCTGGCCCGGCTTGTGCTTCGTGACGAGCTCCGCGACGTCGGCCGGCTCCTCGACCGTCTTGCCGTCGACGGACTTGATCACATCCCCGGCGTGCAGCTTGCCCTCGGCCGGGGACCCCTTGACGACCGTCGAGACGATCACCCACGCCTTCACCGGAACGTCGAGTTCCTTCAGGGCGGCGACCTTGGCGCTCTCCTGGGACTGGCTGAACTCCTCGGCGTTCTCCTGGGTCGACTGCTCCTCCGTCTTGCCGTCCGGGTAGAGCGTCTCGCGCGGCACGACCTTGTTGTCGTGCGCGAGCCAGCCGTAGACGGCTTCGACCAGGTTCATCCGGTAGTCGGCGCTCGTGACCCGGACCGTGGTCATGTTCAGGTGGCCACTGGCCGCATAGGTCTTGCGCCCCGAGATCTGCAGCACCGGCTCGCCGTCATGATCGCCAAGTGTGTTCACCGTCGGCCCCGGGGACATCTCCGCGTACGGCACGGGGATGAACACTCCCGCGCACAGGAGCGCGATCAGCATCAGGGTGGAGGCGAGCATCGTCGCGGTGCGGCGTGGCATGACTCGACAGTACGGGACGGGCCTGTCAGCGCACCGTCAGGGCCGCCCGTCCGGGGCGGCCCTGTGGGCTATACCGTCTCTGACCTGCTGTTTCCTTGGCTTTCAGCTACCCGGCCCGGGCTTCTCCATGGCCTCGCGAAAGCGGGCGTATCCGGTGAGTTCCGGGCCGTCGCCGCGCGACCTGCGAGTCCGGTTGGCCCAACTGCCCCAGAGCCCCGCGCCGATGGCAGCCACAAGCGGAATCAGCAACCAGGCGAGAGCCGCCATGCCGACCTCCAACCCCATTGAGCGTCCGCAACTGACTGATCAGCAGATTAACCATCCGCAGAGACAACGCTCACGCCAGGGGTGCGGTTACGCAACCGGAGGGCGGTTCCGGGGATCAGCAGGCACCGACCCATTCCTCGGTGCCGTCGGAGAACTTCTGGTGCTTCCAGATGGGCACTTCGTGCTTCAGGTCGTCGATCAGCTTCCGGCAGGCCTCGAAGGCCTCTCCTCGATGCGGACAGGAGACTGCGACGACCACGGCGAGGTCTCCGACCCGGAGATCCCCCACCCGGTGCACGGCCGCCAGCGCCCGCACGGGGAAGTCGGCGACGACCTTCTCGGCGATCCGCCGCATCTCGGCCTCGGCACTCGGGTGGCAGGAATACCCGAGCTCCGCGACATCGGCGCCCCCGTCGTGGTTCCGGACGGTCCCCACGAAGAGCGCGGTGCCGCCGGCCGCGTCGTCCCCGACGGCCCGGAACACCTCGTCCAGGGAGAGGGCCGTGTCCCGGATCCCGATCAGCCTGATCGGATCCTGTGCTCCCTGCTCACCTGGGTGATCACTCGTGGCTGCCATGCCCCCATCGTGCCGCACGCGACTGACAACACGGAATAGACCTATCGACCGGCACGCGCGCGTAGGCGTTGGAGCCTCCTACAGGTGCGCTCGGGCAGGTGCGCTCAGGCGTGCTCCCACGGGTGGTCTCTCCACGGGCGGGTCTCTCAGATCCGCCGCCGGGCCTTGCGGGCCCGTCGTACCACCGCGGCCGCACCCAGCAGCGCCACCGTCGCGCCCGCGGCTCCCGCGGCCGTCGCGTCCTTGCGGCCCAGTCGCCGCCCGGCCACCGTGTGCCGCCCGGAGACCTCCTCCAGGAGCTCCGCCAGCACCTCCTCGTTGGTGTACTGCGGGCGCCACCCCGAGTCGTGCAGCCGGCTCCCGCTCACCACCCAGGGGTACATCGTGTACGCCAGGTCCCCCGCCGGAGACGGCGTGAGCCCGATCCGGTGCAGTCGCGCCGCCGCGCCCAGCGCGACCGCCGACGGCAGCTCCATCCGCCGGATGCCGCTGAGCTCCTCGACCTCCTCCTGCTCCAGCCACCCGTCGCAGCCGACGGCCAGTTCCCCGTCGACCTTCTCCAGGACGGCGTACTCGAGCGCGCTGCACAGGTCCTCGACGTGGCAAAACTGCCACGCGGGCCGCGACCCGGCGACGACGAGCAGTCGAGGAGACTCGAAGTACCTGGTCAGCGCGGTGTCCGTGCCTCCCACCAGCACGGCGGGCCGGACCACGGTGACATTGAGCCCCGGGTGCGCCCGCGGGGCACGCCGTGCCAGCCGCTCGATCTCCAGCAGGTCGCCGACGCCCGTCGCCTCCGCCGTGGCCCGCAGCTCGGCGTCCTCGGACAGCGGCAGCTCGTTCTCCGGCAGCGCCCCGTAGACCATCGCCGAGGTGCACAGCACGACCCGGCGCACTCCGGCCGCGGCCGCCGCCGTCAGGACGGTCTGCGTCCCCCGTACGTTGTAGGCCGTCCGGGCGGCCGCGTCGGTCTCCAGGTCGAGATCCAGCGCCAAGTGCACCACGACGTCGGCGCCGCGCAGTTTGTCCGCGATGGCCGGATCCCGAACGTCCAGGATGTGCCACTGCGCCGCCGCGCACTCGCCACGCCGCTCGTCGATGGCGACGACCTGCTTGACCTCGTCGGACGCGGCGAGCTGCTCGGTGAGCAGCGCTCCGATGCCGTACGCGGCGCCGGTGACCGCGACGACGGGCCCGCGCGCCGCGGGACTCGCGGAACTGGTTGACTGGTTTCGCGCTGCGCGAACCTGCGGATCTGGGGAACTCACCGGGCGTCTCCAGCGGTTGTCTTCAGTACGAGCACGAGTGAAGCGTGCGTACCAGGTGGCATCCATCCTGCCGCAGGCCGTCAGCCGGCAAAGCACCGAGGCCCGATCCGCCCCAAGGTGTCTACGCTGGGTGGTGATGTCGGGCAGCCGTGCCGCCGGAAAGAACCGGCGGCCCTACAAGCCGAGGAATCCCGTGAGTGACACCCCATTCGGATTCGGCCTTCCGCCGGAGGAGCCGGACGACGGCGACGAGGGCAAGAAGAAGGACCAGCAGAGCGGTGGTGGTCAGGGACCGGCCAATCCGTTCGGTTTCGGCGGCCTGCCAGGAGCCGGAGGCTTTGGCGGCGGCCCTGGTGGCCCCGGTGCGGACAATCCGTTCGCTGCCATGTTCGGTTCCCTGAACCCCAACGACCTGGGCGCCGCGTTCCAGCAGCTGGGCCAGATGCTCTCCTACGAGGGCGGCCCGGTGAACTGGGACATGGCCAAGCAGATCGCCCGCCAGACGGTCTCCCAGGGCAGCCCTGACGGCACCAAGGACGCGAGCGTCGGCCCCGCCGACCGCAAGTCCGTCGAGGAGGCCGTCCGCCTGGCCGATCTCTGGCTCGACGACGCCACGTCCCTGCCGTCCGGCGCCACCTCCGCCGTGGCCTGGAGCCGCGCGGAGTGGGTCGAGGCGACCCTGCCCGCCTGGAAGGAGCTCGTCGACCCGGTCGCCGAGCGCGTGGGCACCGCCATGGGCGACGTCCTGCCGGAGGAGATGCAGGCCATGGCCGGCCCGCTGATCGGCATGATGCGCTCGATGGGCGGCGCCATGTTCGGCACGCAGATCGGGCAGGCCGTCGGCGTGCTCGCGGGCGAGGTCGTCGGCTCGTCCGACATCGGCCTGCCGCTCGGCCCGGCCGGCAAGGCCGCGCTGCTGCCGGTGAACGTGGAGACGTTCGGCAAGGACCTGAGCGTCCCGCAGGAGGAGGTGCGGCTGTATCTCGCCCTGCGCGAGGCCGCCCACCAGCGCCTCTTCGCGCACGTGCCGTGGCTGCGCTCGCATCTGTTCGGCGCGGTCGACGGCTACGCCCGCGGGATCAAGGTCGACACGGCCAAGCTGGAGGACGTGGTCGGCCAGTTCGACCCGCAGAATCCCGAGCAGTTGCAGGAGGCCCTCCAGCAGGGCATGTTCCAGCCGGAGGACACGCCGGAGCAGAAGGCCGCCCTGGCGCGTCTGGAGACGGCTCTGGCGCTCGTGGAGGGCTGGGTGGACGCGGTGGTCCACGCCGCCGCGAAGCCCCGCCTGTCGTCCGCCGACGCCCTGCGTGAGACGCTGCGCCGCCGCCGCGCCTCGGGTGGTCCGGCCGAGCAGACGTTCGCCACGCTGATCGGTCTGGAGCTGCGCCCGCGCCGTCTGCGCGACGCCTCCCGTCTGTGGGCCTCGCTCACGGACGCGCGCGGCGTCGACGGCCGGGACGCCCTGTGGGCCCACCCGGACATGCTGCCGACGGCGACCGACCTGGACGACCCGGACGGCTTCGTGCACCGCGAGCAGATCGACTTCTCCGAGCTGGACAAGATGCTCGGCGAGGCGGCGGGAAAGCCCGATCTGAAGAAGAAGGACGAGGCCGGGGCCGAGGGCGACAGCGAAGGCGAGGACAAGAACAAGGGCGACGACGCCGGGTGAGCCTGTACGACGACGCGGTCCTCGTGCTGAAGGGGTACGAGGACCAGCCCGAGCTGCGGCAGGCCTACCTCGACCACCTGGCGGATCACCCTGACGGCCTGTGGAAGGCGTGCCACGCCGGCCACATCACGGCGAGCGCCCTGGTGATCGACCCCGAGGGCGGCCGGGTACTGCTGACCCTGCACAGGAAGCTGCGGATGTGGCTTCAGATGGGCGGTCACTGCGAACCGGGCGACTCCTCCCTGGCCGCCGCGGCCCTGCGTGAGGCGACGGAGGAGTCCGGCGTCTCGGGGCTTTCGCTGCTGCCCGGCGGCCCGGTCCGCCTCGACCGGCACCCGATCCCGCCACCGTGCAACTGCCACTTCGACGTCCAGTACGCGGTCGTGGCAGCACCGGACGCCGCGCACGAGGTCAGCGACGAGTCGCTCGACGTGCGCTGGTTCGGGTACGACGAGGTCGCGGACGTGGCGGACGAGTCGGTGGTACGCCTGCTGGCGGCGACGCGCGCGAGGCTCGGGGCCTGAACACCGGTAAGGGGCGACCGCTCTTGCGGCCGCCCCTTACTTTCGATCCTGGCAGTGGGCTGCGCCCCGTCAGGGGCGCGGGGAACTGCGCGAGCGAGCACAGACAGCCCGCGGGCTGGACGAGACCGCACAGCCCCCGAACCCGACTCGGCCGAACCCGCGGAGCACTCAGCTCCAGACGTTGCCCTGGTTCTGCCCGCGTGCTCCCTGCTGGCCCATGCCGTACTGCGCGGAGAGACCCGAGCCGACCTGGGCGTTCTGCGGCGGCAGCAGCTCGCTGGGCTGGACGAGCGCGTAGCCGGTGCCCATGAAGCTCAGCTCCCAGCCCTCGCCCGTGTTGCCGCGCCGCCGCCACACCCCGGAGGAGTGCGTCTGGGCCTGCATCTGCACGCGCAGGCTCGTCGACCAGGCGACGATCGCGTCGGCGTCGCAGTTGACGTACTTGTCGGGGGTCACCTGCATCAGCAGCGGCATGCCCGAGGTCATCAGGGCGATCTTGCCCCGGCCGGTGATGTTGAGCTGGTACTTCCCGGAGCCGGAGATGCCGTACAGGCTGTCGACGGCGATGACCTCGTGGTGCAGGGAGGAGTCCATCGCCAGCACGTAGCTGCTGTCGACGGTGAGGCCGTCCTGCTCCACCTCCATGACGTGGACGTGCTGCTTGAGGTTGGCGAGGTAGACCGTGCCCTGCCCGTGGCAGCGCATCAGGTCGAGTCCCTCACCGGTGTGCGCACGCGCGCGTGACTGGTCGTTGCTCTGGTACTCGGCGTCGAACTCGACGAGGCCCTGGTAGGCGACCATGGTGCCCTTGCGGGCCAGGATGTCGTCGTGGCCCTCCAGGGTCACGCGCAGCATCTGCTTGTTCTGCAGGCTCCAGCGGTCCTGGGTCTGCTGCTCGTTGTAGGCGAAAATCGGGCTCTGCATGGCGTGTTGCTCCCCCTCAGCCCCGGACCCGGAGGCGGTCGGTGCTGTCCTCGCTGGGCTGGACGACGACGATGCCCTGACCGGAGAAGGCCATCTGGTAGGCCTCGCCGCTGCCGCGGCCGATCAGCGACTGGGCCCTGAAGCTGCGCTTGCCCTTGACCTTGAGGTTCGGGGACCAGGCGACGAGTGCGTCGGGGTCGACGTACGTCTCGTCCTCGCCGCCTCCGCAGTCGACGACGATCGGCTTGCCCCGGGAGGTCAGCGCGACCCAGCCCTGCCCGGAGATCTTGGTGTTCCACAGGCCCTGCCCGGCGAACTTCGCCAGGCCCTTCACCCGCTCGACGCCCCACGTGAGGTGGGCGTCGAAGGCGAGCAGGTTGGTGGCGTTGACGGAGATGCCGTCGCCGTTGAGATTGATGACGACGACGTTCGCTCCGTAGTCGGAGAGGTAGAGCAGGCCGTCGCCGGAGCACTTCATCAGGGGCGCGCCCTCGCCGGTCATCCAGTCCTTGGCGATCTGGCGCACGGCCGGCGGGTTGGGCTCGTACTGGACGAACCCTTCGTAGGCGGCCATCGACCCCACGCGCGCGAAGAGGTCGTTCCCGGTCTGCATGGCGACCTTCAGCATGTGATTGCCGTGGTTCTCCATGCGGGCGGTGACGGGTGCGGGGGCGTGGCCCGCGAGCTGCTGTGTCATGACGGGCTCCCTCAGACCTCGTACGGCTGGACGACGATGAAGTTGCCGGGCGCTCCCCGGAACTGGAGGTTCACGCTCTCGCCGGTGTCACCGGGGTAGGCGTTACGGCGCATCCGCACCTGGCTGGAGACTACGACCTGGGCGGCGGCCGACCAGGCGACCACGGCGTTGCAGTCGGCGAAGGTGGTGGGCGTGACCGGCAGCACCACGGGTGTGCCGTGCGTCTTCACGACGATGGTGCCGCTCCCCTGGAACTGCATCGTGAACAGCGCGCCTCCGGGGATGCCGTGTCCCTCGATGCGGCGGACCTCGTAGGTGAGGCTCTCGTCGAACGCGAGGACGTTCTCGGCGGAGACACAGACGGCGTCGCCCTGGAGCTCGATGGGGTGCAGCATGGTCGAGTTCTCGGCGAGGAACACCTGGCCCTGGCCCGTACAGCGCATCAGCTGCATCTCCTGGCCGGTCGCGTTGCCCACGATCCGGCCGGCGAAGCCGGCGCCCTTGTAGCTGAAGTCGACCTTGCCCTGGTAGAGCACCATGCTGCCCTGCCGGGCCAGTACGGGCTGTCCGCCGACGCCGAGGTCGACGCGGACGAGCTTCTTGTTCTGCTGCGTCCAGCGCTGCCCTGTGGGGGTCTCCTTGAACTGCTGGAGCGCGGCGGACACACCGGCGCCCTGGGGAGCGGCGGCCTGCGGGGCAGCACCCTGCTGCGGGGCACCGTAGGGAGCCTGCCCGTACGGCGGCGGCTGGCCGTAGCCAGGGGGCGGGGCCGGGGCCTGAGGTGCTTGGGGCGCCTGGGGCGCCTGGGGCTGGCCGTAGCCGGGAGGCAGCGGAGCCGTCTGGCCGGGGACCTGGCCGTACGGCGGCGGCTGCTGGCCCGGCTGGCCGTAGGGCGCGGGCGCCGGGGCCGGAGGCGGTACCGGGGAACCGCCGGGCGGGTTGTTCATGGGCGCGACGATGGTCGGGGCGCCATGCACTCCGGGTGCCGGCGCCGGTGCCGGAGGCGGCGCGAAGCCCTGCGCGGCGGGCTGGGGAGCGGGCGGCGGCGCGGGAGCGGGGGCCGGAGGAGCTGCCGGGGCAGGGGCCGGGGCCGGGGCCGGTTCCGGAGTGCCGGGGACGCCGAACGCGGGCGGGGCGAAGCCAGGGGCGGCGCCGGCCTGCGGTTGCTGCGGGGCGGGCTCGGGCGCCTCCTCCTCGGCCACCTCGCCGCCGAAGTTCTTCAGCAGCGCGTCGAGGCCGCCGTCGAAGCCCTGTCCGACCGCGGCGAACCGCCAGACGTCCTTGAGATAGAAGTCACCCAGCATCACGGCCCGTTCGGTGGAGAACTCCGAGCCGTTGAAGGAGTAGCGGGCCACCTCCTCGCCGCCCGCGACGATGCGGATGTACCCGGGGGCGATCTGCGACATCTGGCCGGCACCGTCGATCGTCGCCGTGAAGGACAGCTTCTGGATCTGCGACGGGATCCGGTCGAGCGTCACCCGGAAGGACTCCGTGTCGCCCGCCTGGGCGCCGAGGAGCTGAAGGGATTCCTCGGGGGACTTCGGCTGGTTGAAGAAGACGAAGTAGCGGTCGTCCGAGAGCCGTTCGTCGGCGTCGAGGCCGAAGCAGCTGATGTCGAAGCTCAGCCCGGGGCCCGAGATCTGCACACCTACGTACAGATCCGTGCCCGCGGTGAGGTCACTGATCCTGGCCTTGTGGCCGCGTTGGAATTCCCTGGCCATGCGTAACGACCGTCCCCCATCCAGAACGTGATTGCGTTGCGCCAGGCTAACGGCAAACTCTGACACCGGACGGTGTCGGTACAGACCCGGTACATAACCCCCGCGCAGCCGTATCGGCTGCTCGCTCACGCAAAGGTGTCACTCACCCCGTGGGGCCTTCACCCCGCGCCCCGGGCACATGCGGCAATCGCTCGGCGGCGACCACGCCTTCGAGGTACCCCCGGGCCCGCTCCGTCCGCGGATAGGCCTCCAGCAGCTCCCAGAAGCGAGGTCCGTGCCCGGGGACGAGCAGATGGGCGAGTTCGTGGACGAGGACGTAGTCGACGACGTACTCGGGCATGCCCTGGAGGCGGTGCGACAGGCGGATGCTGCCCTCGGACGGGGTACAGGATCCCCAGCGCGTGTTCTGGTTGGTCACCCAGCGCACCGAAGCGGGCCGGGCCCGCCCGCCGAAGTACTGGTCCGACAGACGCCGGGCCCGCTCGGCCAGCTCGGTGTCGCCGAGGGTCCGCTTGCTCTCCTGGGCGGCCAGCTTGTCGAGCATGACGGTCACCCAGCGCTGCTCCTCCGCCTCGGACATCCGGGCGGGGATGAGCACAACGGTGCGATCGCCCTCGCGGTACGCGGAGACCGTTCGGCGTCGGCGGGTGCTCCTGCGGACCTCGATCGCGCTCGCCCTCGAGCCGCTCGGCGGCTGGCTCATCGTGCTGCGCTGTGGCTTTCCGGCGCGGTGCAGTGGGTCGGCGGGCACGCCCCGACGTTACCCGCTGCACACGGGGAAGTCCCGGCTCCGGGACGGTTCGGTGCCGATGCCCCCACCGGCCGCCGGATTTGTACGACGAATGCTCGTACCTGTGGACAACTTTCGGCAGCCGACGGCGGGTTTGGGCATGCTGGCTCTTGTCGGCGAAGCGCTGGGCGGGTTCGGTCCGGGACCAGGCCGGGCCTGCGGGCCAGTCTCGGGCTGCTCCCGCACTCGACCGGCACACGGGGACGATCTATGACATACGGGGGCCTGTCATGCATCCGATGGTGAAACCCGCGCTCAGGCGCGGCTGGCGCGACCTCAATACGGTGCAGTTCGGGATGACGCCGGCGCATGCGATGACGCTCGGCCCGATGGACCTGGCGACGGGCAGTTTCCTCGACCTGCTGAACGGCACACGGGGGCTGGAGCTGCTGCGCGAGGAGGGACGCCGTATGGATCTGCCCGACGGTCATGTCGACGGGCTGGTGGGGAGGCTCGCGCGGGCCGGTCTCCTGGACGACGCGCGGGGCGGCGGATCTGCCGCCGACGCCCTGCGCGGGAAGAAGGAGGTCCTCGACCGGCTGCGCCCCGACCTGGCCTCCCTGTCCTTGACCACCTCCGCTCCCGGCGACGCGATCAGACAGCTGGCCGCCCGGCGCGCGCAACGCGTTCAGGTGCGGGGTGCGGGCCGGGTCGGCGCCGTGCTGGCCGCGCTGCTGGCCGGCGCCGGCGTCGGCGAGGTCGATGTGCGCGACCTCGGACGGGTGGAACCGTGGGACGTCGCGCCGGGCGGACTGCCCGCCGATGCCGTCGGCGACCGCCGCGACGAGGCGGCCCGACGTGCCGCGCGCCGGGCGGCCCCGGACCGGCCGCCGCGCCCCGCGACAGCACAGGCACCCGCGGAGGAAGGCGACCCCGGTTTCTCGCTGGTGATCGTCGCCCCGCGGGACGACGTGGCCATGTACGCGCCGGACCCGTCCGCCGCCGAGTCGCTGATGTCCGCCGGGACACCCCATCTGTACGCCGGTGTGGTGGAGGGGACCGGCATGGTCGGCCCTCTCGTCCTGCCCGGGGAGACGGGCTGCGCGGGTTGTCTGCACAACAGCCGCACCGACCGGGATCCGACCTGGCCGCGCCTGGTCGCCCAGTGGCGCTCCGGCAGACAGCGTCACGTGCGGCCCTGCGACCTGGCACTCGCCACGACCGTGGCCGGACTGGCGGCCGCCCACGCGCTCGCTTTCCTCGACGGCCGCGTTCCGTCGAGCGCCGGGGCACGCTGGGAGGTGTCCGTCCCCCGTCTCCACTGGCATGCTCGGCCGGTCTGGGCGCATCCGGCATGCCCGTGCGCTGCGGCGGAGAGAGGAAAGGGGGAGCGCCTCTCGGAGGAAGGGGGGTCACACGAGACAATGGCGGTGCAACGGCCGTCGGAGCAGTGCCGTGAGGCAGAGGCGGAGCGGCCGGCTGGGACTTGGAGGGCGCATGTCTGATCTTCCCCGGAAGGCGGTCACCCGGACCGCCAAGCTCGCCGCACTCCCGCTCGGCATCGCCGGGCGGGCAACCTGGGGATTCGGCAAGCGGATCGTCGGCGAGTCCGCGGAGCTGGTCGGCCGCGAGCTCCAACAGCGCACGGCGGAGCAGCTGTTCAAGGTGCTCGGCGAGCTCAAGGGCGGCGCGATGAAGTTCGGCCAGGCCCTGTCCGTCTTCGAGTCGGCACTGCCCGAGGAGGTGGCCGGCCCCTACCGGGCGGCACTGACGAAGCTCCAGGAGGCGGCGCCCCCGATGCCGACGCGCACCGTGCACGCGGTGCTCGAGGAGCGGCTCGGCGAGGGCTGGCATGAGCTGTTCCTGGAGTTCGAGGACAAGCCCGCCGCGGCGGCCTCGATCGGCCAGGTGCACCGAGGGGTGTGGCACGACGGCCGTGAGGTGGCGGTCAAGGTGCAGTACCCGGGCGCCGGCGAGGCCCTGCTGTCCGATTTGAACCAGCTGAGCCGCTTCTCCCGTCTGCTCGGTCCGCTGATTCCCGGGATGGACATCAAGCCGCTGATCGCGGAGCTGAAGGACCGCGTCTCGGAGGAGCTGGACTACGGCCTCGAGGCCCAGGCCCAGCAGGCTCACGCGGAGGAGTTCGCGGACGACCCGGACGTCGTCGTACCGCAGGTGGTGCACCAGTCCGACCAGGTCCTGGTCACCGAGTGGATCGACGGCATCCCGATGTCGGAGATCATCGCGGACGGCACCCAGGAGCAGCGTGACCGCGCCGGCCAGCTCCTGGCCCGTTTCCTGTTCTCCGGCCCCGCCCGCACCGGCCTGCTGCACGCCGACCCGCACCCGGGCAACTTCCGGCTGCTGCCCGGCGGTCCGGAGGGCGAGGACGACTGGCGCCTGGGTGTCCTGGACTTCGGCACGGTCGACCGTCTCCCGGGTGGTCTGCCGGCCACCATCGGCGAATCCCTGCGGATGACGCTGGACGGGGAGGCCGAGGCGGTCTACGAGCTTCTGTGCGCGGAGGGGTTCGTCAAGGAGACCATAGAGCTCGATCCCGACGCGGTGCTGGACTACCTGCTGCCGATCATCGAGCCGGCCCAGGTCGAGGAGTTCACCTTCACTCGCGGCTGGATGCGCAGCCAGGCGGCGCGTGTCGCCGACCCCCGCTCCCCCGCCTACCAGCTCGCCAAGCAGCTCAACTTGCCCCCTGCGTATCTGCTGATCCACCGGGTGACCCTGAGCACGATCGGTGTGCTGTGTCAGCTGGGGGCGGCGGTGCGTCTGCGCGAAGAGTTGGAGGAGTGGCTGCCGGGGTTCGAACCGGAGGACCCGGCGGACGGCGAGGAGCCGGCGGCGGAGGCGTGAGCCCCGGCGGGTCCCGCGGGTGATCGGCTCCCCGCGCTCTACCACCAGTCCGAGTCCAGTCGCCCCTCGATCGATCTGAGGTTCTTCCGGGAGCAGGTCTCGCAGAAGTCCCGGCGGGCGCCGTGCTCCACGGAGCAGGTCCAGGTGAGCTGCGGGGCTTCGGCCGAGGTGCCGCAGCGGGCGCAGACAAGGCGTTCGGGCTCCGCGGCGGAGCCTTCGTCGTCGTTTCCTCCGGGAGGGCTCGTCACGCGCCGACGATATCTCCGTGCCCGGCGGCTTCGCGGACACAACGCACCACGGGGGCCGGTCCGTTCGCACGGACCGGCCCCCGCGGGGTGAGCTCGGCCTCCCGGATCGGGAGGCCACCGCTTCAGGTGGGTTCGGTTACTGCATGACCGCCATGGCGAGCGCCCGGCGGGCACGCCGTGAGGCGCGCTCCGCCTTGCGCTGCATCCGGCGGGCGGCCACCAGGCGCGCGGCCCTGCGGTCTCGCTCCGCCTCCTGCAGTCGCTCGTGCATATGTGCACGAGCCATGGCTTCTGGGATGAGTTGCATCTCTCGGGTCCTGTTCTGGCGCGAGTCCCTCGCGCCGTGCGGGGTGAGGTCTTGAGTCGCGGAGCCTGCGGGCTCGTGGGTGGACGGCTTCATCGGGGCCTGCTTCTGGGGGTCGTGCGTGAAAGGACGGTCGATCGTTCCTGCGGTGTTCATACCGTGACCGGGTTCTTGCGCGGGCGGCCACGCGGCCGCTTCCGGGCGACGACGACACCCTGCACGAACAGCTCGCCACCCCAGACGCCCCACGGCTCACGCCGCTCCTTGGCGCCGGCGAGGCAGGCCTCGACCAGCGGGCAGGTGCGGCACAGGGACTTGGCGTACTCCACGTCCGCCGGCGACTCGGCGAAGAAGACCTCCGGGTCGTAGAAGCGGCACGGGACGGGTACGCCGAGGTTCTCGATGGCGTCGTCGAGCGCGGTGAGCGCGGTGAGGGGGGTCAAGGCGGAGTCCTCCGTGGGGCCGGGCTTGGGGATCGTGTCGGAAGGCGGTACGGACGGGGCGTGCGCTTCGAGTTGCACGGTTCGTCTTCCTCGTCTGGTCGTTCCGGCCTGTTGGCCGGGGGCGGCTGGTACCCGGTTCTTTTCTTGTCCCGAGGCTCCTTCGGTCCGTCGTCCCTGGTCAGGGACAAACAGAAGGGCCGCGGATCCCGGATGGGGTTCCGCGGCCCTGAAGGCGCCGGCCTGATCAGATCAGGCTGGATCACTCCAGGGTTCTGGCCCACGGAAGGCCCACATCTGGTGGTGCTGCGTCGTCTGCGTCCGGAATCCGGCACCGGTCGCCGTAAAGGCATAGGCCCGCGCCTGTCCCTTTACTGCCGCTTCCAGTGCCTTGGTCGGTCGCTCATTGCGCTCACGGACGGGAAGGCCCGTGGGAGCAAGGGAGGAGGACGCCGGACGGACGGCACGAATGCCGGACAGACCGGTGCCCAGGTTCGAAACGCCGAGCATGCACGTGGAGACGGCCGAGCGATCGGTCATTTTCACGATGCTGATGGAGCTGCTGTTGATGCTGATCACTGGACTCGCCTCCTCTCGGCGTCTCGGGGGACTGGGTGAACCAGTCCGACGGATATGCAAGTACAACACGGAATCAGGGCCTTCGAGAAGGCCGCTGCTCTCGTGCCTAAGAACCTATGGGGATTGCTGGGGCATGCGCAAACTATTTTTTCGACGAGTTGGGATCAGTCCTGATCTGTGTCCCCTCCGGGGTACTGGCCTGCGCAGATGGCCAGGACATCGGCTCCGTAGCGGGTGAGCTTGCGCATCCCGACGCCAGGGATGCGTGCCAGCTCGTGCTCGTCGTCGGGGGCGGTCTCGGCGATCGCCACCAGAGTCCTGTCGGTGAAGACGCAGAAGGCGGGCTGACCACTGCTCCTTGCCTGTTCGGCGCGCCACTCTCGGAGCCGTTCGTAGAGGCCCTCGTTCATGTCGGAGGGGCAGCCGTCGCAGCGCATCAGCTTCATCTCGCCCGCGTCGGTGAGCGTGCGGCCGCAGACGCGGCAGCGGGCGGGGGTTCGCTGCACTCGCCTCGGGGCGGAACCCCTGGTTCCGGGGATTCCGCGCTCGATGCCGCCCGCGGCACCGCCGGTCGTACGGCCCTTGGTGGCCGTCGAGCCGGGGCGCAGCCCGTCGAGGAAACGGCTGGGGCGGCGGTTGGGGCGGCCGCCGGGTGAGCGGGAGAGGGACCAGGAGACCTGGAGGTGTTCCCGCGCACGGGTGACGCCGACGTACAGGAGACGGCGTTCCTCCTCGATCTGTTCGTCGGTCTTTGCGTAGGTGATCGGCATCATGCCCTCGGCCACGCCGACCAGGAAGACGACGTCCCACTCCAGGCCCTTGGCCGAGTGCAGGGAGGCGAGGGTGACGCCCTGCACGGTCGGAGCGTGCTGGGCGTTCGCCCGTTCGTCGAGCTCGGCGACGAGGTCCGCCAGGGTGGCGCCGGGTTTGGCGGCGGCGAAGTCCTGGGCGAGGTTCACCAGGGCGGCCAGGGACTCCCAGCGCTCTCTGACGGCGCCGGAGCCCGCCGGTGGCTGCGGTGTCCAGCCCTCGCCCGACAGCACGGCACGCACCTGCGAGGGCAGGTCGACGACGTCGTCCAGGAGGGAGTCGTTGCCGCCGAAGCGGGCCGCGCCGCGCAGGGCGACGCCCGCCTTGCGCACCTCCGGGCGGTCGAAGAACCGCTCGGCGCCGCGCAGCTGGTAGGGCACCCCGGCGTCGGCGAGGGCCTGTTCGTAGGTCTCGGACTGCGCGTTCGTCCGGAACAGGATGGCGATCTCGGCGGCCGGGACCCCCGCGTCGACGAGTTCACGGATGCGGCGGGCCGCGCCCTCCGCCTCGGCCGGCTCGTCGGTGTACTCCGTATAGGCGGGCTCGGGTCCCGGCGCACGTTGGGATACGAGCTCCAGGCGGTGGTCGGCCGCGCGGCCCCTGGCCTGGGCGAGCAGGCCGTTGGCGAGGTGGACGACCTGGGGCGTGGAACGGTAGTCGCGGACCAGCTTGACGACCGTGGCGCCGGGGTGGCGGGTGCGGAAATCGAGCAGATGGTCCGGAGTTGCTCCCGTGAACGAATAGATCGTCTGGCTGGCGTCGCCGACCACGCACAGGCTGTCCCGCTCGCCGAGCCACAGTTCGAGAAGGCGCTGCTGGAGGGGACTGACGTCCTGGTACTCGTCGACCACGAAGTGCTGGTACTGGGAGCGGACCTGTTCGGCGATGTCGTGCCGGTCCTGGAGGACGGCCACGGTCAGCAGCAGCACGTCCTCGAAGTCGATGACGGAGCGCTCGCGCTTGACGTCCTCGTAGGCGGCGTAGAGCTGGGCGATCTCCGCGGGGTCGCGCGGGGCCTCACGGCCCGACTTGGCGACGGCGGGCGCGTAGTCCGCGGGGACGGTCTGGGTGACCTTGGACCATTCGATCTCGGCGGTGACGTCCCGCAGCTCGCCCCGGTCGAGCCGGATGCGGCAGGCCGCGGCCGCGTCGGCGACGAGCTGGATCTTGCGGTCGACGAGCCGGGGCATGGAGCCGCCGACCGCTTTCGGCCAGAAGTACTGGAGCTGACGCAGGGCCGCCGAGTGGAAGGTGCGCGCCTGGACGCCCGCGGCGCCGAGCTGGCGCAGCCGGCCGCGCATCTCTCCGGCGGCGCGGTTGGTGAAGGTGACGGCGAGCACGCTGGAGGGGTGGAGGACGCCCGCGCGCACCCCGTAGGCGATGCGGTGGGTGATCGCCCGGGTCTTGCCCGTGCCCGCGCCCGCCAGGACGCACACCGGACCGTGCAGGGCGGTGGCCACCTCGCGCTGCTCGGGGTCGAGCCCGTCGAGCACCGCGTCGGCCGAGTCCGGTACCTGCGGGAACAGGGTGGAGTGCGTTGCTGCTGTCACACGGCCATGCTGCCAGGTCGTGGGAGACGGCCGTGCCGGTTGTCCACAGGTGGGCCCCGATAGTCGTACTAATGCGGCAGGCATCACGTCCGGCACCTCCCGGACCCCGGGAATGGCGGCCCCCTCACGTACGTTCCACCTCTGCGACCACCCGCCCCGAGCCACCGAAGGAGCACAAGAGACATGCTGGGCACTGTGACGATGTACAGCACCACGTGGTGCGGCTACTGCCGCCGGCTGAAGAGCCAGATGGACCGCGAGGGCATCGCGTACACCGAGATCAACATCGAGCAGGACCCGGAATCCGCCGCGTTCGTGGAGAAGGCGAATGGCGGAAACCAGACGGTGCCCACGGTTGTTGTTTTTGCCTCCGGGGAGGATACCCCCAAGGCAGTCATGACGAACCCTTCTCTTGCCCAGGTCAAACAGGCTCTCGGGGCAAGCTGAGTCCTGCGCCACAGTTAGCCTGAGAGCCCCGTACCACCCCGCTAGGGGAGGGCGGGGTTCTCGTGTGTCAAGGGCCCGCGAGCCGCTCTTTCGGATGCGCTACGGGACAACGAAAAGTAGCCCTCAACGCAGACGCGTTTGAAGGCTGGCAGTGCCGGGTGTCTCGCCTCTGCGAGCACTCCGGAGGGTATGAAGTTTGAGTCCCTTACTGGGAGAGCTTTTTCTGTACTTGCCTTGAAGCTGAGGTTACCTAGCCCCTGACTGGGGTTGCTTTGCGCTGCCTCCATTGTACCGATCAGGCATGGGCGAACAGGCTGCAAAATTTCTGCCTCCCACGGGATGAGTCCGCCCCGGTACCATAGCTATATGCGCACCATATCGAAGGAGGATCAAGTGTCAGAGAACCCTGTACACGTACACCACATCCGCACCCCAGAGTGGATGTTCACCGCTATCAAGGAAATCGGGAAACGCGCTGGACGCACCGAGGCAGACATCTTCCGAGCAAGTCTTTCGAACTATCTCGCTGACTACGGATACAGCGAGGCAAAGTGGCTAGAGCAGTTAGACGGCAACAAGAAAGAGGGTCAGGAATGAAGCGACCTGACGATTTAGACGACTTCGTGGTCGATCCGGCCATGCTCGACGCGATCGACACGATCGCAATGCACCACGGACAGACGCGGGCTAACACCGTAGATCTCATCTTACGTCTCGGAATTTCAAGCATGGCATTATCGGGTGACCCGGAGTTAACCAAGGCCGTGGCGGAGGTATTGGGACTATGAGCCACCCAAGCCCAGACCCTAGGCCAACTCAGTACTTCCGCTGTGAGTTATGGGCGGTTGACGCCATTCTCTACATGCAGAGGCGGGACGGCGTAGCAAGAGCGGAGATTATCCGCAGGCTAGTAGAAACAGCCCTTACCGCAGAAGCTCTGAATGATCCAACCATTGACGCGATTGTCCCGGAGGACAGCAGCTCAGATCACCGATAGGAAACACAGATGAACGACGAGAAGAACACCTTCTTACCAATCCGTTTTGCTGACATCGACATCACCGAAATTCCGGATTCTCCAGAAGGGATCGATGACGATCCCAAGCGCCGAACCCTCAAAGGCTACGTCCGACGTGGATTCGCCCTTACCTCTTGCTACTACATTGACGGGTCAGGCGATTGTAGTTGCTGGAAAGGACACGCTTGCTCAACTCCTGGAAAGCATCCGAACGTTGGCTCGCGCTGGAATGAGCAAGAGCAGCACATTACTACGCCAAGGCAGGTTGACGAGACCTGGGGACCGGGCGGTGACCCGCTCCTTAACGTAGGAATTCACACCGGTATCGTAGATGGACGCCGTATCGGTGTTGTAATTGATGTGGACCCAGATCACGGGGGCGCTGAATCCTTTGACCGGCTCTGCTCGGACATCGGCGTCAATTTGAGTGAGACCTTACAGTTCGGGACCGGATCAGGTGGGACGCATTATTGGGTGGAGTACCCAGAATGCGCGGTTATTACCAATTCTAATCGGGCCCTGAAAAAGAAGTATCCCGGCATCGATATCCGCAGTACTGGTGGAATGGTTGTCGTCTATCCGAGCGTAAGCAAGAAGGGATCGTACGGGCCTGATAACGGCAAAACAATGCTGCCAATGCCGGAGGCTCTGATTGACTTACTAAAGTCCTCTGATGCATCCCTCAACGCCACTGGCCAGCTTCCTGCCGCAGCTGTAGCGAACATGTCTAATGGGTTGATGAACAGGGCAGATGCGTACGCCGAGAAGGCCTTAGAAGGCATCCTGTTCCGGTTCATTGATGAGTACGACGATGAAGGCTGGGACGATCTCGTCTATGACGTATCCCTCTCGGCGCTTTCCCTGGCTGCCAGCAACTGGAACTCGCTACAGACTGGCGTCATTATGCGCACGGGAGTTGATGACTACAGCCATTCAGAATCCGGCGTAGTTGCCCGACTTGTAGATGCAGCACCCCGTGGCGGAGACGACGCATGGAATGACTCACGAATGGCTAAGTGCATTCACTCCGCGTACCAGACCGTCACCGAAGAGAACCTTTCCCGCAGCGCTCCTGACTTCGTACGAGAGGCCGTGTCAGAACGAAGCGCGGCCCCAGCTGGTTTAGCCGTCTCGCTCTGGGATGCATCCTCCATGGACTGGGACACGCTTGATGAGGATGACGGCCCAACCCACTGGCTACCGGGAGGATTCCTTATCCGAGGAAGCTACGCATCTCTGGTCTCGGCTCCAAAGGTCGGCAAGACGCTGCTCCTCAAGGATTTTGCTTATCATTGTGCGGCCGGTCTTCCTTTCCTCGGAGACGAGGCTGGAGGAGAGCCGCTAAGGGTACTTTACCTGGACCGGGAGAATTCTCAGCGCAGCAACAAGGCGCAGGTACGGGCTCTCGGAATGTCGAAGGAGTCACACGGCGGCCGTCTGGACATAAAGACCTTCCCTCCGGGAGCCGCTCTCGACACTCCTGTCGGAGCAAAGGAATTCGTACAGCATGTTCTCAATTTCAGGCCAGATGTCTTAATCCTAGACACCTTTGCCCGTTTCGTTCAGGGTGAAGAGAATTCACCGGACACTGTGAACAACGTTTTTAACGGCGTCATTGTCCCGCTGCGTATCACCCTTCCGGATCTCACCATTATCCGCTTAGACCACACGGGTAAGACCCCGGAACGCGGTGCCCGTGGTAGTTCCGCAAAAACCGGAGACATTGACGTCGAATACATAATGTCGCTCGGAAAGGGCGGCACGCTCGTTATGACGTGCACGAACACTCGCGGTGGACTGGAGCCTGATTCAGTCACCATTAAGCGGATTGGTGAAAAGGTCGGCGAGAAGGGTGAGGAGAAGTGGGCCGACGGTAAATCTGGTCACGTCCTCTCAGGGGCGATGCTCACTACCGAATTTCGCAACGTGCCTGATTCGGATGAAGCCAAGGAAGCTAAGGTGCGCATTTTCCTCACGCATAACCCAGGCGCAAACCAGAGTGCGGTACTGGCACAGCTCACCGGAAACAGGGCAGCTAACACAACGTTCCTTAAGTCTCTTGAGAAGGTCGACCGCATCCGCGTGAAGCCGGACCTTAAGAGCAAGGCAAGGCGCCACTATTGGGTTGATGACGATCACAAAGCGATCGGCCTGGAAGCCTGACCCTGACATAGAGGGGTTCTGGACGTGATTCCAGAACCCCTCTATCAAACACTCTGGAATCATGCTGGAACCAGGGTCGGAATCGCGATCACCCCTAGCCGGCGGTTCCATTCATGATTCCGCTAATTCGCAGGTCAAGGCGTTGGAATCATGCTGGAACTGCGATGGAATCATGCTCAGAATTATGACTCCCCAACACCATAGTTCCAACCCCTCCCCTCTCTATAAGAGAGGGGGTGGAACTATGAGGGCGGAACCATAGACGATTCCACTGGTAACTCCCTAGTGGTAAGTTCCGCGCCCCACGGCAACAGGCAAGAGAGCAACTTTTCCAAAAAATGCTCGCTATAGCTCCGGCGACCCTCCGGGCCCTGGCCAGACAGGAAATACCCCCCAAGGGGGTACCTCTCTCAGAATGACAGACCTTTTAGGGGCGGACGTTCGGCCTTTGCGCCGCATCGGCCCTCTTTATGCGCGAGGTTGTCAACATCCTTATGTCAACCCCGCATATGTCCGTGCACGAGCCCAAGGCGTCCCGGGACTAGCCACGTGTGCCCTGGTACGGCCGCGCCATACTGGCTGCCGTCCCATCCCCTTGGCGTCCCACGGTGTCAACCCCTTTAGGCGATCACTCCGCCGTCTGGCGTCCTGCGTCTGCTCAGCACACGCGGGCAGCTAGTGACGGTGTTGATCATGTCCACAAACGATCGTTTATGAGACGACCGAGCCCCGGCCGGACGGTGTCCGATTCGCCCCATCTCTCGTGTCTCACAACCCGTCTCAAAAAGGCGAGTCGGTCCATGGATTATGAGACGCGTTTATGAGACAGTCGGGGCATGACCTCAACGACGACGCATGAGACAGACGCCACTCAGGTTGAACGCCACGACTGCCCCAAGTGTGAGGCCCCCGCAGGGAGCCCCTGCCGTACGGCAACGGGCAAGGTGGCAGCGAACTACCACACGGGACGCTTCGCCCTGGTGCCGTCCCTCAAGGCTGAGCTGACGGTCAAGACACCGGCCGACCGCAACCCCGGTAAGCCGTGGGTGTCCGGTGTCCCCGTCCCCGTGGTACCCGAAGCTGCGCCGGGCGCAGCTATCCGCATCGGGTATGCCCGGTGCTCCACTGTGGGGCAGGAACTCCAAAGCCAGTTGGATGCACTGTCACGTGCCGACTGCACACGGGTGTTCTCAGAGAAGATCAGTACTCGGGTGAAGGAACGGCCCGAACTCGACAAGGCTTTGACCCTGGCCCGGGAGATCAAGGCAGCCGCGCCCCGGCAGCCGGTCATCCTGACCGTGGTCGAAATGAAGCGTCTCGCTCGCAGCGCAGCCGAGTTGATGACCCTCTCTTCCCTTCTCCAGTCCGATGGAATCCAACTGGAATTGCTCTCCGGCCCGCTCCAAGGCGTGTACGACCCGAATGGGGCCGGTGCAATCGTCTTTGCCGTACTGGCAGTCAGCGCTGAGGTAGAGCGGGAGGGAATCCGGGAGAAGACCCTAGAGGGGCTGGACACTGCGGCCCGCAACGGCAACCACGGCGGACGGCCGACCGTGGTGGATGACGACAAAATCGCTGCGGCCCGTGCCCGCCATGCCAAGGGGGAGAGTGTGACCGCGATCGCTAAGGCTCTGGGGGTATCCCGAGCAACGCTCTACCGGCATCTCTGAATGCCCCCTGTACGGCTCTGAGAGCCCCCGACCCATACCAGGTCGGGGGTTCTGTCGTGTCCGGCCTCTCAGAGGCTCTGTACGGGGCCTGAGAGACGCTGAGAACCCCGAGCCGGGGGAAGGCTCGGGGCTCTCGTCACTGCGGCTTCTACGGGGTTCTCAGCGCCGTTCGGCTCGCTTCCGACTCCGGTACTCCTGGTCTAGTCGGTCGGCTTCCTCACAGGGGAGGTTCAGGTTCGCCCCGTTCTCGTCCATCGCCATGCATGTTCGGCACCCAATGCAGTGATCGCAGAGCGCAACGAATGCCGACTGTACGGGGGTGATCTCCTCAGTTTGTGGGGTCATCGCTGCACCCCCTTGCGTCGGCAGTGCGCGCACGGGTGAGAGCACGCCGGTAGGTCGCCCCCGGCGGGGATGAACACCACCCCAGAGGAGACGTCCAGGGCCCCGCCGTGCTTGGTCCACCAGCCTTCCGGCGAACCCTCGTAGGGGGTCCCCTCGAACGGGTCTGGAGAAGTGGCCGCTATCGCGTCACACACGGGCAACTCCGTTGCATTGAGCGGGAGTTGAAGGCTTCAGGTCGATTTCAGCAAAGACGATCTTGCCGACAACCTGAGTGATCACGTTCCACCTGTCGGCAAGAGCGTCCACCAGGAACAGCCCCCGACCGCCGGAATCGTCGGCGGACGGTTCCCTCTCAACGGGCAAGGTGTTTCCGGCGTCCCGGACTTCCAGCCGGATGCAGTCGGGGGACAGAGCCAGGCTTACACCGACTTCCCGCCCCGCCGGGGCGTGCGCGTGCCTGATCGCATTCGTGACCAACTCCGAGGCGATTACGGCGAGATCGTCAGCCATGGACTCGGTCAAGCCCCAATCCAGTGCCACCCGGCGGACGCGGTTACGGGCCGTTCTCACGTAAGCGCTGCGAGTGGGGTACCGCGTTCGATCTGTTCGGAAATCGTCCATGATCACCTCTCCGACCACCCTTGCCACCCAAGCCACTTGACGTCCTGTCAAGTCAGCCTGTGTTTTGCGGAACAGTCCCTACCATGAGGGTTGTCCACCTCACAGTGCAAGTCCCCACTTTGGGGGTTACGCAACGTGGTTGTTCGGGGTGGAGCCGCACGGCAGACTGAAGTGAGACGACGACCAGGAGGCGCACAAACGTGCCGGTGAATCGCAACCCGACCGTTCGGCAACGGCGACTCGGCCGCATGCTCCGGGAGGCCCGGACGGCTGCCGGGAAGACGATCGCGCATGCCGCCGGAGAGCTGGACTGTGCCGAGTCCAAGATCAGCCGGATAGAAGCTGCACAATCCGGCATCCGATCCCTTGACTTGCGCGCCCTCTTGGACTTCTACGGCGTGACCGATCAGACGCGCCGTGCCCGGTACCAGGATCTTGCCCGCAACGGTCGTGAGCGTGGCTGGTGGTCGCAGTACGAGGGAGCGTTGAACTCCGAATACAGCGACCTAATCGCGTTGGAGTGGGACGCTTCCGACTTGTACTTGGTGGAAACGTCCATCATTCCCGGACTACTGCAAACTCCTGCCTATACAGAGGCAGTTGTACGGATGCAGAACCCCGAGAAGTCAGATGAAGACGTAGCGGCCCAAGTCAAGGTGCGCGGGCAACGTCGACAGACCTTTGCCCGCTCAACCCCCTTGCGCCTATGGACAGTTATTGCCGAATCGGCCCTAAAGGCGGATCTAGGCAAGGATGTGATGCGGGATCAGCTCGAATCGCTGATCACTCTCGCCCGTGAGACCAACATTCAGATTCAGGTACTCCCGTCCAGTGCTTCCATCAATGTCGCGCTGTACGGGCCGTTCGGCATCCTCGCGTTCCCGGAGCCGGTAGAGACGGATATCGTGTACCGGGATGACCTAATGAGCATCGTGTATTACGAAGACCCGAAGCAGGTGGAGTTCTATACCGCTTTGTTCCGGCGTCTCAACTCGGAAGCTCTGCCGGTCGAACGCTCCCTATCCATCATCAAACAGCACATCAAGGAAACGGACTGAACATGTCTGTCATCGATAACGCCGCCACTACCGGTTACGACTGGTTCAAGTCCAGTTACTCCAACGGCGACAACAACTGTGTCGAGTCTGCCCACGTTCCGGGAGTCGTGCCGGTACGTGACAGCAAGAACCCCGAGGGTCCGGCCCTGGTCTTCCAGCCGGACGCATGGGGCGCGTTCCTGGACTCGGTGAAGGGTTAGGGTCCCCCGAGCCTGTAAGAGCCTCTGAGAGCCGCTCAGGCCCCGATGCGACGAGAACCCCGTACCAACCCGGTACGGGGTTCTCTGCTGTCGTGTAGCGGCTACTTGGGGCTCTGGCCGACTAGCTCAACTCGTACCCCCTTGGTGAAGGTTGGGTTCTTGATCTTCTGGACGTCCCGGAGCATGCCGGACGTGAGCGCGCTTGTGTCCAGGGTCATGCCGTCCCCGCCCCGTACTGCCTTGACTCCCCAGGTGACCAGCTTTTCGCGCCGTTCCTGGGTGTCGACCGCATCCCACCACTTGCCGTAGGTCTTCCCGGTGTCGACCCATTCGACGCGAGATTGTCCGGTAGGGGTCTGGCTTACCTTCTCGCGTTCCGTGGCCGTTTCGGCGGTGAGCCGTGCGAACTCCATTGCGTCGATTCGGTTTGCCTTCAGTTCGTCCACGTATTGCTGAAGCTGGCTTTCAAGTACTGCCATCTTCACTAGAGCCGAGTCGTCCGTACTGATTCGCTTTTCCAGGATCGGGCTAGAGCCGAGTTGCGCGAGGAACACCGACTTCAGTTCGTCCAGAATCTCGACCGCCGGGAACGACTGTCCGTCACACGCCTTGATTCCCTTGGCGTTATTTCCTACGCACTTGAACCGGGGTTCTTGCCCCTTGGCGGCATTCCCCTTGGCGAAGTACAGGGGCTTCCCGCACGTGCAGTACAGGATTCCGAGAAGCGCAGACGTACGGATAGGCCCCTTGGTGTACTTCACGGTCTTGATGGTTGCCTGGAGTTCTTCGAATTGCTCCGGGGTGAGAACCGCAACCGATCGAATGACGGGAGTACCGTCAGGGTTGCGCTCTACGGTGCCGTCTGCACGGACGTATTCCCCGAGAAGGTTCCGGGACATGAGCACGTTCTGAACAGAAGTAGCGTGCCACTGTGAACCGCGCGGCTTTGCCTTCTTGCCGGAGAGTCGGGTATTCGTGCTTCCGGCCTTGGCCGCACGAATGCGGGCAATGTCCTGAGCCGTGGGAACCTTGTTCTCGTTCAACCAACGTGCGACGGCAGCGAAGTTCTTGAGTTCCAAGAACTTCTCAATCATGCGGAGAAGCCACGGCCCATACGTCGGGCAGAGTTCCAGGGTGTACCCGTCGCCGTCCTCGGCCGGTACCGAGATACGGCCGAATGGAACCAGGCCACCAGGCCAACGACCCTGGGCACGCATAGAGTCGCGAGAGCTGCGGATACGTTCCTTGATGACTTCTAGTTCTGCCTCTGCCAGAACGGCGAGAATCTTGGCGATAGTCCGGCCCCAGGATGTACCCAGGTCGAACCCTTCCTCAACCGATACGAGGGACTTCCCGTGCTTCTCGCACCAGTCGAGAAGGTTCGATAGGTCGCGGACCGACCGAACGATACGGTCAATCTTCAGGACGTACAGAACGTCGAATTCATCGATTCGGTCGTTCAGGAACTTGCCGAGTTCCGGCCTGTTCCAGGGGGACAGTGAGGCCGAGACATCGACGTCTACGGCCCACTCGTCCAGAAGATCGAGTTCGTCCGCGATCACACGGTTAGTGATCTTGCGGCGCTGGGTGTCTTCACCCGTTTGGTTGAGTCCGCCGACCGAGAGCCGGATCACTCCGAGTGCGCGACGCGTGGTCACTGCCGTAGCCGTTGCCGACATGGGGAACCCCCAAGCACAGGTGGGCAACCCGCTGATCTTCCGCCGCTGTCATCTGGCCACCGTCCCTGGTCAGAGCGTCCAAGGGGGAGACGATGTTCCCGACGATCATGGCGGCAAAAATCAGGACCGTGCCCACCGTTCTGTTCCCGGACGGCTCCACCCTCACCAACCCGTCCCTGGCTCAGGTGAAGCAGAAGGTCGGCGCATAGGCGCAGCACGGTTGTGCGGGGAAGGCGGTTCCTGAGGCGGCTCGGGAACCGCCTTCTCCGTCTGCGCGGCCAGGGTGTGTACGTGGCTCACACGGGCGTCAGGCCACGCTCCTCATCGGGAGCGGCTTGCCGTACCAGAGCTCGATCAGGCGGGCCGCGATCGAGATGCCGTACGGCGGGAGCACCTCGCCGGACTCGAAGGCGGCGCGCAGGTCGTCGCGGGAGAACCAGCGGGCCTCGTGGATCTCGTCGCCGTCGACCTCGATCTCGGTCGAGGTGGCGCGGGCCATGAAGCCCAGCATGAGGCTGGACGGGAAGGGCCAGGGCTGGCTGGCGACGTACTCGACCGGGCCGACGGTGATGCCGACCTCCTCGTGGACCTCGCGCCGCACCGACTGCTCGATGGACTCTCCGGGCTCGACGAAGCCGGCGAGCGTCGAGAAGCGGCCCTCGGGCCAGTGGACCTGGCGGCCGAGGAGGAGGCGGTCGTCCTCGTCGGTCACGGCCATGATCACGGCGGGGTCCGTGCGCGGGTAGTGCTCGGCGCCGCAGGCCTGGCAGCGGCGGATGTGGCCGGCCGCCGCGATGACGGTGCGCTCGCCGCAGCGCGAGCAGAAACGGTGCGTGCGCTGCCAGTTCTCCAGACCCACCGCGTGAACCATCAGGCCCACGTCACGGGCGGACAGGAGCAGGCCCGCCTCGCGCAGGCCCGCCGGGCGCGCGGACTGGTCCATACGCCCGGGCAGGGAGTCCTTCTGGAGGGCGAAGTAGCTGACGCCGTCCTCGTCGATGCCGAGGAAGTAGCGGTGCGCCTCGGTGAGGGGGGCCTCGAAGGAGGGGGTCATGACGAGTTCGGTGTGCCCGTCCGCCGTCTCGTCGATGAGGACCTGGCCGCCGGAGACCACGAAACAGCGCGTCGAAGGGTGGCTCCACGCCGCCGCGAGCCAGGCCTCGTCGAGCCGGTGGCGCGCGCCCCTGTCGATGCCGCTCGGGGCGGTGAGCGAGATGGGTCGGTCGGCGTTCTGGTCGGTCCAGGTGGTCACTGGTGCTTCCAACTCCCCGGTGGAACGGTCGGGTTCGGCGGGCTGATCAGCGGGACGTACGGCGGGAGGCGACCGGGTCCGGCAAGGCTCGGGCGGTGCGGGGCGGCTCTTCCAGTGTGCCCCTCGCGCGCGGCCGGTCCGGGCGGCCCGGGACGCTCAGGGCGCATGGCGCCAGTTCTCGGCGAAGTCGCCCCACAGGTACGCCGTGGTCTCGACACCCTTGAGGAGCAGGTCGAGTTCCACTTTCTCGTTCGGGGCGTGCCAGCCGTCGGACGGGACGGAGATGCCGAGGAACAGCACCGGAGCACCGAGCACGTCCTGGAGGTCCGCCGCCGGTCCGGAGCCGCCCTCGCGGGTGAAGCGGACCGGCTGCTCGAAGGCCCGGCCCATCGCGCGGGCGACCGACTGGAGGGCCGGATGGTCCAGCGGGGTCAGGCAGGGGCGCGTGGCCCCGCTGAACGTGATCGCGCAGCGGATCCCGGCGGGCACCTGCTGCCCGGCCCAGGCGCGGACGGCCTTCTCCACATGGCCGGGGTCCTGGCCCGCCACCAGCCGGAAGGACAGCTTCACCAGGGCGGAGGACGGAACGATCGTCTTGCTGCCGGGGCCCTGGTAGCCACCGCCGATGCCGTTGACCTCCGCGGTGGGGCGAGCCCAGACGCGCTCCAGGGTGGTGTACCCGGCCTCCCCCTGGGCGGCGTACGACTTGGCCGTGCGCAGCCACTGCGACTCGTCGAAGGGCAGCTCGGCGAAGAGTTCGCGTTCGCAGTCGGTGAGCTCGACCACGCCGTCGTAGAAGCCCGGGATCGCCACCCGCGCGTGCTCGTCGTGCAGGGCGGCGACCAGGCGGGCGGCAGCCGTCGCCGGGTTGGGCACCGCGCCGCCGAAGGAGCCGGAGTGGATGTCCTGGTCGGGGCCGTGCAGCCGTATCTCGCACTCGGCGAGGCCACGCATTCCGGTGCACACCGTGGGGGTGTCCTCGGACCACATGCCGGTGTCGGAGACGATCACGGCGTCGGCGGCGAGCCGCTCGGCGTGCTGCTCGGCGAGGGCCCTGAAGTGGGGCGAGCCGGACTCCTCCTCGCCCTCGATCAGCAGCTTCAGATGCACGGCCGGGGTGGTACGGCCGGTGGCGGCGAGGTGAGCGCGGACGCCGAGGGTGTGGAAGAACACCTGGCCCTTGTCGTCGGCCGCCCCGCGCGCGTAGAGACGGTCCTCGCGGACGACGGGCTCGAAGGGGTCGCTGTCCCAGCCGTCCTCCCGGGCGGCGGGCTGCACGTCGTGGTGGCCGTAGACCAGCACCGTGGGCGCCTGCGGGTCGTCGGAAGGCCACTCGGCGAAGACGGCGGGCGCGCCGGGGGTCTGCCAGACCTCGGCCGTCGGGAACCCGGTCTCCTTCAGCTCGGCGGCGAGCCAGTCGGCACTGCGTCGTACGTCGGGCGCGTGGTCCGGCTGGGCGGACACCGACGGGATGCGCAGCCACTCGACGAGGTCGTCGAGGAAGGCGTCGCGATGCTGCTGGATGTACGTACGGACGACGCTGTCCGGGGTCTGGCTCATGGTCACGAGCCTATCGGCCCGCACTGACGTCCTCGGAGTGCGGTTCCTCACCGGGCGGCTCCTCACTCAGCAGCCGCTCCAGCGCCGCGCGGTCCGGCAGGTCCTCGGGGCGGACGATCTCGCCGCTGCGCACGTACAGGAACGCGGCCGTGACGGATTCCGTGGGGACGCCCTGCTGCTCGGCCCAGGCGAGGCGGTAGACGGCGAGCTGGAGGGGGTCCGCGGTGCGTGCGCGGTTGGTCTTCCAGTCGACGATCTCGTACGTCGTGCCCTCACCGTCGCCCTCCTTGTAGACGGCGTCGATGCGGCCCCTTACGACGCGGCCGGCGAGCGCGAGCTGGAAGGGGGCCTCCACCCGGTAGGGCGTGCGGTGCGCGTACTCGGTCTGCTCGAAGGCCTCCTTGAGGGCCTCCAGGTCCCGTTCGTCGGCGATCTCCGCTTCGCGGCCGGGCAGCTCCTCCGGCTCCAGCAGGGGCAGCGTCAGCTCTTCGAAGCGGGCCTCGACCCAGGCATGGAAGCGGGTGCCGCGGCGGGCGGCGGGCTGGGGCGGACGGGGCAGCGGGCGGGCCAGCTCCTGGGCGAGGCCGTCCGGGTCGGCGGCCAGGAGCAGCAGCTGGGAGGCCGTGAGGGAGGTGGGCAGGGGGACCTCGGTGACGCTGTCGCGGGCGCGCAGGAGTTCGCCGGTGAGGGCGTCGAGGTCGCGGTCCCAGGAGGCGATGGTGCGGGCTTCCTCCGGGGTGAGGTGAGGGCTGCGGTGTGGGTGTGGGTGTGGGTGTGGGTCCTGAGGTTCCGGTGGCCCCGCCTGGTGGGGGACCGTGGGGCCGACCGTCGGCCGGGCGTCGCCGTCCGCCGCCGCCACTGCTTCTGCTTCTGCTTCGTCGAAGGGGCCTTCGTCGAAGGGGGCTTCGTCGAAATCGAAGGGGT
Source organism: Streptomyces sp. NPDC041940 (assembly GCF_055589465.1). NCBI lineage: Bacteria > Bacillati > Actinomycetota > Actinomycetes > Kitasatosporales > Streptomycetaceae > Streptomyces > Streptomyces sp. NPDC041940. Next base: position 61,940 of record NZ_JBVJBP010000034.1, read on the forward strand.
CGGGCCCGTCGTACGGAGGCTCGTCGTCCTCGGGGGGCGGGGGCCACTCCGGGTCGTCGAACGCGTCCGGGTCGTGCACGGCCGCCGGGTGCCCGTCCTCGTGGGACGCGAGATCCTCCAGGTGGGCCAGGACGGTCTCGGCGGCGGCGCGGCGGCGGGCCAGGGCCGCCTCGTCCAGGGGCAGGGGCCACACCTGGTCGGCGGTGGCCCGGTGCAGTGCCGGGTTCTCCTCGTCCTCGGCGGGTTCGTCCGCCCAGGCCTCGATCTCGCCGTACCCGGCCGCGCAGTGCTCGTAGAGGTCCTGGAGGAAAGCGGAGGGTCCGCGGCGCTTCTTCTGGGTGGGTCCCCACCAGTGGCCGGAGCCCAGAAGCAGGGAGCGGGGGCGGGTGAAGGTGACGTAGCCGAGGCGGAGTTCCTCGGTGTGCTGGTGGTCCTTCATGGCCTCGTGGAAGGCCTTGAGGCCCTTGGCGTCCCAGGAGGTGATGTCGGGGAGGGTGTCGGCGTCGCCGCGCAGTCCGTGCGGCAGGACCTTGCCCTGGGAGGTCCACTTCTCGCGGCCCTGGCTGCTGGGGAAGGTGCCGGTGACCAGGCCGGGGACGACCACGACGTCCCATTCCAGGCCCTTGGACTTGTGGGCGGTGAGCACCTTGACGGTGTTCTCGCCGCCGGGGAGGGCGTTGTCGAGGCCCTTCTCGTACTGGGCGGCGGTGCGCAGGAAGCCCAGGAAGGCGAGCAGGCTGGCCTCGTTGTCGCCGGCGGCGAAGGAGGCGGCGACGTCCAGGAAGTTGGAAAGTGTCTCGCGGCGCCGCGCCGCCAGGGCGTGCGGGGACGCCGACAGCTCCACCTCCAGGCCGGTGACGGCGAGGACGCGGTGCAGGACGTCCATCAGCGGGTCGGACAGGGAGCGGCGCAGGTCGCGCAGTTCGGTGGCCAGGCGGGCGAAACGCACGCGCGCGTCGGGCGAGAAGGGCAACCGGTCGCCGTCCCCGTGGCCGTCCAGCGGCGTCTCCAAAAAGGTGTCGAGGGCGTCCGCGAGGGAGATCACCTCGGCCGGGTCGACCCCCTCGACGGCCTCGGCGAGGCGGCGGTCCGGGTCGTCGTCGCCCTCCACGCGCGCGTGGGTCACGAGGAGCCGGGCCCGCCGCCCCAGCAGGGCGAGGTCGCGTGGGCCGATGCGCCAGCGCGGGCCGGTCAGCAGGCGGACCAGGGAGGCGTTGGCGCCGGGGTCCTGGAGCACCTCGCAGACGGCGACGAGGTCGGCGATCTCGGGCAGATGCAGCAGTCCGGACAGACCGACGACCTCGACCGGGATGTCCCGGGCCACCAGTGCGCCCTGGATCTCGGAGAAGTCGGTCGCCGTGCGGCACAGGACCGCGATCTCGCCGGGTGCCGTCCCGGTCCTCACGAGATGGGCGACGGAGTCGGCGGCCCAGTCGATCTCCTCGGCGTGCGTGCGCAACAGGGCGCACCGCACGATGCCGTCGCGTTCGGCCCCGGGGGCGGGGCGGAGGGCCTCCACGCCCGCGTGCAGGGCGCGCAGGGGCTCCGCGAGGCCGTTGGCGAGGTCGAGGAGGCGGCCGCCGCTGCGGCGGTTCTCGCTGAGCGCCTGGCGGGTCGCGGGGCGGCCGTCGGCGCGGGCGAAGTGCTCGGGGAAGTCGTCGAGGTTGGCCACGGAGGCGCCGCGCCAGCCGTAGATCGCCTGGCAGGGGTCGCCGACCGCGGTGACCGGGTGGCCGGTGCCCTCGCCGAACAGGCCCGCCAAGAGGACGCGCTGGGCGACGGAGGTGTCCTGGTACTCGTCGAGCAGGACCACCCTGAACTCGTCGCGCAGGGCGCGGCCCACCTCGGAGATCCCGGCCAGCCGGGCCGACAGGGCGATCTGGTCGCCGAAGTCGAGCAGGTCCCTCTCGCGCTTGGCGGCCCGGTAGCGGTTCACCAGCTCGGCCAGCTCGCGGCGCGCGGCAGCTGCTTCGGGGACCTTGCGCAGGTCGGCGTTGCTGAGCTTGACGCCACGCAGGGTCAGCAGCAGTTCGGCGTCGTACGCGCGCAGCGCCTCGGGGCGTACGAGGTGCTCGGCGAGTTCGGCGTCGAGGGCGAGGAGGTCGCCGACCAGGTCCGGGAAGGAACGGGTCAGGGCCGGGTAGGAGCCCGGGGCCTCGCGCAGGACGCGCGCGGCGAGCTGGAAGCGGGTCGCGTCGGCGAGCAGCCGGGATGTGGGCTCGAGCCCGAGGCGCAGCCCGTGGTCGGTCAGCAGACGGCCCGCGAAGGAGTGGTACGTGGAGATCACCGGCTCGCCCGGCGGGTTGTCCGGGTCGATGGCGTCCGGGTCGGTGACGCCGGCCTTGACCAGCGCCTTGCGGACGCGCTCGGCGAGTTCGGCGGCGGCCTTGTTGGTGAAGGTGAGGCCGAGCACCTGCTCGGGGGCGACCTGGCCGGTGCCGACCAGCCACACCACGCGGGCCGCCATCACCGTCGTCTTGCCCGAGCCGGCACCGGCCACGATCACCTGCGGGGCGGGCGGCGCGGTGATGCAGGCCGTCTGCTCCGGGGTGAACGGGATGCCGAGGAGCTCCTTGAGCTGTTCGGGATCGGTGATACGGGCTGGCACAACGAAAGAGGCTAGTGGTGACCACTGACAGCGGCGGCCGGATCGGTCTCCGGGGAGGATCCGGGGAGGCCTCGGGGAGGAAGAAGCCCAGGTCAGAGCATGTGGTGCGATAGATCACTCGACGACATGGCGGCCTTCCTGCCGCGCGCTGCACGAGGCCCGGAACGAGCAGTGCGTGCAGTGCTGCCCGGCGGTCGGCGTGAACCGCTCGTCGAGGACCTTCCCGGCGGCGGTGGCCAGCAGGTCGCCAACCCACTCCCCCTCCAGCGGCTCCTGGGCCTGCACCTTGGGCAGGGTCTCGCCGCCGTCGCGCTGGGCGGCGCCCTGCCGGAGATGGACGAGTTCGGCACCGCCCGGCTCGGGACGCGCGCCGTCGAATACGTCGTCGACGGCACCCTCGCCGACGGCCAGCTGGTAGACGGCGAGCTGCGGGTGGCGCTCCACCTCCTTGCCGGTGGGCGCCTGCTTGCCGGTCTTGAAGTCGACCACGTAGGCGCGGCCGTCGCCGTCCGCCTCGACGCGGTCCATCTGGCCGCGGATGCGCACCTGGTAGTCGCCCGCTTCGAGGGTGACGTCGAAGTCGTGCTCGCTGGCGACCGGGGTACGCCCGGTGCGGTCCATGACGTGCCACTGGAGGAACCGTTCGAGTGCCACGCGCGCGTTGTCCTTCTCCTGGTCCGACTTCCAGGGGGCGTCGAAGGCGAGGGCGTTCCACACGGAGTCGAGGCGTTCCATGAGGACGGAGAGGTCGGCCGGGGTGTGCCCGGAGGCGACCTCGTCGGCGAGGACGTGCACCACGTTGCCGAAGCCCTGCGCGGCGGTCGCGGGCGCGTCGGCCTTCACCTCGCGGCCCAGGAACCACTGCAGGGCGCAGGTGTTGGCCAGCTGGTCGAGGGCGCTGCCGGAGAGCACGACGGGCTGGTCGCGGTCGCGCAGCGGCACTTTGGACTCGGTCGGTTCGAACATGCCCCACCAGCGGTAGGGGTGCGCCGACGGCACCAGGGGGCGGCCGTCCTCGTCGGCGAGGGCGGCGAGCCGGGCCAGGCGGCGGGCGGCGGCTTCCCGGAGGGCGTCGGAGACGCGCGGGTCGACCGTGGTGGCGCGCAGTTCGGCCACGAGTGCCGCGACGGACAGCGGGCGGCGCGGGCGTCCGGTGACGTCCTTGGGTTCGACGCCGAGTTCGGTGAGAAAGCGGGAGGGCTGGTCGCCGTCGTCCGCCGGGGCCTTGACCGCGGTGACGACCAGGCGTTCACGCGCGCGTGTGGCGGCCACGTAGAACAGGCGGCGTTCCTCGGCGAGCAGCGCGCCGGGAGTGAGGGGTTCGGCGAGTCCGTCGCGCCCGATGCGGTCCGCCTCCAGGAGGGAGCCGCGACGGCGCAGGTCGGGCCAGAGCCCCTCCTGGACGCCCGCGACGACCACGAGGCGCCACTGAAGGCCCTTGGAACGGTGTGCGGTCATCAGGCGGACGGCTTCGGGGCGTACGGCACGCCGTGTGAGGGTGTCGGCGGCGATGTCCTCGGCCTCGATCTCCTCCAGGAAGTTCAGCGTGCCCCGGCCTCCGGTGCGCTCCTCGGCGCGTGCCGCCGTCGCGAACAGCGCGCAGACCGCGTCCAGGTCGCGGTCCGCGTTGCGCCCGGCCGCGCCGCCCCGGCGGGCGGCCCGCTCCAGCCGCGCGGGCCACGGTGTGCCGTCCCACAGGTCCCACAGCGCCTCCTCGGCCGTACCGCCGCCCGCGAGGCGCTCGCGGGCCTTGCGGAGCAGCGCCCCGAGCCGCTGGGCCCCGCGCGCGTACGCGGGGTCGTGCACGGCCAGCCGCACGGGCTCGGCGAGCGCCTGTGCGAGAAGCACGTCGGAGGGTGGCGGCAGCGGGTTGCCCGCGGCCCGCTCCTCGTCCCGCAGGGCCCGGCCGAGGCGGCGCAGATCGGCGGCGTCCATGCTCGCGAGGGGGGAGGTGAGGAGGGTGAGGGCGGTCTCGGTGTCGAGCCAGGAGGGGTCCGGCTCGGCGGAAGGGCCCTCCTGGGAAGCGGATGGGCCCTCCTTGGAAGAGGCCTCCCCCTCGGGAGCCCTCGACGCCTCCGCCGCGGCCACCGCCCGAAGCGCCGTCAGCAGCGGCGCCACCGCCGGTTCGTGGCGGAGGGGTACGTCGTCGCCGTCGACGTCCACCGGGACGCCGGCCGCCGTGAGGGCGCGGCGGACCGTGGGGACGGTGCGGGAGCCGGCGCGCACCAGCACGGCCATCTCGCCCCACGGGACGCCGTCCTCCAGGTGGGCCCTGCGGAGGATGTCGGCGATGTTGTCCAGCTCCGTCCCCGAGGTCGGGTACGTGTACGCCTCGACCCGGCCGCCGTCCCTCACGGGCGCGAGGTCGCGGTGGGCGCGCGCCTTCTCGGCGGGCAGGCGGGTCAGCGGCATGCGCTGGGTCAGCAGCCGGGTCGCCGCCAGCAGGCCGGCGCCGGAGCGGCGGGACGTGCGCAACACCGCGACGGGGGCCGGGCGGCCGTCCGCGCGCGGGAAGGCGTGCGGGAAGTCCAGGATGCCGTTCACGTCCGCCCCGCGGAACGTGTAGATCGACTGGTCGGGGTCCCCGAAGGCGACAAGGGTGCGGCCACCGCCCGCCAGGGCGTGCAGAAGTCGTACCTGAGAGGGATCCGTGTCCTGGTACTCGTCGACGTAGACGGCGTCGTACCGGGCGGCGAGCCACGCGGCGACCTCGGGCCTGCGGGCGAGGAGCACCGCCCGGTGGACGAGTTCCGCGTAGTCGATCACGCCCTGGAGGTCGAGCACGTCGAGGTACTCGGCCAGGAAGGCGGCCGCCGCACGCCAGTCGGGGCGTCCCGTGCGGTGGGCGAAGGCGTCCAGGGCGTCGGGGCCGAGGCCCAGCTCCCTGCTGCGGGCGAGGACCGCGCGGACCTCGTCGGCGAAACCGCGCGTGGTCAGACAGGCGCGCAGTTCGTCCGGCCAGCGCACGTGGGCGAGGCCGAGCCGCTCCAGGTCCACCTGGCCCGCGAGCAGCTCCCGCACGGAGACGTCCTGCTCGGGGCCGGACAGCAGCCGCATCGGCTCCACGAACAGGTCGCTGTCCTGCTGGGCGCGGACCAGGGCGTAGCAGAACGAGTGGAAGGTGGTCGCCCGGGGAGCGCGGGCCGCCCCGGCCCGGGTGGCCATGCGGTCACGCAGTTCGACGGCGGCCCTGCGGCTGAACGTGAGGACCAGGACCCGCTCGGGGTCCCCGCCCCGGGCGATGCGCTCGGCCACGGACTCGACGAGCGTGGTGGTCTTGCCGGTGCCCGGACCTGCGAGGACGAGCAGCGGGCCGGCCGCGTGGTCAACCACGGAGCGCTGCGAGGCGTCCAGAAGAGGGGGGGCCACCCGGGCAGGAGGGGTACGTACCAGTCGGTAAGCGCCATGGCTCCCCCGCCGCACCCGGGGGTGCGACAGGCCGCTGGTGGAGGAAGAGGAGCTCACGTGGTTCGCCGGTCCTGGTGGAAGTACTGGTTGGCGGGCCACCGCGCGTGGCGGGCGGTGACCGCGGGGTGACGGGGACACGCGCAGCCGACGCTACGCCGACGGGTGAGGCGGAAGCAGGGCTTCCCCTTCTTCCCGCCGGCCACTCGCGGCACTCGTGCCACTCATGCCCCTCGCCTCACGAACGTACGTCATGGCACCGACGTGCCCCGATTCCCCCGTCCGGATCACGGGCCACACGGGAGGCCGTCCGATGGCGGAAGCTGTCAGGTGTGACCCTCCGCGCGTTCGCCGCCGTCCCACCGCGCTCGTCGCATGTCGATCCGCGGCAGGTGGCCCTCGGCGGCCCGGCTCGCCTCCTTCAGGGGCGTGCCCTCCGCGCGGTAGTGGTCGAGCGCCCGCTGCTGGTGTCCCGGGAGCAGGACGCCGTCCGCGCGCACGACCCGCCACCACGGCACGGCACCCCCGTAGAGAGCCATCACACGTCCGACCTGCCGCGGACCGCCCTCCTCCAGCCACTCGGCCACGTCCCCGTATGTCATGACACGGCCCGGCGGGATCAGTTCGGCGACGTCGAGGACCCGCTCGGCATACGCGGGCAGGGCTTCCCCGGGTTCCTCACGGGCGCCGTCGTACCCCGTGCGGGTGTCCTGCGCGCCTGCTTCCTCCGGAAGGCTCTCCTCGCTCATCCGCCCCATCCTGCCCCACCCCACCGACAACGGGACGCGTGTACCCGCGAGCGCCTCCCTCGCCCGGCAGGACCGCGTCGGGCAGACTGTCCGCCCCCGCATGTGCACCCTGATGCCCCCGCGTATCGGTGCGGCATGCCACCATCGTGCGGGCGGTGACCGGTGATACGAGACCAAGAAGAGACGATGAAGCAGCAGGGTGCGCATTCCGAGGACACGGGGGGCACCTCTGACGCTTCGTCGCGCCCGGAGTCTCCGGAGGACCGTCCGAAGACGGCCGGCGAGGAGCCCGACATCGCGCACATCGACGAGGTGGAGGGCGACGAACCGCTGCTCCCCGCGCGCGTGCACCGCCCGTCCGATCTGATGCGTCTCCTGGTGGGCGTGCTCGCCGTCGCGGTGCTGATCGGGATCGCCGCGTTCGCGCACGGCACCACCTCGGGCCTCGAACAGGACATCAACAAGGGCACCGGGCAGGCACCCGACCTGCTCATCAAGATCGCGGGTCTGGCGTCCAGCATCGCGATCCTGCTGGTGCCGGTCGCCTTCGCGATCGAGCGGCTGATCAAACGGGACGGCCTCAGAATCGCCGACGGCGTGCTCGCCGCGGTCCTCGCGCACGGTGTGACACTCGCCACCGACCTCTGGGTCGCCCGGGCCGCCCCCGACTCCATCCAGGAGGCGCTCACCCAGCCCTCCCCCGGGGACATCCACGCGCTGACCGATCCCGTGCACGGCTATCTGGCGCCGGTCATCGCCTATATGACCGCCGTCGGCATGTCACGCAGACCCAGGTGGCGCACGGTGCTGTGGGTCGTGCTGCTGCTCGACGCCTTCTCGATGCTCGTCACCGGGTACACGACACCGTTCTCGATCATCCTGACCGTGCTGATCGGCTGGACCGTGGCCTACGGCACGCTCTACGCGGTCGGCTCGCCCAACGTCCGGCCGACCGGGCAGACCCTGATGGCCGGCCTGCGGACCGTCGGCTTCCGCCCGGTCAGCGCGTCACGCGAGGACACCTCGGACAACCCGGACACCGGCGACCGGGGCCGGCGGTACTTCGTCACGCTCGAGGACGGCCCGCCGCTGGACGTCACGGTGGTCGACCGGGAACAGCAGGCCCAGGGCTTCTTCTATCGCGCGTGGCGCAATCTGACCCTGCGCGGCTTCGCCACCCGCAGCAGCCTCCAGTCGTTGCGCCAGGCCCTGGAGCAGGAGGCGCTGCTGGCGTACGCGGCCATCGCGGCCGGCGCCAACGCGCCCAAGCTGATCGCCACCTCCGAGCTCGGCCCCGACGCGGTCATGCTCGTCTACGAGCACAGCGGCGCACACACCCTCGACTCACTGCCGGACGAGGAGATCACCGACGATCTGCTGCGCGACACCTGGCACCAGGTGAAGGCCCTGCAGTCCCGCCGTATCGCGCACCGCAGGCTGGTGGGCGACGCGATCCTGGTGGATCGTTCCGGCACGGTGATCCTCACCGACCTGCGCGTCGGCGAGATCGCGGCCGGCGACCTGCTGCTGCGCATGGACATCTCCCAGCTGCTGGTGACCCTCGGCCTGCGGGTGGGCGCCGAGCGGGCGGTGGCCTCTGCGGTGGGCGTGCTCGGCCCGGACGCGGTGGCGGACTGTCTGCCGATGCTCCAGCCCATCGCGCTCAGCCGCTCCACGCGCGCGACGCTGCGCAAACTGGCCAGGGAGCGGGCCCAGCGCGAGCGCGAGGCGGTTCTGGAGGCGTCCCGGCTGGCCAAGCAGGCCCGCCTGGAGGAGTCCTCGTCGGACGAGGCCGCGCCGGTCCCGGAGAAGACGGACAAGAAGGCCGTACGGGCGGAGCAGCGGGCCGAGAAGCGGGCCATCGACGAGGCCGTGGAGGAGGCGCGCGAGGAGGACCTGCTGACGCAGATCCGCCACGAGGTGCTGCTGATCAGGCCGCAGGCACCGGTCGAGCCGGCCCGGCTGGAGCGGGTACGGCCGCGCACACTGATCAGTTTCATGGCCGGCGCGATCGGCGCGTACTTCCTGCTGACGCAGCTCACGCACATCGAGTTCGGGCCGCTCATCGCGAACGCCGAGTGGGGCTGGGTCGCCGCGGCGGTGCTGTTCTCGATGTGCAGTTATCTTGCGGCGGCGATGGCTCTGCTGGGGTTCGTGCCCGAGCGGGTGCCGTTCCTGCGGACCGTGGCGGCACAGGTCGCCGGCTCGTTCGTGAAGATCGTCGCCCCGGCGGCGGTGGGCGGTGTCGCCCTGAACACGCGCTTCCTGCAGCGCGCGGGGGTGCGGCCGGGGCTCGCGGTGGCGAGCGTGGGCGCGTCGCAGTTGTTCGGGCTCGGCTGCCACATCCTGATGCTGCTGGCCTTCGGCTACCTGACCGGGACCGAGAAGACGCCGTCGCTGTCGCCGTCCCGGACGGTCATCGCCGGTCTGCTGACGGTGGCGGTGCTCGTGCTCGTGGTGACCTCGGTGCCGTTCCTGCGGAAGTTCGTCGTCACGCGCGTGCGGTCGCTGTTCGCGGGTGTCGTGCCGCGCATGCTGGACGTGTTGCAGCGGCCGCAGAAGCTGGTCACCGGCATCGGCGGCATGCTGCTGCTGACCGCCTGCTTCGTGATGTGCCTGGACGCGTCGATCCGCGCGTTCGGCGACGAGTCCACCTCGATCAGCCTCGCCAGCGTCGCCGTCGTCTTCCTCGCGGGCAACGCCCTGGGGTCGGCGGCTCCGACACCGGGCGGTGTGGGCGCGGTCGAGGCGACCCTGACGGTCGGTCTGATCGCCGTCGGCCTCCCGAAGGAGGTCGCGGCACCGGCCGTCCTGTTGTTCCGCCTGCTCACGCTGTGGATCCCCGTGCTGCCGGGCTGGCTGGCCTTCAACCACCTCACCCGCAAGCAGGCCCTCTGACGCCAGTGGCCGGCGGGCGGGGATTCCGGCACAGCTTTTGGCAACACCAACCCCTCCTACCTCGTACGACACGCGTCCCGCGCGTCCGGCCCCGTGCCGCCGCAGGATGGAACCATGCCTTCGCTCCTCCGGCTGCGCGCCGCCGTCCTGACCGCCACCGCCGTGCTGCTGTCCACCGTGCTGGCGGGCTGCGGTGACGACGACACCAAGGGCGAGGACCTCACGCGGCAGGAACTGAGCTGGAAGGCCTGCCCGGCGCCGGACGAGGCCCAGGGCGGAGGCACCCCGCCCTCTCCCCTGCCGGACGACGGCGAGTGGCAGTGCGCCACCATGAAGGCCCCTCTCGACTGGGACGATCCCAAGGGCGACACCATCGGCATCGAGTTGATCCGGGTCCGGACCAGCGGCCCCGCGAGCGAACGCATCGGCTCGCTCATCTTCAACTTCGGCGGCCCCGGCGGCTCGGGCGTCACCGCGCTGCCCGGCTTCGCCGAGGACTACAAGACCCTGCGCACCCGCTACGACCTGGTCAGCTTCGACCCGCGCGGCGTCGGCCGCAGCGACCCCGTGATCTGCGAGAACGACCAGCAGCTCGACGCGTACTTCCAGCAGGACGCCACGCCCGACGACAGCGCCGAACGCACCGAGCTCCTGGACAACACCACGGAGTTCAACGACGCCTGCGAGGAGAACTCCGAGACGATCCTGCCGCATGTGCGCACCACCGACGCGGCCCGCGACCTCGATCTGATGCGCCAGGTCCTCGGCGACGACAAGCTGTACTACTTCGGCATCTCCTACGGCACCGAACTGGGCGGCGTCTACGCGCACCTGTTCCCCAAGCGGGTCGGTCATGCCGTGTTCGACGCCGTCGTCGATCCCACGCAGAACCCCGAGCAGGGCTCGCTCGGACAGGCCAAGGGCTTCCAGACCGCGCTCGACAACTTCGCGGAGGACTGCGTGTCCAAGACCGAGGAGTGCCCCATCGGTGACAGCGCGCAGAATGTGAAGGACCGTATCGCCACGCTGCTGAAGGACCTCGACAGCAAGCCGATCCCGGGCGTCTTCCCTCGCCAGCTGACCCAGACAGCGGCGACCAACGGCATCGTGCAGGCGCTGTACTCGCAGGACTTCTGGGAGTACCTCACGGACGGCCTCGATCAGGCGTACGACGGCGACGGCAGCATCCTGATGCTGCTGTCCGACTCGATGAACGGGCGCAGCGAGAACGGCGAGTACGACAACTCGACCGCCGCCCACACCGCCATCAGCTGCTCCGACTCCAAGCCGCGCTACGACACCGCCTACGTGGAGCAGAAGCTGCCCGAGTTCCGGGCCGCGTCCGCGCTGTTCGGCGACTATCTGGCGTGGGGCATGATCGGCTGCACCGACTGGGCCGTGGCGGGCGCCGCCGACCACCCGGACGTGAGCGCGCCGGGCTCGGCACCGATCCTGGTCGTCGGCAACACCGGCGACCCGGCCACCCCCTACGAGGGCGCGCGGAAGATGGTGGACGCGCTGGGCGAGGGCGTCGGTGTCGAGCTGACGTACCGGGGGCAGGGGCACGGCGCCTACAACAGCAAGAACAAGTGCGTGCAGGGCGCGGTGGACGGTTACCTGCTGGACGGAAAGGTGCCGCAGGCGGGGACCGTCTGCACCTGACAGCAGCCACGACCCCAACAAAGCCGCAGGTCAGAAGGTTATCCACAGGCCGACACGGCCGGCGCGGGATCTGCCTACCATGGCCTGACCGCCATCCGCAGCACGGTGCGGACGGCCTGCGAGGGGGGACTGGGCGCATGGCGCGCTTCGTACGGTGGACCGCTGTGGCGGTCACCTCGGCACTGCTGGCGGCGGGCTGCGGCGGCGGCTCGTCCGACGACGGCAAGGGCGGCGGGCTCTCCTGGGGCCGCTGCAAGGCCACCGCCGACGCCCCCGCGCCGAGCGGCGAATGGCAGTGCGCGACGTTGAAGGTGCCGCTGGACTGGTCGAAGCCGGACGGCGAGACGATCGGACTGGGACTGATCCGCGCCAAGGCCCGCGGCGACGACCGCGTCGGCTCGCTCCTGTTCAACTTCGGCGGCCCCGGCGCCTCGGGCCTGTCCATGATGCCGTCGTACGCCCCGACGGTCTCCGGGCTCCGTGAGCGGTACGACCTAGTGAGCTGGGACCCACGCGGGGTGGGCGCCAGCGAGGGGGTGCGCTGCCGCGGCGACAAGGAGATCCAGGCCGCCGAGTCGGTGGACGTCACCCCCGACACACCGGCCGAGGAGAAGGCGTACTTCCAGGACGCCGCCGACTTCGGCAAGGGCTGTCAGAAGGACGCCGGGAAACTCATGGCGCATGTCTCGACCGCCGACTCGGCCCGCGACATGGACCGTATCCGGGACGTCCTCGGCGACGATAAAATGCACTACTTCGGTATCTCGTACGGCACCGAACTGGGCGGCACCTATGCCCACTTGTTCCCGGAGAACGTGGGGCGGATGACGCTGGACGCGGTCGTCGACCCCGGCGCGGACACCGTGGGCCACGCCCAGAACCAGGCCAGGGGCTTCCAACGCGCGCTGAACGGCTATCTCGAATCCACGGGCCAGGACCCTCGGGAGGGCACGCGGAAGATCGCTGAACTGCTGCGACGGATCGATGCCCGGCCCCTGCCGACGGCCACGCCCGGGCGGAAGCTGACGCAGACGCTCGCGGTCACCGGCCTGACCCTCCCGCTGTACAACAAGGAGAGCTGGCCGACGCTGACCAGCGCCCTCGACGCGGCCGAGCGGGGTGACGGCTCGGAGCTGCTGACCCTCGCCGACGGCTACAACGATCGCGCCCCGTCGGGGCACTACGGCACGACGACCCACTCACAACGGGTCATATCGTGCCTGGACGACAGGCAACGGCCGACCGCGGCCCGGACGAGGGAGCTGCTGCCGGAGTTCGAGAAGATCTCCCCGGTCTTCGGCACCTTCCTGGGGTGGGACACGGCCGGCTGGTGCCACGACTGGCCGGTGCCCGGACAGCACGACACCCCGGAGGTGAGCGCCCCCGGCGCGGCGCCGGTCCTGGTGGTCGGCAATACGGGCGACCCGGCGACCCCGTACGAGGGGGCCAGGAGGATGGCCGACGAGCTGGGCAAGGGCGTCGGAGTGATGCTCACCTGGCGGGGCGAGGGGCATGGCGCGTACGGCAGCGGGAGCGACTGCGTGGACTCCACGGTGAACGCGTATCTGCTGGACGGATCGGTCCCGAAGGACGGCAAGGTCTGCTCATGACGACGGCGGGGGCTTCGCGCACTCGTGGTGCCCGAAGCCCCCGCCGCTCGGGAAGGGTGGCCGGATACGGCTCAGTACACCGGCTTGTCCGGCTCGATCTGGTTGACCCAGCCGATCACGCCGCCGCCGACGTGGACCGCGTCCGAGAAGCCCGCGGACTTGAGGACCGCGAGGACTTCCGCACTGCGGACACCCGTCTTGCAGTGCAGGACGATCTTCTTGTCCTGCGGGAGGCTCTCCAGGGCGGCGCCCATGAGGAACTCGTTCTTCGGGATGAGCCGGGCGCCCGGGATGGAGACGATCTCGTACTCGTTCGGCTCGCGGACGTCGATGATGTCGATGCCCTCGCCCTCGTCGATCCACTCCTTGAGCTGCTTGGGAGTGATCGTGGAGTCGGCGGCCGCCGCCTGGGCCTCCTCGGAGACGACGCCGCAGAAGGCCTCGTAGTCGATGAGCTCGGTGACGGTCGGGTTCTCGCCACAGACCGCGCAGTCCGGGTCCTTGCGGACCTTGACCTGGCGGTACTGCATCTCCAGGGCGTCGTAGATCATCAGTCGGCCGACCAGCGGGTCGCCGATTCCGGCGAGCAGCTTGATGGCCTCGTTGACCTGGATCGAGCCGATGGACGCGCACAGCACACCCAGGACGCCGCCCTCGGCGCAGGAGGGGACCATGCCGGGGGGCGGGGGCTCCGGGTAGAGGCAGCGGTAGCAGGGGCCGTGCTCGGACCAGAAGACGGAGGCCTGGCCGTCGAAGCGGTAGATCGAACCCCAGACGTACGGCTTGTTCAGCAGCACGCAGGCGTCGTTGACCAGGTAGCGGGTCGCGAAGTTGTCCGTGCCGTCGACGATCAGGTCGTACTGGCTGAAGATGTCCATCACGTTGTCGGCCTCGAGCCGCTCCTCGTGAAGGATCACGTTCACGTACGGGTTGATGCCGAGGACGGAGTCGCGGGCGGACTCGGCCTTGGGGCGGCCGATGTCGGCCTGGCTGTGGATGATCTGGCGCTGCAGATTCGACTCGTCGACCTCGTCGAACTCCACGATGCCGAGGGTGCCGACACCGGCGGCGGCCAGGTACATCAGCGCCGGCGAGCCCAGGCCGCCGGCGCCCACAGCCAGCACCTTGGCGTTCTTCAGGCGCTTCTGCCCCTCCATCCCGACGTCGGGGATGATCAGGTGGCGGGAGTACCTGCGGACCTCGTCTACGGTGAGCTCGGAAGCCGGCTCGACCAGGGGTGGCAGCGACACGGGGGCTCCGTTGGTCGGTCAATCACTACGGTTGTTCTCCCCGTAACAGTGCCATGCGCTTTTTCATTCCGAGACACCTGTTCCGACACGCGAGACGATTTCGTCCCAGTAGCCGGGCATCGACTCCCAGGGATCGGTGCGTCCGCCGCAGTCCGTGCGGTCGGTGAAGTAGATCGTCGCGGCGCCCTGCCAGCGGGCGATGCCCAGCGCCTCCCCCAGATGGGCACGGGGCACTCCGTGGACGAAGTGGCAGAAGCGCTCGGGCGAGTGGTCGGCGCTCCACTCGGCCACCTGCGACCAGCGGTAGTCGCTCCACGGGCCGGAGAAGGTGACCAGCTGGTCGGCGAGTTCGGCGTACCCCGGGTGCGGGTGGATGCCGTGGCCGAGGACGATGTGGGCCTCGTCACGGATCACACGGAGCGTGGCGACCGTGCGGCGCACCTCGGGCAGCCCCACATGGTCCGCCGGGCAGCGCTCCAGGAGGAAGCCGTCGACCTGGTACCAGTCGACGAACCGGTGAGCATCCGAGATCAGCTCTCCGAAGTTCCGGGTGCCGTACCGGGTGTCGAGATGGCCGAGGACCCGGATGCCCGCGTTGCGCAGGCGGCCGGCCGCCTCCAGGCAGTGCGGGTCGGGGCGGGCGCCGGGGCCGCCGGCCACATTGAGGACGACCCAGTGCAGCGGGGTGCCGGGTCGGGTGAGTTCGCCCCACTCGGTGGGGGCGAGGAGGGGGTGGGCATAGCCGGGGACGCCGACACCGGGGCGGAGTTCGGTGCCGGAGGTGCGTGGTCGCGTGCTGGTCAGATGCGGCATGCCGCCTCCATCCAGATGTCGGCGAGGGACTCCTCGAGGCCGATCCGGGGGCGCCAGCCGAGCCGGTCGCGTGCGGTGCGCACGTCGGCCTGCTGCCAGCTGCCGCAGCCGTCGGGGTACGGGTACGCGACCTGGGGGGCGTGGTCCGGTTCCGGGCGGGGGTGGCCGATGGCCGGACGCAGGGCGCCGGGAGGGCCGTCGAGTTCGTGGAGGGCGCCGCCGTATCCGGCCACGCGGGCGAGGACAGCGGCGGCGTCGCGCAGGCGCACGGCGCGGCCGGAGCCGATGTTGATGACGCCTTGTGCGGCGGAGAGCGAGGCGGCGTGGACGGCGCGGGCGACGTCGCGGACGTCGACGAAGTCGCGCTGCGCGCCCAGGCCGCCGAGTTTCAGCTCACCGTCGCCGGACTGCATGGCGCGGCGCATGGCCTCGGCGAGACGCCCGAGCGGGGATCCTGCGGGGGTGCCGGGTCCGGCCGGTGAGAAGACGCGCAGGACGACGGCGTCCAGGCCGGAGCCGAGGACCAGTTCGGTGGCGGCGAGTTTGCTCACGCCGTACGGGCCGCCGGGCCGGGGGACGGCGTCCTCGGCCGTGGAGGAGCCGGGCTGGCTGGGGCCGTACTCCGCGCTGCATCCGATCTGCACCAGACGGGCGCCGCAGCCGCTGCGGCGCAGGGCCTCGCAGACGGTGGCCACGGCGACGGTGTTGTGGCGGGTGAGTTCGCGGGCGCCGCCCCTGGTGGCGCCGGCGCAGTTGACGACGACGCCCGGGTGGACCGCGTCGAGGAAGCGGGTGAGAGCGCCGGGGCTGCCGGAGGCGAGGTCGAAGCGGACGTCGGCGTCGTCGCCGCGGCCGAGGGCGGTGAGCTGCACGGCCGGGTCGGCGAGCAGGCGGTCGGCGACGAAGCGCCCGATGTAGCCGTTGGCTCCGATCAGCAGGACTCTCATCGCGCGGCTCCTGGGACGGCTGGGACTCCTGGGTGGGTGGTCATCGGACTTCTCCTTGGTGCGGGGCGGACGGGACGGGGCGGGTGCCTCCGGCGGTGGGCCGGTGCCTGTGGCCTGAGGCGGGAGCGGGCGGTCCTGGCTCCCGGGGCGGTCACCGTGAGGGGGACGGCGGTGCGTGGGCCGAGGCCCTGGTGAGCTTGCGCGTCGCGTGGACGAGAAGGGCCAGGGCTCCCGCTCCGCAGACGAGGGCGGGGACGCTCCCGGCACCCCAGAGGCTGACGAGGGTCTCCACGGGTGTGCCCAGGAGGCCGAGACCGGGGAGGCGGGCGATGAAGACCGTGGCGAGGGCGGCTGCCTGGACCGTCGCCGTCGCGGTGAGGACCACGGCCGGGGCGTAGACGAACCCATGGGTGGCGAGGAGACGGGCGATGAAGAGAAGGGCGCCCAGGGCGAGGGCCTCCGCGTAACCCGCGGGCTCGTCGAGGACTGCCTCACAGAGGGCGAGCAGGGCCGTCAGCGCGCCCAGGAAGAGGACGACTGTGCCGAGCAGGAGCGGTCGTACGGCGGCGGCGAAGTCCTCGAGGCCGCGGCTCGCCGTGAGCCTGCGGCGGCCACGCGCGGTGAAGAGGTGGGCGATCCAGGCCGCGGGCGCGCAGGCCAGGGCGAGGGCCAGGACCGGGGCGACGGTGAGGGGCCAGGGGCCGTCGGCCGTGCCGGTGGGCAGACCGTCGGGGCCGCCGGTGACGGCGCTGTGGAGCAGGCCGTTGCCCAGGAGGGAGTAGGCGATGAGCCAGGAGGTCCAGAGGGTGCTTCCGGCCGGGGCGGTGCGGTCGGTCCGGCTCAGGGGGCCTCGGCGGAGGGCCGCGCGGAGGGCCAGGCCCACGGCGAGGACGCCTGCTGCCGCGGCGAACAGGCGCGAGCGGCCGTGGGTGAGGTGCGCGGCGGTCACGGCGGCGGCGCACAGCGCGCCCGGCAGGAGCGTCAGGAAGACCCAGTCCGCACGCGCCCGGGGAGCATCGGGCTCCGGGGACGCGGGTGTGTCCCCGTCTCGGGAGACGCGCGCGTACATCTCCTCGGCGAGGGAGAAGACGTCCCGGTGGCGGAAGCGGGCCGCGGTCCGCTCGGTGATGCCGTGCGCTTCCAGTCCCGCCGCGATCTCGAGGGGGTCCACCGCGCGTTCGCAGAGTTCCCGGTGACGGTGCATCAGCGCCTTCACGGGGTCGGCGGCACCGCGGCGCAGGGAGGTCGGCCTGCGGTCGGCAGCCGGTTCCTGTGTCACGGACGGCTCGCTGTCGGCGGCCGGTTCCGGGGCCGGTGAGGCCGGTGCGGCCGTGGTCGCGGAGCCGGATGCCTGTTCCGCGGGGGCGTCCGCTGCTCCCGGGTCGGCGGGTGTTCCAGGACGGTCCAGTGCGCCCAAGTCGTTCATCGCGCGCTCTCCGGGGCGGGGACGGGAGTGGTGGCTCGTACGGGACTGCCTCCGGTCCAGCCGGGGCCGCCGCGGGCGGCGAGGCCGGGTGTCGGGGTGGCCCAGCGGACCGGGACGCGGGCCTCGGCGGGCACCGCGAAGGGCAGCGGCGCCCCCGCCGCGTCGAGGACGACACGGCGGACGGGAGCGCGCGAGACGATCTCCAGGTAAATGCCGTGAAATGCCTCGATGTTCTGCTCGACCGTGAACAGTTCGAGGGCACGGGCCCGGGCGGCGGCGCCCAGTCGCGCACGGCGCTCCGGGTCGCGCAGCAGCGCGACGCACGCCTCGGCGAGCGCTCGCGGATTGCGCGGCGGTACGACCAGCCCCGTGCCGCCGATGACCTCCACGACCGCGCCGACGTCCGTCGACACCGTCGCGCGACCGCAGAGCATGGCCTCGACCAGGCCGGTCGGGAAGCCCTCGACGACGCTGGACAGGACGGTCACGGCACCCGAGGTGTAGGCGTCGGCGGGGACCAAGAGCTCCGGCCCGCCGATCTCCTCGAACGACACCGGGTTGTGGCCGGCGGCGTGCGGGCCCTCGGCCTCGTCGGGGAAGAGCTGGGCGGCCAGCGCCCTGCAGTGGGCGAGATAGGCCGCGCCCTCGGTGCCGGCGGGGGCTCCGACGATGCGCAGGCGCGTCCTCGGCTCCTGCTTGCGGATCTCGGCGAAGGCGTGCAGCAGGGAGACCAGGTCCTTGGCGGGCTCGACGCGGCCGACCCAGACGAGCGCGTCCGGGTCGGCGCACTCCGCGGACTCACCCACCTCCCCGAAGGGCCGGGCGTCCATGCCGGGGTAGACCGTGCGGAGCTTCTCGCGGTCGGCACCGCAACGCTCCTGCCAGCGGCGGGCGTGCGTGTTGCCGGCGGTGACGACCTCGGCCTGTCCGTAGGCCTCGGCGGCGAGTCTGCCGTGGAAGGCCGCCAGCAGGGACCGTACGGCGGACGGGGCGTCGGGGGCGGTGAGGTAGTGCGTCCGCAGGCGCACGCCGTACTCGGTCACGAGCAGGGGGACACCGGTGAAGTGGCGGGCCAGCAGGCCCGGCAGGGCGGCCGGGCCGCCGGACGCGGCGTGGCAGAGGTCGACCGCGCCGAGTCCGTCGTCCTCGTACCAGTCGAGGGACAGAGGGCGCAGCGCACGGTCGAGGTCCGCGGCCACGGCGAGCAGATCCGGGACCCGGGCCTCGCGCGCGGCGCGGTGAGCGCCGGGCGCACGACAGGCGCGTTCCAGCGCGCGTACGGCGGTCTCGGAGCGGAGAGCGCCGGCCAGGCCGCCCTCCTCGCGGGCGAGTTCGGCGAGGCCGTACAGAGCGTTGGCGAAACGGTCCGCCTCGGGGGTGGAGGCTCCCTCGGACGGCGCCCCGCACAGCACGGCGGCCAATTCGCCGAAGCACTCGGTGAACCGCCGGCGCGCACGGCGCCCCAGGACGATTCCGTCGTCCTCGGCCATCCACAGCGGGGCGGTGCGCACCCTGCGGACGTTCGGCGACAGCGGGGTCCAGCCCTCGTCCTCCTGGTGTTCACTGCGACTGAGCGCGTAGACGTCGAACTCGTGCTGTGCGAGTCCGCGCACCAGCCGGTCGCACCAGAGCCTGGCGTCACCGCTCACATACGGATAGCCACCCTCGGTAAGCAGTCCGATGCGCACGTGTGCACCCCCGATCTCCCGTATGGGGAGCCGCCGTTGCCCGGCGGCTCGCAGCGGGACGAACGTATGCGGTCCAGGCGGTGGGGGGGGGGGGGGGGGGGGGGGGGGGGGGGGGGGGGGGGGGGGGGGGGGGGGGGGGGGGGGGGGGGGGGGGGGGGGGGGGGGGGGGGGGGG
>NZ_JBVJBP010000035.1:0-61636 GCF_055589465.1 Streptomyces sp. NPDC041940
CCCCCCCCCCCCCCCCCCCCCCCCCCCCCCCCCCCCCCCCCCCCCCCCCCCCCCCCCCCCCCCCCCCCCCCCCCCCCCCCCCCCCCCCCCCCGGCTCCGGGCGATCCGCGGGCAGGCGGCAGGGCCTCCGCGCCCACCCGGCGGGACCCTTCTCACCGGCCGCGCACGCGCCCCAGTTCCGCCAGGGTCCGTGCCGCGGCGCCGGCCAGGCGGGGCCGGTTGCGTACGAAGCGGCGCGCGGCCCGGGCGGGCTCCCGGCCCAGCCAGTGGACGGCTCCGCCCGGCACCGGCCGTACCACCGCCCCTTCGTACACCCGCAGGTCACGGGTCTTGAGCGACTCCTTGTAGCGGGCGGGTCCGCTCCCCAGGTCGACCGTCCCGACACCGTCGGCCGCCGCGGCCTCCAGCATCTTGAGCTGCAGCACGAGACCGGGGGAGTACTTGGCGTAGGCGCGGTCGTACGCCGGGAACCACCAGGACAGCACCGTGCGCGAGCGCAGGCCGAAGTGCGCGGCCACGGGCCGGTCCGCGGCGTAGAGCACGGACAGCACGCCACGGCACTCCGGTTCCTCGCTCTCCCCGAGCAGCGTCACCAGCCGGGTGATCCACTCCTGCGCGAACCGGTCGCGCCGGCCGGTCCGCCGGTACTGCGCCGACTTCCACTCCATCAGCGCCCGCAGAGCGTCCGGGTCCCGGGCGTCGTACACGAACCGCACCTCGCCGACCTGCCGGGCCAGCTTGCGCTCCTTGGCCAGGGTCTGTCTGAGGAAGCCCGGCGACTTCGCCCGCAGCCGCTTCGCGTACAGCTCGAAGCCCTCACCGATGTCTACGACCGGGGAGGCGAGTTCCTCGGCCGCGTGCGGCACGAACAGCCCCTGGCCGGCTTCGAGGTTGTCGAACTCCCAGGACGACAGCGCGCAGGACCGCAGCAACCCGCGGGCGTCGAGCCGGATCCCGGGCCGCAGCACGGCCCCCTGACTGTCGGACACCCCGAGCCCGATGGCCCGGCCCTGCCCCAGGGGTCCCCTCTCGTACGGGAAGAACCCGACCGGGGAGCCGTCGTCGAGCAGTACCGCCACTCTCGCTCCCGGCCTGACCTGTCCCACCGCGGTGGTGAACGCCGGGTCGAGAAAGGGATTCGCGGGGGCCGCGGACTCCGTCCGTATCTCCCGCCACATCTTCTGGTCGTTCGGGCCCAGTTCGTCCGGCCGCAGAACGAGAACGCGCTTTCCAGGCAACTCTGCCTCCTGTGTCATCGGCATGGGGACACCCGAAGGCCTGTACATCGCCGCGAATCGGCACCAGGCAGTACTCAGGCCGCACGGCGCAGGCCCCTGTCGGTACTGCCGTCACTCAGCAGCGGAACGTCTGCAGCTCCACGGTGTTCGGGGCGGAACCGGCCGTCCCCGTACACCGGCTCGTCCCCGCCGCCCGGAGGTACGTACCGCCCCGGTCCGCCACGGTCGTCCCGGTCACCACCACGCTCGCCCCGGCCGCGCCCGCGGCCCTCGGTGTCCGTGCCGCCAGGCACCGGAGCGACGGCTCCGCCTCGCACGGACAGGGCTCCCCGGCTCCTTCGGCCTCAGGTGTCGATGCCGCACCGGCCGCCCGCACCTCCACGGCTGCCGTGACCGCGGTCCCCGCCGTGCGCTCGCCCTGCGCGGGCCCCGGGGCGACGAGGTGCAGCAACAGCAGGCAGGCCACCAGGCCCACCACCGCTGCCCATCGTCGCCGCACCATCAGACCCCCCGACACGGCCGCTGCGCCTACCAGTAGGCCGAGCGCATCTCGCCCGCGTCAAGCCCTTGTGGGCCGATTCGCCCCGGTCGGCCAGTTGCTGCCGAAATCCAACGGAAAGCGCTGCCGCCCTCCTCGCCGGACGGGTCAGCCGCTGCCGCCGGGCAGGCTCAGCACCTCGCCCGCCTTCGGCGCCCGGATACCGAGGGGCTCGTCGAAGGCGCTGAACGCGGTGGTGGTGTGCTGTGCACCGTTCTTGTAGACCGTCTTGAGCAGGTAGGGCTCGCCTTCCTCGGCCACGTAGAAGGTGTACGTCCCTTCCTTGTCCGCCTTGTCGGTCACGATCAGCTCGACGGCCTTCGTGCCCCCGACCCGGGTGGAGCCGCCCTTCCTCGCCGTGCCGAACGAGTCGAAGGGCCGTTCGCAGGAGGTGAGGCCGTTGCCCGAAGCGGCCGGGTCCACCGGCGTCTTCACCCACATGCTCTGCTCGCCCGTGACACCCGGGTTCTTCTTCCACTTCTGCAGGTAGGCCCGGTTCGGCCGGACGAAGTCGGTCCGGCCCAGACGGATCTGTTCCAGGGCGGCGCCTCCGGGCATCTCGGTCTTCGACCTGCACCGGCTGTCCAGGTCGGTCTCCAGATGGCTGGTGACGGTGCCTCTGGTGGTGCGGTTGGTGATGTCGACGGTGACGGAGTCCAGCTTTCGCATCGTCGCGTTGGCCTCGTCGAGGAGGTCGCCCGCGGACTTGTCCTCGCCGGTGCCGCCGGAGCCGCACCCCGCGAGGACCGCGCCCGCCAGCAGGCACGCGAGCGCGGTCGTCGTCACGGTAGCCATGGCCCGCACGGAGCCCCCCAGATGTTCGTGTCGGCCGATGATCAGCACGGGAGCCTACCGGTCCGCCGGTGCGCGCGGCGGACAGGCTGGGTTCATGCTCCGGTACCGGTCTCCCGGACCAACTCGATCGCCCGGCCAAGGGTGTCGAGCCGGTCGTCCAGGCTCTCCCCGGCCGGATAGAGACGGACCGTGTCCACGCCGGCGTCCCGCCAGACCCGCAGCCGTCGCCGCACCATCTCCTCGGTGCCGATGAGCGTGGTGGCCAGCACCATCTCGTCGGTGACGAGACCCGCCGCGCCGTCCCGGTCGCCCGCCTGCCAGCGCTCCCGCACCTCCGCGGCGACCTCGGCCCAGCCCTGACGGCCGTAGGCCCGGTTGTAGAAGTTGGTCGACGCGGAACCCATGCCGCCCAGGCTGAAGGCGAGTTCCTTCCTCCGGTCCGCGATCATGGCGCCGAGCGCCTCCTCGTCCCGGGCGAACGCGACCTCGGCGCCCTGGCAGACGTCGAACCCGGCGCGTCCGCGCCCGGCTGCGGCCAGCCCCTCGTCCAGCGGAGCGAAGTAGGCGTCCGCCGCGCCCTCCGGTACGAAGCTGGTGCCGAGCCAGCCGTCCGCGACCTGGCCGGTCAGCCGCAGCATCGCGGGCGACAGCGCGGCCAGGTAGACGGGGACGGGGTGCTCGGCCCGCATCGACAGGCGCATCGGCACCGCTTCCCCGCCGGGCAGCGGAATCCTGAACTCGGAGCCCGAATGGGAGATCTTGCCGCCCGCGACCACCTGCCGCACGATCTCCACCGTCTCGCGCGTCCGGGCCAGAGGGCGGGCGAACGGCACGCCGTGCAGGCCCTCCATCACCTGCGGTCCGGACGGACCCAGACCCAGCAGAAAGCGCCCGCCGGACAGGTTGGACAAGGTGATCGCCGCCTGGGCGAGGGCCACCGGCGTGCGCGTCCCGACCTGCATGACCGCGGAGCCCAGCAGCATCCGCTCCGTACGGGCCGCGTAGAAGCCCAGGGCGGACGGGGCGTCCGACCCCCACGCCTCGGCCACCCAGCAGACGTCGAGCCCCAGCTTCTCCGCCTCGACGACGAAGTCGGCCTGCCGTGACCAGGAACCGAGGGCCGCCGCCTCGACGGTCGTCGCCGTGCGCATCACGCCTCCGCCCGCTGCCTGATGTGCTCCAGCGTGGCGGTCATGCCTCGTTCGAACTCCCGCAACCTCACGAACACGATCTTCTGCTCCTTCTCCGGCATGGCGTCGATCGCGAAGGAGAGGCCGGAACGCCCCGGCCCCATCCGCATCCACTGCGACAGCTCGGTCCCGCCGTCCCCGGGTCGCAGCCCGAACCGCCAGACGGCACTGGGCTCGGCCGGATCGCCGACCGCCCAGGCGAACACCCGTTCCGGGTCGCATGCGACGACCGTGGAGGTCGTCTCCCACTCACCGAGCGACTCGTGCCTGCTCCGGCCGGTGAAGCGCGCCCCGACGGCCGGCCCGGCGGCTCCGTCGACCCACCCCGCCCACTGCAACTCCTCGCTCAGCTCCGGCATCCGCGTCACATCCGACACCAGCGCCCACACCCTCCCCGGCGGAGCGGCGACCCACGTCGTCACCTCCACCGTCGGCCCGTCCGCGTACCGCGCGCCCGTCCACTCCATCGCGTGCCGGCCTCCTCCTCGACAGGGGCTGTGAGCATCAGAGTTGCGTAATGAGACTCACGAGGTCAAGGGAGCGTGGGTGTCCGGTTCCCCAACGGGCGGTGAAGGTGAGCACCGGCGTGCCCCGGTGCGCGGATCCCCGCTCGCAGGGCCGCGTACGCTACCGATGGCTGCACCCCGGGGGATCTTCACGTCTGACGTGCCCGCCGGTGGGGAGTCATCAGGGACGGCAGTGGCCGAGCCGATCCGTCGGCGGGCACCATGACGCACGGCCGGGCGTGGCAGCGAGGGGCGCCCGAGCCGGTCTTCGAGCGGAGGAACGAGATGGGATCGGCGATGGGCGAGCGGGATCACCGCCGGCAGAGATGGGCGGCCAGGGGAGCCCTGGCCGCGGTCGCGCTGGCCGCGTTGCTGCCCCTCGTCTCCGGCGGCCTGAAAGGACTGCTGCTGCTCCTGGCCGGCCTGGCGGGACTTGCCCTGACCGCGGCGGCCCTCTGGTGGGTCCTGTCCCGCCGCGGACCGGCACGCATGGCGGCGGCCGTGCTGGCCGTCGTCGCCCCCGTCGGCGTCATCATCCTCTTCGCGGCCGCGAATCTGATCTGGGTGGTCTTCGCCTCGCTGCTGCTGTGGTGTCTCGCGGTCTGGAGCGGCCGCTACGCCCTGCGCAGCACGGGCCTGCGGCCGGTACGGGTCAAGGAGTACCGCACACCGCCGCCGCAGCGCCCCTTCCTCCTGCTCAACCCGCGCTCCGGCGGCGGCAAGGTCGAGAAGTTCTCCCTGAAGGAGAAGGCCGAGGAGCTGGGTGCCCAGGTCGTCCTGCTCGACCCGGACCACCACCAGGACGTCACCGCCCTGGCCAAGGCCGCCGTGGCCGACGGCGCCGACCTCCTGGGTGTCGCGGGCGGCGACGGCACGCAGGCGATGGTCGCCGCCGTCGCGGCGGAACACGGCCTTCCGTTCCTCGTCATCTCGGCCGGCACGCGCAACCACTTCGCCATGGACCTGGGCCTGGACCGGGACGACCCGTCCACCTGTCTCGACGCCCTCACGGACGGGGTCGAACTCCGCGTCGACCTCGGCTTCGCCGACGACCGTCCCTTCGTCAACAACGCGTCGTTCGGGGTCTACGGGGCCGTCGTCCAGAGCCCCGGCTATCGCGACGACAAGGTGGGCGCCGCGCTGGAGCGGCTGCCCGAGCTGCTCACCCGGCAGAGCGGCCCACGTCTGACGGCCAGCGCCGACGGCACCACCATCGCCGACCCGCAGGCCGTCCTGGTCAGTAACAACGCCTACCGCATGGACGACCCGTTCGGCTTCGGCCGGCGCGAGCGGCTCAACTCCGGGAAGCTGGGTGTGCTCGCGGTCCGCGTGGACAGCGCCGTGGAAGCGGCCGAACTCCTGCTGTCCCCGCGCCCGGAAGGCCTCACCGTGCTCACCGCCCAGCATGTGGTCGTCCACTCCGACGAACCGCATCTCGAAGTCGGCCTCGACGGCGAGGCGCTCACCCTGCCCGCCCCCGTCCACTGCCGCATCGCACGCCGGGCCCTGCGCGTCCGGGTGCCCCGCGACCGCCCCGGAGTCCCCGAGGCGCCGCCGCGCCTGGACTGGCGCCGGCTCCGCAAACTGGCGGCCGCGGTCGGCCGTACCGCCGCGCCCACGCGCTCCCGGCGCCCCTGAGCCTGAATGTGCGAGGTCCCCCATGCCTGAAGCGGCATGGGGGACCTCGCGCGTGTGCTCAAGCGGGCTACGCGCTCTTCGGCCCCGCCTGCTGCACGACCTCGAAGGACCACAGGGTGGAGTCGCTCGCGGCGGGCCTGGGCCGCTCGCCGCCCTCGCCGCCGCCCTGGTGCGCGGCCTTCATCGGCCCCTCCATCCAGGCCTGGAACGACGCCTCGTCACGCCACCGCGTGTAGACGAGGTAGGTGTCGGTGCCCTCCACCGGGCGGAGGAGCTCGAACCACTCGAACCCGTCGGAGCTCTCCACGGTGTGCGCGCGGGAGGCGAACCGCTTCTCCAGCGTCTCCCGCTGCTCGGCGGGCACGGTCAGCACATTGATCTTGACTACGCTCATGGCCCCATCTTGCCCGATGGCACGTCCGCGCCGACCGGGACCTGTGCCCTCGGATGTTTTGAACGCGTTCAAATATGGGCTAGGGTCGATCCCACACGTCGAGGGGGAGACCTTCATGAAGATCGTGATACCCGGCGGGACCGGACAGGTCGGCACGGTCCTCAAGCGCGCGCTGAGCGCGGCCGGACATGACGTCGTGGTGCTGAGCAGGCGCCCCGCCCGCCCGGGCGAAGTGCACTGGGACGGTGCGACCCCGGGGCCGTGGACGGAGGAGATCGACGGCAGCGACGTCGTCGTCAACCTGGCCGGCCGGAGCGTCAGCTGCCGCTACACCCCGGCCAACCTCCGCGACATGATGGACTCGCGGGTCGACTCCGCCCGGGTCGTGGGCGAGGCCATCGCCAAAGCCGCCCGGCCGCCCCGGGTCTGGCTCCAGATGAGCACCGCGACCGTCTACGCCCACCGCTTCGACGCGCCCAACGACGAGGCCACCGGCGTGATCGGCGGCGCCGAATCCGACACCCCCGGCTACTGGTCCTACAGCGTCGACATCGCCAAGGCCTGGGAGCGGGAGCAGGAGGCGGCCGACACGCCGGACACCCGGAAGGTGGCCCTGCGCGCCGCCATGGTGATGAGCCCGGACCGCGGCGGAGTCTTCGACGTCCTGCTGCGCCTGGCCCGGCTCGGCCTCGGCGGCCCGGTCGCCGGCGGCGCGCAGTACGTGTCCTGGATCCACGACCGGGACTTCGTCCGGGCGGTGGAGTTCCTCGTGGCCCGCGACGACATCGCGGGCCCGGTCAATCTCGCTGCTCCCACGCCCCTGCCGCAGCGCGCCTTCATGCGCGCCCTTCGTGCCGCCTGGGGAGTGCCCGTGGGTCTGCCCGCGACGCGCTGGATGGCCGAGGCCGGCGCCTTCGTGCTGCGTTCGGACACCGAACTGCTGCTGAAGAGCCGACGCGTCGTCCCCGGCCGTCTGCTCGAAGCGGGCTTCGGTTTCGACCACCCCGGCTGGCCGGAGGCCGCGGACGACCTCGTACGGCGGCTGCGGGTCCGGGGCGATCGGCCGGAGTGAGCCGGTGTCAGCTCTGCCACTCGGTCAGCGGCGGCCGCGGAGCTTGCCCAGCAGGCGCTGTGCCTGGGCCCGCTTGCGGGGGTCGGCTGCGGCCCGCCGCGCCTGCTCGACGGCCCGTCGCCCCTGCGGACTCCGGGCGAACTGCTTGATGCGATCCAGGATGTTGGCCATGAGGCACCTTCGCTCGTGTTCTGACGTGCTGATTGTCTGTAGCCCGCCTACCCCTCCGACGAGGTGCTCAGCCCTCACCCGGCCGGATGGTGCGCGACCGAACGTGTTTGGCGACGGAGTCAGAGGCAAGTCGGTGTCCATGACTGAACAGAACAAGCGCACGAATCAGAAGCCGACCACCATCCGGACGACGGAGTCCAAGGCGCGCAGCGCGGCGGACAAGGCGACCGCCCCGACGTCCCAGGCCGCCAAGCGCGCGGCGGCCAAGGCCGATGACGCGGGGTCAGCGGTCAAGGCCGGCGCCGAGCGCTCCGCCGAGGCCACGACGGCGGCCATGCAGACCGCTGCCAAGGGCGTCGAGGCCGGCCGCCAGGCGGTCGTCACGGCCTCGGGCCATGTCGCGGCCACGGCGAAGACGGCCTGGACGGTCATCGCCCACCGCAAGCTCGTCGCCGCGGGCGTCGGAGCCGGCCTGACCGCCCTGAGCGCCGCGTCCTACGCGGTGGGACGCCGCTCGGAACGCGGCACGCACGGCCCCGTCACCCGGTTCACCGGCGGACGGATCTGACCACGGCACGGCGTTCGACGTGACGGCCACGAGGAGGGCAGGCGGCGCGGCGCGCATCACCGGACTTCCCGGTGGTCCGCAGCGCCGCCTCCTTGTGGTCCCGGGCGCGCCTCGGCACCCGAAGGCACCGCCTCCGCGTGCTCCATAGCAACTCCCGCCGCCCGAGGTGCCTCCTTCTCGTGGCTTGGCGCACATCCGGCCCTCGTAGTGGTGTCCCCCTCGCGCGGCACCGCCGTGACGAGGAAGGATGAGACCGCAAGCGAAGGATCAACCCATGCGGAGGAGCGGGCCCATGCAGCACGAGCGAGCGGGCGATCCGGCCGGTTTCGAGGATCTCGTCGATGTGGCCCGGCTGGTGACCGCGTACTACGCGCTCCACCCCGACCTGGACGACCCGGGGCAGCGCGTCACCTTCGGGACCTCCGGACACCGCGGATCGTCCCTGGCGAGCGCGTTCAACGACGACCACATCGCCGCCACCAGCCAGGCCATCTGCGAGTACCGAGCCGGCCAGGGCATCGACGGCCCCCTCTTCCTGGGCGCCGACACCCACGCACTGTCGGAGCCCGCGCGCGTCACCGCCCTGGAGGTGTTCGCCGCCAACGAGGTGACGGTGCTGATCGACGACGCCGACGGCTACACGCCGACCCCGGCCGTCTCGCACGCCATCCTCGCCCACAACCGCGGCCGCACCACGGGGCTCGCGGACGGCGTCGTGGTCACGCCCTCCCACAACCCGCCCGCCGACGGAGGGTTCAAGTACAACCCGCCCAGCGGCGGCCCCGCCGCCTCCGACGCCACCTCCTGGATCCAGGACCGGGCCAACGAGATCATCCGGGGCGGTCTGAAGGACGTACGGCGCATCCCCTACGCCCGGGCCCTCGCCGCCCCCACCACCGGCCGCTACGACTTCCTGGGCACCTATGTCGCCGACCTGCCCGGCGTGCTCGACCTGGACGCGATCCGGGCGGCCGGGGTGCGGATCGGGGCGGACCCCCTGGGCGGGGCGTCCGTCGCCTACTGGGGCCGCATCGCCGAACAGCACGGCATCGACCTCACCGTCGTCAACCCGCACACCGACCCCACCTGGCGGTTCATGACGCTGGACTGGGACGGCAAGATCCGCATGGACTGCTCGTCGCCGTACGCGATGGCCTCGCTCATCGAGCGGCGCGACCGCTTCGACATCTCCACCGGCAACGACGCCGACGCCGACCGGCACGGCATCGTCACCCCGGACGCGGGCCTGATGAACCCCAACCACTACCTGGCCGTCGCCATCTCCTACCTGTACGCCCACCGCGACCGCTGGCCGGCCGCCACCGGCATCGGCAAGACCCTGGTGTCCTCCGCCATGATCGACCGTGTCGCCGCTGACCTGGGCCGCGAACTGGTCGAGGTGCCCGTCGGGTTCAAGTGGTTCGTGGACGGACTGGCCGGCGGCACCATCGGCTTCGGCGGGGAGGAGTCGGCCGGGGCCTCCTTCCTGCGCCGGGACGGCTCCGTGTGGACCACCGACAAGGACGGCATCATCCTGGCGCTGCTCGCCTCCGAGATCACGGCGGTCACCGGCAGGACACCGTCGGAGCACTACGCCACGCTGGCCGCCCGCTTCGGCGAGCCCGCGTACGCCCGCATCGACGCTCCGGCGTCCCGCGAGGAGAAGGCCCTCCTCGGCAAGCTCTCCCCGGCCCAGGTCAGCGCGGACACCCTGGCCGGAGACGCGGTCACCGCCGTCCTCACCGAGGCTCCGGGTAACGGTGCCCCCATCGGCGGCATCAAGGTGACCACGGACAACGCCTGGTTCGCGGCCCGCCCCTCGGGCACCGAGGACGTCTACAAGATCTACGCCGAGTCCTTCCTCGGCCCCGACCACCTCGGCCGGGTCCAGGAGGAGGCCAAGAGCGTGGTGCTCACGGCACTGAAGGGCTGAGCACCGACAGGACCGCACACGGCCCGGGCCACGACGACGTGGCCCGGGCCGTCCGGGCTGCCGGCTCGTCGTGGCGGACCGCGATACAGGACACTGAAGGCAGATCCGATCCGGGAAGGACCGTCACGTGATCATCTTTGGCACCAAGGGGTACCTCTACCAGCTGGCGATACTGACGCTGGTCTGCGGGCAGTGCGGCAACCCCGCCGCGCACACGCTCAGGAAGCGCGTCACGAAGTTCACGCTGTTCTTCGTGCCGCTGTTCCCGATCTCGACGAAGTACCTCACGCAGTGCACCTTCTGCGGCGCGGAACAGAAGGTGACCAAGGAACAGGCGGAGCAGCTGCAGACCCAGAGCGCGGGCGGCCAGGACGGTCAGCCGTACGGGCAGCCGGAGCAGCGGCAGCACCGCTTCTAGGCACCGAAGGCACAGATCTGTGTGGCAACCCCAAGATCTCGGGTACCCGCCCCGCCACGGGCCCGGACCGTGAAGCGGGCCGATGGGCCTCCTGCAGTCGACCGGTGAAACGGAGGCATACCGAGATGAGCACCATCAGGGAAACCGTGGAAGTCGACGTTCCCGTCCACACCGCGTACAACCAGTGGACGCAGTTCGAGGAGTTCCCGAACTTCATGGAGGGCGTCGAGGAGGTCAGGCAACTGGACGACCGCCACAACCACTGGACCACCAAGATCAGCGGAGTGCGGCGCGAGTTCGACACCGAGATCGTCGACCAGCTCGCCGACGAGCGCGTCACATGGCGCACGACCAGCGGAGACGTCGATCAGAGGGGCTCTGTCCGCTTCGAGCGCGTCGACGACACCCACACCAGGGTCGAGCTGGTGATGGACATCGAGCCCAGCGGAGCCGCGGAGAAGGCGGCGGACATGACGGGCACGATCGACCGCCGGGTCAAGGGCGACATGAAGCGCTTCAAGCAGTACATCGAGGAGCGCGGAGCCGAGTCCGGCGCCTGGCGCGGGCGCATCCAGCCCGGCGGCACCGGTCCCGCCCTCTGACCTGAACGCTCGCACCGGACCCGGCCTCCCTCGTGGAGGCCGGGTCCTTCTTCGTCCGCGCACGCGGAGAGAAGGTGATGATCCGGCCACGTTATGACATGCACCTGTCTATTTCGGTCTCCTGGTGGCACGCTGCCCTCTGACTGTC
The DNA here is from genome assembly GCF_055589465.1 of Streptomyces sp. NPDC041940. Classification (NCBI taxonomy): domain Bacteria; kingdom Bacillati; phylum Actinomycetota; class Actinomycetes; order Kitasatosporales; family Streptomycetaceae; genus Streptomyces; species Streptomyces sp. NPDC041940. The sequence continues at coordinate 11,212 of NZ_JBVJBP010000035.1, forward strand.
CGCAGTGACACCCCTGCCTGACCGGGCGGACGGTTCCCCGCCGCCCGGCCCCCGCAGCAGAAGGAGACCGCGTGATAGGCAGACCCCGCAGCCTTCGATCGTCCGGCGGCACCACCCGCGTTCGCCACACCGTCCTCGGCGCGCTCGCCGGCGTCGCCGCGCTCCTGGCGACCGGTGTCACCGCCGCACCGGCGAGCGCCGCACCCGAACCGGGAGTCATGGCACCCTCGGCGCGGGAACGCGCCCTCGACTTCTGGACCCCGCAGCGGATGCGCGCGGCCACCCCGCTCGACGTCCTGTCCGTCGACCGCTCCGACGTACGGGCCTCCGCACCGCGCAAGGGCGGGGCGACCGTCGTGGCACCCAGCGCACCCGTCTCCGACGTGGGCCCCATGGCGATCCCGCACGGCGGCGGCCCCTGGTCCGGCGGGGGAGCGGTGGCCAAGACCGCGGGGCGGGTGTTCTTCACCTACCAGGGGCGGACCGCCTCCTGCTCCGGCAACGCCGTCACCAGCGCCAACAAGAGCACCGTCCTCACCGCCGGGCACTGCGTGAAGATGCAGGGAGCCTGGCACACCAACTGGGTGTTCGTGCCCGGCTACCACGACGGACAGCGCCCGTACGGCACCTGGGCCGCGTCCAGGACCCTGTCCACGCCGCAGTGGACGGCCAGTGAGGACATCAACTACGACATCGGCGCCGCCGTCGTGGCCCCGCTGGACGGGAAGCGGCTGACCGACGTCGTCGGCGGCCAGGGGCTGGCCTTCAACACCGGCTACAACAAGCCCATGTACTCCTTCGGCTTCCCGGCCGCCGCTCCGTACGACGGCGAGAAGTTCGTCTACTGCAGCGGAACCACCTTCCGGGACTTCCTGCTCTCCAGCGACCACGGTCTGACCTGCAACATGACCGGAGGCTCCAGCGGAGGCCCGTGGTTCACCCAGTTCGACGAGGCCACCGGGACCGGCCTGCAGTCCTCGGTGAACAGCTTCAAGTACAACTTCCTGCCGAACGCCATGTACGGCCCGTACTTCGGCGCGGACGCGCAGAACCTGTACCAGAGCGCCCAGTCGTCCTGAGCCGTCGTACCAGCCGGGAGCCGGGTCCTCCGCCCCACGCGGTCGAGGACCCGGCTCCCGCGCGCGACGCGCCGGGTCGGCCCCGGGCCACCGCGAGCCGCTCTCCCGCCTCGTAGATCATGTACGGAACACCGCCGTCGGTGCCGAAGGAAGGCGCCCGGGCACGCCCGTTCTCCGGCGCCGCGCCGCGCGAGTTGCAGCAGGTGCGGGCCGCCGACGTTGACCGCACCGACGTCACTGTGCCGGATCAGCGGCGTGGTGGCGTACGACGCCGTCCATGTCGACGATCCGTACCGGCCGGAGTTCCTTCCGCAGACGGCGGTGCGTCCGGGTGCCGTAGACGGTGTGGGCGGAGGTGCCCGCCAGGACGTGGACCGCGGCGGGGTCGGCCCTGAGAGACCGACCGGATCGTGCCAGGCGCCTCGCTGGAGCGGATCCTCGCCGTCCGCGCCGAGGCGGAGCGGGCGGTCGTCGCCCAGGGCGTCGCCGCCGAGGGCGTCGAGGTCGAGGTCACCGTCGACCACAGACCAGCACCGTGCGCGCGGTCGCGACCTGGCCGCGGCGGCACGGAGCCGTTCGGTGTCGTCGGCACGGTGGGCCCGGTCCTGGGTGCGCAGTTCGCTGGCACCGCCTCGCACGGGCGACGGCCCGCCCCGGGTGGTGGAGCCCAAGCCCGGCACCGACACAAGGCCCACGCCGTCCGGCAGCTGACGCCCTTGGCCGGCCGCGGCACGTGGCGGCGGTCCCGGGGGTCCGTTCCGCAGGTGCCGCGAAATGTGGCTGTCAGCTCCAGCCGAACCGGCGGTCCACCACCGCCGCGAACTCATCGAGGGTCAGTACCGCGTCCCCGTTCTGGTCGGCGGTGTCGAACAGCGCGGAAGAAGCGTCGACGTCCTGCACCCCCCAGAACGGCAGCACGCCAGAGGCGGCCAGGGACGGTCCGTTCGTCCGCAGGGCGACGATCACCTCCACGCGGGTGAGAACCCCGTCATGGTCGAGGTCGAGCGCCTCGAACAGTCTGCGGGCCTTGTCACTCATCCTCGTCCCCTCACCTGTCGGGAAGACCGGTGGATCCATCCCGCTCACTGAGGAGGACGCCCCGCATGGCGACCGGGTTGCCCCATCGGGAGCCCCGAATCCACCGCGCAGACACGACCAGCGAACGCGGGGCAACCTTCGCCCGGCTCGCCGGCCTTCCTCCTCGAAGCGCTGAGCAACGGCCCACGGGCCCCACAGGCCCCACGGGCCTGAAGCGCCGCAGCCCATCCACTCCACGCACCACCCACACCACACCGGCGATTCTCGGACCCCTGCCCCCGTACACCGTGTGTCGTCCGCCCCGCCGGGCCACACTGGGACCCATGCGGCTGGTGATCATGACGGCGGGATCGCGCGGCGACGTCGCGCCGTACACCGGGTTGGGCGCGAGGCTGGCGCGGAGCGGGCACGAGGTCACGCTCGTCACCCACGGACTGTTCGAGCCGCTGACGGCCGGCTCCGGAGTGCGTTTCCATCCGACCCCGGTCGACCCGCACGCCGAGTTGCACTCCGAGCGCGGCCGCGGCCTGCACGCCAGTACGACAGGGCTCGGCAAACTGCTGCGCGTCGTCTCGATGGCCCGGTCGGCGGCCGAGGAGATGACCGACGACCTCGTCCGGGCGGCCCGGGGCGCCGACGCCGTGCTGGCCGCCGGTGCCGTGGCACCGCTGGGCCGCGCCATCGCAGAGGGGCTGACCCTGCCCAGCCTCGGACTGTTCCTCCAACCCCAGCACCCGACAAGGGAGTTCGGGGCACCCATGCTCGGCGGACGCTCGCTCGGCGCCGTGGGCAACCACCTGGGCGGAGTGGCCGTCACCACCGCCGTCGACCAGGTCTTCACCCGGGCCGTGCGCCGACTGCGCACCCGGCACGGCATGACGCTGCCCGGCCTCGCCGCGATCCGCCGGGCCCATGAGCGGGCGAGGTGGCCGGTGCTCCACGGCTTCAGCGAGGCGGTGGTGTCCCGCCCGCGGGACTGGCGGCCCGGGCTGGAGATCGCCGGGTACTGGTGGCCGTACGACACCCGGACCCTGCCCCCGGAACTGGAGGAGTTCCTCGCCGCCGGGCCCGCCCCCGTCTTCGTAGGACTGGGCAGCGCCACCGTGCCGGACCCGGAGCGCCTGAGCGGCGAGATCGTGCGCGCCCTGCGCGCGGCCGGACTGCGCGGCATCATCCAGCAGGGGTGGGCGGGCCTGGCCGCCCGCACCGACGACATGATCACGGTCGGCGACGTGCCGCACGCGCAACTGTTTCCCCGTACGGCCGCCGTCGTCCACCACGCCGGAGCCGGCACCACCGCGGCCGTCCTGCGCGCGGGTGTCCCGACCGTGCCGGTGCCGGTGCAGTTCGACGCCGGATTCTGGGCGGCCCGTCTCGTCGCGCTGGGCACCGCGCCCTGCGCCGTCCCGCTGCGCCGCCTTACCGCCGACGCGCTCGCCCCCGCCCTGCGCCGGGCCGTGGGCGACCCGGCCCATCGCGGCCGCGCCCAGGAGGTCGCACGCCGCCTGGCCGAGGAGGACGGTGCGGCACCGGTCCTGGCGGCACTCGACCGACTCGCGTCGTGAGCGGCGACCGGGCGCGGCGGCCTACGACAGCGGCACCGTCGATCCCCTGATCACCACCCGGCAGGGCAGGGTCTCGACACCGGAGCGGCGCGTGCCGCCGGAGATCGCCGTGAACAGGGCGTGCGCGGCGGCGCGCCCGACCTGTTCGAGGTTCATGTCGACACTGGTCAGCGGCGGCCGGGACGCGGACGTCAGGACCCGCCAGTTGTCGAATCCCATGACCGCCACGTCCTCCGGCACCCGCCGGCCGCGCTCGCGCAGGACGTCGATGACGCCCCGGGCGATCTGGTCGCTGCCGCACAGCACGGCGTCCACCTCCGGGTGCTGGTCGAGCAGCATCGCGGTGGCCGCACGCCCCCAGCCCTCCGACCACGCCCCGAAGCGAGGCTCGCCCACCAGGGCCAGTCCGGCGCCGTCGAGCGCGCCCCGGGCACCCTCGGCCCGCTCCTGCGCGGCGGCGTATCCGGGGTCGCCGGTGATGTGCGCGATCCGGGTACGGCCGCAGGCGAGCAGATGCTCCACGGCGATCCGGCCCGCGCCGACGCTGTCCGGGACGATGGACAGATCCTCCGGATTCTCCGACGGCGCGTACGCGTACACCACGGGGACCGGCAACTCCCGTCCCAGGGACGGACGTGGGTCGGTCCGGCTGCCGACCACGATGAGACCGTCGACCCTGCGGCCCAGCAGCGCGCGGACATGGTGCTGCTCGCGGATCGCGTCCCCGCGGGCATCGCACAGGAACACCGCGACCTCGCCCGCTCCGAACGCGTCCTCGGCGCCCATGAGTATCGGGATGCTGAACCGGCCCTCCAGGTCGCTGGTCAGCAGCCCCACGGTGCCCGTCCGTCCGGCCAGCAGCCCCCGGGCCACCTGGTTGGGGCGGAACGCGAGGCGTTCGGCCGCCTCGATCACGCGTGTTCTGGTCTCCGCCCGCACCTGGCTGCGGCCGTTGAGGGCCTTGGACGCCGTCGCGATCGACACGCCCGCCAGCCGGGCGACATCGCTGAGAGTGGCGGGCTGCGAACGCGAGGGGCCGGTGGCCTGTGCCATGGGTCATCTCCTGTCTCGCGTCGCCTGCCGACGCCGTCGAGGGCACCCCGAACAGTACGCGGAAATTTTCGGTCCCGCCCTGCTCCGGGTTTTCGAGTTCAGCTCAGTAACCGCTTCACGCAAGGGGATTGACGGGTGGTGGGATGCGTCCTTAGCGTCTCAGAAAGCCTTTTCGGCCCGTTTCCGCCACTCAGTTCAGTGCCACCACATCATTGTCCCGACCGGCAGGCCCGCGCACGGCCCGCCGCGACACAAGGGGAATCGACCATGGGGAGCACGGGGAGCACGGCCGGACCGCGTGGACACAGACGCCGCCTCGTCACAGGTGCCATCACCCTGCTCGCCACCGCGAGCCTGGTCACCGCATGCGGCTCGGACAACGACGGCACCGGCGGGGGAGGGGACAAGGCGGCGGCCGCCGGCGGCGTCGACGACGGCACCAAGCTGACGATGTGGACGCGCGCGGCGACCCGGCCCCAGAGCGAGGCCCTGGTCGAGGCGTACAACGCGAGCCACCAGAACAAGATCGACCTGACCGTCGTCCCCACCGACGACTACCAGGCCAAGGTCGGCGCGGCGGCCGGCTCCCGCGACCTGCCCGACCTGTTCGCCTCCGACGTGGTGTTCGTGCCCAACTACACCTCCAGCGGCCTCTTCGCCGACCTCACCGACCGCGTCGACGCCCTGCCCTTCGCCGAGCACCTGGCCCAGTCGCACATCAAGGCCGGCACGTACGAGGACAAGAAGTACGTCGTCCCGCACACCCTCGACCTGTCGGTGCTCTTCTACAACAAGGAGCTCTACCGCAAGGCGAAGCTCGACCCCGAGAAGCCGCCCGCCACCCTGGGCGACTGGGACCGGCAGGCCCGGGCCGTGGACGCGCTCGGCGGCGGTGTCGACGGCACCTTCTTCGGCGGCAACTGCGGCGGCTGCGGCGTCTTCACCTGGTGGCCGTCCGTCTGGGCCGCGGGCGAGGACGTCCTGAACAAGGAGGGCACCGAGGCGAATCTCGCCTCCGACACCGCGAAGAAGGTCTACGACACCTATCGCGGCTGGGTGCGCGACGACATCGTGGCGCCCGGCGCCCGCGAGGAGACCGGCACGACCTGGACCGGGATCTTCCCGAAGGGCAAGGTCGGCGTGATGCCCATGCCGTCGACCACGCTCGGGCTGATGCCCAAGGAGCTGGACCTCGGCGTCGCGCCCATCCCAGGACCCGACGGCGGCAAGTCCACCTTCGTCGGCGGCGACGCCATCGGCATCTCCGCCACCAGCGAGTCGGCCGACCAGGCCTGGAACTTCCTCGCCTGGTCCCTGGGCGACAAGGCGCAGGTCGACGTGGTCGCCGCGCACAAGGACGTGGTGGCCCGCACCGACCTCGCGTCCAACAAGCACTCCAAGGCCGACCCGCGCCTGGTCACCATCAACGAACTCGTCGCCGAGGGCCGCACCCCGTACGCCATGAAGTTCGGGCAGACCTTCAACGACCCCAACGGGCCCTGGCTGGAGCTGATGCGCCACGCCGTCTTCGGCGACGGCAAGACGGTCGAGAAGGACAACGACGCCGTCACCGCCTCACTGGCCGACTGAACCGACCTCCCGATGTCCGACGGCTGAGACGTTCTACGGCTAAGGAGAGCCATGCCGGTGAAAGTGGCCGACCGGGCGACGGCCGCGCACATGACCTCGCCGCAGCCGCGGGGCGGCACACCCCCGCCCCGCTGGCGCTCGCGCACGGCCAAGGGCCTGGCCTACGCGGCCCCCACGGCGGTGTTCGTCGCGGTCTTCTTCCTGCTGCCCCTGCTGCTGGTCGGTCAGATGTCGCTCAGCGACTGGCCGCTGCTCGGGGGAGACCGGGGTGTCAACGCGCCCGAGAACTACACCGACATCACCGACAGCACCCTGTTCTGGCCCGCGATCCGCTTCACCCTCCTCTACACCGTGATCGTCACGGTCGTCCTGCTCGCCCTGGCACTGCTCCTGGCCCTGCTGGTGCAGGAGTCCCGCCCGGGCGCGGGGTTCTTCCGCACGGTCTACTTCCTGCCCGGCGCCCTCGGGCTGGCGTCCGCGTCCCTGCTGTTCTGGGGCCTGTACAGCCCGACCACCGGACCGCTCAGCCGCATCCTCGAAGGCCTCGGCCTTGTCGACGACCCGGTGTCCTTCCTCGGCTCACCCACGTCGGCCCTGTGGTCGACGGTGTTCCTGATCGTCTGGAAGTTCGCCGGCTTCTACATGCTGATCCTGCTCGTGGGCCTGCAGCGCATCCCGCACGAGGTGTACGAGGCGGCGCGGATGGACGGCGCGAGCCGCGCCCAGATCTTCCGCTCCATCACCCTGCCGCTGCTGCGCCCCTCCCTCGCCCTGTGCCTCCTGCTGTGCGTGACCGGCTCCCTGCTCGCCTTCGACCAGTTCTTCATCCTCACCAAGGGCGGCCCGGACAACAGCACGGTCACCGTCGTCCAGCTGATCTACCGGGAGGCGTTCCAGCGGCTGAACCTCGGTACCGCGGCGGCCCTTTCGATCCTCGTGCTGGCCGCGCTGCTCCTGCTGAACGCCCTGCAGTTCCGGGGCCTGCGCCGCGCCGACGAGTCATGACACCCGCCGCCTGATGAGAAGGGACACCACGGTGCTCACCCGCGCCCTGGGCCGGACGCCCCACTACGTCGTGGCCGGCTCTCTGGCCGTCATCTTCCTCTTCCCGCTGCTGTGGAACGCCTGGGCGTCGGTGAGCGGCCAGCCGGGCACCGCCCAGCAGTCCGGCTACGGCCTCGGCAACTACCGGACGCTGCTCGACTACGACGCGGGCCTGTGGCGGTACCTGCTCAACAGCACGGTCGTCTCGGCACTGACCGTCGCCCTGACCCTGGGGGTGTCCCTGCTGGGCGGCTACGCCTTCGCCCGCTTCGACTTCCCCGGCAAGAACCTGCTGTTCCTGCTGACCCTGGCCATCCTCATGGTCCCCTACGCCACCCTCCTCATCCCGCTCTACGTCCTGCTGGGCCGCCTCCATCTGCAGAACTCGCTGATCGGGCTGAGCCTCGTCCTGGCCATGTTCCAACTGCCGTTCGCCACCTTCATGATGCGCATCTCCTTCGAGGCGGTGCCCCGCGAACTGGAGGAGTCGGCCCTCGTCGACGGCTGCGGAACGGCGGGCGCGCTGCGCCGTGTGCTCCTGCCCGCGGTGCGGCCGGGGCTGATCACCGTGGGACTCTTCGCGTTCCTCGCCGCCTGGAACGACTTCATCGCACCCCTGATCCTCATCTCCGACAGCGAGAAGGCACCGTTGCCCCTGGCCGTCGCCAACCTGCGGCAGCAGAGCATGGGCGCCGTCGACTACGGCGCCACCGAGGCGGGCGTGGTGGTCCTGGCCGTGCCCTGCCTGCTGCTCTTCCTGCTGCTGCAACGGCACTACATCAGAGGCTTCATGTCCGGCGCCCTCAAGGGCTGAGCCCGCACAGAGCCGCTTCGACGGACACGACGGACCACCGGAAGGACGTGGACGAAGGCATGGACTGGTGAGGGAGAACACGGCACGCCCGCTCGTGCTGCCGGTGGCGCCGACCCGGGGCCGGCTGCGCCCGCTCGGCCTGGACGAGGTCCGGATCACCGGCGGCTTCTGGGCCCGGCGCCGCCACACCAACGCGACCGCGACGCTCGGCCACTGCCGCGACTGGATGGAACGCGAGGGCTGGACCGGCAACTTCCGGGCCGCCGCCGAGGGACGAATCCACCGGGACCGGCGGGGCCGGGAGTTCGCCGACTCCGAGATCTACAAGCTTCTGGAGGCCATGTCCTGGGAGGGTGCTTCGCACGAAGGAGATGTCGCCGCGCTCACCGACGTCATCGCCCCCGCCCAGCACCCGGACGGCTACCTGAACACCGCCTTCGGCAGCCCCGGACAGCAGCCGCGCTACAGCGACCTCGAATGGGGCCACGAACTCTACTGTCACGGGTTCCTCATCCAGGCGGGTGTGGCGCAGGCCCGCGCCCGGGGCGAGGGCGAGCTGACGAAGATCGCCCGGCGGGCCGCCGATCACCTCTGCACCGCCTTCGGACGGGGCGGCAACCAGGGCATCTGCGGACACCCGGAGATCGAGACGGCCCTGGTGGAACTGGCCAGGCTGACCGGGGAACAGCGCTACCTCGACCAGGCAGCCCTCTTCGTCGACCGCCGCGGACACCGCACCCTCGCCGACGTCGAGTTCGGCCGCGCCTACTTCCAGGACGACATGCCCGTGCGGGACGCCACCGTGCTGCGCGGACACGCCGTACGTGCCCTCTACCTCGCGGCCGGTGCTGTCGACGTCGCCGTGGAGACCGGGGACGACGCCCTGCTCGCCGCCGTCGTACGGCAGTGGGAGGCGACGGTCGCCCGGCGGACCTATCTGACCGGCGGGATGGGCTCGCACCACCGCGACGAGGCCTTCGGCGACGACTTCGTGCTGCCGCCGGACCGCGCCTACTCGGAGACCTGCGCCGGTGTCGCCTCGGTGATGCTCGCCTGGCGGCTGCTGCTGGCCACCGGCGAGCCGCGCTTCGCGGACCTGGCCGAGCGGACCCTGTTCAACGTGGTCGCGGCCTCCCCGTCCGAGGACGGCCGGTCCTTCTTCTACGCCAACACCCTGCACCGCCGTCACCGGGGCACCGCGGCCCCCGCGGACCGCGTCAGCCCGCGCGCCGACTCGGGCCTGCGCGCCCCCTGGTTCGCGGTGTCGTGCTGCCCGACCAACGTGGCGCGCACGCTCGCCCAACTGCCGGCGTACGTGGCCACGGCGGACGACGACGGCCTGCAACTGCACCAGTACGCCGACGCGGAACTCGCCACCGCCCTGGGCGACGGGCAGGGCGTGGCGCTGCGGGTCCGTACCGACTACCCGTCCGGCGGGACCGTGGCCGTACGGATCAGCCGCTCCCCGGCCCGCCCCTGGACCCTGTCCCTGCGCGTCCCCGCCTGGACGGCGGGGGAGACGGCCTGGCTGGTCGGCCCGGACGGGAGTCGCCGTAGGGTCGCCCCCGGCACGGCGCAGGTGACCCGGGTCTTCCTGCCCGGCGACGAGATACGCCTCGAACTGCCCGTCGTCCCGCGCTGGATCCGGTCCGACCCCCGCATCGACGCGACACGCGGCACGGTCGCCGTCCAGCGCGGACCCCTCGTGTACTGCGCCGAATCCACCGACCTGCCGGACGGACACGATGTTGACGCGCTCCGCGTGGACCCGTCCGCCGCACCGGAGGACGGGCCCGGCGACACCGTCCTCGCCCCCGGTGAAATCGCCGAACCGCAGAACACCGCCTGGCCCTACCGGCCGGTCGACGAGGCCACCGCGCCCGCGCCCGGCCCCGAGGCCATCACCCTCGTCCCCTACCACTCCTGGGCGAACCGCGGCCCCTCGACCATGCGCGTGTGGCTGCCGACGACCCCGCCCCCGACCACGCCGACCGAGAGGTAGCGGTGCCCGCACAGCGAAGACGACACCGCCGCGGCATCCTGGCCGGGGCGCTGGCCCTGGGCCTGCTGGCCCCGCTCGCCGCCACCACCGAGGCCGTGGCGGACAACTCGGCGATCGGCTACCCGGTCTACTCCGGATCCGACCACCCCGTCCCCACGCTCCCGGCAGGCTTCAGCGTCCACCGCACCCTGCGCGCCCAGTACGAGGCCGACCGCAGGGCCGGGGACGGCACCGACTTCTGGATGGACCGCATGCTGGCCCGCAAGGGCGAGGACCCGGCCGGGGACTGGCTGTTCACCCGGGGACGCGCCGTGTTCATGAAGGAACACACACCGTCCCAGCTGGGCTTCGGCGGCAAGGTCGCCTACTGGGAGAGCATCGACAACCGGTCCGCGTACACGATCACCCTGAACGTCGACGGCGAGAACCTCACCCTGCGGGAGAACACCGGCGCCCGCACCCAGACCCCCAGCCACTGGCGCAGCGAGTTCACCCACGAGGCCACCGGCCTGAAGGTGACACAGACCAAGTTCATCACCGAAGCGAACGCCGCCGTCACGAACCTGGCCCTCACCAACTCCGGCCCCGAGCGCCGTGAGGTCCGGCTGCGCGCCACCTCCCCGTACACGACGACCGCCGAGGGCCGTGAGCTCACCGGCGCCGTGCCCGCGAAGAACAACCTCACGACCGTCTTCCCCCGCCTCAGCGGTGACGGCTTCACCGTCGAGGGCGAGTCGCTGACCCGCTCGCTGACCCTGCCGGCGGGCCGCACCCTCACCACCAAGGTCCAACTCGGCTTCGTCACGGAGGAGATCACCGACTCCCGCCCCGAGTACGACTCCGTGCGCGCCGCGTCCCCGGCCACCGCCTTCCGCCGGCATGTACAGACGTACAACCGCTGGTGGGCCGAGAACCTGCCCTACCTCGACGTACCCGACGACAACATCGAGAAGACGCTGTACTACCGCTGGTGGCTGCTGCGCTACAACTACCTCGACGCCGACATCCCGGGCAGCGACTACCAGTTCCCCACCTCCATGGAGGGCGTGCTCGGCTACAACAACGCCATCGCCCTCACGGTCGGCATGTTCGTCGACGACCTCAAGTACCTGCGCGACCCGAGCTACTCGTACGGCCCGTGGGTGTCGGCCGGTGAGGTCTCGAAGAACGGCAAGTACACCGACAACCCGGGCGACCCGGAGAACTGGTCCAACGGCTACACCCAGTACATCTCCGAGGCGGCCTGGCGCTCCTACCAGGTGCACGGCGGCCCCGACGGCATCGTGCGCAACCTCGCCCGGTACGCCGAGAAGGACGTCCGCGGCCAGCTCGAGAACTACGACGAGGACGGCAACGGGCTGATCGAGTACGACTGGGGCGCGATGACCGGCAACGACGCCGACGCGGTGTCCTTCGACTGGAAGTCCGGCAACCTGGACCGCGCCGAATCCGCCTACGTCTACAGCAACGCGACGGCGGCCGCCCGCGCCTACGACCTGCTCGGCGAGAAGGCGAAGGCCGACGAGATGCGCGGGACGGCGAACCGGGTCAAGAAGGCGGTCCTCGACCACCTCTGGGACCCGAAGGACAAGCTGCTCAAGCATCGGCACGTCGCCAGCGACACCCTGGTGCCCTGGAAGGAGATCAACAACTACTACCCGTACAGCGTGGGCCTGATGCCCACACCGGAAGAGGACCCGCAGTACCTGGAGGCGCTGCGGCTGTGGGCGGACTCGAAGCAGTACCCCGTCTTCCCGTTCTTCACGGCCAACCAGGCCGACAAGGCGGAAGCGGCGGAGCAGGGCCACCCCGGGAGCAACAACTTCTCGGTCATCAACTCCACCGTCACCTTCCGCTTCCTCTCCTCGGTACTGCGGAAGTACCCCAGCAAGTACATCGACCGCACCTGGTACAAGAAGCTGCTGTCCTGGAACGCCTGGGCCCACTACATCGACGGCGACAACCGGTACCCCGACCAGAACGAGTTCTGGTCCGACGGCCGGGCCGATCCGCAGAAGATCGGCTACCGCTCCTGGATCCACCACACCATCCTCGGCACCACCAACTGGACCGTCATCGAGGACGCGATGGGGTTCAGGCCGCGCGACGACCGGAAGATCGAGCTGTGGCCGATCGACGTCGACTGGCCGCACTTCGCGGTCACCGACATCAACTACCGGGGCACGGACGCGGCCGTCCTGTGGGACGAACCCGGCGACGGGAAACGCCCGTACGGCAAGCGGGTCCCGGAGGGGTACTCGCTCTACCTCGACGGGAAACTCGCCTTCACCGCCGACCGCCTCACCCACCTCGTCTACGACCCCACGAACCGCAAGGTCACCTTCCCCGACGGCGGCGGAGCCAGGGCGAGGACCACCGGCCTGCGCACACAGGTCGCAGCGCCGCGGGACGTCACCCACGGCCCGAAGGAGCGCGTCACCGACCTGTTCGCCAAAGCCGGCCGGGACCTCACGGGCACGGCCGGGAACAACCTCGCCGACGGTGCCACCGCCCGCGCCTCCCACGAGGCCGAGGGCCGGGGCGTCGCCGGTGCCGTCGACGGCTTCACCGTCAACGAGCCCTCCTGGGGCGCCCGCGGCTCGGGCAACACCGAGGACTGGTACGAGATCGACTTCGGCCGCAGCCACACGGTCGACGACGTCCGGCTCCACTTCTCCAGTGACAAACGGCCCGGTGGATACGCCGAACCGGCCCTCTACACCGTGCAGTACCAGGACCGGGCCGGCCGGTGGAAGGACGTGGCCCGGCCCGCCAAGTCACCGGCCCACCCGCGCGCCAACCTCAACCGGGTGCGCTTCCAGGAGGTGACCACGGCCAAGCTGCGCGTGCTCATGCGCCACCGTGACGGCCACACCAGCGGCCTGAAGGAGATCCAGGCCTACGACACCGACGCCCGCCCGCCGACGTCCCGCAACCGGCCTCCCTACGTCGAGGCCTGGCCGGACCCGACGTACACCCGGCCCGGTCAGGTCAGGCTCACCGGCATCACCGAGGACGACGGACTGCCGAACAGGGAACTCTCCGCCTCCTGGAAGACGGCCGGCGGCCCCGACGGCGGCACCGTCATCTTCGACGACTCCCGTGCCCCCACCACCGTCGCCCGCTTCACCAAGGCAGGCACCTACACACTCGAACTCACCGCTACGGACGGCGCGTTGACGTCATCGAAACGGGTCGTCGTGAAGGTCGAGGAGCTCGGTGACGGCCGGGTGAACCTGGCACCGTCCGCGACCCCGACCGCGTCCTACACCTCCGGCTGGGAGTCGGTGGCCGCGATCAACGACGGCCGCGAACCGGCCTCGTCGTCCGACGCCCCGCGCTGGGGCAGCTGGCCCCGGAAGGACACCCAGTGGATCCAGTACAGCTGGGACGACCCGGTCCGAGTGGACGGCTCCGACCTGTACTTCTTCCGCGACGCGCAGCCGGGCGCCGCCGACGGCGTGGGCGTGCCCGCCTCCTGGGTCATCGAGTACCGAGACGGCGACACGTGGCGCGAGGTCCCCGCCCCCAGCGGCTACGGCACCGCCGAGAACCGCTACAACCGGACGACGTTCACGCCGGTCACCACCACCGCGCTGCGGGCGAGGCTCACCGGCCACCCGAATCTGGCCCTCGGCGTCCAGGAGTGGAAGGTCTACGCCGAGGCACCGGAGTCGGTGCGCGAGACCCACATCCCCACCCTCCGCGGCACCGTCCCCGACCTGCCCGAGCAGGTCACGCTCGTCTACCCCGACGGCTCCACGGCCCGCTCACCCGTGGCCTGGCCGGCCCTGACCGAGGACCAGGTCGCCGAGGGCGGCACCAGCGTCACGGTCACCGGCCTCGCCGACCGCACCGCCCAGCCGGTCACCGCCACCGTGTGGGTACGTCACACCGACGCGGTCGAGATCACCAGCGTCGCGGAGGAACGCGTCACCACCCGCCCCGGCAGGCCTCCCGCGCTCCCCGCCACGGTGGTCGCCACCTACAACGACGGCTCCAGGGACAGCCGGACACAGGTCACCTGGGACCCGGTGGATCCGGACCAGTACGCCGGACCCGGGACCTTCGAGGTCAGGGGGACCGTGCCGGACACCTCGCACCGCGCCACGGCCACGATCACCGTGACACCCCCGCGCGATCCGGGTGGGACATCTCCCGCCCGCCGATGACCCACGACGATCGGAGTGCGCCATGTTCCAGCCACCCACCCGACGCCGCGTGCTGAGCCTGACCGCCGGCGCCGCGGCCACAGCGACCCCGCTCATCGCCTCCGGCCCACCGGCCCAGGCCGCCCCCGCCGGCTCCACAGCCGAGGCCGCCGCGCGAGCGCTGCCCGCCCCGCCGACCTGGGCGGTGCGGCCTTTCGGCCTGGATCAGGTCACCCTCGGCGGGGGCGTCTTCCGGGCCAAGCGCGACCTGATGCTCGACTACGCCCGCGCCTACCCGGCCGACCGTGTCCTGGCCGTCTTCCGCGCGAACGCCGGCCTCGACACGCGCGGCGCACGGCCGCCGGGCGGCTGGGAAACCGCAGACGGCAACCTGCGCGGCCACTACGGCGGCCACTTCCTCACCCTCATCGCGCAGGCGTACGCCGACACCCGCGAGGCCGCCCTCAAGACCAAGCTCGACTACCTGATCACGGCCCTCGGCGAGTGCCAGCAGGCCCTCGCCGAACACGGCGACCCGAAACCCAGCCACCCCGGCTACCTGGCTGCCTACCCGGAGACGCAGTTCATCCTCCTGGAGAGCTACACGACCTACCCCACCATCTGGGCGCCGTACTACACCTGTCACAAGATCATGCGCGGCCTCCTGGACGCCCACACCCTGGCCGGCAACCAGCAGGCGCTGACCATCGCCGCGAAGATGGGCGACTGGGTGCACAGCCGTCTGGGCCGGCTGCCGAAGGCACAGCTGGAACGCATGTGGTCGATCTACATCGCCGGTGAGTACGGCGGCATGAACGAGGTCATGACGGACCTGTACGCCCTCACCGGCCGGCCGGAACACCTCGCCGCCGCCCGCTGCTTCGACAACACCGCACTGCTCACCGCCTGCGCGGAGAACCGCGACGTCCTGGAGGGCAAGCACGCCAACCAGCACATCCCGCAGTTCACCGGCTACCTCCGCCTGTTCGACCACACGGGCGAGGAGACCTACGCCGCGGCGGCCCGCAACTTCTGGGGCATGGTCGAGGGTTCCCGCACCTACGCCCTGGGCGGCACCGGCCAGGGCGAGATGTTCCGCGCCCGCGGCGCCATCGCGGCCACCCTCGACGACAAGAACGCCGAGACCTGCGCCACGTACAACATGCTCAAGCTGAGCCGGCAGCTCTTCTTCCACGAGCCGGACCCCGCCTACATGGACTACTACGAGCGGGGCCTGACCAACCACATCCTCGCCTCCCGCCGGGACACACCCAGCACCGACAGCCCCGAGGTCACCTACTTCGTCGGCATGGGCCCGGGCGTACGACGCGGCTACGGCAACACCGGCACCTGCTGCGGCGGCACCGGCATGGAGAACCACACCAAGTACCAGGACTCCGTCTACTTCCGCTCCGCCGACGGCAACACCCTGTACGTCAACCTGTACCTGGCCTCCACCCTGCGCTGGCCGGAGCGCGGCCTGGTCATCGAGCAGACGAGCGACTACCCGGCCGAGGGCGTACGCACCCTGACCTTCCGCGAGGGCGGCGGCCGGTTCGCCGTCAAGCTCCGCATCCCGTCCTGGGCCACGACAGGTGTCACGGTCACGGTCAACGGAACCCCGCACCGGGCGAAAGCAGTGCCCGGCACCTACCTCACCCTGGACAGAGACTGGCGCCGAGGTGACCGCGTCCGCCTCTCGACGCCCTACCGGCTGCACATCGAACGAGCCCTGGACGACCGGACCGTCCAAGCCCTCTTCTACGGCCCGCTCCTCCTCACGGCCCAAAGCCCGGAGCAGCAATTCCGCACCTTCTCCTTCTACAAGGACTTCACGCTCCGCGGCGATCTGGCCGACACGATCAAACCCGCCTCCCGCCCTCTGCACTTCACCACGCACAACCTCACCCTCGCCCCCTTCCACCTGGGCAACGACGCGCCCTACCACGCCTACTTCAAGCGCTCCGAACCCGTCATCGCGTTCGGCACCGCCGACTCGGGCGTCCCCAACCGCGCCCGCCCCGAAGGCGAGAGCTTCCTCGATGCCCTGTGGCAACAGGCCCCCTTCCCGTCCTCCGCCTCCTTCGTACGTGCCGTACGCACCCTTGCGGACCGCTGGGTGGCCGAGAACCTGTTCACCCGCACCGAACGCGAACGCGTCGTCGCGGCCGCGAACAACGCGGACCTGAGGCGCTGAACGCTCCGAAATCGCCAAATTCGGACCGGAAGTCGTCTGGACCACTTCCGAGTCTTGAACGCGCCTGTCCGGATCTGCTTGGGTGTCGACTCAATAGCCGCCATCCGGTGGCGTATTGGGGGGAATGGTTTCTGTGCTGGGCCGGCAGCAGGGCATGAACACGCCATACGACGGGCGACCTCACCGGCCCCTTCCGTCCGCCTGGATCCCGCACCGCCACTGAGCGGGCGGGCCAGGCGATCCCGGTCTCACACCCTTCACACCCCTTGATGCAGACCTGAGGAAGGTGCATGAAGTACTTCCGTCTGCTCGTTCTGGGCAACGGCATCTCGGCATACGGCAGTTACCTGAACATGGTGGCGCTGAACGTCTTTGTCTACGACGCCACCGGCAGCGCGCTGGCCGCCGGCCTCTTCATGGCCGTACGCCTGGCGACCAGTGTCGTGTCGGGCTGGGTGAGCGGCCGGCTCGTCTCGGCCTACGACCGCAAGCGTCTGATGGTCGGCGCCGACCTGTGCCAGGCCATGGCCCTGCTGTCGCTGCTGCTCGCCCCCGACGGGATACGCCCCGGACTGCTGTACGTCCTGGCCGTGGTCACGGGCGGCTGCTCGACGCTCTCCCAGGTGGCCCTGCGCAGCAGCATCCCCGAGATCGTCGGCGCGGAACACCGCGTCCGGGCCAACGGGCTGCTGGTGACCGGACGTTCGCTCGCCATGATCGCCGGTTTCGCGTCGTCGGGCGTGGTCGTGGCGCAACTCGGCTACTCCGCGGCGTTCGCCCTGGACGCCGCGACCTTCCTGGTCTCCGCGACCATGCTCTTCCTGCTGCCCGTCCGCACCAGGTCCGCCACCGCCCCCGCGGGCACCGCCTCGGCGAAGGACTCCGGCGCCGCGCGCTGGACGGCCCGGATGCTGCTCGGCACCGCACCCGTACTCATGGCGATGGTCGCCATCAGGGCGGTCGACGGACTGGGCTCCTCGTCCCACAACGTCGCCCTCCCCATCTACTCCAGCGGCCTGGACCCCGACCATCCGGCCACGTTCATCAGCCAGTTCTGGGCCACCTGGGCCATCGGCAACATCGTCGCCCAGCAGGTCATCGGCCGGGTCACCAAGAGATCCGGACAGACCCCGGGGGAGCGGGCGTTCGCGCTCGGCGCCTGTGTGATGTCGGCCGGGTTCATCGTGGTCTTCAGCGGGCTGCCGACCGTGCCCGCCGTCATCGCCGCGCTCGTCGCCGGAGCCGCCGACGGGTTCACCGAGATCGTCTACGTGTCGAGGCTGCAGACCGCCCCCGACGAGCAGCGCGGCCGTCTCTTCGGGCTCACCGCCTCGGTGGAGAACTTCGGGTTCGGGCTCGGCATGCTCGTCAGCGGCGCGCTCCTGGAGGCCTTCTCGCCGCTGCAGGTGGTGGGCGCCTTCCACGGCCTCGCGATCGTCCTGTGCCTGATCCTGCTCGGCTGGCTCCTGCGCCGGGGCAGGAGAGCCCCCGACCCGCCCGCGGAGGAACCGGCCGGCCATGACCAGCCGACGGTGACGGAGGGACGCGGCTGATGAGCACCAGCGAACCCGACCTGCGGATGGCCGTCATCGGCATGGCCTTCCGGCTGCCCGGCGCCGACACGCCCGAGGACTTCTGGCGGATCATCCGGGACGGCACGGACCGCATCACCCGCTTCACCGACGAGGAACTCGCCGCCGCCGGTGTGCCCGCCGAGGAGTACGAGGCGGAGGACTTCGTCGGCGCCTCCGGGCTCCTCGACGACATCGCCGGCTTCGACGCCCAGCACTTCGCGATGAGCCCCCGCGAGGCCCAGCTCACCGACCCGCAGCACCGCATGTTCCTGGAATGCGCCCAGCACGCCCTGGAGAACGCCGGCTACCCGGGCGAACGGGACGGCACCCGCGTCGGCGTCTGGGCCAGCACCGGCTACCACCTCTACACGATGCAGAACTACCTGCTCAACAACGTCCTGCCCAGCGGGCCGGTGCCCGACTGGACCTCGGGCATGCAGGTCACCGTCGGCAACTACGCCGACTTCACCGCCACCCGGGTCGCCTACCGGCTGGGCCTGACCGGACCCGCCGTCAACGTCCAGACGGGCTGCTCCAGTTCCCTGGTCGGCGTGCAGTCGGCGGCTCAGTCGCTGCTGATGGGCGACTGCGACATCGCCCTCGTCGGCGCCACCGCCGTCCATGTGCCGCAGGTCCTGGGCTACCGCTACGTCAAGGGCTCGATCCTGTCCCGGTCCGGCCGCCTGCGCGCCTTCGACGCCGGCGCCGACGGCACCGTGGGAGGCACAGGCGTCCTGGCCGTGGTCCTGAAGCGCCTGGCACGGGCGGAGGCCGACGGCGACACCATCCACGGCGTCGTCCGCGGCTGGGGCATCAGCAACGACGGCGCGGACAAGAAGGCGTTCACCGCCCCGAGCGCCCGGGGCCAGCGCGCGGCCGTCCGACAGGCCCTGGCACGCGCCGGCGTCGGCGCCGACACCATCGGCTACCTGGAGACCCACGGCACCGGCACGCTCAAGGGCGACCCGATCGAGTTCGACGGCGCCGCGAGCGCCTACCGCGAGGACACCGACCGCGAGGGCTACTGCGCCCTGGGCTCGACCAAGGCCAACATCGGCCACCTCGACGCCGCCTCCGGACTGGCCGGCCTCGTCAAGGCCCTGCTGGTCCTGCGCCACGGTGTCATCCCGCCGATGGCGAACTTCAGCGAACCCAACCCCCTCATCGACTTCGACCACAGCCCCTTCTACGTCCCCCGGGCCGCCAGGCCCTGGCCGGAAAACGACGTACCCCGCCGCGCGGGCCTCACCTCACTCGGCGTCGGCGGCACCAACGTCCATCTGATCCTGGAACAGGCCCCCGAGCCGGCACCCAGGACCGGCGACCCCGCGCCGCCGGATGTGCTGCTGGTCTCGGGGAGCAGCCGGGAGGCCCTCGCGGACAACGCCCGCGCCTTCCGCGACCGGTTACGTCAGCCGCCCGCACCGCACCTGGCGGACCTCGTCACCACCGCCGCCCTCGGCCGCGCCCACGGACGTCACCGCCTCGCGGTCCGAGGCTCCACCCCGGCAGCCCTGGCCGAGTCCCTCGACGCCTGGCTGACCGGAACCGCCCCAGCGGCGGTCACCACGGGGACGGCAGCCGGGGAGGGCACCCCGCGCGTGGCGTTCCAGTTCACCGGGCAGGGCAGCCAGTACCCCGGAATGGCCGACGCCCTCTACGCGCGTTACCCCGCGGTACGCGAAGTGCTCGACAGCTGCGAGCAGCACTACCGCGACCTCACCGGCGACTCATTGCTCGACGTACTCCGCACGGCGGAGCCGGCGGCCGTACCGGAGGAAGGGCCGGTCGGGGGCACGGACACCGCGCAGCCCGCCCTGTTCGCCCTGCAGTGCGCCCTCGTCCGGCTGTGGCGCGACGCCGGCGTCGAACCGCACGCCGTGACCGGGCACAGCGTCGGGGAGTACGCCGCGCTGTACGCGGCCGGAGCCCTGTCCCTGCGGGACGGGCTGCGCCTCACCACCGAACGAGGCCGGCTGATGCAGCAGCGCTGCGCACCGGGCGCGATGGTCGCGGCGCCGATCGACCGGGCGGCCGCCCTCGCCCTGGCCGCCGAGGTTCCCCGACTGGAGCCGGCCGTGAGCAACGGAGACCGGACCCAGGTGCTCGCCGGGCCCGTCGCCGCCGTCGACCGGGCGTGCGCGCTGCTGGACGAACGCGGCACACCGGGGCAGCGGCTGCCGGTGACCCGTGCCTTCCACACCGCCTTGATGGAACCGATGCTGGCGGAGTTCGAGAAGGTCCTCGACGACCTGGACTTCCGGCCGGTGCGCATCCCCTTCGTCAGCGCCCTGGACGGTGCGACCCGCCCGCCCGGCTGGATCCCCGGCACGGACTACTTCCTGCGCCATACCCGCGAGCCCGTCCGCTACGACGAGGCGTTGCGCGGCATCGGCACCGAGTCGCCCGGCGTCCTGCTCGAGATAGGGCCGCACACCACGCTCAGCGGCCTGGCCCGCCGGGCGCTGCCCGACGTACCGGCGCTGCCGTCCCTGCGGCGCGGCACCGGACTCGGCTCCCTCTGGGGTGCGGCGGCGGGACTGCACTGCGCCGGAGCGGACGTCGGCTGGGACGCGCTCCTGGCGGGCAGCGGTGGCAGACGCGTCCCACTGCCCGGATACCGATTCCAGCACCAGGACCACTGGACGGGGCAGCGGTCGACGCCCCCGAATACGAGAACAGCAGCGAGAAAGGGAACCGAAGTGGTGCAGCAAGAGGCAGCGGTCGCACGGGTACTCCAGAGCGTCGTCGAGGCGACCGCCCGGCACCTCGGCGGGGATCCGTCGGCGATCGTCGGCGACGCGAACTTCTTCGACCTCGGCGCCGACTCGCTGCAGATGATCAGTGTGCTGCGGGAGCTGGAGCAGGCGCATCACGTCAAGGTGACGATGAGACAGCTGCTCGAGGAGACGGGCACGCCGCGTCGGCTGGCGGAGTTCATCGTCGCCCACATGCCGGACCCGACCGGAACAGCGCCGGCCGAATCCCCGGTCCTGAGCGCCGAGCCGGCACCGCCTGTGGCACCGGCACCGGCACCGGCAGCACCCACCCCCGTCGCACCGGCACCCGCACCCACTCCGGACCCCGCCCCCGCCGGCACGGCCCCCGCTCCCGAGTACGCGACCCGCGAGGAGCTGGAGGACCTCGCCCACAAGATCCAGCAGATGTCCCGGATACAGCTGCAGATGATGTCCCAGCTCTCCCAGCTGCTCGCCCTCCAGACCGCCTCGGTGACGGACCGGCTCAACGGCAAGGTGGCCAAGTGACCGGGCTGAACGGCATCTCCGCGGCGCTGGACCAGGACCTGGCGGCGATGACCGAACTGTCGCAGCGCATCGCCGAGCAGATGGGCGGACCCGCGGCTCCGGCCCCGCGGCCGCCGCGGGTCCACGGCCCCCGAGTGACGGTCGCGAAAACCTCCGGCATGGTCCAGGAGGTCTCGCCGCACACCCAGCAGGAGCACCTGACCGACCTCGTACGCCGCTACACCGCCAGGACGCCGACCTCCAAGCGGATCGCCCAGCGTTACCGTCGCGTCCTGGCCGACAGCCGCGCCGTCGTCGGCTTCCGCAGCGGCACGAAGGAGATGCTGTACCCCATCGCCGGCCGCCGGGCGAGCGGGGCACGGCTCGAGGACGTCGACGGCAACGAGTACGTCGACATCACCATGGGCTTCGGCGTCCTGCTCTTCGGCCACGAACCCGGCTTCGTCACCGAGGCCGTGCGCGAGCACCTGTCCCGGGGCATCCAGCTCGGCCCCCGCACCATCGAGACCGGCGAGGCGGCGGAACTCCTCGCCGACCTCACGGGGCTGGAGCGGGTGGCCTTCGCCAACTCCGGCACGGAGGCCAACTCGGCGGCCATCCGCCTCGCCCGCGCCGCCACCGGCCGCGACAAGATCGTCTCGTTCCTGGGCGCCTACCACGGCCACGCCGACAACGTCCTGGGCCGGTCCTCCCACAGCGGCGCCGACCAGATCACCGTGCCCGTCTCCCGGGGCATCCCGCAGGCCGCCGTCTCCGATCTGCTGGTCCTCGACTACGGCAGCGAGGCCGCCCTGGAGGCGATCGCCCGGAACGCCGGCGACATCGCAGCGGTCGTCGTGGAGCCGGTGCAGAGCAGGCACCCCGAACTCCAGCCGGTCGAGTTCGTGCGCAGGCTCCGGGAGCTGACCAGCCGCCACGGCATCGTGCTGCTCTTCGACGAGATGCTCACCGGCTTCCGCCCCGCCCCGCGCGGCGCCCAGGAGCTGTACGGCGTGACCCCGGACCTCGCCACCTACGGCAAGCTCCTCGGCGGCGGCTTCCCCATCGGCGCCATCGCGGGCCGCGCCGACATCATGGACGGCGTCGACGGCGGCTACTGGTCCTACGGCGACGACAGCTACCCGCCCGCCGACACCACCTTCTTCGGCGGTACGTACATCCAGCACCCGGTGTCGATGGTCGCCGCCCGCGCCGTACTGACCCACCTCAAGGAGCACAGCCCGCGCCTCCAGGAGCGCCTCAACGCGCGCACCGCCGAACTGGCCGCGACGCTGAACGGCTTCTTCGAGGCGGAGGAGTACCCGCTGCGGATGAGCCACTTCGGCTCCCAGTTCCGCTTCGAGCACCGCGCCGACATGGAGCTGCTCTACCACCATCTGATGCTGCGCGGCGTGCACGTGTGGGAGTGGCGCAACTTCTTCCTGTCCACCGCCCACTCGGACGGCGACATCGAGTTCATCGCCGACGCCGTACGGGAATCGCTGCGCGAGCTGCGGTCGGCGGGCTTCTTCCCGGGGACGCGGCCCGTGGCGCCGAGGGCGGCTCCGCCGAAGACGGCACCGGTCTCGCCCACACCGGCCTCTACCCCGGCGGCCCCGGTGGCTGCCATGGCCTGGAACGCCGCAGCGGTCACCGCGCCGGCACCCGCGAAGGAAGCCGCCCCGCGCACACCCGACTTCAGCGTCTACTTCTTCGGCGACTACCCCCAGGACACCTCGGCACCCCGCCAGGGCCAGTACGAACTCCTCATGGACGTCGCCCGGTTCGCCGACCGGCACGGCTTCCACTCGCTGTGGATGCCCGAACGGCACTTCCACTCCTTCGGCGGCCTCTTCCCCAACCCGGCGGTGCTCGCCGCCGCGCTGTCCCGCGAGACCGAACGCGTCCGGCTCAACGCGGGCTCCGTCGTCCTGCCCCTCCACGACCCCATCCGGGTCGCCGAGGAGTGGTCCATGGTCGACAACCTCTCCCAAGGGCGCGTCGGCATCGGAGTCGCCAGCGGCTGGAGCGCAAACGACTTCGTCTTCTTCCCGGACCGCTTCGGCCGGCACAAGGAGCTGATGTACGAACAGCTCGAAGAGGTCCGGAAATTCTGGCGCGGCGACGCCGTGCGCCGGACCGGCGGGGACGGCGAGGCCGAGGTACGGCTCTTCCCCCGGCCGGTGCAGGACGCCCCGCCCCTGTACACCGCGGTGGTCGGCAACCCCGCCTCGTACGAACTCGCCGCCCGGCACGACCTGGGCATCGTCACCAACCTGATGACCCAGACCGTCGAACAGCTCCGGGACAACATCGCCCTCTACCGGCGCACCCGGGCCGCACACGGCCTGGACCCGGACGCCGGGCGCGTGGCCGTCCTGCTGCACACCTACCTCGCGGACGACCACGACACCGCGCGGACCGAGGCGTACGAACCCCTGTCCCGCTACATGCGCGCGTCCCTGTCCGTGTTCAGCGGCGTCACCAACAGCCTCGGGCACAGCATCGACCTGGCCGACCTCAGCGAGGACGACCTCGATGCCGTGTTCCGCCGCGCCTACGGCCGTTACTGCGACCAGCGCGCCCTGATCGGCACCGCGGACAGCGTGCGGCCGGTGGTGGACGCGGTGACCGCGGCCGGCGTCGACGAGATCGTCGCCCTCGTGGACTTCGGGGTCGCGGAGGACGCGCTGCGCGGGGGGCTGCCGCACCTGGACGCCCTGCGGCGCCGCCACCGGGAACCGGCGCCCTCCGCTCCCCGTGACGCGCCGTTGTCGCCCGGCCAGGAACGGATCTGGTTCCTGGAGCGGCTCCTTCCGGGGCGTACCGCCTACAACGAGGTCAAGGCCATCCGCCTCGACGGCCCACTCGACGTACCCGCACTGCACGCGGCGCTGCGCGGACTCGTCGCCCGTCACGAGGGGCTGCGTACCGTCTTCCTCGAAGCCGGAGGGGAGCCCCGGCAGGCCGTGCGGACGTCCGCCGAGCCCGACTTCGAGATCGTGGACGGCGCGCTCCAGGACGTCCTCGCGGCCGAGAGCGCACGCCGCTTCGACCTGGCGGACGGCCCGCTGTTCGTCAC
The DNA here is from genome assembly GCF_055589465.1 of Streptomyces sp. NPDC041940. Lineage (NCBI taxonomy): Bacteria > Bacillati > Actinomycetota > Actinomycetes > Kitasatosporales > Streptomycetaceae > Streptomyces > Streptomyces sp. NPDC041940. The sequence goes on from NZ_JBVJBP010000035.1 coordinate 35,646, forward strand.
CCGGCTGGTCAGGCTCGCCGAGGCGGAGCACGTCCTCGTGCTGTCCCTGCACCACATCGTGGTCGACGCGGCCTCCGCCACCGTTCTCGCCCGCGACCTGTCCGCCCTCTACCGCGCCGAACGCGACTCCACCACCCCCGGCCTCCCGGAACTCACCTGGAGCTACGCCGACCACGCCCGGGAACTGGCGGCGTCCGCGAACAGCCCCGAGGCCGAGGAGGACCTGGCCTACTGGCGCCGCACCCTCGGCGGCGAGCTGCCCGTCCTGGCCCTGCCGACCGACCGGCCGCGCCCCGCGACGATGACCTCCAACGGCCGGGCGGTCTTCCACACCCTCGACCCGGAACTCTCCCGTCGCCTGCGCGAGTTGAGCCGCACGAGCCGCAGCACCCTGTTCATGACCCTGCTCGCCGGATACGCGACGATGCTGCACCGGATCACCGGACAGACGGACATCGTGGTCGGCACCCCGATCTCGGACCGTCCCGAGCGGGCCGAGCACCTGCTCGGCTTCTTCGTGAACACCCTGGCGCTGCGCCTCGACCTGTCCGGGGACCCCGCGTTCTCCGGGCTGCTGGAGCGCGTGCGCACGGCCGCCCTCGACGCCTACGACCACGCGCGGGTGCCCTTCGAGACGGTGGTGCGCGAACTCGCCCCGACCAGGGCGGTCGACCGGACCCCGGTGTTCCAGGCCTTCGCCGAGTTCCAGCGCGCCGAACCGTTCCGCTTCGACCTGCCGGGCATCGAGGCCACCCCCCTGGACGCCGGCCCGGACAAGTCCCTCACGGACCTCACCGTCTACTTCACCGACCAGCCGCACGGCATCCGCTGCCATCTGGAGTACAACACCGACCTGTTCGACCAGCACACCGTCGACCGGTTCTTCGCCACCTTCCAGGACCTGCTCACGGCGGCGGTCGACACCCCCGAGGCACCCCTGTCACGGCTCGCCGCCACCGCCGTCGGCCCAGCGGCCGAGGGCGACCCCGTACCGCGGTCCTGGCAGCACGGACCCTCCCGCCCGTCGGCGGACACCACCGTCCACGCCCTCGTCGCCCGGCAGGCAGCCGCGCAGCCGAACAGCACGGCGGTGCTCAGCGGAGACTCCCGGCTGACCTACCGCGAACTGGACGACCGCGCCGAGCAGTTGGCTTCCGCCCTGCGAGCGCGGAACGCGACGGCCGACGGCACGGCGGGGACGGTGGCCCTGTGGCTGCCGCGCTCCGCCGACCTCGTCGTCGCCATGCTCGCCGTGCTGAAGACGGGCCGCGCCTACGTCCCGCTCGACCCCTCCCTCGGCCGGGCACGTGCCGAACAGGTCATCGCCGAGTGCGGGGCAGGGACGCTGGTGTCGACGCGCGAGGAGGCGGAGGCCCTGAAGCTGCCCGGGCACGTCACCGTCGTACCGCCGGACGCGACCGCACCGCCCCGGCGTGACGTGGCGTCCACCTCCGACGACCGGTCCCCGTGCTGTGTCCTCTACACCTCGGGCAGTACCGGCACGCCCAAGGGCGTCGTGGTGGCACATCGCGGCGTCGTCGACCTGTGTGAATGGCAGCACCGGCGCTTCGCCTTCACCCGGGCGGACCGCAGCGCCGTCGTGTGCAGCCAGAGCTTCGACGCCTCGCTCCTGGAGATCTGGCCGGCGCTGACCGCGGGAGCGTCGGTCGTCATCGCCGACGAGGAACTGCGCAGGGATCCGCGGTCCCTGGCCCGCTGGTACGCCGAGCAGGCCATCACCTTCTCGATCCTGCCCACGGCCCTCGGCGAACAAGTGCTCCGCCTGCCCCCGGCCGACCAGCCGCCCCTGCGCCACCTGCTGCTCGGCGGCGATGTGCTGCGCACCCGGCCGCGGCCCGAGGCGCCGTACGAGACGGTGAACGTGTACGGCCCGACCGAGGTCACCGTGCTGTGCACCACGCACACCGTGCCCGCACAGGGCGAGGACCCCGCGGCCGCGATCGCGCTCGGGCGCCCGGTCGACAACGTGACGCTGAGCGTGCTCGACGCGGCCGGCACCCCGGTGCCCGTCGGCACGGTGGGGGAGTTGTATGTCGGCGGCCCCGGCGTGGCCCTCGGCTATCTGCACCGCGCCGAACTCACCGAGGAGCGCTTCCTTCCGGACCCGCACGGGGGCCCGGACGCCCGCCGGTACCGCACCGGCGACCTGGTCCGCTGGAGCGGTGACGGGACGCTGGAGTTCTGCGGCCGGGCCGACGACCAGGTGAAGATCCGGGGCTTCCGGGTCGAGCCGGAAGAGGTCTCCCGCGTGCTCAACGCCCTGGACGGAGTGCGCGAGGCGGCCGTGCTGGCCCGCCGCAACGACCGGGGCGAGGCCTACCTCGCGGCCTACGCAGTCCCCGCCGACCTGATCGGCACGGCGGCCGACGACCGGCAGGCGTTCGCCGACCTCGTGGCCGAGGAACTGGCGGCCCGGCTGCCGGAGTACCTGGTACCGCGCGCCTGGCGGGTCCTGCCGGACCTTCCCGTCACGGGCAACGGCAAGCTGGACCGAGCCGCGCTGCCGGCGCCCGACCTCGTCACCACGGCCCCGAGCCCCCGGCCGGGCACCACCGTCGGCGATGCCCCCGAGACCCGTCACCGCACGGACGTCGAGCGGTGCGTACGGCAGCTCTGGGCGGACGAGTTCGGCATCGACGCGGACGGCATCGCGGCCGACGCCTCGTTCTTCGACCTGGGCGGCCACTCGATCACCGCGATGCGGCTGGTCAACCAGGTCCGTGAGGAGTTCGGCACCGAGTACCCGATGCTGAGCTTCTACCAGGAGCCGACCCTGCGGGCCATGACGGCTCAACTAACCCTGGCGGCAGACGATATGACGTCGAGCCAGGGATCCGAACCCGACGAAGGACCCGGCTCGGTGGAACGCCGGGCACCCGCCACCGCCCAGCAGTCCCGGTTCGCCGCGGTACACGCCGAACACAGCCTGCCCCAGGTCTTCAACGTCGCCCTGCGGATCACCCTCTCCGGAGACCTGGACGCGGCCGCCCTGCGCACGGCCCTGACCGGCCTCGTCGAGCGGCACGAGGGACTGCGGACCCGCCTGGTCCCCAGCGGGGACGGCTGGGAACAGCAGGTGCTCCGGCCCGGTGCGGTGGAGCTGCCGATCGAGGACCTCACCGCACGGCCCGCCGGCGAGCGGCGGACAGCCCTGGACAAGGCCGCCACGGAAGCCACCGAGACACCGATCGACCCCGCCCACGACACACCGATGGCCGTGCGCCTCCTGCGCACCGGCGACAGCACCTGGGTCCTGCTCCTCGTCCTGCACCACTCCGCATGCGACGGCTGGTCCGTCAGCCTGCTGCTGAAGGAACTGGCCGCGCTCTACGGCGCTGCCGTGCGGGGCGAACCCCACACCCTGCCTCCCGTGGAGTGCCAGCCCGTGGAGTACGCCCACTGGCAGCAGGGCCAGGCGGACAAGGCCGCCGACGAACGCAGGCTGCGGTTCTGGCTGCGCGAACTCGACGGAGTGCCGTTCAACGTCGACCTGCCCCTGGACCGCCCGCGGCCCGAGAAGGCGAGCGGCCGGGGCGGTGCCGTGATGTTCACCGTGCCGGCCGAGGTGCGGACCGCCGTCGAACGCCTGGCACGACAGCGCGGCACGACGCCCTTCGTGGTCACGGCGGCGGCCCTGGGCCGGCTGCTCGCGCGGAAGTCCGGACAGAGCGACGTCGTGTTCAACGTCTCCTACGCCAACCGTGAACGCCGCGCGTTCGAATCCCTGCTGGCCTGCACGATCACCGGCTTCGCCCTGCCCGTGCGCGACGGAGCCGCCGGTTCCTTCGCCGGCCTCACGGACCGCATCGCCCGCACCGCGGTGGAATGCATGGACCGGGCGATGCCGGTACGCCTGATCGCCCCCGCGCTGCGGGAGCGCACGGGCGTGGCCGTGCCGGACCGGTTGGACGTCGGCTTCGCGTACCAGAGCTCCCTGGACGCGGAGATCGAACTGCCCGGGCTGACCACGGCCATCGAGGACCTCGCCCCCGCCGCGTCCCGCACGGAACTCACCTTCGGCCTCGTCCCGGCCGGGGACCAGCTCCAGGGCTTCGTGGAGTACTCGGCCGACCTCTGGGACCGCACCACCGTCGAGGGCTGGACCCGCGACTACGTCGCCCTCCTGCGTGACGAGACCGGCAGCGTGCTCGGGGACTGACCCCGGTCCGTGCCGCTGCCCCGAGGGGCGGCGGCACGGACCACCCCGTCGACCACCCGCGCCAGACCGTGCGTTCCGCCTCATTGACAGGTCCGTACCAACACGCCACGCTCTGAGAGCGCTCTCAGAGTTTCCCGCATCGGCCCCCTGTCGAACGGAGAAAGAGGATGTTACGGACCCTCAGGCGCCGGGCCACGGCCGTCGGACTGTCCCTCGCGGCGGTCCTCAGCGGCTCACTGGTCGCAACCGGGGCCGCCGCGCCGGCCCAGGCCGCCGTCTCGGCGACGATCCCCCTGAAGATCACCAACAACTCGGCCCGCGGCGAGCAGGTGTACATCTACAACCTCGGCACGGAACTGTCGACCGGACGGCAGGGCTGGGCCGACGCGAGCGGCACCTTCCACCCCTGGCCGGCGGGCGGAATCCCGCCGACCCCCGCCCCCGACGCATCGATCCCGGGCCCGGCCGCAGGCCAGGCGACGACGATCCGGATGCCGAAGTTCTCCGGCCGCGTGTACTTCTCCTACGGCCAGAAACTGGTGTTCAAGCTGACCACCGGCGGCCTGGTCCAGCCCGCCGTGCAGAACCCGAGCGACCCCAACCGGAACATCCTGTTCAACTGGTCGGAGTACACACTCAACGACTCGGGCCTGTGGATCAACAGCACCCAGGTCGACATGTTCTCCGCGCCCTACGCGGTAGGAGTGCAGCGAGCCGACGGAAGCACCGCGAGCACCGGCCGGCTCAAGCCCGGTGGATACAACGGCTTCTTCAACGCCCTCAGGGGACAGCCCGGAGGCTGGGCCAACCTGATCCAGACCCGGTCCGACGGCACCGTACTGCGCGCCCTGTCGCCGCTGTACGGACTGGAGACCGGCGCGCTGCCGGCGAGTGTCATGGACGACTACATCAACCGCGTCTGGCAGAAGTACTCCACCTCGACCCTGACGGTCACGCCGTTCGCCGACCAGCCCGGCACCAGGTACTACGGCCGGGTCTCCGGCGGCGTCATGAACTTCACCAACAGCGCCGGCGCCACCGTCACCCGCTTCGAAAAGCCGGACGCCTCCTCGGTCTTCGGCTGCCACAGGAAACTGGACGCGCCGAACGACCTGATCCGCGGCCCGATCTCACGCACCCTGTGCGCCGGCTTCAACCGCTCCACGCTGCTGGTCAACCCCAACCAGCCGGACTCCGGCGCAGACGCCTTCTACAAGGACAACGTCACCAACCACTACGCGCGCAAGATCCACGCGCAGACGGTCGACGGCAAGGCCTACGCCTTCGCCTTCGACGACGTCGGCCACCACGAGTCACTCGTCCACGACGGCAGTCCGCGCCAGGCCTATCTCACCCTCGACCCGTTCAACTGACAGCAAAGTTGACGGTTCAGCAATTCTGGAAATCAAATACAACTTTACTGTTCCTTGGTGTAGATGAACTGCGGTTTACGTGAGCCTCATTGACACCACGCGGTGACTGCGGACCCTCCCGTAACAGGAGGGTCCGGTCACTGTCCCCCATGCGATGGTGAGAGGCACCAACGAAATGACGATGAATCGCACCCTGCGGTACGGCGGCCGCACGATGGCGTTGACGGCGACGGCCCTCGGGGTGATCGCGACGGCGGCCGTGCCCGCCTCGGCCGAGGAACAGCCCACCGCGGAACAGATCATGACCGACTGCGCCTCCGGGGAGGGCAAGTGCTCCTTCAACTCCCCGGAGCTCGGCAAGGCGTACCTGGGTGAGCCGCGTCAGGTGTCCGAACTGCTCTTCAACTGCACCGACTCACCCGCCGCCCAGTCGATGTCCTGGGCCGACACCGTCGGTTCCTCCCACTCGGTGGGAGGCTCGGTCACCGTCGGCGGAGGCATCGAAGGCATCATCACGGCCAGTGTCACCGCGACATACAACTACACCTGGCAGAGCTCGCACACGGAGACGAGTTCCTTCACCGTGAACGTGAAACCGGGAGAAGTGGGCTGGATCTCCCGCGCCCAGGTGATGCGGCGGATATCCGGCACCTGGCAGACCCACTACGACGACCCCAAGTGGGATCACTACTACTGGTTCGTCCCTGACGTGGTCACCGGCCCGGCCCCGAACGGCATGGACGGCAAACACAGCGCGGTCGTGGTCAAGTCCCGCAAGATGACGGCTGACGAGAAGAAGCTGTGCTCCACCGGCAATACCCAGGACAAGGTCTTCACCAGGTCATGAGTGTGTTCGGTGGGGCCGACGGTCTTGAGCTCTTCCTCTCGCGCTGCCGCGTCATGACCGTCGGTTCCGTGCCGGTCTGTTTCGCCGCCACGGTCTTCTTCGTCAAGGAGGAGGGCTGGCACTTCGGCCTCGTCCTGAGTTGCGTTCTCCCGCTGATCGCCGCCTTCCTGGGGATCCGCGGCAAGCGGGAGATCCGTGCGGGGATGGCGGCCGCGGGGCTCGCCCTCGCGCTCGCCACGCTGCCGTTGACCTTCGTCGTGGCGTCACTCGGCGGCCCGTGACGCGATCGGCCCGCCGTACGGTGCACCGGTCTCGTGAAGTACCGGTGAAAACCCTGTGGAAGCGGTGTCGGTGGGGCGGTCTATGCTGCTCCGGACGATCACGCGGGACCAGGGGAGGGCGCGGCATGTTCGGCAAGCTGTTCGGGAGGGGCGCGGAGAGACCGGCGGACGATCCGCACGCCCTTCCCGTCCCGCGCAGACAGAAGAACGGCGTACACAGGCTGCGCGCGCTCGGGGACGCGCGGGTGCTCGCGCTGGTGGAGGCGGCCGACGCCGGTGACTGGGAGGCGGTCAAGGCGGCGCTGGCCCCCTTCGACCTCGGCCGCGAGCAGGCGATCCTGGGGGAGCTCACCGATGTCGACGGTGTGGAGGAGTGGATCGTCCGGGCCGCCGAGGAGGACAAGGACGACAAGGAGCTCCGGGCGACCGCACTGCTGATATCGGGTGCGCGCCATGTCGCCTGGGGCTGGGAAGCGCGCACGTCCGCCCGTGCCGTGGACGTCGGCCGCGACCAGTGGCAGACCTTCTACGAGCGGCTGCGCATCGCCGAGGAGCACCTGCTCGAGGCCGCCGAGCTGCGGCCCGACTGGGTCACGCCGTGGCGCCATCTGCTCACCTCGGGACGCGGCATGTCCCTCGACGACAGCGTCCAGGAAGCCCGGCTCGCGGCGGGTCTGCGCCGTGATCCGCTGAACCTGGACATCCATCTGGAGTGGGTCTCGCACCTCCAGCCGCGCTGGGGCGGAGAGCCGGGCCAGGCCCTGGAGTTCGCCCGGAAGGCCTTCGCCGGCGCGCCCGACGGACACCGGCTCGGCTGCGTCGTCGCCATGGCGCACATCGAGGACTGGGTGGAGTCCGACGAAGGCGACTGCCTCCAGCAGCCGCAGATCCGGACCGAGTTGAGAGAGGCCGCGGAGCGCAGCGTCCTGCACCACACGTACGAGCGCCGTCCGGGCTGGCAGGGCGACTACAACATGTTCGCCATGGCCCTCTCGCTGGCCGGCAGCAGCAAGGCCTCCAACGTCTTCCGCGAGCTGGACGGTGTGATGACCGAGTGGCCGTGGACCTTCATGGCGGACCCGGAGAAGGCGTACGCGCGCTTCCGCAAGGCCTTCTGAGGCACCGGCCCACACCGCCCACCCGTCTTCGGCCGGCCCCGCGGACCACCGCCCACTCCTGCCGTTCCCTTCACCCCGGACTGACCCATGCCCCTGCGCGACAACACCGCCGACCACGCCGCCACCGACCGCACTTTCCAGGTCGACCTCCGCGGCCTGGTGGACCTACTCTCCCACCACCTCTACTCCAGCCCCCGTGTCTACCTGCGCGAACTCATGCAGAACGCGGTCGACGCCCTCACCGCACGGCACGCCGTCGAACCTCACGGCGCCTTCGGCATCCGCCTGTACGCCGACGGCTCGGTCGTACGCGTCGAGGACGACGGCGTCGGACTCACCGAGGCCGACGTGCACACCTTCCTCGCCACCATCGGCCGCAGCAGCAAGCGCGCCGAGCAGATCGCCGAGCAACGCGCCGACTACATCGGCCAGTTCGGCATCGGCCTGCTCTCCTGCTTCCTGGTCGCGGACGAGATCCACGTCCTCAGCCGCTCCGCCCGCACGCCCGACGCCCCCGCCGTGGAATGGCGCGGCCGCGGCGACGGCAGCTACTCCGTCCGCACCCTGCCCGCCTCCGCCCGCCCCCGCCCCGGCACCACCGTCACCCTGACACCGCGCGCCGACGCGGCCGAGTGGACCCGCCCGGCCCAGGTGCACGCCCTGGCCCGCCACTTCGGCTCCCTGCTGCGCCACCCGGTCACCTTCGACGACGGTTCAGGCAGCGCAGGCGCGCCCGTGAACCCCGAGCCCGCCCCGTGGTCCCGTACGTACCCCACCCCCGGCGCCCGTTCCCGCGCACTGGCCGCGTACGGCGAGGAGGTCTTCGGATTCACCCCGCTGGACACCATCGAACTGGACCTGCCGGCCGTAGGCCTGAAGGGCATCGCCTGCGTGCTGCCCGAGACGGTGCCGGCCGGACGCCGCCATGGCCACCGCGTGCACGTCAAGGGCATGCTGCTGTCCGAGCAGGCCGAGGAGATCCTGCCCGAGTGGGCGTTCTTCGTCCGCTGCGTCGTCGACGCCGAGAGCTTGCGCCCGACGGCGTCCCGCGAGGCCCTGTACGAGGACGACACCCTCGCCGCCGTCCGCGACGCCCTCGCCGAGCGGCTGCGTGCCTGGATCGCCCGGGCCGCCGCCAGCGACCCGGACCTGCTCGGCCGCTTCCTCCAGGCCCACCACCTGGCCGTGAAGTCGCTCGCCGTGCACGACGACGAGATCCTGCGGATGCTGCTGCCCTGGCTGCCGTTCGAGACCACCGACGGGCACACCACCCTCGACGAGTTCGCCCGCACCCACCGCACCGTGCTCGTGACCTCCAGCGTGGAGGAGTTCCGGCAGGTCGCCGCGATCGCCTCGGCCGCCGGGCTCGGCGTCGTCAACGGCGGCTACACCTACGACCGCGAACTGGTCCACCGGCTGCCCGAGATCAGGCCCGAGGCCGCCGTCGCCGACCTGGACCCGGCGACCCTCACCGCCCACCTCGACCCCGTCGACCGGGAGACGGAACTGGCCGCCGCTGCCTACCTCGCCCAGGCCCGCGACGCCCTCGCCGTCTTCGACTGCGATGTCGCGCTGCGCACCTTCCAGCCCGCCTCCGCACCCGCACTCCTCGTCGACAGCCGCGAGGCCCGGCACGAGCGCACCCGCTCCCAGCTCGCCCGCGAGCAGGAGGGCGGCCTGTGGGGCGACATCCTCGGCGCCCTGCGCCAGGAGGCCCCGCGGGCCCAGCTGATCCTCAACCAGCTCAACCCGCTGGTGCGCACCGCCGTCACCATCGACGAACCCGAACTGGCCCGCACCAGCGCCGAAGCCCTCTACGGGCAGGCCGCGATGCTGTCCCGGCGCCCGCTCAGACCCGCCGAGTCGAGCCTCATCAACCGCTCCTTCCTCGACCTCCTCGCCCACGCCCTCCGCAAGGACAGCTGACGATGCCGACCGCACCCCACCCCCAGAACACGGACGAGCTGCACCAGGCGCTCCAGGAGAACGACCGGCGCCCCTACGGCCGCACCCGCACCGTCACCGCCGAGGAACTCGTCGACGCCGCCGAGCAGTTCGCCGACCCCGTCGCGCTCGTCCACGCGCTCCTCGAACTGCAGGAGGCGTACACCTACGGCTCCGAACCCCGGAAGTCGCCCGTCGTCTTCGCCCGCCTGCTCACCCTCTTCGACGAGCAGCCCGACGTCTTCGACGAACGCCTGCGCCACACGCTGTTCTGGCGGTTCAAGTGGGTCGCGGGCGCCCTGCGCGCGCTGCCCGAGATACCCCTGACCAGCCTGCGCCAGTGGCAGCAGGAGATGCGCGACCGGTACGAGAAGGCCGGCCTCGGCCTCCAGCCCTGCTACGGACAGGCGTACCAGCTCGCCGTCCACGTCGGCGAGGACACCACCCTCGCCTACGAGCTGTGGGCGAGCCGCACCCGCACCCGGCTCAGCGACTGCGAGGCCTGCGAAACCTGCGAGCGCGCCCTCCACCACCTCACGGCGGGCGACGACGAGCGGGCGCTGCGGGCCTGGGAACCCGTCCTGGCCGGGAAGGAATCCTGCCAGGAGGAACCGGCCCGCTCCGTCTCCTACGCCCTGCTGCCCCTGCTGCGCACCGGCCGCACCGACCGGGCCCGCGAACTGCACCTCGCCGGTTACCGCGGCTGCCGCCGCAACCCCTCGATGGCCCAGGAGGTCGGCAGGCACCTGGAGTTCTGTGCGCTGACCGGCAACGAGGCACGCGGCCTGGAACTGCTCGCCGAGAACCGGAGCCTGTTCGACGAGGTGGACTCGCCGCTGGACCTGCTCGGCTTCCTCACCGGCGTGGAGGTCCTCCTGCAGCGGGTCGAACTCCTCGGGCACGGCGAACTGCCCGCCCCCGGCTACGCGGGCCGCACCTGGACGGTGGCCGGCCTGCGCGCCGAGGTGCGGAGCCGCGCCGACGACCTCGCCGCCCGCTTCGACACCCGCAACGGCACCACGGCCCACACCGACCGCCGCGGGGCCCGCCTCGACCGTGCCCCGCTCCTGGAGTCGCTGGAACTGACCCTGCGCCCCCGCAGCCTCGACGATGTCGCCCCGGTGGCCGCCACCGCCGCCCGCACAGAGGCCGCAGTCCCCGAGTCGCTGCCCGAACTCATCCACCGGGCACGGACCCTGGACGAGCAGGGACACCCGGACGCACAGGCCTGCTGGGCACGGCTGCGCACGCTCGCCGCCGCCCGCGACTACACCCACCCCGACGACCCGGCCGTGGGCCCGCTCGTACAGCTGCGCGCGGACCTGCTGGCCGAAGAGGCCAACCGGGCGGGCGAGAAGGACGAGTTCGCCGACTCGGCCGCACTCCACGAGGAGGCCGCGGCCCTGTACGACGACGCCGCGGCACCGGGTCACGCGGCGCTCGCCCGCGCCTGCGCCCTGCTGGCCATGGCCGAACTCCCCGCGCAGGACGCCGACGACGCGGAGACGAAGGCCGCCGCGCTCACCGCCGCCCACGCCTCCATGGTCCGCCTGCACGAGGAGACGCCCGGCCTCACCCCGTACCTGGAGGCCCGCCTGCTGCGGCTGCGGGCGACGGCCCTCGCCCTGCGCCTGCAGAACTCGAGCAGCGAGGAGCACATCGCCCCGGTCTTCGCCGAGGTGGAGCAGCTGCACGCGTTCGCCACCCGGCACGACCTCGCCGGCCAGATCTCCGGCGCCCTGCTGCTCCGGGCCAGCGCCCACGCCATCTCCGGCGACCTGCCCACCGCGGTCACCGAGATCGACGCCCTCCTCGACCGGCTGAAGACGCGGGGCCCCGCCTGGCACCTGCCCCGCACGCTCGGACTGCGTGGCCGGCTCCAGCTCGGCCTCCAGGACACCCAGGCCGCGTACGCGGACCTGACCGAGGGCCTGCGCCGGGCCGCCGACTGGCCGGCCGACACGGTCGACACCACCCGCCTCCACGGCGATCTGACCGAGGTGTGCATGCACCTGGGCCGCCCCGACGAGGCACTGCGGCACCTCACGCGCTCCGCCGAGTTGGCCCTGCGCCGCGGCAGCCGCACGGACGCGTTCTGCGCCTACACCAACGCGGCCCAGCTGAGCCTCGACCTGGGCCGCGTCGAGGACTGCATCGCCCTCCTCGACTCCCTCCTCGCCGAACCCGACGCCGCCGCCGGAGAGTTGGACGACCGCCTCCTCGCCCAGCTGCGCCTGACCCGGGCCCGCGCCCTCCACGCGGGGGAGGACCTCAAGGCCGCGACAGCGGAGTTCGTCGCCCTCGCGGCCGAGTCGGCCGGCTGGGAGGACGACCCGGGGAGCCACGCCATGATCGCCGCCGAGACCGCCGTACTCCTCGGCGAGTCCGGCGAGTTCGGCCGGGCCCGAGAAGTCGCGGACCAGGCACGCGCCGCCCATGCCCGGGCCCCGCGCTACGAGCAGCTCAGCAACTGCCTGCGCGAACTCGCCCGCCTCCAGGCCCAGCAGCAGGGACCCGACGGCCTGCCCGACGCCCTCGCCCTGCTCGCCGACGCGGGCCGGATCGCCGACGAGGCCCGCGCCGACGGGTACGAGGCACGCGGCCGCTCCCTGGACACGGCCCTGGCCTACGAATACGGCCGGGTCAACGCCCACGCGGGCGAGTACGAGGACGCACTGGCCGCCCTGGACAAGGCCCTCGCCCTGCTCGGCGAGCCGGGGGCGGAGGACGACCTGGCCGAGGAATGGGCCGAGTGCGTCCGCCTCGCGGGTGCCGTGGAGGGCATCTACCTGGAACGCCCCGCCCCCGCTCTCACCCGCCTCGACGCGGCGATCTCCCGCCTGACCGCCCTGGGCCACACCGAGGAGGCCGAGTCGCTGACGTCCTTGGCGGCCCGACTGCGCGACGAGGAGTGACCCGGCGGGGGTGAGCGCCCCGCCCGCGGCGGGCCGCACCGGCGCCGCATGCCGTCGGCCGCCGGCGGGCAGCACTGAACCAGGCCTACGGAAGGTGGCGTTGTGCCCGGAGTCCACGTCTGCTCGCTCAAGGTCGACACCCCTCAGCTCATCGCGCCGGGAACCACGTACAAGATCGTGCGGTTCCCCTTCGGCGCGGCGGAGCCGACGGACGCATTCGAGATGCACCAGGCCGTCCAGCCGGACGGCTACGTGGTGGGCAACTGGGCGACAGACGACCGCAGTGGTCTGATCTGGCCGTCCAAAGCCGGCTGGGGCCATCTGCACGCGATGATCCAGTGGGAGTCCGCCAGTGGCACGGGCGGCTACACCGAGCTGCGCGACCAGTACGTCCGCGATCCGCTGGGCCTGACGCCCAACCCCAACGACACCACGGCGACCGAGCACCGCACGCCGACACCAGGAGGCCAGTACTACGTCAAGAACCACGGCATCTTCGTCGCCCCGGGCACCCCGATCGCACTCCGCGTCACGCACAACGACGCCGCCTCCCGCCTCCTGACCCTCGCCGAGTTCAAGCTCGTCATCCACGACGCCGCCTGACATTCCGGGCATGCCGATTCCACCGGATGCCTGACCGCCTCGTGTGAGCGGACGGGCAATGTGGGACCGATGCTCCATGCGCATCGTGCTCACCGGGTCGACCGGACACACCGGCTCCGCCGGACGCCGCCCACGGGCCGAGGACACGCACGCCCTCCTCGGCCGCGCCCGGCGGCGGCCCGACGGCCCCGACACATGCGACGACGCGACCCGCCAGACGCCGCAGGCGCCTGAGGCGGCGAGGTGACGCCGGTGACCACCGACGCGGCCGACACGGCCCCGGCGCGCCACAGACCGTCCCGTGTGCTCGCGCTGCTCGCCGCCGCCCACGGCGGGCCCGCTCTGGCGGTCACCGTCATCACGGGCCTGCTGGCGCTCCGCGCCGGCCTGCACCCGCTCCCCGCCGTCGCCGTCACGGCGGCGGTGTTCACCGGCCAGCTCACGATCGGCTGGGGCAACGACCTGCTCGACCTCGCGCGCGACCGCGCCGTGGGCCGCACCGACAAGCCGTTGGCCGTCGGCGCCCTCCCGGCCGGCTGGGTGGCGTGGGCCCTGGCCGCGGCCGCGGTCGCCTCCGTCGTGCTGTCCGCGCTCGGCGGCCGGCGCAGCGCCCTGGTCAATGTCGTCCTCGCCACCGGCGCGGGCCACGCCTACAACCTCGGGCTCAAGGCGACCGGATGGTCCTGGGCGCCGTACGCGTGCGGCTTCGGGACGCTGCCCTCGGTCGTCTCCCTCGCCGCCCCGGCCCCGGACTGGGCGCCATGGTGGATGACCGCTGCCGGCGCCGCACTCGGCGTCGGAGCGCATCTGCTCAACGTCCTGCCCGACCTCGCCGACGACGAACGCACCGGTGTCCGCGGCCTGCCGCACCGGATCGGCGAACACCGCTCCCGCGTGCTGGCCGCCGTGCTCCTCACCGCCGCCTCGGTGCTCGCCGTGGCCGGTCCCGCCGGTTCCCCTCCCGCGTGGACATGGCCGGCCCTGGCCCTGGTGGCCGTCCTTGCGGTGGTCACGCTGTGCGCCCGCGGGCGCGCTCCCTTCCGCGCCGCGGTGACCATCGCCCTGCTCGACGTCGTGCTGCTGACGGCCGGCTGATGGCGCGACAGACCTCGCGACCGCCCCGGCCGGGTGCTCGTCGCTCCCACCGCCCGATCCCAGGAGCCAGCATGACCATGCGTGTCCTCAGCGTCCGCGGCACCCTGCCCGAGCACTGCCACCGGCAGGAGGAGATCACCGAGTCCGTCACCACCACACTGGTCGGGAACACGGTCGATCGCGCCGTCGTCGAACGGTTCCACCGCAACGTGGGTGTCGAGACCCGGCACACCGTGCTCCCGCTGGAGGAGTACGGCCGGATCGAGGACTTCGGCCAGTCGAACGACGTCTTCATCCGGGCCGGCGTCGAACTAGGCGGTCGCGCGGTCGTCGACGCGCTCAAGAGCGTCGACCTCACACCGGCCGATGTCGACTTCATCGTGTCATGCACGGTGACCGGCCTGGCCGTACCCTCCATCGAGGCCCGCGTCGCGGCGGAGATCGGCCTGCGCCCCGACGTGGTGCGCCTGCCGCTGGTCGGCCTCGGCTGCGTCGCCGGCGCGGCCGGCATCGCGCGCCTGAACGATCTGCTGCGCGGCCGCCCGGACGCGGTGGCGGTGCTGATGTCCGTCGAGTTGTGTTCGCTCACGCTCCAGCGCGACGACACGTCGGTCGCCAACCTCGTGGCCAGCGGCCTGTTCGGGGACGGCGCCGCGGCGGTGGTCGCCGTCGGGTCCGAGCACCCCCTCGCCCAGTCCGACGACCCCGCCGCTCCCGAAGTCCTCGCCTCGCGCAGCCGCCTCTACCCCGACTCGGAACACATGATGGGCTGGGAGATCGGCTCCGGCGGGTTCAGAGTCGTGCTCGACTCCGCGGTCCCCGACCTGGTCCGCCGCCACGTCGGCGACGACGTCCGCGAATTCCTCGCCGATCACGGCCTGACCCGCGGCGATCTCGACTGGTACGTCGCGCACCCCGGCGGCCCCAAGGTCCTCGAGGCGTTGCAGGACGCCCTCGGCGTCGAGCGGGAGGCGTTGGGCGTGACCTGGGACTCGCTGCGCCGGATCGGCAACCTGTCCTCCTCCTCGGTGCTGCACGTCATGGCGGACACGCTCGCCGACCGACCGCCCCCGCCCGGCTCCTACGGGCTCATGCTCGCCATGGGCCCCGGATTCTGCTCCGAACTCGTGCTCCTTCGCGCCCCGGGCGGTGGGCAGTGACCAGCGAGACCCTGTTCACGATCCTGGTGCTGGCCGTCGCCCTGGAACGGGTCGCCGAGCTGGCCGTCTCCCGCCGCAACGCCGCGTGGAGCCTCGCGCGGGGCGGCGTGGAGTCCGGCCGAGGGCACTACCCGTTCATGGTGGTGCTGCACACGGGGCTGCTCGCGGGCGCCCTCGCGGAGGTGTGGATGAGCCGCCCGGACGTCGTACCGGTCCTGGCCTGGACCATGCTCGCCCTCGTCGCGCTCGCGCAAGGGCTGCGCTGGTGGTGCGTCACCACCCTGGGCCGGCAGTGGAACACCCGGGTGATCGTCGTACCCGGCGCCGCGCGGGTGACCGGCGGACCCTACCGCTGGATCCCGCACCCGAACTACGTCGCCGTCGCCGTCGAAGGGCTCGCGCTGCCCCTCGTCCACTCGGCCTGGGCCACGGCGATCGTCTTCACCGCGCTGAACGCGTCCCTGCTCGCCACCCGCATCCGCGCCGAGGACGCCGCCCTGGCACGGCTGGCCTGAGGAGACACCCATGGATCTGCTCGTCGTCGGCGGCGGACCCGCAGGGCTGGCCACCGCCCTGCACGCGGCCCGGGCCGGGCTCGACGTCTCCGTCTGGGAGCAGCGCCCCGGCATCGTCGACAAGGCATGCGGCGAGGGCCTGATGCCGGGCGCCGTCACCGCCCTGGCCGCGCTCGGCGTGCACCCGCCAGGGCACGACCTGCGAGGCATCCGCTACGTCGCAGGTCCCCGCCGCGTCGACGCCGACTTCCGAGCGGGCCCGGGGCGAGGGGTGCGCCGTACGACCCTGCACGCGCTGCTGCGCGAGGCGGTGCTGGCAGCGGGCGTACGCGTCGACCGGCGCACCGCGCGGCACATCGAGCAGGACCAGGACGGGGTGACGGTCGACGGCACCCGCGCCGGCCACCTCGTGGCGGCCGACGGCCTCCACTCGCCGATCCGCCGCGCCCTCGGACTGAACCACCCGCGCCGGGCCCGTCCGCGGCACGGCCTGCGGCGCCACTACACGCTCGCCCCCTGGAGCGACCACGTCGAGGTCCACTGGTCCCGCGAAGCGGAGGCCTACGTCACCCCGGTGGCCGACGACCTCGTCGGCGTCGCGGTCCTCACCACCGCCCGCCGCCCCTACGACGAGCACCTCGCCGCCTTCCCCGAGCTGCGGGACCGGCTGGCCGGGGCCGCCCCCGCCGGACCGGTACGGGGCGCGGGCCCGTTCCGCCAGACCGCCAGCGCGCGCACGGCCGGCCGGGTGCTGCTCGTGGGCGATGCCGCCGGCTACGTCGACGCCCTGACCGGCGAGGGCATCGCCCTGGCACTCGCGCAGGCGGCCGCCGCGGTCCGGGCCGTCACCGCCGGTGACCCGACGGCCTACGAGAGGGAGTGGCGGCAGCTCACCCGGCGCTACCGCTGGCTGACGCGCGCGCTCCTCGGCGCGACGAGACCGCTCCCGGCCCGCGCGGCGCTGGTGCCCGTCGCGCAACGCCTGCCGTGGCTGTTCTCCGCGGCCGTCGGCATGCTGGCGCGGCCGGCGGGGGAGCGGGAAGGGGTCAGCCCCCTGCCGGAGCGTCCGGCAGAGGGCTGACAGGCCCACTCGTCGGGAATCCGCGTCAGGCGATGGACGCCGACAGGATGGCCGACACCGCGAG
This sequence comes from Streptomyces sp. NPDC041940, assembly GCF_055589465.1. Taxonomy (NCBI): domain Bacteria; kingdom Bacillati; phylum Actinomycetota; class Actinomycetes; order Kitasatosporales; family Streptomycetaceae; genus Streptomyces; species Streptomyces sp. NPDC041940. Next base: position 52,822 of record NZ_JBVJBP010000035.1, read on the forward strand.
ATTGCAGGACGCCGTCACCCAGACCGCGGGGTGCGGCTCCGGCTCGACCAGCGCCGCGCCCAGGCGCCCCGGGGTGATCAGGTCCACCACCAGGAACGCCACCGCCATCATCACCAGACCCAGCAGCCCGAACGCGGCGGTCGAGACCAGTCCCTTGCCGAAGTCCTCGTAGGTCGTCCAGATGGACGTGAACACGATGCCACCGATACCGAGCAGCGCGGAGCTGAGCACCATCGCGGCGTTGCGGTTGCGCTGCTCCCAGATCTGCCGGCCCAGCTTTCCGGGCGTGAGCACGTCGACCAGGACGATGCCGAGGACCAGCAGAACCAGTCCCAGTCCGCCGTAAGCGGTGGCCCTGCCAAGTCCGTTGACGATGTCGCTCATGGGTGGGCGGCTCCGTAGCGTGAGAGATCGTGAATGATCGCGGTCAAGGAACAGCAAAATGTAACGCACCTGTTCGGCGCCCCGACCGGCCCCCTGGCGCTGTCACGGCAGGGGCAGCGCCTGCTCGCACCAGATCGTCTTGCCCGTGGCCGTCTGCCGGGTGCCCCAGCTCTGGGTGAGCTGGGCGACGAGAAGCAGTCCGCGCCCGCCCTCGTCGAAGGCCCGCGCACGCCGGAGATGCGGTGCGGTGCTGCTGGTGTCGGACACCTCGCAGATCAGCGTGTGATCGCGGATCAGCCGGAGCTGGATCGGGGGTTGCCCGTAACGGATCGCGTTGGTGACCAGCTCGCTCACCACCAGCTCGATGACGAACGTCGCCTCCGTCAGCCCCCAGGCGTCGAGCTGCTCGACGGCCAGCTTGCGAGCGCGCTCCACCTGCACCGGCTCCGCCGGGACCTGCCACGTCGCGACATGCTCCGCCGGCAGGGCGCGGGTGCGGGCCAGCAGCAGCGCCACGTCGTCGGCCACCCGGTCGGTGAGCAGGGAACCGATCACCGTGTCACACGCTTCCTCCAGCGAGTCCGCGGGCCGCGCCAGAGCGAGGCACAACTCGGCCAGCCCGACATCGATGTCCCGGTGGCGCGCCTCGACAAGGCCGTCGGTGTACAGGGCGAGCACACTCCCGGCGTCCAGTTCCAGATCGGTGACTTCGAAGGGGAGGCCGCCGATCCCCAGCGGGGGTCCGACATGGCCGGACACGACGTGCACCGTGCCGTCCGGAGCCAGGACAGCGGGCATCGGGTGCCCGGCCGCGGCCAGCGTGCACCGGCGGGAGACCGGGTCGTACACCGCGTACAGGCAGGTGGCGCCGAGGTCCGCCGCGGAAGACCAGAAGCCGTCCACCCCTTCGTCGTCCCCGTGTCCGCCCGGAACGGGGTCGCCCTCGGAGAGGTGCAGGATCAGCTCGTCGAGATGGGTGAGCAGTTCGTCGGGCGGCAGATCGACATCAGCCAGCGTGCGCACGGCGGTGCGCAGCCGGCCCATCGCCGCGGAGGCCTGGAGACCGTGCCCGACGACGTCCCCGACCACCAGGGCCACCCGGCTGCCCGACAGCGGGATCACGTCGTACCAGTCACCGCCGACCCCGGTCCGCGTCTTGGCGGGCAGGTAGCGGGAGGCCACCTCCACGGCCGTCTGGTGGGGCAGACGCCGCGGCAGCAGGTGACGCTGCAGGGCCAGCGCGGTGGACCGCTCCCGGGTGTACCGGCGCGCGTTGTCGACGGCGACCGCCGCCTTGGCGGCCAGCTCCTCGGCGAAGGCGACATCGTCGGGCCCGAACGGATCGGGCCGGCTGCGCCAGAAGTCCACCGTGCCCGCCGTCACCCCTCTGGCCTGCAGCGGTGTCCTGATCCTGGAATGGATGCCGTACGCGAGGACGCGCGCCGCCGCTTCCGGCTGCTCCGACGTCCACTCGGTGCTCTCCCGCAGGTCCGCGTCGAGCCTGGCCCGCCCGGAGAGCTGCCCCCGGGACTCGGGCGGGGGCGAGGTCAGGTCCGGCGGGTCTGCCAGACCCAGCAAGGGGGCGTCGTCCCGGACACCGTCCGCGGCCACCCGGCGCAGCCGCGTGTCGACTCCGGCGGTCGGCTCGTCGCCGCGCAGGACCGGCTCCAGCAGGTCGACGGTGGTGAAGTCGGCGAACCCCGGCACCGCAACCCGCGCCAACTCGCGAGCCGTCTGCTGCACATCCAGCCCCGTCCCCACCGACACACTCGCCCCGTACAGCAGCTCCATGCGCGTGTACATGAACTCCAGACGCTCACGTGCTTCCTCGGTCCGCGCACGGCTCTCCTGCAACGAGGCCGCCATGGTGTTGAACGACGCTGCCAGCGCGGCGACCTCCGCCACCCTGCTGGAAGGCACCCGTACGTCCAGATCGCCCTTCGCCAGCCGCCCGGCGGCCGAGGCCGCGCGCCGCAGCGGCCGCACGACGGACCGGTGCTGGAGCACGGTGAGCGTGACGATGAGCCCGGTCAGCCCGGCCAGTCCCGCACACGCCACGACCACCGCACGCTGGGCGCTGGCGTCCGTGGCGTCCTGGCGCTCCTGGAGTTGGGCCCGCTCATCGGTGATGTACGTCGTGAACCGGGCCCGCAGCGCGTCCACCCGCCGCTTGCCCTCAGCCGTCACCGCCGGACTCGAGGCCGAGCGGTCGTCCCGCCGAACCGCCTCGACCAGCGGTACCGAGTAGTCCGTGAGGAAGAGGCCGAAGTCCCTGTTGATCTGTCCTGCGAGACGCCGCTGCTCCGGGGAGGTCGCCGACGCCAGGAGCCGCCTGGCCTCGGCCGGATAGCTGTCCCGCGCCGCCTGCCAGGGCTGAAGGAAGGCCTCGTCCCGGGTGATGACGAAGCCGCGCTGCCCGGTCTCCAGGTCGATCAGATGCTGTTCCAGAGTGCTGGCATCGCTGATGGCCTCGCGAGAGGCCCGGGCGTCGGCCGTGAAGCCGCGGGAGTCACCGATGACCTGCAGCAGGACGGCGAACGCGACACCGATCAACACCGCCAGGAAGCCGCTCGCCAGGACCGAGGTGCTCGTCAGCCCCAGCCGCCTGCTCCCACCCCCGGGCCGTGTCCTCATGATCCGCCCACCTAGGGCCTGTCGTTTGGATCACGCCGCAGACGCGGGGTCTGGCACGCACATCTGCCGCGTTGTCGTCACTCGCCGACGCTCCGCGTCGACTCCCTCCTCCGCCTTGCAGCTGCACGCACCAGACCCCGCTCACCGGCGCTGACCAGGTGCCGCCGATTCCCTGCGACCTGATCCAAACGACAGGCCCTAGGTCGTCCGACCGCCGGCGGTGGACGCACAGGTTCCGTGCAGAACGTTCGTCGAGCAGTGTCCAGGCTAGTGGAGCCGGTCACCCATCGCACCCGGCTGCCGTGCCGGGAGAGGCCTCCGAAAGGTGATGTGGGGCAGAAGAAGTCATAGGGACTGATCCCTCTGCCACCGCCCCCAGGTCAGGAGGACGCGATGCCCAGGAGACTCCTCCCGGAAGGCGGCCCCTCGCTGCGTGACCGGCTCGGCAGGGAGATCTTCTCCCGCGTGGCGGGTCCGGAGGGCCCGGGCAACCGGGCGCGCATTCACGGCACACCCGGTCCCCGCTGGTTCGGCCCCGAGCGGCCCGTCAGGAGGGTGCACGGGGACGCCTCGATGTTCATCGGCGGTCTGTCGGCCCTGCTGCTCCAGTCGCTCCATCCCCTGGCCATGGCCGCCGTGGCCGGGCATTCGGGGTTCCGCGGAGATCCGTGGGGACGGCTGCAGCGGACCAGCACCTTCCTGGCCGTGACCACCTACGGGCCTGCCCGCAGCGCGCAGGAAGCCTGTGACCGCGTACGAGCCGTCCATGAGACGGTGCGCGGCACGACCGCCGACGGCCGGTCCTACTCCGCCGCGGACCCGCATCTGCTGTGCTGGGTGCACATCGCCGAGGTCGACAGTTTCCTGCGCGCCCACCAGCGCTACGGCGCGCACCCCCTCGACGACGAGGGACGCGACGCCTACGTCGCCGACATGGCACGCATCGCCATGGCGCTCGGTGTCCCGGACCCGCCGGTGAACGCCGCCGAACTCGCCGCGCGCCTGGCCGCCTACCGCGCCGAGCTGCGCGCCACCGAAGAGGCGCGCAGCTCGGCCCGCTTCCTACTGCTGAACCCGCCCGTCCCGCTGCTCGCCCGGCTCCCGTACGGCGTCATCGCCGCCAACGCCGTTTCCCTCCTGCCGCTCTGGGCCTCGCGCGCACTACGACTGCCCCGTCTGCCCGCCGTCGAAGGCCCCTGCGTCCGTCCGCTCGGCACGGCCGTGACCGCGGGCATCCGCTGGGCCATGTCACCGCCTCGCGACGCGGCATAGCACTCACCGGCAAGGCACCTCGACTCGCCGCTCCGAAGCTGGCACTGTGCCTGCGTATGAAGCTGGTCAAAACCGGGCAATCCGCAAGCTCGGTGCGCTTGAGACTCATGCTGGCCAGCAGCACCATGCTCTTCGTCGAGCTGGCGTTGATCAGGTGGGCGGGCGCCAACGTCGTCCACCTCAGCTACTTCTCGAACTTCATCCTGCTGGGATCGTTCCTCGGCATCGGCATCGGCTTCCTGATCCCCGCCGAGCGCGGACACCGGCTCAAACGCTGGACACCGGTCCCGCTCGTGCTTCTCGTCGTCCTGGTCCGCGAATTCCCGGTGCAGGTGCGTCAGAGCAGCGGCCAGGTCATCTACTTCACCGCCGTGAAGACCACCGGCCTGCCCGAGTGGGTGACCCTGCCCGTCATCTTCCTGCTGACCGCGGCGATCATGGCCGGCATCGGCAAGATCACCGCCGATCTCTTCCGCCTGCTCCCCTCACTCAACGCCTACCGCTACGACCTGCTCGGCAGCCTCACCGGCTCGGTGTCCTTCGCCGTACTGTCCTGGCTCCGCGCCCCCTCGGTCGTATGGGGCGTACTCGCCGCCGTGGCCCTGCTGATCCTCGGCGGCCGGCGCAACACACTGCTGTACGGCGTCCCCCTGACGGCGATGGTCGTCGTGCTGTTCCTGGAGTCGACGACGACCGGCATCACCTGGTCGCCCTACTACAAGATCCAGCTCGAACCCTCACCGACCAAGACCCGGACCTACTACATCTCCGCCAACGGCGTCCCGCACCAGAGCACCGCACCGCTCCCGGTGCTGATGCGCGAGAACTCGCCCTACCGCCAGGCCTACGAACAGACGCCCGACAACCCCCACAAGCGCGTGCTGGTCATCGGGGCCGGCAACGGCAACGACGTCGCGGTCGCACTGGCATACGGAGCGGAGCACGTGGACGCGGTCGAGATCGACCCCAGACTGCAGCAGATCGGCGCCCAACTGCACCCCGCGAAGCCCTACGACGACCCCCGGGTGCACGTCCACATCGACGACGGCCGGGCCTTCCTCGAGCGGACGGACACCAAGTACGACCTCATCGTCCTGGCCCTGCCGGACTCGCTGACCCTGGTGGCCGGCGCGAGCAACCTCCGCCTGGAGAGCTATCTGTTCACCCGGGAGGCGTTCGAGGCCGCACGCGACCATCTGACGCCGAACGGCGCGTTCGCCATGTACAACTACTACCGGAAGAGCTGGCTGGTCGACCGCTTCGCAGGCACCCTTGAAGACATCTACGGCCACGCCCCCTGCCTGACGACGTTCAAACGCAACGCGGCCGTGCTGGTGGCCGGAATGACCACCGCCGACCAGTCCTGCGAGCAGGTCTGGCGCCCCAGCGGCACGGTCCCGGCGGCCGCGACCGACGACCACCCCTTCCCCTACCTGCTGCACCGCAGCATTCCCACCCTCTACCTGGGCGCGCTCGGCGCCATGCTGCTGGTGACGCTCCTGTCGGTTCGCCTGGCCGGGGTGCGTGTGCGCGGCACCGTCCGCTACACGGACATGTTCCTGCTGGGCGCGGCCTTCATGCTGCTCGAAACCAAGAACGTCATCGGTTTCGCGCTCTACTTCGGCACCACCTGGCTGGTCAACGCCCTCGTCTTCATCGGCGTGCTCCTGGCGGTCCTGGCGGCGGTAGAGGTCCGGCGCAAGCTGCGGCACGTCAACCAGATCCTGCTGCAGCTTCTCCTCTTCAGCTCCCTCGCGGCAGCCTGGCTGGTCCCGGCACAAGCCGTCCTGTCCCTTCCGTTCCCCGCCCGCCTCGCCTCCGCCATCGCCCTGGCCTTCGCCCCCATCTTCTGCGCCAACCTCATCTTCTCGGACCGCCTCGCCCACGCCCCGGACCCGACCTCGGCGTTCGGCGCGAACCTGCTGGGCGCGCTGACCGGCGGCGCGCTCGAGTACCTGGCCCTGGTGACGGGCTATCAGACGCTGTTGCTGGTCGTGGCCGTGCTGTACCTGGGTGCGGGCATCGCCATGCGCGTGGCCGGCAGCGGGACGGCGGTTTCCAGGACCTGAGGCCTCTCCTCGCCGAGGCGCTGAGGCACGCGCCCACCCCGACCTCCTGGCCCGCTTCGCCGAGCTGTATCGCGGCCCACCGTGCCGCTCGGCGCGTACATGGAGCAGGAGCACAAACTCGACCGCGTCGACCTCCGGGACTACGCCGTCGACCTGCGCAACCCCGAGGGCGAGTACGACATCCCCCACGGAGCGCGATGAGGCCGAGGCCGACCGGCAGCCGGCGCACTCCAGAGGGGTGATGGGGGCGCCGATCCGGGTACCTGCGTCGCCATGGCACCGGAAACCGATCACGCCGAATCCGTACGAGCCCTGCGGCAGCTGCGCAGGATCCGCGCCTTCTACGCCGGGGGTGCCGCCTTGTGGGCTGCCTCGGCCGCAACGGCGGGATGGGCGGCCCCTGGAAGCCGACAGATGTGGGTAGCGGTGTTGTTCCTGGGGGTCTTCACCGCTCTCCTCTCCATGACGTCACTGTGGCTGTGGCGTCAGCACGCCGCCCATCCGGACGAGCCCGCCCACCACGCCGCTCCGCGGAAGCTGGCCCGGCGCCGCCAGGCCAGCGCCTAGCAGTGCTTCGCCGGGTTCACCCCCCCCCGGGGAATGCCTTCGACCAGGCCCTGGACGACAGTCGTGGGTCGATCGCGGCCCCCGCCCACCGCGGGTCCTGCGGCCGGGGGGAGGCGACCCGCTGTGACACACGGCACGGATGTGGTGCGGAACCGGTGGAATGCAGGAATGCGGTCAGAAGGTTGGTATATACATCCGACTGTGAGCCTGTGAGGTACTCGTGAACCACTCCGCCCCTGAGCAGCCCGCCGACGTCGTCGCCCGCCTGCGCGCCACCTTCCGCACCGGACGCACCAAGCCAATCGAGTGGCGCACGGCCCAACTGCGCCGACTGCGCGACATGCTCACGGAGAACGGCGCGGACATCGCCGCCGCTCTCCACACGGACCTGGGCAAGAGCGCCACCGAGGCCTACCGCACCGAGATCGACTTCACCGTCCGTGAGATCGACCACACCCTCGACCACCTCGCCGACTGGCTGCGCCCCGAGCCCGCCCCGGCCCCGGCTCATCTCGGCGCGGACGCGACGGCCTGGACGCAGTACGACCCGCTCGGCGTCGTTCTCGTCATCGCGCCCTGGAACTACCCCGCCCAGCTCCTGCTCGCCCCTGTCGTCGGCGCCCTGGCCGCGGGCAACACGGTGGTCGCCAAGCCGAGCGAGCTGGCCCCCGCCACCTCCGCCGTCCTGGCCCGGCTGCTGCCGGCGTACCTCGACGCCGACGCGGTCGCCGTGGTGGAGGGCGGGGTTCCCGAGACCACGGCCCTGCTGGCCGAGCGTTTCGACCACATCTTCTACACCGGCAACGGCACGGTCGGCCGAATCGTGCTGCGCGCCGCAGCCGAGCACCTCACCCCGGTCACCCTCGAACTCGGCGGAAAGTCACCGGCATTCGTCGACGGCGACACCGACCTGGCCGTCGTCGCGGACCGGCTGGCCCGCGGCAAGTTCCTCAACGCGGGACAGACCTGCGTCGCCCCCGACTACGTCCTGACCGATCCAGAGACCGCGGCGGCACTGGAACCACTGCTCGCGAACGCCGTGAAGGCGCTGTACGGCAGCGACCCGGCCGCCTCCGGCGAGTATGGACGGATCATCAACGAACGGCACTTCGACCGGCTCACCGGCCTGCTCGACTCCGGCCGCACCGTCGTGGGCGGCACGAGTGACCGGACGGCGAAGTACCTCGCGCCCACCGTCCTGGCCGACGTCGACCCCGACGCCCCCGTCATGCGGGAGGAGATCTTCGGTCCCATCCTGCCCATCGTGACGGTCCCCGCCCTGGACGCGGCGATCGACTTCATCAACGACCGGGACAAGCCGCTCGCCCTGTACGTCTTCACCGAGTCCGAGGGGACGCGGCGCCGGTTCGCCGCCGAGACCTCCTCGGGCGGCCTGGGCCACGGCCTGCCGCTCGCCCATCTCACCGTCTCCGACCTGCCGTTCGGCGGGGTGGGGGAGAGCGGCATGGGCAACTACCACGGCCGCTACTCCATCGAGACCTTCAGTCACCGCAAGGCGGTCCTGAACAAGCCGCTGCGCTGACGCGTCCAGGTGCGGCTCCGGTTCTCTTCACAGGACCGCTCATGTCCGTACCGTTGGGCGTTGAACGGCAGTTGGCGTGCAGTCGGCTCTTCCGTGAGCACATGTACAGCACGCGGCCTCCCGCGCGCAAAGTTCTCCCCGCACCATCGGCATGTCCTCGACATCGACCAAGGAAGTGGTTGTGAGAACACACCGAACCTGGCGCAGAACCACCGCCCTCGCCCTGTCCACGGCCGCGCTCTTCCTCCTGGCCCTGGGGGGGGGGGGGGGGGGGGGGGGGGGGGGGGGGAGGGCGGGGGGGGGGGGGGGGGGGGGGGGGGGGGGGGGGGGGGGGGGGGGGGGGGGT
>NZ_JBVJBP010000035.1:61644-70999 GCF_055589465.1 Streptomyces sp. NPDC041940
ACCACCCACCACCCCCCCCCCCCCCCCCCCCCCCCCCCCCCCCCCCCCCCCCCCCCCTCCCCCCCCCCCCCTCCCCCCCCCCCCCCCCCCCCCGACGGCGGGGACCTGCCGATGGTGAAGCCCGTCGGCGAGACCCCCGCCCTCTACGACGACGAGGCGGGCGGCAACTCCGACGCCGACGATCCGGCGATCTGGCGCAACGCGGCCGACCCCGGCCGCAGCCTCGTCCTCGCGACCGCCAAGGAGGGCGGACTGCGGGTGTACGACCTGGCCGCCCGTCTGGTGCAGTCGCTGCCCGCACCCCGTCCGCCCGCCGAGGGCGACGCGCCGGGCCGGTACAACAACGTCGACCTCGTCACCGGGCTGCGCACCTCCACCGGCCGGGTCGACGTGGCCGTGGTCAGCGACCGCGGCAACGACCGGCTGCGGATCTACCGCATCGACCCGTCCAGGCCCGGCGGCCCGCTGACCGACATCACCGACCCCGCCGCCGCCCCGGTCTTCTCCACCGACCAGGCCGAGATCAACGACCAGCGCACCGCTTACGGCCTGGCCACCTGGCAGGACAAGTCCACCGGGCGTACCTACGCCCTGGTCAGCCGGCGAGAGCGGACCCGCCTCGCACTGGTCGAGCTGAGGCCGACCGCGAGCGGGACGGTCACCTACCGCAAGGTCCGCACCCTCGACCTGCCCGCGTCCTTCCGTCTGCCGAACGGCACGATGTGGTCCGCCTGCGCGGAGCCCGGAGAACTCCCGCAGGTCGAGGGCATGGTGGTGGACCCCGCCACCGGCACGCTCTACGCCGGCCAGGAGGACATCGGCGTCTGGCGGATACGCGCCGACCTCACCACCGAGCCGGTCCTGGTGGACAAGGTCCGCGAGTACGGCGTCCCCGGCGTCTACGACGAGGCGACCGAGGAGTGCACGGCCGGCGCCGACCCCGGCTTCGGCGGCAAGCGGCTCTCCGCGGACGTCGAGGGCCTGACGCTGTTCCAGGAGCCGGACGGCGACGGCTACCTCTTCGCCTCCAGCCAGGGCGACGACACCTTCGCCCTCTACGACCGTGAGGTGAGCGAGAACAACGAGTACGAGGGCGGCTTCCGCGTCGGCGCGGCCTCGGCGACCCTCGACGGGTCCGAGGAGTGCGACGGCGCCGCCGTCCTGAACGCACCGCTCGGCAGTCGCTACCCGAACGGCCTGCTGGTCGTCCAGGACGGTCACGAGACCCCTGAAGTCCCCGACGGAGAGGGCGGCACGCGCACCGCGACCGGCTTCAAGTTCGTCGACCTGCGCGACGTGGTGGACGCCGCCGACCTGTAGACCGGGGTCAGCCCACGGCCGGGGCAGGACGTCACCTGGTCAGGTGGGTGACCACCGAGCGCATCGCGCGGCGCAGAGCCGGAACTGTCTCCTCTGGTGCGTCAAGGGTTTCGAACCCATGGTGGCCGTTGGGGACATCGACCAGTTCGAGTCGAGCCGCGCAGTCGCCGGCCGCGGCCACGAACGCATCGACGGTCGCGGCGATTTCGGGTGTCTCCCGTCCGGCGCGAAGCAGGACGACGGGCAGGGGCCCCGCCTGATCGATCGCCTTGACGGGGTTGAAGCGGCTGCCGACCATTCCCCAGGCGGGAAGGGGGGCCAGGACGGGGTAGGAGGCGGCCAGGCAGCGCAGCCAGGCGGGGGGCTCTGTCAGCCAGTCCGTGGTGAGGAGGCCGCCGCCGGAGAAGAACCACAGGGCGATCCGGTCGGCGTCCACCCGGGCGTCGGCCCGCACCAGTTCCACCCCGGCGGCGATGTCCGCGGCGGCACGTTCGTAGTCCGCGATGTCGTGCAGGCGGTGCTCGAGCGTCACGCCGACCATGCCCGCGGCGGCGGCCAGGCGGGCGTAGCCCACCAGGGCCGGCCACTCACGCGGACCCGGCCGCGCTCCGGCGGGCAGGGGTCCGCCGTGCACGAAGACCACGGCCGGTCGTGGGCCCTCGCCGTCGGGGACGTACAGATCGACATGACCTTGGCGATCGCGAGGCAACTCGGGGACGTCCAACGGGAACGGCCGCAGATGGGCAGGTACCGGCGCATCGTCGCCGGCCGGCCGCAGGCGGTGCCCCTCACCGGCCGCGGCTCGCAGCAGGACGTCTGCCAGTGCGGCCGGGCAGGACAACATCGGCCAGTGCCCGGTGGGAAGCTCGAAGAAGGTGACCTGAGGTTCGGCCAGAACGGCCAGGGCGGGGTCGCCGAAGTCGACGAGCCTCTGCACCAGAGCGATACTGGCGCCGTTCTGAGCACACAGCACGCCGCTGACGGGAACCGCGGCCACCGCTCCGGTCAGCCGCAGCGGCTGAAGCAGGGTGCCCAGCGGTTGCGGCGCTGCCAGGGCGGTCAGCCGCTCCAGGGCCGCCTCGCCGAGGCCGGCGGTGCTGCCCCAGCGCTCCCACTCGTCCTGGGCCGGCGGCGCCAGCACGCCCTCGCCTGCCTCGGCGCGTTCGGCCAGCCGCGCGCGCAGAGCCTGGTCCGGTACGGAGGCCAGCGCCGGAACACCGTTCTGCGGCATTCCGCAGTCCAGGTACACGACGCGTGCGATGCGCTCCGCCCGCCGATCAGCGGCGCCGAGCACCGGATGGATCCCGTAGTCGTGACCGACGAGCACAATCTCCCGTCCGGACGTCACGTCCACCGCGTCGATCGCCGCGATCACGTCCTCGATGTGCGTCTCCAGACCCACGTGCGCCGGTGTGGCCGGCCGGGCCGGGTCGATGCCCGTCAGCGGGACCGCGTGCACCGCGCTGCCCGCCGCGGCCAGCCGTGCGGCCGTCTCCTGCCAGACCTGGGCCCCGGTGAACACGCCCGCCACCATGATGAACACCTGCACAAAGCCCTCCCCGGACTCGTCACATGACGTAGCGCCTGTCGCGTACGCCATCACCCGCGGCCACGGCGTCTGCCTGGCCCGCGCACCGGTACCGTAGGAACTCCCCCAGAGGGAGGTTCAACTGTCCATTTCACACGAACTGCCGTGGAGCATCGGGGAACTCGCCGAGCGTGCCGGCGCCACTGTGAAGACCGTCCGCTTCTACTCCGACCAAGGCCTGCTCCCCGCAGCAGCCCGCAGTAGCGGCGGACACCGCCGCTACGGCCCCCAGGCACTGGAACGCCTGCGGCTGATCCGCTCCCTGCGCACCCTCGATCTGCCCCTGCCCGAGATACGCCGCATCCTCGAGGACGAAGACCCAGCCGGCCGGGCACTGGAGAACGCCGTCGACAGCCGCCTGCGTGAGCTCGGCAGTGATCTGAAAACCCTGCGCTGGCGGGAAGCGGCACTCCAACTGGTGCGGGACTGCCCGCCGGCTCAGCGCGCCGGCCGGCTGATGCTGCTCGGAGCTCTGGGCAGCCCGCCGAGCACCGCACCACTGGCCAGGTTCTGGCGTACCTGGCTGCCACCACGGATGCCGCGCCGGGCGACCACGGCATTCCTGGAGGCGGCCGTCCCCCAGCCGCCCGACGAACCTCACCCGTCCCAGGCACTCGCCTTCGCCCGGCTGCACGCGATGACGACGGCTCCCTGCCCAGGCAACCGGCAACCCCAACCGGAGGTACACCGAGTAGCAGGCGCCGACGGCGCCGCCCTGCTGTACGAAGGCCTCGTCGAAGCCTTCGAACTCGCGGCCCCACACCTGCGCCGGGCACACCACCCGCGCCCGGGCGAGGCCTTGGACGCCTATGTCGCGGCATACGCGAGCGCCTACCGAAGCCGCGACACCCACGAGTTCCGCCGTCTGCTGGCCGCCCGTCTATCTGCCGATCCGCGCCTGGACCGGTACTGGGAACTCACCGCCGTCGTGCTGACTCCACCGGGCAGCCAACCGCAGCCGACCCCGGGCTCCGCGGACGACTGGCTGCGCGAGGCACTGCACCTGGACAACGCCGAAGCAGCGTGAAGTATCCGCGACCTGGCTGGACTCGACGCCCGGCACGACGCGTTGCGTACGATCGGCGCATGACGTCATGGAGTCGGTGTCTGGACGCGGCGGGAATCCGTGAGCCTGAGCTGCGCAGCGCGTACGACGCCCAGAGACGAGCGGTGTGGCGGCACCGCCGCTCCTCCTGCATCGCGGTTCGCGTCCTGCTGCCTGGCGCGCTGCAGCCTCACGCGCTGGCCGCCACCGCGTTCATGGACCACGGGGACAGCATCCTTGACACCGGCCCGAAGGCCCAGCGGGTCACGGCGTGGGCGGACTGGGAACAGCGGGTGCGCAAGGCTCTGGAGACCGGGCGCGGCGACGATCCGCTCATTCTCGCGCTGCTCGCTACTGCGGAGCGGTATCCGCGGTTCTGCGAGGCGGTGGAGGAATACCTGGCCACCGCCGATGCCGAGCTCGAGTTCTCCGGATTCGCCACCGAAGCGGACTATCAGACCTATCTGGATGCGTACTCGTTGCCCGCGTTCATGCTGGTCGGTACGCTGTTCGCGCCGGACGCCGACCGCGACCGGTACCGCTCGGCATGCCGCACTCTCATCGAGGGCAGTCAGCGGCTCGACTTCGTCAACGATCTCGCCGAGGACCTGCGGGAGGGACGGCTGGGTATCCCCGCGGAGACCCTGGAACGCTTCTCGGTGACCGCGGAGGACCTCCGGGCCGGTCACGAACCGCCCGGTCTGGCAGGGCTGGTGCGCCGGCAAGTGCAGACGGCGCGTACGGCACTGCACTCGGCGAGAGAGGTGGCGGCCCTGGCAGCGGCCCCTGGCCGCGCGCTGATGGGAGCGATCGTCGAGATCGAGCTGCTCACCGCGGATGCGGTCCTCGCACGTGGCCCCCGGCTCCTGCACGGACCGGCGTCATCGCCCCTCGCGGGCACCCTACGAACGCTGCTGAGAGCCCGCCGCATGGCATGAGCCCGGCCAAGGACCGCCCGGAAACGTGCCTACCGTGGCCCGCTGCCGGGGGGGCTGGCTGGTTGGATTAGTGAGTGGAGTGCTGCGCCGTAGTAGCAGGTCCGTCTCGGTTTGGTGGGCGGGTTCGTGCCTGATGTTCTCATCGGAGGTCCGCTCGCGCGTGTGACCGGGGTTGTGCCGTGAAGGGGGCTTGTCAGCCGCAGTTCGGCGTCGTTGCCGGTGATCTGCTCCTCGGGTGTGGCAGTCGACCCGGGTGGAGCGCACGGCCACGGTTTCTGCGGGGCGAGGGAGTTGGGCGGGGGTCGGTCCGCCGTTCACGTCAGCCGGGCGGAATCCGGTCCTGCGGCTCGTCAGCCGGCTCTGCCGCGTCGTCGTCCATCTGCGCCCGCTGGGCCACGGCCGGGTCGGTCGAGTCCGAGACCAGCTCGGCGATGCGCAGGGTGCACTCCCACTGCGTCAGCTTGCCTTTGATCACCACCAGGTAGGTCTCCTGGTCGGCGAAGCGATACACGTGGCGCCGCTTCTCGACGATATGTCTGCTCGGTAGGTACGTGTGGAGTGCGGCATGGAGTGCCGTCAGCGCCTGGTCCTTCGTTTCCTGTCCACGGCAGATGAACTCGGTCCTGTACGTGTCGCTGTAGTACTCCGCGATCACGGCCCAGTTGCCCATACTCGCTCCCCCTCGGCGCCGTTGTCAGTCAGCCACAGCTCAGCCTCCGGAGCAAGAGCGATGCGGACCGGTCGATGGCCTCCATGCGGCGTCGCGCCGGGGCAGCGGGTTCTGCAACCTCCTCGAGGGCGAACCGCCTCTTCCTCCCACGCGACCGGGCCGCTGCTCTCTACGTGCTACCACGCCTGTCTCATCGACGGCCCTTCCATGAGGCGCTCCGCAAGGTGGAGCAGATCTGCCAGGTGCAGCACCCGTCCGTTGAATCCTGGGAGGGGGACATGGAGCGGCTGGGTCCAGTGGGCGGGGATTGCGTCCAGCCCGTAGTACGCCCCCGCGAGGCCTCCGGTCACCGCGGCGACGGTGTCTGTGTCCCGCCGAGGTCGATCGCCGCGCGTATCGCGTCTTCGAAGCTGGTGGTGGTGCGCAGGGCCCAGACCGCTGAGCCCAGGCAGGGCCAGACGGCGCCGTTGGACTCGGTCGCCTGATCGCACCGCGTGGCCGTAGAAGGGCATTCCCGCGCTGTCCGGCGTCAGGTCACACAGCGCCGTTTGGCGCGGTCGTGTCTGGCAGCTGGCCGACGATGTTCACTAATCGTGAGGGCACCTAGATCTTGGGCCCGGGGTCTTTGGGCTGTCCTCCCATTCGATGGTCGCTCCAGTCGATGCCGTCGTCATGTTCCTTGCTCGCCGCGAGCCCGAGGAGCCCGAGAAGGGGAGCTGCGATGAGGATTGCTCCGCACAGGCTGCCGATTGCGACGTAGGCCGCGGCGGCGATGACGGCCCAGAATAGGGTGTCGCACACGATCCGTGCCCACAGCGGGAACGGAGCGCGCCACGCGTGGTAGCGGCGGTACGTGCGCACGAACGTGCCGGACGCCCGCTTGGATCGGCCGGCCTTTCTCCGGCCTGGCGGTGCCGTGTGGCCGTTGTCGTTCGGACGTCCCTTTTTCTTGCCCATGGGGCTCTGTGTCCTTTCGTGTGTCCCTTGACCACCAACGAGACGCACCCGTCCTTTCCGGCCGGGTGAGTGGTGTCCTATCGGGGCGTGGGTGTGGTGTTCAATTCACGTCCGCGGTGTGGGGCCAGCGGTGGCCGCCGTGGCGGTGGTGGCCCCAGGACCCGTCGTCGATGCGGCGTCCGTGGTCGTTGGGAGGGTGGCGGTGTCGGAACGGTTGTCCCAGACGTAGTGGCTGCGGGATGCGTGGGAGGAAGTCAAGGCCAATAGAGGTGCGCCCGGAGTGGACGGGCAGAGCATCGATGACTTCGAGAAGGAACTCAAGGGAAACCTGTACAAGGTCTGGAACCGGATGTCGTCGGGCTCGTACTTCCCTCCTCCGGTGCGGGCGGTGGCCATTCCGAAGCCACACGGCGGCGGCACGAGAATGCTCGGCATTCCCGCTGTCCCCGACCGGGTGGCTCAGACTGTCGTGGCCCGGCATCTAATGCGAAGGGTAGAGCCCATTTTCCACCCGGACAGCTACGGATATCGGCCCGGACGGTCTGCCTTGGACGCGGTGGGGGAGTGCCGGGAGCGTAGCTGGCGGCGGGACTGGGTGGTCGAGTTCGACATCGCCAAGTTCTTCGACAGCGTGCCCTGGGACCTGCTGGTCAAGGCTGTGGCCGCACACACCGACGCCGTCTGGGCGAACTTGTACGTGCGGAGGTGGCTCGCCGCCCCGCTCGTCATGCCCGACGGTTCCCAGGTGGAACGGGAGCGCGGAACGCCCCAGGGCGCTCCCGTCTCTCCCGTTCTGGCGAACCTGTTCCTGCACTACGCGTTCGACACGTGGATGGAACGGGAGTTCCCGTCCGTCTGGTTCGAGCGCTACGCGGACGACGCGGTACTGCACAGCGTCTCCGAGCGAGAGGCCCGCGAGGTGCTGGCCGCGCTTACGAACAGGATGGTCGAAGTCGGGCTGCAACTGCACCCGGACAAGACCCGGATCGTCTACTGCAAGGACGGCAAGCGCCGGCGTTCCTTCGAGCACATGGCCTTCACGTTCCTCGGGTACACGTTCCGAGCCCGGAAGAACCGGAGTCGGCGCGGGAACCTGTTCCTGTCGTTCGAGCCGGGGATCGGCAGGGAGGCCCTTACGAGGATCGGCAGGGAGGCGCGGTCCTGGCGACTGCACCGACGTGCCGATCTGACCTTCCACGAATTCGCCCGCAGGATGAACCCTGTGATCGGGGGCTGGATCAACTACTACGGCCAGTTCCGGCCCTGGGAGTTGAACGCTCCTGACGCGCATCAACACCTACCTGGTGCGTTGGATCCGCAACAAGTGCAAACGGCTCGCGGCTCAGAAGAGGGCGTACTCGAAGATGCAGGAGATCGCCCAGCGATACCCCCGCATGTTCGTGCACTGGCGCCTCACCGCAAACGCCGCGGAGGTCTGGTGATCAGAGCGACAAGAGCCGTGTAACGGGAGCTCGTTACGCACGGTTCTGTGAGGGCCGAGGGGGTGAGATCCCCCTCGGCTACTCGACCACTTATCTATGACTCTCGCATGCAACGTCCATCTATGCCGCCCATGCATGAGGTGACGCACCGACAGACCGAGAGGCCTTGCGGGGCTTGGGCCGCGGCGGCTGTCCGCCACGGTGCGCCTCCCCGCAGAGGATCGGGCCGTCACCCGAAAGTGAGTAACAGCAGCTGGTTGCCGAGTGCTCGAATTCTGGCCTGGAGTACCCGTCCGGGTAATGAGGGTGGGGTTCCCCTCGTGGCTGCCGGCTCCTGCCGGCCGGTACTTCGCAGTCTCCTGACCGTCATGGTCTGGTCGCGTCGCTGTCGTGAGGGTGGCAGATCGCACCCGCGACAAACAGGTCGGGCAAGCGGTTACGGGATCGAGAATTCCAGCTCGGGCCGGTCCCAGGCCACCGCGGGCGGGTTCGCGGAGACGGTCCCGGTGAGCAGCGCGCCCACGCTGCGGTAGAAACCCTCGGCCGGAGGGTGCGACACCACCCGGACAAGGTCCAGCCCCGCCGTGCGCGCCTCTGACTTCATGTGCTCGACAAGCAGCCGCCCGATGCCGCGGCCCTGCCTCCCGTCCTCGACGAAGAGCAGGTCCAGCTCCGGTGGCACGAGGACCAGCGAGTAGAAGCCGAGCACCCGGCCCGCGGGATCCTCGGCGTCGACGGCCACGAAGACCTGATGAGTTTCGATGTAGTCGGGCCCGACGCGGTAGTCCGCGACCATCGCCGCGTACTGGCCCTCGTAGGCACGCGAGCCGCGCACAAGTCGCGTAAGCCGCTTGGCGTCCCGGGCGACGGCCCGTCGTATGACGGTCTCGCCACGCACGGACGTAATACTCGACTGCATGTGGAGCATATTACGCACCCGGAAGACGCTCTACGCCCACACGCTGCCCCAGCCGGACACCGCCGCACACGTCCGCGCCGCCTTCCACATCCTGGACAGCCCGGTCGGGCCTCGCTGCCGCAGCGACCGTGTGCGCCCAACTGCTCCAGACCGTGAGCCGCGGGGACAACCTCATGCTCGCCGACCCGCTCCGGACCTGGTCGAAGGAACTGCGCCGCCGCTGATCTGAGGGACGGGTAGGGGTGCTCTCGGCATGGCGCCCTACGAGGCACTGTGCGAGGGACTCTTGGAGACCTTAACGGCCCCGAGAAATCCACAGGTCGAGGCCTTCAACTCACAAAGGCCGCCCCGGGGGGGGGGGGGGGGGGCACCCCCCCCCCCCCCCCCCCCCATCCCCCCCCCCCCACCCCCGGCACAAACAACAGGACACAACGAAAAGACGCTGAAGGGAAAACCACTCCCCCCCCCCCCCCCCC
>NZ_JBVJBP010000035.1:71009-74821 GCF_055589465.1 Streptomyces sp. NPDC041940
GGGGGGGGGAGATATCCGTGGGGAGACGGAAGCAACGGAAACAGCTACGGGGGTTACGCCACAACCACCACCCCCCCCGCCGGGTGCGAGCTCCCCCCCCCCCCCCGCCCCGGCCCGTCCTCACGTGACGAGCGGCACGACGACGGCCAGCAGCGCGATGCACAGCGACATGACGCTGAAGGCCACCATGCTCCCCCAGCCGATCGCCTTGTCCACCGGGGCCCCGACCAGGCGAGCGATGCCGTATCCGATGAAGCCGGCGAGGGCAGAGAAAAGGATGCACATACCCAGTACGAGCAACAGGAACATGAGCAGATGACTGGTCACGCGGCACCTCGCTTGGTGCGGCGGCGGGCCCCGGCCTTGGTGTGGAACTGCTCGGGGATCCAGATGCGCCGTTCCCGGGCCGCGTCGTACAGCGCCTTACGGAAGCGGGTCTTGCGCATGCGAACTGCGGCGTGGGTGAGGTTCAGCTCGTCGGCGATGTCGGTGTCGTTGTAACCCTCGATGGTCAGGCTGATGACCGCCTGGGTGATCGGGGGCTGTTCGCCCAGGATGTCGGCGAAGTTGGTGCTGAGCACTGCAGCTTCGGTCGCGGAGACGGTCTCTGCCGCCAGGAGTCGGCCGAAGAGCCTCGGGCTCTCGCGCGCGGTCTCCTCGGAGCCGTCGTACAGCGCGTGCAGCTCCGCCCACCTCTGGCGGTTCTGCGCCCAGGTCGTGTACACCCGGCGGAACTCCCAGATGCACTGGCCCACGAAGTACGTGGTCAGGCAGCTGGCCCCCGGCCTCCCCTGTAGTCGGGGTTCCAGCCGCCCTCGACCAGCGCCTTGCGCCTGAACGACTTCAGCGCGATCCGGGGAAGTCGGCCCTCACGGAGCATGCCCCTCAGGATGGGCCAGGCCTCCCGGCACAGGTCGTTCTCGAACACCTTGTAGGCCACCCCGGTGAAGCCGCTCTCGGCCAGTTCGTTGACCCGGGCAGCATCGCGCTGAACCCGGGCCGTCCGGTTGCCCGGCAGCCCCGCATCGACGGCCTCCGCGACCTGATGCACCGCACACATGTAAATTCCTCCGTCTTGGACCGCTCTGACCCCTCGACGACGCCCTTGTCGCACGCGTACTGAGTTCACAGGCAGTCGCCTGGTTGTACTGCGTGATGTGCGGCTTGGAAGTGTGAATGTCACACAGCGATCCAAAGTTTTTTCGGCGGCAGCTTTTTGACCGCTGCACATTGCTGCAGGCGCCCCGAATTGACCCCGGCAGATGCCTTCTTCAGCGGCGCCGGAGGCGCTGACACAGGGCGGCCTGTGGTCTACGACTCCCTGCGCGGCTGTACGTGGGTCAGGCCGGGAAGCCCGACACGGGGCCGCCGTTCTGAAACCGCCCGCGCCCCCAGCCTGCGGCCGTGCCCGACCGGTCTCGGCCGCCGACCTGGGCGACGCCACCCCGGCGGCCCCGGCCTCGTTCGACGACGACCAGGCGGTGGGACTCCGTGAGACCCCGAACGCCATCTGTCGGCATCGCCGCGCTGCACTACGGTCGCGACCCTCTGGCCGGGACGCTCGGCCCTCGTCCACATCATCCTCGACGGCATGCCCGAGACCAGCGTCCCCGGAGCGGCGGGCGACGCCCACGAGACGCAGGTGATCTGGATGACCGACGCCGACGTCGTCAACTTGCTCACCGACCCGGAGGACCACGAGAGCTGACCACAAGCAAGGCCCATTGTCGGACCCGCTCCGTACCCTGGGCTGAGGCACCTGAGACAGGAGGGCAACGTGGCCCTCAACTCCAGCAGCCAGCGACGAGCGATCGAAAAGCACCTCAAGGGCATCGCCAAGGACTACGAGCGCGCAGCCAAGCGGAACCCCCCCCGGGTGCCGATCCAGACTGAGGCGACTGGCACAGGAGGAACCATGCCCGGCCGCGACACCGCCGAAGGCGACCCGGTCCTGGCAAGACTCCTGATGTGGCTCGACGAGCACGCTCAGCAGAACCGCGCGCACCACGTCGACGTGACCCGGTTCGTCGAAGAGCAGCAGCTGTCGGACGAGGACCCCTCCGTGCTGGCCTACGAGCTGGAAGAGCGCGACCTGGTCCGCAACTCGCGCGGCCTCGACGACGCCCCCACGGTCTACCTCACCGACGCGGGCCGCGCCGCGATCCACCGGCTGAAGAAGCGGCGCGGCGACCGCGCCGCCCGCCTCCGCTACACCATGGACGCCTTCCACCGGTGGCTGTTCGACACCGTCGGCGACCAGGAGCCCATCAACCCGGCCCTGTTCCTCGCCACGCCCGCCGCCTACTTCGCCGGATCCGAGATCACCGGCACCGAGCTACACGAAGTGCTCGCCCACCTGTCCCAGCACAAGCTGATCGAGCACATCGACACCGACCCGGCCACGGTCGCCATCACCCCCCAGGGCGTCAGCTGTGCCCTGACTGGAGGAAGCGTGCAGGACCACATCAACCAGCCCCGGCCCGGCGCCACGTACAACACCTGGCTGCCGAACGCCAAGGGGGTCATCATCGGCGAACAGCAGCACTTCACGCAGAACAACACCGGCGGCGTCGACCCGACGCTGTTCGTTCAGCTGGCCGGGTACGTCGGACAGATCAGCAGCACGCTGGGCATGCCCGAGCCGGAGCGTGTGGAGTTGGAGCGCGTCGCCCAGAACCTCCACGACGAAGCGACCTCGGAGACTCCCGAGCCGGGCCGCCTGGGGCAGTTCACCACCCAGCTCAAGGACAAGCTCCTGGAGGCCGGCACCACCATGGCCGCCATGATGGGCGTGCAGATGGCCGAGCAGGCCCTCGGAGCGCTGGTGCAGTAGCACCCCGCCGTCCAACGTCACGGAGCCCCGGGAGATCTGCCGTCCTGGGGCTCCGGCCTTCGTGAACGCTCCAGCGAGCGAAGCCATTTTCGTGCGCGCCCGGCCGAGTCCGAGTTCAGCCGCCGCCCGGACTACCCAGAGTTACTGAATCCACGAATATCGCTCAACGCCAACCCTCTTCACGCATCGGGCCGGAGACAGACGTTGGATCCGGCCGCCCGGCCGGGTAACGCTGCGCTGATCACGGGCGTCGCCTACCCACCGCCGCGCCAACTCATCCTCGGCAAAAGGGCCGTGAGTACAGCTGACACCACGTAGGGTGGTGCCGTTCCAGCGAGGAGAACCTTGGGAGGGGCCGCACAGCGGGCCTTCTGGCCAGAGGTCTGACAAACCTGTGGCCCACGTCCCGAGGGGAAGATCAATGGGGAAGCATAAAAGGCCGAAGCTGGTCCGCCGGAAGAGGATGGGTAAGACCATCCGACTCTGGATGGCTCCCGTGACGGTCACCGCGTTCTATATGTGGCGGATCATCCGCGATTGTGCGGGGCTTCTGCTGACGTAGCCCCCAGCTCAAGCCAACTGAGCTGGGGACCACGCCGGAACGCAGCACGGGGCCCTTGCCGTTGCAGCGGCGGGGGCCCCGTCCGCACTTAGATGACGACTTAGATAGGGACTTAATTGTCAACTAAGTCGGTGACCCCACTCTAACGCAACCATTGATGCGTGAGGGTGGGGTTTCGCGTACGCACCTGCGTACGCAGGTGACCGGCATCCATGAGGACACCGCTGCCTCGGCGCCGCTGCCCAGAAGCCCTGCAGCGACACGAGTCCATCACAACGGACAACCACCGATCACCTGTACTGCGGCCGGGCCTCAGACCCCGCTCGCAGGGCTTCAGAGCTGGCTTCCCGGGTTTTGCCCGCCGTCGCACCGGCGCGGGACGGTCAGTGCGCAACTATGCGCAACCAGCTCGATGGG
>NZ_JBVJBP010000036.1:0-62335 GCF_055589465.1 Streptomyces sp. NPDC041940
ACTCCCACAGGTCTTCCGGCGCCAACCGTTCGACAAGCGCAGCAGTCATCACCCCAGACTGCCGCAAGATCACGCCAACTGAAATGACGTCTTAGCTACCAACGGTGATCAACTCGTTGCCCGAGGTGTGCCCTTGGTAGTGCGTGCCGACTCCGGTCTCCCGTTACACGCGTTCAGCGTGCTGCGGATCCCCTTGATGAGCCGCCAGTTCGTGACGCCGGGCTCCTCGTGGAGTCATCTATGCTCGCGCCCAGTTGGTAAGACCAGTTCGCTTCAGGGGGCGGGGAGCCGCATGGTCGGTGAGATCAAGTACGAGTACAAGGCCGTGCAGACGGTTCGGGGCACCGACGGTTTGGTGATCTCGAAGATGCAGAAGGACGGATGGGAGCTCGTGGAACAGCTCCCAGGCAGACTTCGCACCACCCTCAACTTCCGTCGGCCGAAGAGGCCACTGCCTTGGCGTCTGATCGGGGCGGGGGCTGCCGGCCTCGTGGTCTTGGCCGCCATCATCGGCACGGGCGTTGCGCTCGGCGACGGCGACGGCGACGGCGACGAGGAGAAGGGCGCGTCGGCCAGTTCGACGGCCGCCAGTGAGAAGCCTTCTGCTACGCCGCCCGCAGACGAGCCGACCACCGCTGAGGCGATCACGGCGCAGAACAGTCCCGAGTTCGCGACGTTGTTGAAGGCGGATCCGTGTGGCGAAGCGAACGTGAACTTCGCAACCAAGCACGAGGGGCAGACGGTCGCCTTCGACGGGTCAATCAGGCACATGGTGGCCCACGCGGATGACCGGACCCGCTACGACTTCCTTCTCGGCCCGGGCGACAAGGGGCCGCAGACGACGGACGGTCCGAACTTCAAGTACGAGGACGTCAACACCGGCAACCTCCACCTGACCGGCAAGGAGGTCCCTGCCAGCATTGCTGTTGGCGACAAGTTCCGCTTCATCGCCGAGGTGATCGAGTTCAACACGGTCCAGTGCCTATTCCGCCTCGCCCCGGTCTCGACGGAGACCCGGTAGCCGAAATGGGCAGCCTTCCCAGCATGGAGGGAGCTGCCCGATAGAACGGCCCCCTGCTCCATCCATTCGAGAGTTTTGAACTTTCCCACCAGCTTGCCAGACGGCAGCGCCATCCTTGACCCATGCTCGCATCCAGCCCTGCCCAACGGCTCGCCGGCCACGTTCGACACCTCCTTGGCGGCGGACCGTTTCTCCAGCCCGGCGGATGGACCCACATGGGTGCTGTCATCTGCGACGTCAGCTTCCAGCCACGGTGCAACTACGAGAGGACTCTCCGACCGCGGCTTCTCCATCTGCAACTGAGCTGGGCTGATGCAAGAACAGTCCGCGGCTTCCAGCGCCGGCTCGTCACGGAAGACCTTGCCGTGGCCATGAAGTTCAACCACGCACAGAAGGTCGCGACGGCTCACGCCATCACCAACCTCCTCGCTGCCGACGAGGTCGATACCCGCGAGGACCTTCACACCTGGCTCGATCATCAGGCCAATCGCGCCGCGCTGCGCACGGTGAAGGGAGTGGGGCCGAAGAGCATCGACTACATAGGCAATCTCGTCGGCCGTTCGCACGTCGCCGTTGACGTACATCTGCGCGCCTTCGCCGTGGATGCTGGTGTTCCGGACCTCCCATACGACCAGTTGCGTGCCGTGTATGAGGAAGCCGCCGCGCTTCTCGGGCACGACAAAGGTGGACTGGAGCATGCCGTTTGGCGGCATAGGTCGAAGGCTACGTAGCCACCCAGCGGGCCTGGCCGTTGTAGGTGCGGGTTACAGCAGGCTGATCGCTCGCGGATGGTGCGCGGCTGAGTTCGCGGACCATGTCTCCGGTCTTCTCCTCCCACCAGCTAGTGCTCTGACCGCATAGGTTCACCGGGTTGGCGTCCCGCCGCTACGCGATTGCTCACGGAGTGTTCGCGGTCGCCCAGGAGCGGAACAAGGCGAGGGCTTCGGTGAGATTGCCGGGGCCGCATCTGGCGTGAAAGGTCTTCTCGGAAGTCCATGCCCAGACCCAGTCGTGTGCGCTGCGGTTGACGTCCTGGCGGGGGTATTCGTGTTGCTCCAGGTCGGTCTCCTCCAGGTCGATGGTGACGGTCCAGCCGGGGTTGTCGAGCGTGGCGATCTTCAGGCCCCACTCGTGCTCCCATTCCTCGTTGCACTGCGCGGCGTACCAGTGCTGCAGCCAGTCAAGGGCATCTTCCGAATCGCTCATGACAGGGGATGCTAGTAGTGCTCTGACCATAGGTTCGCCGGGTCGCTCAGGCCGTGGTGACGAGGGGTCGGCCGCCCCAGCGGATGCCTTTCTCGCTGCGGATGCGGGCGCGTTCCTTGCGCTCGACGGCTAGGACGTCGCGGTGGCGGGCGTTGGTGTTGCGCCAGCGGAGGTAGGCGTGCAGGGCCCGGGTCTGCACGGTGTGGTTGGGATGGTTGGAGTTGGCGATGGTGAACTGCCGCAGCGGTCCGAAGTGCGCTTCGATCGGGTTCGCCCACGAGGCGTAGGTCGGAGTGAAGTACAGCTCGACCTTGTGTTTCTTCGCCCGGCGTCGGATATCGGCGCCCTTGTGGGCGGACAGGTTGCCCATGATCACGTGGATCGGGGCGCCGTCGGGCCCGGCGGTACGGATCGATTTCAGCGCGGCCAGGGTGTTCACGGCTCCCTTCTTGCGTCGGTTCACACCCCACAGTCGGTCTCGCCGACCGAGTAGCAGCCGTGGAAGTACCGGACTCCGTGAGTGCGGGGGTAGGTGGCCGACACCCGGTCGGGATGCTTCCGTTTTGCCCAGCCCGAGCCAGCGGTGGGCCGGATCCCCAGCGGGCCGAATTCGTCGAAGGCGAAGACTCGGTCCGGGAAGCGGTCCATAACGTGCTCGATACGGTCCAGCTTCGCCTCACGGTCGGGGTCAGGGGACTCCTTCCAGGTCTTGGTGCGTTGAAAGGTGACGCGCGGCGGGCGAGCAGGGACCGTAGTGCCTCGCGGCCGATGCGGATCACCCGGCCGTGGACTTTGCGCAGGTAGGCAACCAGCTTGCGCAGCGACCAGCGGGTGAACGGCTGGCTGAGCTTGACCGGGCGGGTGGTGGCCGCCGCGATGACGAAGTCCTCGTCGTCATCGCTGAGTTGGCGGGGACGACCTCCCGCCCACTGAGGGTCCAGACAGGCCAGGCCGATCTCGTTGAAGCGGTGGATCACGTCCCGGACGGTGTCCGCGTCGGCCTGTGCCAGCTCCGCGATCACCGGCACCCGGTTCCCGCCGGCCGAGGCCAGCAGCATCATCGCGCGCCGGTATCGCACCGAACTGGTGCTGCCCCGGCGCACGATCCGCTGCAGCTTCTGCCCCTCCTGGTCGGTCAGTCTGCGCACACGGACGGGCTCGGCCATCGCGCCTCCAGCGGTCGGATCGGACGTCACCGCACATCCAACCGCTACAACCTCCGACCCGGCGAACCTATGCGGTCACAGCACTAGGCGTCGAGCATGTCCGTGAAGTAGGTGTCGTGTCGCACCTGGAAGGTCTTGGCTTCTTCGCGGCTGCGTTCCGCGTACTCTGCGGCCTTCTCGAAGTACTCCTCGCGCGGGGCACCCGGCGAGAAGAACATCAGCATGGACAGCGGGTCATCTGTGTCGTTCTGGAAGGCATGCAGTCCACCGGCGGGCACGTAGAGGAAGTCTCCCTTTCCGCCCCTGATCCAGCGTTCGCCGTTGTAGAACTGGACCTCGCCGGAGAGCACGTAGAACGACTCCGAGATCGCCCGGTGGAAGTGCTCTTTGGCGCCAATGGTCTTCGGTCCCATGTCGACCTTGTACAGGCCGTACTCGCCTTGCGTGGTTTCCTCGGCGGCCACGTAGTTGATGTTGGTAGCGCCAATGAAGCCGGTGTCGGGCTCCTCGGCCGCGGGTCGGTACTTCGCGCTGATCTCGCCCTTGTCGCTGAGGTAGCGAGGGTCGGGGTACGACACGGTGGTTCCTTTCGTGAGGGCGGTTTGACGCCGCGATGGGATTCCCCAAAGGAGGCGGATGGGTAAGGGCGGTTACACGCCTATCTGCGGCGTTGTCGGAGGTGGGCGGGCTGGGGCGAATGGGCGTGGTGACTCGCCCGGTCCGTGGTGCGGCCGGTCACTCAGCTGAGGATGAGCATGGTTGCCAGTGCGGGGCCGAGGGCTCCGCCCATGAGGTAGGCGAGTTGGAACAGGCCGATGGCGGTGGGGCGTTGGCGGTCGGGGACGGCGGAGGCGGCGGCCATGGACTGGGTGGCGTTGGCGCCGGTCGCGGTGAAGACGGCCAGGCCGATCGCGACGAACAGGACGATCGCGTTGTGGGCGAAGACGGCCGCCGCGGCGGCGAGCGCCGCGACCGCGAGCAGGAGTGCTCGCACCGTGCTCTGGCCCAGGCGCGCGGAGACGGCGGCGAAGGCGAGGGTGAGCATGGACCCGGCGCTCATGGCGATCATCTGGCCGACCGCGACCGATCCGGTCGACCAGCCGGCCCGGTCGGTGATCAGCTGGGGGATCCCGAACAGCAGCGTGAAGTAGAGCACGGACAGGGCGACGGCGATCAGCACCGAGCCGCGGAAGAGGCGGGACCGCAGCGCGACCTGGGGGACGTAGCCGTGCGGGCGGCGCCGGATGTGCAGGGCCAGGAGGGCGGTGGTGACGGCCGCCACGGCCAGGGCGGGCAGCGGGTTCGACGGCAGTAGGACGATGCCGCTGGACAGGATCGCGAGCAACACGGCGCCGCGGGCATCGAAGCGGCCCTCGGTCGTGGGGAGCACCTTGGTGGTGTGGCGGCTGACAGCGGGGACGGCCACGAGTGTGATGATCAGGATGGCCAGGGCCGCCCGCCAGGAGACCGCACTGGTGAGGCGTTCGCCGAGCAGTGGGCCGACACCTCCGAGGATCCCGGAGCCGGCGCTGATGACGCCCATGCGGCGGGCGGTACCGGCGAGGTTCATGGCGATGGCCATCATGCCCGCGCCGCCCGCGGCCTGGCCGGCGCGCCCGACGAGGGTGAGCGGCAGCCACGGCGAGACGGTCACGATCGCGGTGCCCACGGCGACGAAGGCGGCGCTGGTCCACAGTGCTGCGCGTGTACCGCGCCTGCGCACCAAGGTCGCGATCAGCGGGGTCGCGACGGCCAGCGTCAGCGCGAACACGGTGACCAGCCACGACGCGGTGGCCAGGGTGATGCCGAGGGAGCGGCTCATGTCGTCGAGGATCAGGACGGCGGCGTTGTTAGCGGCGGCGACCGGCGTGGCGAGCAGCGCCAGCCACAGGACGGGGACGCGGCGGATGGGTTCGTTCACGGAGGCGGGGGTGCGCGTGGAGGCCGGTCCGGTCGTGGTGGACATGACTCTTCCTGTGCCGGTGGACAGTGGGATGGAAGGGGGTGCGGGGTGGGGCGGGGTTGCCCGGTTTGGCCGGTGGTGACGGCCTGGGGTCCCAGAGGGAGCGCGAGGCGAACGGCCGGCTGGGCGCGTGGAGCCGTGGCCGGCCTGTTCACCTCGTATAGGGTCAGCTCGCGGTAACGTCGTCCAGCATCCGGGGCGCGTCGCCGTCGAAGTCGATCCACGGGTTATTGCCCAGTGCCTCCGAGCCTTCGGCGTTCGGGGCGTCGTAGCGCATGACGAACTTCTCGGGGCCGTGGGCGTAGGCGACGATCAGGCCGTGCTCGGCGTCCAGGAACGCGCCGTGGGGACGCTTGCCGGGGTAGCTGATGCGCCAGGCCGGGTCGCCGGTCTCCACGGCGGGTACCGAGAGCTTGACGACGACGCCGTCGGGAAGCCGGTAGAACCACGTCATCGGGCCGCCGGACACCACGGTCATGACCTCGTCGATGCCGACGCCATCGTCGGTGGTGTTGACGTGCAGGCGGCCGAAGCGCGCCTGCACGAAGTGCTTGGCGGCGGCGTCCATGGCCTGCATGTCGTAGACCTTCGGGTACGGAGCGACCCCGTGCTCGGAGGTGTTCAGGTGGCCGCCTTCAGTGGCCTCGGGAGTGCGGCCGGCGAGCTGGACGTGCGCCAGCAGGTCACTGCGGTGCAGGGCGAACATCGAGATCAGCTCGGCCTGCTCGTCCTCCGAAAGCGCCCGGGTCCTGGACGCCGCCACGATCGGGCCGGCCTCCGCGGGAACGGGAGTCCGGCTGGCGTGGACGCCCACGGTGCGCAGCACCTCGTTGACGGCCTCGATGCCGATCGTGGACGGCCGTCCGTCGATGTAGGAGAGCGTGAGATCTGCCTTGGTCATTTCCAGTCCTGACGTGAGTAGCGGTTGAACGGCCGCGGGAACCGCCGCCCTGCGCCTTGCAGCCAGGAACGGCCGGAACCCGCCGTCATCGACGCCTCTCCAGAGAGGGTCAGCGCCTCGTCACTTCGACCATCCACCATCAGGCTCATTTATGGAAATGCTTCCTGTGCATCTCTACTATTCGCACCATGGATGAACTGCAGCGGATCGACCTCAACCAGCTGGTGGCGCTGCACGCGCTGCTGACCGAGAAG
Source organism: Streptomyces sp. NPDC041940 (assembly GCF_055589465.1). Classification (NCBI taxonomy): domain Bacteria; kingdom Bacillati; phylum Actinomycetota; class Actinomycetes; order Kitasatosporales; family Streptomycetaceae; genus Streptomyces; species Streptomyces sp. NPDC041940. The sequence continues at coordinate 6,512 of NZ_JBVJBP010000036.1, forward strand.
CACGTCACCCGCGCCGCAGTGCGGCTGCACAAGAGCCAGCCGGCCGTCAGTCACACCCTGGGGCAGCTGCGGACACACTTCGGTGACCCCCTGCTGGTGCGGCACGGCGGTCGTATGGCCCTCACGGCACGCGCCCAGGCGCTGGTGCAGCCACTCGAAGACGCCCTGAGCAGCTTGAACGACCTACTCAGTGCCCCTGACTTCGAACCGGCGCGCACCCGCAGGCGCTTCAGGATCTCGATGTCGGACTACGCGGCGCACCTCGTGCTGCCCCCGCTGGTGCGGCATGTTCGCCGCCATGCTCCCGGCCTCGACCTTGCGATCACCCAAGCCAGCCGGGAGGCGATGCTGGCGCAGCTCCAGGACGGCGAACTCGATCTCGCGCTGGGAATCTTTCCCCACCTGCCCGACGACATCGAGATCCAGGACCTCTTCCAGGAGGAATTCGTATGCCTGGCGGACAAGGCGGTCCTCCCCGCAAGAGGAGGGCTGTCGTTCGAGGAGTGGCTGGAGCGTCCGCACATCTCGCTGACCCTGCGCCCCGATGCGAACGATGAGATCGAGAAAGCGCTGGCGGCGCGCGGACTACGGCGGCATCTGGCCGTGACACTGCCCCACTGGAGTGCGGCAGCCGACCTGCTTCCAGGCACCGACCTCCTGCTGACCATTGCCAGCCGGGCGGTGGGGCCTATGCGCCGGTACAAGACATTGCGGAAGTTCGCTCCGCCCCTGGAGCTTCCCCGACCCGCCTACCAGCAGGCATGGCACGTCCGGCGGGCAGGCGATCCTGCGCACCGCTGGCTGCGCCGGGCCGTGGCGACGTGCAGTCAACCCAGCGGCCCGAAGGCCGCCATCACGGGCGCCGGTGCATGAGGCCCCGTCATGAAGACGCCTCCCCCCGAATGGAAGCCAGCGCCGGTCCCACAGCCCGGCACGAACTGACGCCCTCTCGCACCTGCCGTGCCTGAGCGCGCCGGGCAGGCGTCCCGGGCGCGCGTCCCTTCGCGCTTCTGCTGGTGTCGGTCAACCGACGGTGACCGTGGGGTGGGGGGATTCGTCGATGTGGAGGGTGAAGACGTCGGGGCGGGCGTAGTGGCCGGTGGTGTCGAGGTCGAAGCGGGCGCGGGCGAGGTCGTCGAGGTCGAGTTCGGCGGTCAGGATGCCCTCGCCGTCGCGCAGTGGACCGGCCAGCACCTCGCCGAGCGGGGAGACGATGACGGAGCCGCCGCCGACCAGGACCGTGTCCGGTTCGTTGCCCTGGACGGGGCGGAGGTCGGCCGGTAGGGCGTCGCGGCGCAGGTACTGGTTGGCGCTGAGGACGAAGCAGCGGCCTTCCAGGGCGATGTGACGCATGGTGGCCTGCCAGGCGTCACGGTCGTCGACGGTCGGCGCACACCACAGGTCCACGCCCTTGGCGTACATCGCCATGCGGAAGAGCGGCATGTAGTTCTCCCAGCAGATGGCGGCGCCGAGGCGGGCGGCGCCGGTGTCGACGACGGGGAGGGTGGAGCCGTCGCCCTGGCCCCACAGATAGCGCTCGGCGGCCGTGGGCATCAGCTTGCGGTGCAGGCCCACGTAGCCGTCGGGACCGAAGTAGAGCGCGACGCAGTACAGCGTCCCGCCCTGGCGCTCGACCGCGCCGACCACCGCATGGCAGCCCAGCTCCCGGGTAACCGCGGCCAGGTGTCCGACCTCCGGGCCGGGGATCTCGATGGCTGCGGCGTGGTAGCGGCGGAAGAGGTCGCGGCCGGCCGGGGTGCGGCTGCCGACCGTGATGTCGAAGTCGAGCCCCTTCGGGTAGCCGCCGAGGAACGCCTCGGGGAGCACGACGACCTCGGCGCCCCGGCCGGCGGCCTCGCGGATGAGTTCCTCGGCCCGGGCCAGTGCGGCCGGGGTGTCGAACAACGGTGCGGCCGCCTGGGCGACGGCGACGGTCATGGTGCGGCGGGATTCAGGAGAGGTCATGCCGTCGACGGTAGAAACCCCTACACACATCCGGCAAACTAATCATCGCGATGATCGACATTTACGAAACCGAATTCCGGAAGGCTGACCTCAATCTGCTGGTCGTCTTCGCGGCATTGATGCGCGAGCGCAGTGTCACCCGGGCCGCCGCCGCTCTGCATCTGAGCCAGGGCGCGACCAGCGCCGCCCTCGGCCGGCTGCGCGGACTCTTCGGCGACGAACTGTTCACCCGCACCCGCAGCGGCGTCGAGCCCACACCGCGTGCCGCCGAACTCGCCCGCCGCATCGAACCGGCCCTCGGGCTCATCTATGGCGCCGTGACCAGTCTGGACCACTTCGACGCGGCTACCGTCCAGCGCACCTTCACCCTGGGCATGTCCGACGACATCGAAGCAGCCCTGCTGCCCCGCCTGCTGGCCGCGACCGCCCAACTGCCGGGCATCCGGCTCGCCGTACGGCAGGCCAGCCGCAACACCGTCGCCGGCATGATCGACCGCGGCGAGGTCGACCTCGGCCTGGCCGCCGCCCCCGCGCACGGCACCGACCACCGCAGCCGCGACCTGTTCACCTCCGGCTACACCTGCGTATTCAACCCCCGCCTCCTGCCGCTGCGGACCCCGATCACACTGGAGGACTACCTGGCTCACCCCCACCTCCTGATCTCCTACGACGGCCGCCGCGGCATAGTCGACGACCTACTGGAAGCTCGCGGACTCGAACGCCGAGTGATCGCCGCCACCACCCACTTCGCCGGAGCCGCCCTCCAGCTCGCCACGCTGCCCGCCCTGGTCACCCTCCCCACTCACGCAGCCACCGTCTACGCCGACATCCTGGGCCTGACAGCTACGGCGCCGCCCCTGCCGATGCCCCGGTACACCGTCAGCGCGATCTGGCACGGCACCACCACCGACGATCCCGCCCACGCCTGGCTCCGCCGCCTCGTCGACGAAGCGTCTCGCAGAAATGAGTAGTTCTGAGAGACCGCTGAGTCCGCCCTGGAGGGCGAGTTAACCGATCACCTCGGATACGAGAAGCACGATGCCGAAGGCGGGGGCAGTGGCAACAGCCGCAACAGGACGCGGGCGATGACGGTGCTGACCGATGTCGGCCCGGTCGAGATCAAGGTCCCCTGGGACGTGGCCGGAACGTTCGAGCGGGCCATCGTCAAGAAGCGGCAGCGGCGCCTGTCCGGGGTGGACGAGATGGTGCTGTCGTTGTCGGCGAGGGGGCTGACGCACGGCGAGATCTCTGCCCACCTGGCCGAGGTCTAAGGCGCGAGCGTGTCCAACACAACCATCTTCTCGATCACCGACAGTGATAGTGATACCCCGGTCTCCTGGTACAGCGCGAGGTTCTCGGCCTCCGCCCCCGAGAGGTTCTTCGGCATGGGTGCGGGGTGTTGTGGGCTGGAGGGCATGCCTCCATTCTGGGGCCGGAGTAGTGGCGCGGGTCATGATGAGCCAGCTGGCCTCTGGAGTGAGCGGGGCGGACCCTGCTGGGCAACTGGTCGTGGCAGCTCGGTCTGGCCCGAGTGGGAGGGACGGGCTGTCGACCGTGACGCTCGTTTGACGCTCTGGGCGCACTCACGCTGCGCGGCGAGCCGAGAAAGCTGCTCTGACCTGGGCTTTTCCGTGGCTCGCTCAGGCCGACACCTTTCCGATGACACATGCCTTCGGAGTGGAGTTCATCAACGCCTTTATCGACAAGCACCTTGATGCGCCCGCGGGGCCTGAATGACGGATGGTGTCGAGCGGGACTGGTGGGATCCTCGCCTTGCGGCGGTGTCCCTGTAGGGGCTCCAGATGAGGTGGCCGAGGCTGGCGTGTCGTCGAGTTCGACGGTGCGCTGACGGGCGCGGGTGGGGCTGGGGCGGGTGACCATGGTGTCCTGGATCCAGATCAGTCGCGGGACGCCGCTTGCTTCTGTGAGGTCTAAGCCCAGCTCTTCGTCGAGTTCCCGTGCGAGGGCCTGATGGACGGGTTCACCGGGGTCGGCATTGCGACCTGGCAGGGTGTACTGGTCTTGGCCGTCATTGACGCGATGAATGAGGGCGACTCCCTCGCCGTTGAGCAGGGCCGCCGAGACGCGGAACTTGATGTCCCGTCCCTGGCACCGCGGTGGCGCGGCCGAACCGAAGTTGGTCAAGGAACGCGGGTTCCGGCTGGACGATCCGCAGGGCGCGGCCGCTATCACCATCTACCTCGCCGGTCTCCACATCGCGGGCATCTTCCTCTGGTCCGCCCGATGATCCGCTAACTCAAGTGCTGCTGTGCCCAATCAGAGACGCTGCTCAGCCGGGCGGCCGCATTGACAGATGCACCGGTTCGGGTGGGCTGGTCCACCTCGAAGTCGTGTCCGGTCAAGCCGCTTTCGTCCTCGACGATGCGAGCGATGCGATAAGCCAGCTCCATCACTTCCAACGCCGCCGGACCCGAATAGCGGTAAGCAACCTCGATGTGGGCTGTGTCGCCGCAGTAGTCGAGCTGTACGCGCCCTGGCGGACCAACGGTCTCAAGCGTGAGGCTGTACAGGTACTCCTCGGACTCGACGGGACCAATGTCCCGCGAGACTCGTCTCAGGATTCGGCCCCACTCGTTCCGTTGCGCGTGAGTAAGTTGGAGCAGCGGCAGGTCGGCATCGGGATCGAAGTCGGCGCTGAGGCGGTCAACCGCTTCCTGGAACGTCAGGCCCGGCTGAACCCGCACGAGCATGATGTCGTAGGTCACCGGGCGAATCTACAGCGTCGCTCCTGCCCCCAGAACTGACTCTCTCGTGGTGATCCAACCCCCACAACGTCTCGCCCTACTCGGCGGCGGCTTCTCCACCGACGACGGTCTGCTCGCCCAGGACGTCGTGTACGTGGGCGGCGGCAACACGGCCAATCTCCTCGAGGTCTGGCGCGCCCACGGTGTGGACCGGCTGCTGCGTGAGGCGTACGAGCAGGGCACGTTGCTGTGCGGCAAAAGCGCCGGTGCCAACTGCTGGGCCGAAGGCTCGCACACCGACTCCTTCGGGCCGCTGACGTACCTCCCCGGCGGCCTGGGGCTGCTTGCCCGGCTCCGTCTGCCCGCACTACGACGGTGAACCTGGCCGGCGGCCCTCGTAGCGTGCGGCCGTGGCGGCGGGGAACCTGACGGCGGGCTGGGCGGTGGAGGACGGGGCCGGAGTGCTCTTCACGGACGGTGTGCTCACGGAAGCCGTCACCCGGGTGCCGGGAGCGGGGGTGTCACGCGTGGAACCGGACGGGACCGGCGGGGTGCGCGAGCGGGAGCTGCCCTGCCGGGTCCTCACGTCTTCCGGCTCTCTTAGGGGGCTTCTGATGGATCTCCGCGGCGTCGCGACGCCCGGCACGCACTCTCGCCGCACCGGACAAAAGGCCTAGTAGCTCCGCTACGAGGCCTTCCGCCCGGCACGCCGAGAGCACGCACCGAACGCCGCTCCTTCTCCCGCGGAGATCCATCAGAAGCCCCCTGGACGCCCCGAGCAGTGATCGGCACCGCTGATCCCCTGAACCTCAGTGATCCACCAGGATTGCCCCGTCCACGATCGGGTACGCGAGCAGAACCGTGCCCGGGGCGGATCATGTCCCGGGTGGGCCGCAAGACCGCCGCTACCAGGGAATCTGCCATGGAGACACCCGCAAACAACCCCACGCCCACGCCCGCCCAGCGGGCTCTGGACGTCCTCGCCGAGAACACCGAGGACGCGGCGGCTCTGAACGCGCTCGCCGACAGCGACGTGCTCATCCCCGTGCCCGACGACGCGAACGATGCCGACGCCGCCAACCCCTCCGCGGTGGCGCTGCCGGTGCTGGAGCAGCCGGGCGGCGAACCGGTGGTGCCCGTGTTCACCTCCGAGGTGGAGATGGCCGGGCTGCTGCCGTTCGTCTCCCGCTACCGCATGGTGCCGCTCGGCGCCCTCGCGGCGCAGTGGCCGGCCGACGACCTGTCGCTCACCATCGACGGCAGCTCGGAGCACCGCCTGACGCTCACCTCGGAGGGAGTCCGCACCCTGCTGGCACGTCCGTAGGGCGATCGGCCCGGTCCGGGCCTGGGCCGCCTACGTGCCCAGCGTCCGGGCCAGCGCCGCCCGCTGCAGCGGCAGCACCTCGGTGTGCAGGTCACGGCCCCTGGAGGTCAGGGAGACCCACACGCCCCGCCGGTCCTCCACGCACACGGAACGTGTCACCAGACCGTCCTTCTCCAGCCGGGCGATCAGCCGCGACAGCGCGCTCTGGCTCAGATGGACCCGCCCGACCAGATTCTGCACCCGGCACTGCTCGCCCTCCTCGGGCGCGGCGGTCGCGAGCATGTCCAGGACCTCGAAATCGGAGGCGCCGAGGCCGTGCGGATGCAGTGCCCGGTCGATCTCGCACATCGTGCGCGCGTGCGCCGACAGGATGTCCCGCCACCGTTCCTCGAGCCGCGCACCAGCCGTTTTCGCTGCCATAAGCGAACGGTACACCGGTCCGAGGTTCAATGACTGTGCATGGAGTGGCGTCCTTCGTGACGTCCTTCCGGAGCCAGGACCGGACCTACGTCGACTCCCGCTTCACCAACTCCGTCGGCAGGATCACCGCCGCCGGATCCTCGCCCCCGATCTGCGCGAGCAGCACCCGCACCATCTCGGCGCTGATGCGGTCCCACGGCTGCCGGATGGTCGTCAGCTCAGGGACGGCGCCCAGCGCCGCCGGTGAGTCGTCGAAGCCGCCGACCGAGACGTCCTGCGGCACTCGCCGCCCCGCCCGCTGCAACGCCGCCAGCACCCCTTGTGCCATCAGGTCCGACGCGACGAACACCGCGTCCATGTCAGGGGCCTGTGCCAGCAGCCGCTCAGCCCCCGCCTCGCCGCTGGCCCGGCTGTAGTCCCCGGAGACGACGAGCCGCTCGTCGAACTCCAGGCCGGCGTCCGCCAGCACCTCCTTGTAGCCGGCGAGGCGCTCGACACCGCCCGGCGTGTCCAGCGGACCGGTCACCATGCCCACCCGGTGCCGCCCGAGCGACAGCAGGTGACGCACCATGTCGCGGGCACCGTCGCGGTCGTCGGCGGCCACGTAGCTCACCTTGGAGGCCAGCCCGATCGGCTTCCCGCAGGCCACCAGCGGTACCCCGGCCCCGCGCAGCTGCTCGGCGACGGGATCGCCGGAGTGGCTGGAGACCAGCAGCACCCCGTCGACATGCCCGGCGGTGATGTACCGGGTGATGCGCCGCCGTTCGTCCTCGGTGCCGGCCAGCATCAGCAGCAGCGGGATGTCGTGCGCGGCGAGCGCCTGCGTGCAGCCGCGCAGCAGGACATTGAAGTTGGGGTCCTCGAAGAACCGCTCCTGCGGCTCCGTGAGCAGGAAGCCGATCGAGTCGGACCGCCCGGTGATCAGGGAGCGGGCGTGCCGGTTGACGACGTAACCCGTCCTGCGGATGGCCGCGTTGACGGCCTCCTGGGCGGCCGGGCTGACGTAGTGGCCGCCGTTGAGCACCCGCGAGACGGTGCCGCGCGAGACCCCCGCCTCGCGCGCCACATCGTGGATCGTGGGCGGCCTGCGCCTGCCTCCCGCAGCGTTCATGGTCATGACTTTACGGCTCCGGACAGCAGATCCAGACTCCAGAAGCGCTGGATGACCAGGAAGAGGGCGACCAGCGGGAGCACCGCGAGAAACGCGCCCGTGATCACCAGCGTGTACAGCGCCGGGGTGTTGGCCCCCTGCTCCAGCAACGTGAACAGACCGAGCGTGATCGGGAACTTCTCGTCGTCGCTGAGCATGATGTACGGCAGCAGGAAGTTGTTCCAGATCGCCACGAACTGGAACAGGAACACCGTCACCATGCCGGGGATCATCATCGGCAGCGCGATCCGCGTGAAGATCCGCCACTCGCTGGCCCCGTCCATCCGCCCGGCCTCGACCACGTCGGCGGGCACCGCGGCGGCGGCGTAGATCCGCGCGAGATAGACGCCGTACGGCGAGAGGACCTGCGGCAGCAGGACGCTCAGGAACGAGTCCGTGAGGTCGGCCTTCGCCAGCAGCAGGTACTGCGGGATGGCCAGGATCACCGGCGGCATCAGCACACCCGCGAGCAGCACGTTGAAGATCGCCTCGCGGCCCCGGAAGCGGTAGGTCGCCAGCGCGTAGCCGCTGAACGCCGAGACGCATGTCGACAGCAGGGCGCCCAGGCCGGCGTACAGGGCGGAGTTGCCCATCCACGCCCAGTACACGCCGTCGCGGTAGGCGCTCAGGTCCCGGAGGTTGTCGGCGAACCCCGAGCCCGGCAGGAACGTGAACGTGGAGAACAGCTCACTGCCGGACTTGGTGGCCGCGATGAGCACCCAGGCCACCGGCAGCAGACAGTAGACCGCGCCCAGGAGCAGGGTGACCGTCGGGATCAGGGCGATCCGGCGGCGCAGCGGCGGGCGGCCCTGGACGGTGCCGGGTGTGCTGCCGGCCACCGGCTCGGCCTTCGGGACGGCAAGGGAACTCATCGAGTGGCCTCCTGCTTCTGACGACGGTTCGCGGCTCGCAGGAAGCCGAAGGACAACAGGAGCGTGGCGAAGGCGATGATCACGGCCTGCGCGGCGGCGCTGTGGATGTCGCCCTCGCCGAACGCGTCCCGGTACACCTTCATCAATGGACTCCACGTCGTGGACACGGAGTTGGTGAGCGGTTTGAGGGTGGTCGGCTCGTTGAACACCTGGAGCGTGGCGATGATCGAGAAGAAGAAGGTCAGCACCAGCGAGGGCGCCACCATCGGGATCTTGATCCGCAGCGCGATCTGCGCCGGGGTGGCGCCGTCCAGCTTCGCCGCCTCGTACACCTCCGCCGGGATCGCCTGGAGCGAGGTGTAGATGACGATCATGTTGAAGCCGGTGCCGCCCCACACCGCGATGTTGGAGAGAGCGAGATACAGCGGCCCGCCGTCCAGCAGGTCCGGCTGAGGCATGCCCAGCTTGTCGAGCACGAAGTAGAAGGGGCTCACGTCCGGCAGGTACAGGAAGCCCCACAGCAGCGCCGCCACCACACCGGGGATGGCGTACGGCAGGAAGATCGCGAGCCGTGTGAAGGGTGCCAGCCGCACCTTCTCGGAGTCGAGCATCAGCGCGAACAGCAGGGCGAGGCCGAGCATCACCGGTACGACGATGCAGCCGTAGCCCAGCACGCGCAGCGTCCCCTGCAGCAGCTCGCTGTCGGTGAGGGCGTCGGTGTAGTTCTCCAGACCGGCCCAGACCTCCCTGCGGGCCCCGGAGCCGAGGCCGAGGCCGGAGACCTTCACCTTGTGGAGGCTGAGCCAGATCGCATAGCCGATGGGGAGTGCGAAGAACAGTATGAAGAGGAGGGTTGCTGGGAGGAGGAAGGCGTACGGGGCCTCCTTGACCCCGTACGACTGCCGGCGTGCCGTGCTTTTCACCGAGCGACCCCGAAGCCCTGCTTCTTCATGTCGGCGACGGTGTCGTCCTGCATCTTCTTCAGAGCCGCGCCGAAGTCGGACTTGTTCTTCGCGGCTGCGCCGAAGGCGTCCTTGAACGTGGTGTAGGCGACGTTCACGTTCGGGCCCCAGGCGGACGGTGCCGTGGTCTCCGCGATGTCGGCGGCCTTGGTGTAGAAGTCGGCCTGGTTCGAGAAGTAGGCCGGAGGCTTGAGGAAGGCACCGCTGGTCTGGGCGTTCTTGGCGGCCGGGTAGATGCCGCTCTCCTTCGCCAGCGCGTTGAGGGCGTCGCTGTCGGTGTTCAGCCAGGTGGCGAACTTCGCGGCGGCCGCCTGGTGCTTGGAGTCCGTGGTCACGGCGGTGGAGGAGCCGCCCCAGCTGCCGGTGCGGGTCTCGCTCGCGGACCACTGGGGGAGCGGGGCCATGGCCCATTTGCCCTTGGTGTCGGGAGCCGCGGTGGTGAGAGTGCCGGGGGCCCACACGGCGCTGAGCCAGGCGATCTGCTTTCCGGTGTTGAGCGCCTTGTTCCAGGCCGGCGTGTACATCGGCTGGTTGTCGACGGCGCCCTCCTCGACCAGGCCGCCCCAGAACTTCGCGACCTTCTGTGTCGCCGCGCCGTCGATGGAGACCTTCCACTGGTCGCCGGAGGTCGTCCACCACTTGGCGCCGGCCTGCTGCGCGAGGCCCGCGAAGAGGCCGGAGTCGTTGGCGGAGAAGGTGGTCAGGTCCTTGTCGGGAGCCGCCTTCTTGAGCTTGCGGGCGGTCTCGGCGAACTCGTCCCAGGTCGTCGGCACCGTCAGGCCGTACTCCTTGAACAGGTCCTCGCGGTAGTAGAACATCATCGGCCCGATGTCCTGCGGGACCGCGTAGACCGCGTCCGTCCCCAGCGTGGTCTGCTGCCAGACGCCGTCGGCGAAGCTGCCCTTCGCGTCGCCCACGTTCTTCGCCATGTCCGCGAGCGCGTCATTGCTGACCAGGGTGGGAAGTGCCTGGTACTCCGCCTGCACCAGGTCGGGCGCCTTGCCCGCCTTGTGCGCGGTGAGGATCTTGGTGACCAGTGTGTCGCCGGACGCCTGCTTCTTCACCGTGACGGTGATCTGGTCCTTCTTGCCCGGGCCCTTGTTCCACAGGTCCACGACCTTGTCCATGCCGGGCGTCCAGGTCCAGTACGTCAGCGACGCCGGGCCCGACTCGGTCTCGCTGTCCGCCGACTCCGTCCCGCAGGCGGCGAGTGTGGTGGCGCCGAGCGCGACGGCGACGGCGGTTCTCACGAGGCGGCGGCGCTTCGTGTACGGCATGGATCTCTCCCCTGACCTGGGGTCCTCGCCTGCTGCGAAGACCTGCCATGCTTCTGTGAGCGTTCACAGTAGAGAAACATCCCGGACACTTGTCAATGGTTGTTGCTGTGCGGTTATGTTGGCCTCCGCACGGCATCGTTGTGTGTGCACGTTCCCAATTAATCGATCGACCTGGAGACCATCCATGCCGGAGTCCATGCCGGAGACCACCCCCAGGGGCCTCACCAGGCTCGCCTTCGGCGGGGACTACAACCCCGAGCAGTGGCCGGAGAGCGTCTGGCAGGAGGACGTCCGGCTGATGCGGGAGGCCGGCGTCACGATGGTGAGCGTCGGGATCTTCTCCTGGGCGCTGCTGGAGCCGTCGCCCGGCGTGTACGACTTCGGCTGGCTCGACCGCGTGGTCGACCTGCTGCACGAGAACGGCATCCGCGTCGACCTCGGTACGCCCACCGTCTGCCCGCCGGTCTGGTTCTACCGCGCCCACCCCGAGGCCCTGCCCGTGACACCGGAGGGTGTGCGCCACGAGTTCGGCTCCCGCGCCGCGATCTGCCACAGCAACGCCGACTACCGCTCGGCCGCGGCGGCCATTACCACCGAGCTCGCCGAGCACTACGGTGACCACCCGGCCCTGGCCATGTGGCACGTGCACAACGAGTACGGCGTCCCCGTCTCGGCCTGCTACTGCGACGCCTGCGCCGCGCACTTCCGCCGCTGGCTCGCGACGACGTACGGCACGGTCGACGCCGTCAACGAGGCCTGGGGCACGGCCTTCTGGGGCCAGCGCTACACGGACCTCGAGCAGATCAACCCGCCCCGGCTCACCCCGACGTCCGTCAACCCGGGCCAGGCGCTGGACTACAAGCGGTTCGCCGACGCCACCATGCGCGAGAACTTCGTGGCGGAGCGGGACATCCTGCACCGCCTCTCGCCGGGCGTCCCGGTCACCACCAACTTCATGACGGCCCTGAGCCAGTGCGACTCCGTCGACTACTGGGCCTGGGGCCGCGAGGTCGACATCGTCACCAACGACCACTACCTGATCACCGACGGCCGCCGCACCCACGTCAACCTCGCGATGGCCGCCGACCTCACCCGCTCCGTCGCGGGCGGCGCCCCCTGGCTGCTCCTGGAGCACTCCACCTCGGGCGTCAACTGGCAGCCCCGCAACCCCGCCAAGGCCCCCGGCCAGATGGCCCGCAACTCCCTCGCCCATGTGGCGCGCGGCTCCGACGGCGCCATGTTCTTCCAGTGGCGCCAGTCCCGGCGCGGCGCCGAGAAGTTCCACTCGGCGATGCTCCCGCACGGCGGCACCGACACCCGCGTCTGGCGCGAGGTCACCGAACTGGGCTCGGCCGTCGACGCGTTGGCCGATGTGCGCGGCACCCGCACCGTCGCCGACGTGGCCGTGCTGTGGGACTGGCACTCCTGGTGGGCGCAGAACCTCGACTGGCGCCCCAGCGAGGACCACGACGCCCGCGAGCGCGCCGACGCCTTCTACGAGACCCTCTACGACCGTCACCTCACCGTCGACTTCGCCCACCCGGAAGCCGACTTGTCGAGGTATCCCCTTGTCGTCGTACCGGCCCTGTACCTGATGACGGAGACGGCCGGGAACAACCTCAAGGCCTACGTCGAGAACGGCGGCACGCTGGTCGTCTCGTACTTCTCCGGCATCGTCGACGAGCACGACGCCGTCCACGAGGGTGCCTACCCGGGCCCGCTCCGGGACGTCCTCGGCCTAACGGTCGAGGAGTTCTCGCCGCTGCTGCCCGGCGAACGGGTCCGCGTCACCGGCCCCGACGGATCCGAACTGGGCGCCGACGTATGGACCGAGTTCGTGGTGCCGCGCGGCGCCGAGACCGTCTGCACCTACGCCGACGGCCTCACCGCGGGCCACCCGGCCGTCACCCGGCACAGCCTCGGCGAGGGCAGCGCCTGGTACGTCTCCGCCCGGCTCGGCGGCGACGGCCTCGACACGCTGCTCGGCCTGGCGATCGAGGACGCGCGCCTCGCCCCGCGCGCCGACCTGCCCCGGGACGTCGAAGTGGTACGCCGCACCGGCGAGTCGGGCACCTACCTGTTCGCCCTCAACCACACCGGCTCGGACACCAAGGTGCCGCTGGAGACCCCGGGCACCGAGTTGCTGACCGGAGAGCGCGCAGCGGGCCGCCTGGCCGTCCCCGCCGGAGCCGTCCGGGTCGTCCGGCTCGACGGCTGAACCGACTCCCTCCGCCCGTGCGAGCCGCACGAGCCGCGGGCGGAGGGGCCCCTCACCGGCCCCCTGGTGAGAGGCGCCCCCATCCCCGACGTCGAAGGGACGACGGACGACGATGTTCCATCCCAGACGCACGCTCAGAGCCCTGCTGCTGCCGCTCGCCGCAGGACTCGCCCTCACCGCCCTGCCCGCGCAGACCGCCCACGCCGCGAGCACCCTCACCAACGGAGGCTTCGAGACCGACGGTTCGGGCGCGGCCACGCCGAGCGGCTGGTCCGAGTCCGGCGACACCGGCGCCTCGTTCGTCGAGTCCGGCGGCCACGGCGGGAGCTACCGCCTGAGCCACTGGGCCTCCACCGCCTACAAGGCGGAGACCTGGCAGTACCTGTCCGGACTCACCAACGGCCGGTACAAGCTCACCGCCTGGGTGCGCTCCGGCGGCGGACAGAAGTCCGCGTACATAGCGCTGAAGAACTGCGGCGGCGCCGAGCAGCGCACCGATCTGCCGGTCTCTGCCAGTGGGTGGATCCGGATCGTCGTGCCGGTCAATGTGACCGGCAACCAATGCACCATCAGCATCAACAGTGACGCGAATGCCGGCAACTGGATCAATGTCGACGACCTGAGCTTCACGTCGGGCACGTCCGGTACGTCGATCAAGGGTGCCGACATCTCGTCCCTGGCCAAGAGCGAGGCCAAGGGCGGCGTCTACCGCAACAGCTCCGGTACGGCCGGCGACGCCCTGGCCGTCCTGAAGTCGTCCGGCATGAACTACGCGCGCCTCAAGGTGTGGGTGAACCCGGCCGACGGCTACAACAACAAGGCACGCGTCCTGGCCATGGCCAAGCGCGTCAAGGCGCAGGGCATGAAGCTGCTGGTCGACTTCCACTACTCGGACTTCTGGGCCGACCCCGGCCGCCAGGACAAGCCCGCCGCCTGGGCCGGACACTCGTACGGTCAACTCAGGACGGACGTGTACGACCACACGTACGACGTGTTGAACGCCTTGAAGGCGCAGGGCACCACCGCCGACATGGTCCAGGTGGGCAACGAGATCAACGGCGGCATGCTGTGGACCGAGGGATCCACCTCCAACTGGACGCAGCTGGCCGGTCTGCTCAACTCCGGCTACGACGCCGTCAAGGCGGTCAACTCGTCCACCACCGTCGCCCTGCACCTCGCCGAGGGCGGTGATCTGGAGGGCACCCGCTGGTGGTTCGACAGCGCGCGGTCCAACGGCGTGAAGTTCGACGCGATCGGCCTGTCGTACTACGGCTACTGGCACGGCACACTGGCCGACTTCCAGACGACCCTCGACGACGCGGCCTCCCGCTACGGCAAGCCGGTCTACGTCGCCGAGACCGCCTACCCGTTCCGCCTGGACAGCGAGGACGCGCACGAGAACATCATCGACCTGACCGGCGAGCTGGTCCCCGGCTATCCGGCGAGCGTGGCCGGCCAGACCCGGTGGATGAACGACGTGGCGAGCATCGTGGAGGCCGTCCCGAACGGCCGGGGCCTCGGCATCTTCTACTGGGAGGCCACCTGGACCGCGGTGGGAGGCAACGGCTGGGACCCGACCGACGCCTCCTCCGGCAACGGCTGGGAGAACCAGGCGCTCTTCGGCTACGACGACCGGGCACTCTCGTCGATGTCCTGGTTCCGCCACCGCTGATCTCACCGGGGCAGGGCGACGTCCTGCCCCCGAACTTCGCCAGAGCGTACGGCAGTTCGGTATCGGTCAACGATGCCGACTGCCGTACGCGTCGGCATGGGCTGCGAGACAGTGGGAAGAAACGCGGTGAGAGGGCGAGAGCCGCGAGGCAGGGGCACGACATGCTGAGGACTCCCACGGACGAGACGCGGCTGCGCATCCTGGCCTGGCTGAAGGAACCCGGCCCCGCCGAGGGCGGGGTCACCGCGGACGCCGTCGCCGAGAAGTTCTCGCTGGCCCGCCCGGTCGCCGTCACCCACCTCCGGCTCCTCGAAGCCACCGGCATGCTGCGCACCAGCCGGTCCGCGGGCCGCGTGCACTACCACCGAGACGAGGTACGGATCGCCGAGGTCGCCCGCATGTTTGAGAAGGGCTGGTAGGCGACCCGGTACGGCGGCATCCTCCAACTGTGAAGGACACACGCACCATGAACCGTCCCACGGCACTGGTCCCACGCCACTACATCGCGCTGGGCCACGGCCCCGAGGACGTGGTCGCCGACCCGCGCGGCCGTGTCCTGACCGGTGTGGCGGACGGCCGCATCCTGCGTCTGGAGGGTCTGGCGGACCCGGTCACGGCCCGTACCGAGGTGCTCGCCGAGACCGGCGGCAGGCCGCTGGGCCTCGAAATCCTCCCGGACGGCGACCTGTTGGTGTGCGACGCCGAACGCGGCCTGCTGCGCGTCGACACCGGCGACGGGACGGTCCGCATCCTCGCCGACTCGGTGGCGGGGGAGCCGCTGCGGTTCTGCAGCAACGTCGTGTCCCTCTCCGACGGCACCGTCTACTTCACCGTCTCCAGCCGCCGTCACCCCCTGGAGCACTGGATCGGCGACATCGTCGAGCACATCGGAACGGGACGGCTGCTGCGCCTGGCACCAGGCGACGACACCCCCGAGGTGGTGCTGGACGGACTGCAGTTCGCCAACGGGCTCGCCGTCGGCACCGACGAGTCCTTCCTCGTCGTCGCCGAGACCGGCGCCCGCCGGCTCGTCCGCCACTGGCTCACCGGCCCCGAGGCGGGACGGACCCAGCCCTTCGCCGAGAACCTCCCGGGCATGCCCGACAACCTCTGGCGCGGCGCCCCCGACGGACCGGTCTGGGTCGCGCTGGCCGGACCCCGCGTCCCGCCCCTCGACCTCCTGCACCGCGGCGCACCCTCGGTCCGCCGCGCCGCCGCCCGCGTGGCCCTGCGCGCCCCGTTCCGCCCCACCGGCACGATCGCCGTGCTGGCCTTCGACGACGAGGGCCGCGTCGTCCACCACCTCACCCGCCGCCGCTCCGGCTACCGCATGGTCACCAGCGTGTGCGAAGCGAACGGGCACCTGGTGCTGGGCAGCCTCTGGGAGCCCGGCGTGGCGATCTGCGAGCCGCCCGTGCCGACGAAGTGACCGCGACCGGAAAATGACCCCGTCCCGAACCGGGGGTTAGTCTGAACCCCGGCCGCGACACCGCTCGCGGCGCGGCGGTGGGGCCCGCCGTACCCGAACCGCGGCGAGGAAGCCGCCAACGGTCCCTACTTGCGACGGCACGCGCCCGCACGACCCGGGCCCCGGCGAGTAGGAGACGTACCCCATGACAGCCCCTGAGAGCCTGCGCCTTCCGGCCTCCGCCCCCCGTCCGCCTTCCTGGCGCGCCGAGGTGCCCGTCGTCGCCGTGGTGGCGCTCGGCGGGGGAGCGGGGGCGGCCGCCCGGTACGCGCTCTCCCTGTGGTGGCCCGCCGCCGCGGGGGGTTTCCCCTGGACGACCTTCTGGGTGAACGTCGCCGGCTGCGCCGTGATCGGCGTGTTCATGGTGGTCGTCACCGAGATCCGGGCCGTCCACCCCCTCGTCCGGCCCTTCTTCGGCACCGGTGTCCTCGGCGGCTTCACCACCTTCTCGACGTACGCCGTCGACATCCAGAAACTGCTCGAGGGCGGCCACGCCGGCACCGGTCTGGCCTACCTCGCGACGACCCCGCTCGCGGCCCTCACGGCGGTGTGGCTCGGGGCCCGGTCCACCCGCCGGCTCCTGGGCAGAGCGGGCAGAGCGGACGCGAAGGGTAAGGAGTCGTTGTGAACTGGCTGCTGGTGATCGGCGGCGCGATCGTCGGCGCCCCGCTCCGCTACCTCACCGACCGGGCGGTCCGGTCCCGGCACGGCCCGGGCTTCCCCTGGGGCACCTTCACCGTGAACGTCACCGGCTGCCTGATCCTTGGCCTGCTCACCGGCGCCGCCTCGCATCTGCAGCTGCTGCTCGGCGCCGGTCTGTGCGGGGCCCTCACGACGTACTCGACGTTCTCCTACGAGACGCTGCGGCTCGCGGAGACGGGGGCCCGTCTCCAGGCGGCCGCCAATGTGGCGGCGAGCGTGGCGGCCGGTCTCGGGGCTGCGTTCGCGGGGGCCGCGCTCGTGCGTATGTGAGGCGCGCGCAGGTGTCAGCCGCGTGGATGAGATCCGTTCTCGCCCGCGTGTAGTAAGACGGTCCTCTCCGCTCCCGCTTCCCCCCGAGCAGAACTGGATCCCATGAGCGTCATCAGCGTCGGTCAGGCCGTCGTCCTCGGAGCCGTCGAAGGGGTGACCGAGTTCCTGCCCGTGTCCTCCACCGGCCATCTGAAGATCGTCGAAGGGCTCATGGGCATCCCCGTCGACGACCACGCCGTGGTCGGGTTCTCGGCCGTCATCCAGGTCGGCGCGATCGCCGCGGTGCTCGTGTACTTCTTCAAGGACATCGTGCGGATCCTCTCCGCCTGGGGGCGGGGCCTGCGCGACCGCGAGGAGCGGTACCACCACGACTACAAGTTCGCCTGGTGGGTCATCTACGCCACCATCCCGATCGTCGCCGTCGGGCTCGCCGCAAAGCCCCTCATCCAGGGCCCGCTCGCCTCGCTGTGGGTGGTGGCCGGCTCGCTGATCGCCGGCAGCGGGGTGATGTGGGCCGCGGACCAGCTGGGCCGCCACAAGCGCGGCGAGGACGACACCTCCTTCAAGGACGCCATGCTGGTCGGCAGCTCCCAGATCCTCGCCCTGCTCTTCCCCGGCTTCTCCCGCTCCGGCGCCACCATGTCCACGGCGCTGCTTCTCGACCTGGACCGCGTTGCCGCCACCCGGCTCTCGTTCTTCCTGGGCATCCCCGCACTGACCGGCGCAGGCCTCTACGAGCTCAAGGACGCCCTGGGCACCGGGGTGGGCGCGGCCCCGCTCGCGGCCGGCACGCTCGTGTCGTTCGTCGTGGCGTACGCCTCCATCGCCTGGCTGCTGAAGTTCGTCGCCAAGCACTCCTTCAACGCCTTCGTGATCTACCGGATCGTCGTGGGGGTGCTGCTGTTCGGCCTGCTCGGAGCGGGTGTGATCCACAGCTGACCGTCCGGACGGGCCAGCGGGCCGGGCGCCTGAACGCACGCTTCCGGCCCCCTGGACGATTCCTTTCGGCCTCTTGACAGGCGCCTCCCGCGCCCCGCAGGATCACCACCGTGAACCTGTCAGACAGCCGGACAGCCGGACAGCCCCTGCGTCGCGTCAGTGCCATGGAAGCGGTACTGGCGCACCTGCGCGGCGCCATCGAGCGAGGCGAGTACGCCATCGGCGACAAGCTCCCCTCCGAGGCGGAGCTCTGCCGCACCCTGGAGGTCTCCCGGCCCGTGCTGCGCGAGGCCCTGCGGGCCCTGCAGACCATGGGCCTGACCGTGTCCAGGACCGGCAAGGGCACCTTCGTCGTCGCCAGTACCGTCGAGGACCCCACCTTCGGCGACTACTCGGCGAGCGACCTGCTGGAGGTGCGCCGCCACGTCGAGATCCCGGTCGCGGGCTATGCGGCGCGGCGCCGCACTCCGGAGAACCTCGACCACCTGGCCCACATCCTGGACCGGATGGAAAAGGAGACGGACACGACCGCGTGGGTCGCCATGGACACGCTGTTCCATCTCGCCGTGGCCGAGGCCGCCCAGAACCCGGTCTTCCGCCGGGTCATCGAGGAGATCCGGGACGCCCTGGCCCGCCAGTCCGCCTTCCTCAACCAGCTGGGCGGCCGCCGCGAGCAGTCCAACCGCGAGCACCGCGCGATCGTCGAGGCGCTGATCGACGGTTCCGAGAACGACGCGGTGGAGGCGATGGCCCACCACCTCGACCGTGTCGAGACCACCCTCACCGACATCGTGCGTCCCCCGCGCACGGACACCCCCACGGAAGGCGGTACCGAGGCGTGAGCGAGCAGTCCCTGCACGACGATGTGCAGAAACGTTCCGGCCATGTCGACGCCGGAGACGAGGGCTACAGCAAGTCCCTGAAGTCCCGGCACGTCAACATGATCGCCATCGGCGGAGCCATCGGCACCGGCCTCTTCCTCGGCGCCGGCGGCCGCCTCGCCGACGCGGGCCCGTCCCTCTTCATCGCCTACGCGGTCTGCGGCCTCTTCGCCTTCCTCGTCGTACGCGCCCTCGGCGAACTCGTGCTGTACCGGCCCTCCTCCGGCGCCTTCGTGTCGTACGCCCGTGAGTTCATGGGGGAGAAGGGCGCCTACACCGCGGGCTGGATGTACTTCCTCAACTGGGCGACCACCGGCATCGCCGACATCACCGCCGTCGCCACCTACACCCACTACTGGGGCATGTTCTCCGACATACCGCAGTGGGTGATCGCGCTCATCGCACTGGCCGTGGTGCTCACCGTGAACCTGATCTCGGTGAAGATCTTCGGCGAGCTGGAGTTCTGGTTCGCGATCATCAAGGTCGGCGCGCTCGTCCTCTTCATGTGCATCGGCATCTTCCTGCTGGTCACCCAGCACCCCGTCGACGGCCACAGCCCCGGCCCGTCCCTCATCAGCGACAGCGGCGGCGTCTTCCCGAACGGCCTGCTGCCCATGCTGCTGATCATCCAGGGCGTCGTCTTCGCCTATGCCTCCGTCGAGCTGGTCGGCGTCGCCGCCGGTGAGACCGAGAACCCCGAGAAGATCATGCCGAAGGCGATCAACTCGATCATGTGGCGCGTCGGCGTGTTCTACGTCGGCTCGGTCGTCCTGCTGTCGATGCTGCTGCCGTGGAACAAGTACACCGCCGGCGAGAGCCCCTTCGTGACCGTGCTGGGCAACATCGGCATCCCGGCGGCCGGCGACGTGATGAACCTCGTCGTCCTCACCGCCGCGATGTCCTCCCTCAACTCCGGCCTCTACTCCACCGGCCGCATCCTGCGCTCCATGGCCATGGCCGGATCCGCGCCCAGGTTCACCGCCGTGATGAGCCGCAGCCAGGTCCCCTACGGCGGCATCCTGCTCACCAGCGGCATCTGCGTCCTGGGCGTCGGCCTCAACTTCGTCGTGCCCGCCGAGGCGTTCGAGATCGTGCTGAACTTCGCCGCGATCGGCATCCTCGCCACCTGGGGCCTGATCATGATCTGTCACCTCCTCTTCTGGCAGAAGACCCAGAAGGGCGAGCTGACCCGCCCGGACTACCGGCTCCCGGGCTCCCCCTGGACCGAGATCGTGACGCTGGCGTTCCTCGCCTCCGTCCTGGTCCTCATGTACGCCGACGGCGGCGCGGGACGCACCACCGTGCTGTGCCTGCCGCTGATCGTCGGGGCACTGGTCGTCGGATGGTTCGGCATCCGCGGCCGTGTCGCCGCCAAGTCCACCACCGGAACCGACGCGTGACCGACGCGCCGCTCCCCGAGAAACAGGCAGTGATGTACAGCAGTTCCCCGGCGGACGCACCCCTTGTCCGCGAACCCGTCCACGCCCCCGTCGCCCACCTCATCCGCGGTGGCATCGTCGAAGGCATCCACTACGGCTCCGTCGTCGTCCTCGGCGCCGATGGAGAGGTACAGCTCCAGCTCGGTGACATCGAGGCCGCCTTCTATCCACGTTCCGCGCTCAAGCCCCTCCAGGCCGTGGCCATGGCCCGGGCCGGGCTCCCGCTCGACGGCGAGCTCCTGTCGCTGGCCGCGGCCAGCCACTCCGGCGAGGAACGCCACCTCGCCGGCTCCCGGCGCATCCTCGAGATCGCCGGGCTCACCGAGGGCCATCTGCGCAACGTCCCGGATCTGCCGTACGACCCGGTCGTCCGGGACGCCTGGGTGCGTGAGGGCCGGATGCCCTCGCGGCTCGCGCAGAACTGCTCCGGCAAGCACGCTGCCATGCTCTACACCTGCCTGCTCAACGGCTGGTCCCTGGAGGACTACCTCGACCCGGGTCACCCGCTCCAGCAGGCCATCGCCGAGATCGTCGAGGATCTCACCGGGCAGCGCATCGCCCGGGTGACCGTCGACGGCTGCGGCGCGCCCCTGTTCTCCGTCTCCCTGCACGGACTCGCCCGCGCTACCGCCCGCATCACCACCGCGGTGCCGGGCACGCCCGAGGCCCGGGTGGCCGACGCGATGCGTGAGCACGCCGAGATGGCCTCCGGCTCCGGCCGGGACGTCGCCGCGCTGATGCGGGCCGTGCCGGGGCTGCTCGCCAAGGACGGCTTCGAGGGCGTTCAGGTCGCCGCGCTGCCCGATGGGCGGGCCGTCGCTGTGAAGATCTCCGACGGGGCGAACCGGGCGCGTGTGCCGGTGGCTGCCGCCGCGCTGGCCCGGGCGGGCGTCGCCCCGGGCCTGCTCGCGGAGTTCGAGGGCGAGCCGCTGCTCGGGGGAGGGGAGCCGGTGGGGTATGTGCGGCCGGTTCGTGCGCTGGATCCTCTCCTGGCGACGGCCGACATGTGATCCTGCGCCGGATCCGACGGGGGACTGCGGGCGTCGCCGGTCTGCGGGCCGGTTGTGGTTGATCGCGCAGTTCCCCGCGCCCCCTTCGTTGCACAACCCTCCGCTCAGAAAGAACTCTCATGACCGCCGCCGCCACCCGCTCCGAACACGATCTGCTCGGCGACCGTGATGTGCCCGCCGACGCCTACTGGGGTGTCCACACCCTGCGCGCCACGGAGAACTTCCCCATCACGGGTATGCCCATCTCCGCGTACCCGCATCTGATCGACGCGCTCGCCGCCGTCAAGGAGGCCGCCGCCCTCGCCAACGAGGAACTCGGCCTGCTGGAGCCGAAGAAGGCCGCCGCCATCGTCGCCGCCTGCCGCGAGATACGCGACGGCAAGCTGCACGACCAGTTCGTGGTCGACGTCGTCCAGGGCGGCGCCGGCACGTCCACCAACATGAACGCCAACGAGGTCGTGGCGAACCGGGCGCTGGAACTGCTGGGGCACGCCAAGGGCGAGTACCAGTACCTGCACCCGAACGAGGACGTCAACCTCGGCCAGTCCACCAACGACGTCTACCCGACCGCGGTCAAGGTCGCGACGGTGTTCGCGGTGCGCGGGCTGCTCTCGGCGATGTCCGTCCTGCAGGACACCTTCGCCGGCAAGGCCGTCGAGTTCCACGACGTGCTCAAGATGGGCCGTACACAGTTGCAGGACGCGGTGCCGATGACACTCGGCCAGGAGTTCTCCGCATACGCGGTCATGATTGACGAGGACCGGTCCCGTCTTGCCGAGGCCGTCGAGTTGATCCATGAGATCAACCTCGGTGCCACGGCGATCGGCACCGGCCTCAACGCCCCCGCCGGATACGCGGAGGCGGCCCGCCGTCACCTCGCGGCCCTCACCGGCCTGCCCCTGGTGACCGCGGCCAACCTGGTCGAGGCGACCCAGGACTGCGGCGCCTTCGTCCAGATGTCGGGCGTGCTCAAGCGCATCGCGGTCAAGCTCTCCAAGAGCTGCAACGACCTGCGGCTGCTGTCCTCCGGCCCGCGCGCCGGCCTCAACGAGATCAACCTGCCGCCGGTGCAGGCCGGTTCGTCCATCATGCCCGGCAAGGTCAACCCGGTGATCCCCGAGGTCGTCAACCAGGTCGCCTTCGAGGTGATCGGCAACGACGTCACGATCACCATGGCCGCCGAAGCGGGACAGCTCCAGCTCAACGCCTTCGAGCCGATCATCCTGCACTCCCTGTCGGAGTCCATCACCCATCTGCGCGCGGCCTGCCTCACCCTCGCCGAACGCTGCGTGGCCGGCATCACCGCCAACACCGAGGCGCTGCGCGCCACCGTCGAGAACTCCATCGGCCTGGTCACCGCCCTCAACCCGCACATCGGCTACACCGCCGCCACCGACATCGCCAAGGAGGCCCTCGCCTCCGGCCGGGGCGTGGCCGAACTCGTCCTGGAGAAGGGCCTCCTGCCCGCCGAGACCCTCGCCGGCCTGCTGCGCCCGGAGGTCCTGGCGGGCAGCGGCCCGGCTCCGACGGCCTGACCCAGGGCCTGCCGAGCGCACCGGGACCGGCACCGAGGGACAATGGTGATCATGACATCGCCGACGACCTTCCAGCCGGTCCTGGAGCGCATCGCCGAGGAGATCGAGCGGACCCCCGGCCGCGGCCGGCCCGCCGACTACATCCCGGCGCTCGCCGCCCGCGACCCGCGCCGGTTCGGCATGGCCGTCGCCGAACCCGACGGCACGGTGCACGGCGTGGGGGACTGGCGGGAGCCGTTCTCCGCGCAGTCCCTCACCAAGGTCTTCACCCTCGCCCTCGACCTGGCCCGCGAGGGCGACGCCCTGTGGGAGCACGTGGGCCGCGAGCCGTCCGGCAACCCCTTCAACTCCCTCGTCCAGCTGGAGTACGAGAACGGCATCCCGCGCAACCCGTTCATCAACGCGGGCGCCCTCGTCGTCACCGACCGGCTGCACACCCGTACCGGCGACGCCTCCGGCGAACTGCTGGCGTTCCTGCGGGCGGAGAGCGGCAACCCCGGCCTGTCCTTCGACGAGGAGGTAGCCGCCTCCGAGACGGCGCACGGCGACCGCAATGCCGCTCTCGGCCACTTCATGGCCGCCTACGGAAACATCGACAACCCGGTGCCGGTCCTGCTCGACGAGTACTTCCGGCAGTGCTCGATCACCGCGTCCTGCGCCGACCTCGCCCTGGCCACGAGCTTCCTGGCCCGCCACGGCCTGCGCGCCGACGGCACCCGACTGCTCACCCGCAGCCAGGCCAAGCAGATCAACGCGATCATGCTGACCTGCGGCACGTACGACGCGGCGGGCGACTTCGCCTACCGCGTCGGGCTGCCCGGCAAGAGCGGTGTGGGCGGCGGCATCATCGCCGTCGTCCCGGGCCGCTGCACGCTGTGCGTGTGGAGCCCGGGCCTCGACGAGCGCGGCAATTCGGTGGCGGGCATGGCAGCCCTCGACCGATTCACGACGCTGACCGGCCTCTCCGTCTTCTGAAGGCCTCTGATCACCGGCCGGTCACGCTGCCGCTGCCTCCTGGAACAGACCCCGTCAGCTTCCGGCCACCCGACATCGACACCCTGACTGAGTGTTGGCCATGGCTTTCCCCGTCGATCTCCGCCGCTGCCAGATACTCGGTCTGGCCGGTACCGCCTTCCTCGCGGCGGGCGGTGAGACGGCCGGCGCCCTGCCCGTACGGGACCTCCTCCACCCGGCCTCCGCCGGCGCGGCCCTCGGACTGGTCGCTGTGTACTTCGGCGTCGTCCTGCTCATCGCGGCCTGGGCGCTGCTGGGCCGCCTGGTGCGCGGGCCGAGGCCGCCCACCCCCCGCGCCCTGCTGCTCGTCCTCGCCGTCTGGGCGGCACCGCTGCTGCTCGCCCCGCCGCTGTTCAGCCGGGACGTCTACAGCTACCTCGCCCAGGGGGCGATGGTCGACGCGCACATGGACGTGTACGCGCACGGGCCGTCCCGGCTCGGCGGCCCGCTCGCCGACGAGGTCGCCCCGCTCTGGCGGCACACCGGAGCCCCGTACGGCCCGGTGTTCCTCGCCGTCGCGGCGGCCCTGTCCGGTCTGACCCGAGGGGAACTGCCCGCCGGGCTGTTCGGGATGCGGCTCGTCGCGGTCGCAGGCGTGGCCCTGATGGCGGCCGCACTGCCCCGGCTCGCCCGGCACAGCGGCGCCGACCCGTCCGCCGCGCTGTGGCTGGGTGCCCTCAACCCGCTCGTCCTGCTGCACCTGGTCGCGGGCGCCCACAACGACGCCGTCATGCTCGGCCTGCTCGGCATCGGCCTGGTGGCGGCGCTCGGCCGGTGGCCGATCCTCGGCGCCGTCCTCGTCACGCTCGCCGCCCTGGTCAAGGCGCCCGCCGTGCTCGGCCTCGCCGCCGTCGTCGTCCTCCAGGTCCGCGCGGGCCGCACTCCGGCGAAGGCCCTGCTGACCACCACCGTCGCCGCCGCGGGGACGACCGCCGCCGCCACGGCCGTGGCAGGCACCGGGTACGGCTGGATCGGCGCCCTGAACACCCCCGTCTCACCCCAGAACTGGGCCCTGACCACCCTGCTCGGCCGCGCCACCCGGGCCCTGCTGGAACACCTGGGCAGCGACCTCGCGCCCCTGGCGATCCCCGCCTGGCACGCGCTCGGTATCGCGGCGGCCGTGGTCGCGATCGTGCTGATATGGCTCCGGCTGCGCCCACGGCCGGTCTACGCGCTGGGCCTGAGCCTCGCGGCGGTGGCCGCGCTCGGCCCGGCGATCCGGCCCTGGTACGCCCTGTGGGGCCTGTTCCTCATCGCCGCCGCCACGCCCAGCACCTCCGTACGCCACCGCACGGCCGCCGTGACCGGTGTGCTCGCGCTCTGCGTCCTGCCCAGCGGCGGCGCGGCGGACACGGGGCAACTCGTCCTCGCCGTCTCCGGCGGCGCGCTCGCGGTCGTCGTGCTGTGGCAGGCCCGCCAGGCCGAACTCGCCCCGGCGCTGGGAGGCGCGGCATGACCCCGGCCCCGCCGCGCACCGACCGCGGACGACTGCTGCTCCTGCTCGCCCTCGCGACGGCGGTGACCGTCTTCACCGCCACCGTGCCCCTGCTGCGCGACTGGTTCGACCTGCGCGTCTACCACGGCAGCATCGACACCTGGGTCCATCACGGCGGCCGGATCTACGACTACCGGGTGCCCGGCACGGCATACGGCTTCACCTACCCGCCGTTCGCCGCGGTCGCCATGCTGCCGATGGCCCTGCTGGACCTGCGCACCGCGATCGCAGCCGCCCTGCTGCTCAACCTGGCGGCCCTGGCCGTGATCCTGCGCCTGCTCACCGGCCCCGGATGGCGGCGCCACGGCTGGTACGGCTGGGCCCTGATCGCCTGTCTGCTCGCACTGTTCGAACCGCTCCGCGACACCTTCAGCTTCGGTCAGGTCAACCTGCTCCTGCTGGCTCTCGTGCTCACCGACGCGGCGCTGCTCGCCACCCGACGCGGATGCGGACGGTGGGCGGGCGTCGGCATCGGGCTCGCGGCCGCGATCAAGCTCACCCCGGCGCTGTTCATCGGGCTGCTGCTGGTGGCCCGGCGGTGGCGCGCGGCGGCTCTCGCCACGGCCGTCGCCCTCGGGGCCACGGCCCTCGCGGCCTGGGTCGACGCGGACGCCTCGCGCTTCTACTGGACCGACGCGCTGTGGGACACCAGCCGCATCGGGCGCCTCGGCTACGTCTCGAACCAGTCGGTCCAGGGCATTCTGGCCCGCCTCGGCGAACCGGACCGGGCGGTGTGGGCGGCGGCGGTCCTGCTGATCCTGGGTGTGTGGGCGGTGCGAGTGCGGCGGGCGGTCGCCGCGGGGGACTGGACGGCCGCGTTCGCCCTGACCGGCCTCGCCGCGTGTCTCGTCAGCCCGATCACCTGGGTGCACCATCTGGTGTGGCTGCTGCCGTCCTTCGCCGTGCTGGTCCGTACCGGGCACCCGCGGATCGCGGGCGCCCTGTACGCCGTGCTGTGCACCAGCGTGGTGTGGCTGTGGTTCGACGACGCGTCCGGCGTCGACGGATTCCTGGGCAGCAACACCTACGTCTGGATCACCCTGGGTCTGCTGCTGTGGCTGCCGGTCGGTCAACTCCCCTCGGACCGGCGGACCGGCAGGCGCAGCACCAGCACGACGACCGCCGCGCCCAGCCCGACGGCACCCACGATCAGCCCCGCCTCGGTCCAGGCGGAGGCGGCTTCTTCCGGTACGGCCGCGGCGGCGGCCGCGGGCAGCGTCGTCGCTCCCGGCCGAGCGGGGGCCCGCCGGGTCTCGAGCGAGCCCACCGCTTCGACCCCCGGGGCCGACCGGAACCCCCAGTCGAGCAGTGAGCGTGCTTCCTCGTAGACGGCGGCCCCGCCGCCCTCCTGAGGGTTCATCACCGTCACGACGAGGGTGCGCCCGCCCCGGCGTGCCGCCGCGACGAGCGTGCTGCCCGCCTTGCTGGTGTAGCCGTTCTTGATGCCGATCAGCCCCCGGTACGGCTTCACGCCGCGGGTGCCGCTCAGCAGCCGGTTGGTGTTGCGGATCGCGTACGACCAGCCGCCCCCGCCGGGGAATCTGGCCTCGACCGTGGCGCAGTACCGGGCGAAGTCCGGGTTGCGCAGCCCCGCCCGGCCGAAGATCGCCAGGTCGAACGCCGACGACACCTGGCCCGGCGTGTCGTAGCCGTCCGGCGACAGCACACGCGTGTCGTGGGCGCCCAGGGAGCGGGCCTCGGCCTGCATCCGCCGGGCCGTGGCCCGCCAGCCGCCGTTCAGTTCGGCCAGGACGTGCACGGCGTCGTTGCCGGAGTTGAGGAAGACACCGCGCCAGAGGTCGGCGACCCGGTAGGTACGGCCTTCCGCGACCCCGACCAGGCTGCTGCCGGCACCGACGCCCCGGAGTTCCTCCGCACGGACCGTGTGCCGGCCGTTCGACGGCAGCGCGGGCAGCACCGCGAGGGCGAACAGGGTCTTCAGGGTGCTGGCCGGGGGCAGCCTGCGGTGCGCGTTGTGGGCTGCGAGCACATCGCCGCTGCGGGCGTCGGCCACCAGCCACGACAGGGCGGAGACCTCCGGGAGACGGGGCACCCCGGCACGCGGGCGGACATGGGTACCGGGGACGTGCAGCAGCGAGGGGTGCGGGGCCGCCGCCCTCGGCCCGGCGGGCGCACTGGGCTCCGCCCTGCCGGAGACGTCCGCCGCGGCGGGCACCACCGCCAGGAGCCCCACCGCACAGAGCACACCGGCCGAGACGGCCATCCGGAAAGAGAGTCCGAGGATCATATGATTAACGTAGAAACGGATGTGCTCCGCACGGCGACGACCGGGCCGAACAGCGTCCGCGAGCACCCGGATGCCACACCGGCGACGTCCCGGAACGGCGTGGTCGGGGTGTCCGTCAGCCCGAGGGCAGGGTCGGCTGGATGCGCCGCAGGAACGTCGCGTTGTCCGGCGTCTCGCGCATCCGCTCCAGGAGGGTCTCCAGACCGCCCTGGCCGTCCCGGCTCTGCAGCACGCGCCGCAGGCCGTACACGGCCGTCAACTCGGCCGGGGGCAGCAGGAGTTCCTCGCGGCGGGTGCCGGAGGGGGTGATGTCGACGGCCGGGAACACGCGGCGGGACGCCGGGTCGCGGCTCAGTCGCAGCTCCATGTTGCCGGTGCTCTTCAGCTCCTCGAAGTAGAAGTCGTCGGCCCGGGAGCCGGTCTCCACCAGGGCGGTGGCGAGGATCGTGAGCGAGCCGCCCTCCTCGGCGGCCCGGGCGGCGCCGAAGAACCGCTTGGGGCCGGTCAGCGCGGACGCGTCGACGCCCCCGGTGAGGATGCGGCCACCGGACGCGGCCGCGTTGTTGTGCGCCCGGCACAGCCGGGTCAGCGAGTCGAGGAGGATGACGACGTCCTCGCCCGCCTCGACGAGCCGCTTGGCCCGTTCGATCACGAGGTCGGCGAGCGCGATGTGCTGCTTGGCACTGCGGTCGAAGGTCGAGGCGTACACCTCGCCCCGCACGCTGCGCCGCATGTCGGTGACCTCCTCGGGCCGCTCGTCGAGCAGCAGCACCATCAGCCGGCTCTCGGGATGGTTGCCGGCGACGGCGGCCGCGAGCTGCTGGAGGATGACGGTCTTGCCGGTCTTGGGCGGAGCCACGAGGAGCCCGCGCTGGCCCTTGCCGACCGGCGAGATCAGGTCGACGACCCGTCCGGTCAGTCCGGCGGCCGGGTGCTCCAGACGCAGCCGCTCGTGCGGATGCAGTGGTGTCAGGTCCCGGAAGTGGCGCCGGCCGCGCGGTTCGCCGGGCTCGCGGCCGTCGACCCGTACGACGTCGGTCAGACCGCGCCGGTCGCCGCGCACGCCCTCGACCAGGTCGCCCTTGCGCAGGCCGTACCGGCGGATCAGCGCGGGGGAGACCGGAGGATCGGCGGGCGTGGGCAGGAGGCCCTCGTCGCGCAGATGCCCCTTCCCGGCCGCGTCGATGTCGAGGACGCCGGTCGCGTTCTGGGCCTGGGTCTGCTGCTGGACGGGTGGGTTCTCGAGTGTGGTGGTCATGGTGGTGTGTCCTTTCACGGACGGTCGGCATGGGACATGCGAAGGGGAGGGGGAGAGAGCCGCGAAGGGAGGGGCCTTGGGGCACGCCTCCGGGCGGCGAGAACAGCACAGCACCTTGGCTACGACGAAGAACGTCCTGCTCAGCGAGGCGGTGCTGGAAATGAAGAGAAAGAGAAGAAATGAACTGGCACCGGCGCCCGAAACCCGGGCGTACACGAGTGCTGCTCGTACTGTACCACCGGACGCGATGCCGGGGGCGTGAAATGTGCCTCAGAAGCCTCAGCGGCCGGCCAGCAGCCCGTACAGCAGCGGGATCCGCGGCTCGGGCAGCCGCCACCAGCCGGACTCCGTACGGACCATCTGGGGCCAGCGCGGCCAGGGAAGTTCGTCGCCTTCCCGCAGCCGCCGCACGGTGAGTCCCGCTCCGGTCAACGCGTTGACGACCTCGCCCATTCCGTGCATCCACTCGTAACTGTCCGTGGCGCCCTCGACGGCCGGGCCGTCCGTGTAGGTGCGGGTCGCGTCCCGGCGCACCGGGCCGCCGCCGCTCAGGTAGTCATGGCGCAGCAGCAGCTCGGTGCCTTCGCCCGGAGCGGGCTTCGGGCCGAGGGAGTTGAGGAGGGGATGGAACTCGACGACGTACAACCTGCCGCCCGGCCGCAGGAGCCGGCCGACGACCTCCGCCCATCGGTCCAGGTCGGGCAGATAGCACAGGGCGCCCTTGCCCGTGTAGACGACGTCGAACCGCCGCCCGTCCAGGGCCTCGACGGCGTCGTACACGTTCGCGTGTACGTACGTCATGTCCGTCCCGGCCTTCGCGGCGATGCCGGTCGCGGCCGCCACCGACGCCTCGGAGAAGTCGAGGCCGACGGCACGGGCTCCGCGCCGGGCCAAGGCGATCGTCTCCGTGCCGAGGTGACACTGCAGATGCAGCACGTCACGCCCGGCCAGCTCGCCGAGGTCCTCCCACTCGAAGGAGGCGAACCAGCGCTCGGGGTCGAGGTCCTGGTCGAGACCGTAGAACCGGCTGGCGAGATGGACGGGCGTGCGGGCGTCCCAGTTGGCCTGGTTGGCCCGCATCAGCGCGTCGTGCTCGGCGGACGTCATGGGGGCATCCAACCAGACGAGTTGCTCACACCGAGCGTGCTCGCGCCTCCTCGGCGATCCGCTCGAACTGCGCGCCCATGGCCGCCGCGAGCGCCTGTGCCCCTGACAACGGGCGCACCATCACGGTGAATTCGTCGATGAGTCCGTTCTCGTCGACATGGATGAAGTCGCAGCCGCTGATCTCCC
Organism: Streptomyces sp. NPDC041940; assembly: GCF_055589465.1. Taxonomy (NCBI): domain Bacteria; kingdom Bacillati; phylum Actinomycetota; class Actinomycetes; order Kitasatosporales; family Streptomycetaceae; genus Streptomyces; species Streptomyces sp. NPDC041940. Next base: position 36,629 of record NZ_JBVJBP010000036.1, read on the forward strand.
GGTCGCCCACTCGCGCGCTGAAGACGAGGGCGTGGTCACGGCCGTCCGTGTCGTTGATCTCGCGCACGTAGCGGAAGTCCTCGAAGACGCCGGAGACGGCGCGCAGGATCGCCGCCGTGATCGCCTTCCCGGCGTACGGCTTGAACACGACCGGGCTGGTGAACACGACGTCCGGCGCCAGGAGCGCCTCGGCGGCGTCGAGGTCGTCTGCCTCGATGGCCTCGCGGAATGCACGCATCGAACCTGCCTTGGTCAATTAGTTGAGTAGGTGCGGATGAGATTAATCAACTGCTGTTAGTGTGTCCACATGTCTCTGAAGTACGCCGTTCTGGCCGCACTCCTGGAAGGAGAGGCCTCGGGCTACGAGCTCTCCAAGGTGTTCGACGTCTCGCTGGCGAACTTCTGGGCCTCCACGCCGCAGCAGCTCTACCGGGAACTGGAGCGCCTCGCGCAGGACGGGCTGATCGAGGCCAGGGCCGTACGCCAGGAACGGCGGCCCGACAAGCGGATGTTCACGCTCACCGAGGCGGGCCGCGAGGATCTGCGCACCTTCGCCGCCACACCGCCCCGGCGGCCCACCGCCATCAGGGACGAACTCCTCATCAAGATCCAGGCCATGGACGGCGCGGACCCCGAGGCCACCCGTGCCCTGGTCGAGGAGCGCGCGGCGTGGGCCCGCGGCAAGCTCGCCCGCTACCGGCGCGTCCGCGAACGCCTGCTGGCCGGCCGCGGCGAGGAGGAGTACCTGCGGGAGGCCGGCCGCGTCGGTCCGTACCTCACCCTGATGGGAGGCATCGGCTTCGAGGAGGAGAACCTCCGCTGGTGCGAACGCGTACTCACGGTCATCGAGGAGCGAGCTCCCCTAGGCTGAGCCGATGTTCAGCCCCGAAGGTCCCAGTCTGCGTGAACTCGCCGTCCAGGCGCTGTCGTCCGTCGAGCGCGGCTACGACCTCCTGGCACCGAAGTTCGACCACACCCCCTTCCGGACACCCGAAGCGGTCCTCGACGCCGTCGGGTCGGCACTGCGGAGCATGGGGCCTTTCGGCACCGGCCTCGACCTGTGCTGCGGCACCGGCGCGGGCGTCGGTGTGCTGGCGGGGGTGTGCCGGGAGGGGGTCACCGGCGTCGACTTCAGCGCGGGCATGCTCGACATCGCGCGGGAGCGGGTCGGGCCCTTGGAGCCGCCGGTCTCCTGGGTCCGGGCGGACGCCCGCGCCCTGCCCTTCGCTCCCGCCTTCGACCTGGTGGTCAGCTTCGGGGCCTTCGGGCACTTCCTGCCCCGTGAGCTGCCTACCCTGTTCGCGCAGGTCCGCTCGGTCCTGCGGCCGGGCGGCTGCTTCGCGTTTCCGCTGGTGGCGCCGCCCCGCCCGGGCTCGCTCGGCTACTGGATGCTGCTCGGTTTCGACACGGTGATGCGGGTGCGCAACGCGCTGTGGCGGCCTCCGTTCGTCATGTACTACCGCGCGTTCCGCTTCGGGGACGTTCAGCGCGAGCTGGCACGCGCCGGCTTCCGGGTGGACCTTTACGCCCTGCCGGAGTTCGGGCCGCGACGGGACGGCAGCCCGCGGGTACGGCTCGTCGTGGCCCGGCTGCCGGACGGATCGGCCCGGCCCGGCAGGGTGAACTCGTAGACCAGCGCGTCCTGTTGGGCGTCCACGACGAGGTCGGTGATCTCCAGCGGGCGCGCGCGTCGCAGTGCCCGTGCACCTGTGTCTCGTTCTCGGACATGAGCCCCTCCGCCGACCGTCTCGGGGCCGGGCGGCCATGGAGCGGCCCGGCCGCGAAGAACATACCGACTGGTCGGTACCGTGTGGAAGCCCGCCGGCGCGAACGGCCGGATCAGATGTACGAGCGCATCCAGCGCAGCTTGGCCGCCTCCTGGAAGGGACCGCCGCCCTCGTGGTCGTTGAAGTCGTACACCTCGATCTCCTTGTCCTCGTGGCTCCAGGCGTTGAAGGCCGCGAAAACGGTGGAGGGCGGGCAGGTCTGGTCCTCCAGGGCGGCCGAGAAGAGCGCCGGGGCCCGGCCGCGGGCGGCGAAGTGCACGGAGTCGAAGTAGGAGAGCGTGCGCAGGGCGTCCTCGGCGCGACCGCGGTGCGTCTTGAGGTACAGGCCGATCTCCCGGTACGGGTGCCGGTCCGTGAGCGTCGCCGCGCGCGGGTAGTCGCACAGGAACGGCACGTCCGGCGCGATGGCCGCCAGGTCGGGGACCAGGCCGCCCACGGCGATCGTGATGCCGCCGCCCTGGCTCGCGCCGACGGCCACCGTGCGCGTGGCGTCGGTCAGGGGGTGCGAACGGGCCGCCTCCACGGCCCGCACGGCGTCCGTGAACACCCGGCGGTAGTAGTAGTTCTCCGGCGCGTCGATACCGCGCGTCATGAAGCCCGGGAAGGCGGGCGCGCCGCCCACCGGGTCCGCCGTGCCGCCGCCCGCGCCCCAGGCGCTGCCCTGCCCGCGGGTGTCCATCACGAAGTGCGCCCGGCCCGAGGACGCCCACAGCAGGTGCTCGTGCGGCAGTCCGCGGCCTCCGCCGTAGCCGATGAACTCCACGACCAGCGGCAGCGGTCCGTCCGCCCCGGCCGGCAGCGTCAGCCAGCCCTTGACCGGATGACCACCGAAGCCGGCGAACGTCACGTCGAACACCTGCACGGTGGACAGGCCCGTGTCGACCGGTTCGAAGCGGGCGTCCAGATCGTGCTGACGCGCCTCCTGGAGCGTCTTGGCCCAGAACGCGTCGAAGTCCTCGGGCTCGGGGGACGCGCTGCGGTACTCGCGGAGCTCATCGAGAGGAAGGTCGAACAGGGCCATGCAGGACCGCCTTGGGTGAGGAACAGCTGCGGAGACAGAGCGGATGATCACACTATGTGGGCGGTCGGAGGACCCGCCAGGCATTTTTGCGCGTCACGCGCGGCGGTGCGTCCACTCCGGTTCCGTACGGGCCCACGCCCGGTCCCACTCGGCCAGCCTGCGGCGCAGCGCCACCCGGCGCACGACGACGTGGCCGAGGACCACCACGAGCACCGCACCGCCCGCGGCACACGTGCCGATGGTGAGGGTGTGCTGCCAGACCGTGGTGCCGTCCACCGGCGGGGGAACGTTCCGCCCCCGGGAGTCGAACCAGACGTCCACGACCTCGCCCTGCCGGGTGCCCGCGGCGACCGGAGCCGTCGCGGTGCGCGTCCCCCCGCCCGGCTCCGTCCAGCGCACGGTCGCCCGGAACGCCTGCTGTCCGCCGGCCTCCACCGACGGCAGCGAGTCGCCCTTCCTGCCGACCACCTCGGCACGGACGCGATGCCGCTCCGCGCGCTGCTCCACCGAGACCGACGTCGCCTCGTCATGGGCCCACCAGGCCGCCGCCACTCCCGCCAGAGGCGCGCCCACGAGCAGCAGGACGGCGACCACCAGCACCGTCCACGCCTCGACGACATCGGACCGGCGCCGCAGCGGACCGCGCCGCCAACGCCAGCCGCGCACCCGGGTTCGCATGTCGACCTCCTCGCCGTCACCGCGGCCGGAGGGCCGGGCCGGCCGTACGGTTGCGGTGCCGCTCCCTCCGCGTCATGCCACACCTGCGAGTACCAGGGACCGGGTACCCCCTCCGACGCGCATCGATCGCTCGTCGTGGCTCCGGTACCGGGCGCCGGGCCGTCGGTCCGCTCCCGAGATCAGCCGAAGCGCTCGATCCGGACGCGGTCGACGGGCTGACCGGCCGTCACGAGCAGCCGCGAGGCATGCTCGGTGAAGGAATTGGAGCCGCACACATAGGCCTCCCACCCACCGGACGGCTGCTCGGCCAGGAGCGGCGCCACATGTGCCGCGGCCATACGTCCCACCGGCACACCCTCCGGCGCGGCCCGGGTGAAGACGGGCGTGGTCTCCGCTCCGAACTCCCGGGCGTAGATGAGCTCCTCGGGGCCGCGCGCGGACACCACCAGGCGCAGCGGCACGGTCAGGTTCCGCGCCCGGTGGTGCCGGAGCATCGACATCAGCGGTACGACACCGGAGCCGGCGCCGATCAGCAGCGCGGGCCGGTCCCCGGGCCAGGCGAAGAAGCCGCTCACCGGGCCCCGGACCTCGACCCGGTCGCCGGGCCGGGCGACGGTGTGGAACCAGCCCGAGACCTCGCCGCCGTCGACGTGGTCCAAGGTCAGCTCGATGTGCCCGGAGTCGTCCGGGGCGGACGCGATCGAGTAGTGGCGCTGGGCCGCATAGCCGTCCTCGGCGGTCAGCCGCACCATCAGGTGCTGGCCGGGCAGGTGCCCGGGCCAGCCGGGCACGGCGAACCGGAAGGTGGCGGCACGCGCGGTCTCACGCCGGATCTCGGTCAGCGTGGCGGTCTGCCACACGGCGGCGGCCTGCTCGCTCACCGCGATGCGCCCGGGCACGGCGAACCGCGTGGGAGGCACGAAGGTCTCAGTCACCGGAGTACCTCTGCTCCTCCCAGGGGTTGCCCCGCTCGTGGTAGCCGTTCTGCTCCCAGAAACCGGGCTCCTCGTGGTCGAGGATCCGCAGGCCCGCGATCCACTTGGCGCTCTTCCAGAAGTACAGGTGCGGCACCAGCAGCCGCGCCGGACCGCCGTGCTCGGGGGCGAGCGGGCCGCCGCCGTACTCCCAGGCGATCCAGGCACGCCCGCCGGTCAGGTCGCTGAGCGGGAGGTTCGTGGTGTAGCCGGTGTGCGAGTAGGCGACGGCATGGGTCGCCGACCCATGGGGCCGGACCACATCGAGGAAGGTGTCCAGGGACACGCCCGAGAACCGCACCCCGAACTTCGACCAGCCCGTCACGCAGTGGATGGCGCCCTCGTACGCCGACGGCGGCAGCCGGTGCGCCTCCTCCCAGTCCCAGGTGCGGGGCTCGTCCACCAGGCCGTCGACGCGGAACGTCCAGTCGGCGGGTGCCAGGTCGGGAGTGACCTCGGCGGACAGGACGGGCCAGTCGTCGCCGGCGTCGTACTGGCCCGGCGGCAGCCCGGGGTCGTCGACGCGGGGGCGCCCGGTGAAGCCTCTGGTGATGTGCATGGGGAACTGCCTCCGGACCGGGCCGACGGTGCCACGCCGGGCCCCGGGTGATCAGTGATTGCGCATTCAACGGTACGTGCGGTGCGCCTCAGTCGTGCCCACCGGGCCCGGAGCCCGCGTTGTAGCGCACGAGACACTCGGCGAACATCGACAGATCCTCGGCCGGCCAGTCCGCCAGCCGCTCCCGGAAGGCGGCCCGGCGGCTCTCGGTGACCCGGGCCAGGACGCGCCGGCCGGACTCCGTCAGATGCAGCACCAGAACGCGCTGGTCCTCCGCGTCGGGGCGGCGTTCGATGAGACCGGCCCGTTCCAGGGCGGCCACCTGGCGGCTGACGGTGGACTTGTCCAGGGCGTAGTGGGCGGCCAGATCGGTGGCACGGCAGCCGCCGCTCTCCTCCAGATGCCCGAGCAGCGTGTACGACACCAGCGACAGCTCGGGGTGCATCCGCCCCGCCGCGGCACGGGCACGGCGGGCGAAGACCGTCATCTCCCGCTGGATGGTCTCCACGGCGTCGGCTGGGTTCACCTGGCCTCCCTCATGGCGCTGCTGCCTGGCCTTTCCATGGTTGCATGGCCCAACCACCTGCCGGCCGGGCGGCAGGCCCTCGGTCCCGTACCGGGCGGCCGGTCCGTCAGGTAATGTTGCCGTCCGGCTGGGGACCACCCCAGCCATCGGAAGCCGAGGAGGTGAGACCCATTACCGCTGTGTCAGCTCGGGTGCTCACTCCTCGATGCCGCGCGGACCGCCGCCCTTAGGCGACCGCCGGAGCGCCCTTCGGCTCTCGAAAGGCTCTTGGCTTCCATGCCGTCTGTGTCTTCTGTCCCGCCCTCCACGCCGTTGTCCCGTGCCTCCGTGGCGGAGGCCCTGCGCACCGCGGGGTGCGTCTTCGCCGAGGACGAGGCCGAGTTGATCCTCTCCACCGCCGGCACCCCGGCCGAAGCGGCCGCCATGGTCGAGCGCCGCGCCGAGGGCCTGCCCCTCGAACTCGTCGTCGGCTGGGCCGGGTTCCGGGGCCTGCGCATCGCTGTCGCCCCCGGTGTCTTCGTGCCGCGCCGCCGCACCGAGTTCCTGGTGGAACAGGCCCTCGCCCAGGCGCCCGTCCCCACCGTCGTCGTGGACCTGTGCTGCGGTTCGGGGGCCGTCGGTGCGGCGCTGGCCGCCGGGCTGGGCCGCGTCGAACTGCACGCCGCCGACATCGATCCCGTCGCCGTGGACTGCGCCCGCGGCAACCTCGCCGCCGCCGGTGGTCACGTCCACCAGGGCGACCTGTTCGAGGCGCTGCCCGGTGAGCTGCTCGGCCGCGTCGACATCCTCGCGGCCAACGTGCCGTACGTACCCAGCGACGAGATAGGCCTGCTGCCCCTGGAAGCCCGTGATCACGAGCCCTTGGTCGCCCTCGACGGCGGCACGGACGGCCTCGACGTCCTGCGCCGGGTCGCGGCCGAGGCTCACAGCTGGCTCGCGCCCGGAGGTTGCGTCCTGGTGGAGACCAGCCGACACCAGGCCCCGACCGCCGTCGCCGCGTTCGAGCGCAACGGTCTGACGACCCGCCTGGCCGTCTCGGAGGAGCTGCACGCGCATGTGGTGATCGGGGTGAGGCAGCCGGTGCCGCTCAGTCCGGGGCCGTCGCCCGCGCGATGAGCAGGGCCACGTCGTCGAAGTTGTCCGGCTCGTGGAGGGTGCGCAGGAGCAGGTCGCAGACCTCCTCCAGAGGGCGGTCGGGGCCGTCGAGCAGGGACAGGAGGGTGTCGAGGCGGTCGTCCAGCGGGTCGCGGCGGGTCTCGACGAGGCCGTCGGTGTAGAAGACCAGGCGGTCGCCCGGCTCGAGGTCGACCGTGGTCGTGGAGAACGGGACGCCGCCCACGCCGAGCGGTACCCCGGTCGGCAGGTCGAGCAGCTCAGGAGGCCGGCCGGCCCGGACGCGTACCGGCGGCAGATGCCCGGCGTTGGCGATCCGGCACTGTCGCCGATGCGGGTCGTGGACGGCGTAGACGCAGGTGGCGATGGCCTGCTCCAGTCCCTCGGTGATCTTGTCGAGGTGCTCCAGCAGCCGGGCCGGGTCGAGGTCGAGGGCGGCCAGCGTGTTGGTCGCCGTACGCAGTCGGCCCATGGTCGCCGCCGCGGGGATGCCGCTGCCCATCACGTCGCCCACGACGAGCGCGGTCGTGCCGCCGTCCAGCGGGATGACGTCGAACCAGTCGCCGCCGACCTCGCTCGTGGCCCCGGCCGGCTGGTAGCGGGAGGCGACCTCGAGACCGCCCGTCACCGGGGGATGGCTGGGCAGCAGACTGCGCTGGAGGGTGAGCGCGGTGTCCCGGGCACTCTGGTACCAGCGGGCGTTGTCGATCTGCACGGCCGCCCGGGCGGCCAGCTCGCGCGCCAGCAGCAGGTCGTCCTCGGAGAACGGCAGCGGATTGCGGGTGCGCTTGAGATCCAGCGCCCCCAGCACCTCACCGCGCGCGATCAGCGGCACCGCCAGATAGGAGTGCACTCCGGCCCGGCCCAGCAGCTTCGCCGCCTCCGGGGAACGGGCGATACGCGGCAGATCCTCGTCCGTGACCTGCGGCAGCATCACGGGACTGGCCGTACGCACGCACTCGGTGACAAGCCGGTCGGGCGCGTACCGGGCCACCTGTCCCGGAGGGTCGGCCGCCTCCAGGGCCTCGACCGAGTCGTACCCCTGGACCGCCAGCGCGCGGATCACGGCAGACTCGGCGGGGCCGAGGCTGGTGCGCCGGCCCTGCACCACCGCGTCCAGCAGATCGACGGCCGCGATGTCGGCGAGTTCCGGCACGGCCACGTCGGCGAGCTCGCGGGCCGTGCGGTCCAGGTCCAGCGAGGTTCCGATCCGGCCGGAGGCGTCCGCGATCAGGGCCAGACGCCGCCGGGCGGCCTCGGCCTCGATGCCCGCCCGGTACTGCTCGGTGACGTCGACGATCGAGACGGCCACGCCCAGCACGGTCCCGAAGGCGTTCTCCAGCCGGTACAGCGAGATCGACCAGGCGTGGTCCTGGTCCGGGTCCGCCGGGGTGCGGCCGATCGTGGACTGGTCGACGACCGGCCTGCCGGTGTCCAGGACCCGGCGCGCCGCGGCCTCCAGGGCCTCGACGTCCATCTGCGGCACCACCTCGTGGACCGTGCGGCCCAGGTGCTCCTCGGCCGGCACGCCGTTGATCTCCTCCAGCGCCGCGTTGACCGAGACGTACCGCAGCCCGGTGTCCAGCACCGCCAGCCCGATGGGGGACTGCGCGATCATCCGCGTCGACAGCGCCACCTCCCGCTCCAGCCGGTGCACGGTCGACTGGTCGGCGCACAGACCGAGCGCGTAGACGTCGCCCTCGTCGTCCAGCAGCCGCATGTTGCGGAACTCCACGAGCCGTGTGCTGCCGTCCTTGCGGCGGATGGGGAAGGCCCCGGCCCAGCTCTGCCCGGTGCCCATGACGTCCGCGAACAGTTTGACCACGAGGTCGACGTACTGCTCGTGGACCATGATCCGGGCGGCGTACTCCCCGAGCGCCTCCCGCGCCTCGTACCCGAACAGTTCCTCGGCCTGGGGGCTCCACAGCACGATGCGGCCCTCGGAGTCGAGGACCACCGAGGCCATGCTCAGGACGTCGAGCAGCCCGCTCGGTCGTGCCGACCCGCGTGGGGGCTCGTCGCCCTCGGCCACGGGAGACCCGGCTGCACTCATCCCATGCCCCGCCTTCGCCGATCCTCGCGGCACGCCGTCATGGTGCCGACACCCCATGTTCTACCGCGCGGAGCCGTTTTCTCGAGGCCCCTTCCGTCACCTTCCACCATCTCCCAACACGGCGCGTACCGCCCCGCAAACCGGTCACCACAACAGGGGCGCTGCCGGTAGTGCTCGTCGGAAGGTGGTGCTTTGCTGGGAAAGGGGCGGATACGGCAGCGTGGCCAGAAGGCAGAGGAGCGTCACGATGGACCTTGAGCGACCGCACCCCCACTCCGTCTCGGTGGAGATCAGCGGATGCAGCAAGCACGACGCCCGGATCGTGTTCGACACGCTGTGCGCCTGCTTCGAGTCGGACCGGTGCGCCGACGACGTGCCCGAGGAACTGCACGAGACCCGCCCGACCGTGTGGCTCGGCACCTTCGACGTCGCCGACACGCACGAGGGCGCGCGGCCGGCCCGGCTGTCGTCCTCCGTCGACGCGGACCTGCACGGCGGGTACTGGGCGATCGAACAGTTCCGCATGAGGCTGGACTCCCTGTTCGTCGTGCAGGACCTGACCACGGTCCCCGGCGACCAGGAGAAGGAACTGCACGTGCGCCTCGAGAGCCGGTGATCCCCTGGCCGTAGCCCGGTGTGCCCTCCATCACCTTATGCAACTAGTTGCATAAAGCGCCGGTGGTCCTCTAGAACTACGGGGACGACACCGCGCACGGAGGGCCCGACGATGAGCCGATACCCGCACCTGCTGACCCCCCTCGACCTGGGCTTCACGACCCTGCCCAACCGGGTCCTCATGGGCTCCATGCATGTCGGTCTGGAGGAGGCCGAAGGCGGTTTCGAGCGCATGGCCGCCTTCTACGCCGCCCGCGCCCGCGGGGGAGTGGGCCTGATCGTCACCGGCGGCATCGCACCCAACGACGAGGGACGTCCCTACGAGGGCGGCGCGAAGCTCACCACCGAGGCGGAGGCCGAGCAGCACCGGGTCATCACCGACGCCGTGCACCACGCGGGCGGGCGGATCGCGATGCAGATCCTGCACTTCGGCCGGTACGCCTACCACCAGGACCTGGTCGCGCCCAGCCCGGTCCAGGCGCCGATCAGCCCCTTCCCGCCCCGCGAGCTGAGCGACGCCGACATCGAGCGGACCATCGACGACTACGTCCGCGCCGCCCGCCTGGCCCGGCACGCCGGCTACGACGGCGTGGAGATCATGGGCTCCGAGGGCTACCTCATCAACGAGTTCATCGCCCGGCACACCAACCAGCGCACCGACCGCTGGGGCGGCTCGTACGAGAACCGCACGCGTTTCCCGCTCGAGATCGTGCGACGGGTGCGCGAGGCGGTCGGCGAGGACTTCATCGTCGTCTACCGGCTCTCCATGCTCGACCTCGTCCCGGGCGGCTCGACGCTCGACGAGGTGATCACCCTCGCCAAGGCCGTCGAGGCCGCCGGGGCGACGATCATCAACACCGGCATCGGCTGGCACGAGGCCCGCATCCCCACCATCGCCACCTCCGTGCCGCGCGGCGCGTACACCTGGGTGACCAAGCGGCTCATGGGCGAGGTGTCCGTCCCGCTCGTCACCACCAACCGCATCAACACCCCCGAGCTCGCCGAGGAACTGCTCGCCGAGGGCGCGGCCGACATGGTGTCGATGGCCCGCCCGATGCTCGCCGACCCGGACTTCGTCATCAAGGCGGAGACCGGCCGGCCCGAGGCGATCAACACCTGCATCGGCTGCAACCAGGCCTGCCTCGACCACACCTTCAGCGGTCTGATCACCTCCTGCCTGGTCAACCCGCGCGCCTGCCACGAGACGGAACTCGTGCTCTCCCCGACCCGGCTGCGCAAACGCGTCGCGGTCGTCGGCGCCGGACCGGCCGGCCTCGCCTGCGCGGTCTCGGCGGCCGAGCGCGGCCACGACGTCACCCTCTTCGACGCCGCGAGCGAGATCGGCGGGCAGCTCAACGTCGCCCGCAAGGTCCCCGGCAAGCAGGAGTTCGACGAGACGCTCCGCTACTTCCGCACCCAGCTCGACTGGCACGGCGTCGACGTACGTCTGAACACGTCCGTCACGCTCGCGGACGTCGACGGCTACGACGAGGTCGTCGTCGCCACCGGCGTCAGCCCGCGCACCCCCGACATCCCCGGCGTCGACCACCCGAGCGTCCTCGGCTACCTCGACGTCCTGCGCGACGGCGCCCCCGTCGGCGACCGGGTCGCGATCCTCGGCGCGGGCGGCATCGGCTTCGATGTCGCCGAGTACCTCACGGACGGCGGCGACAAGGCCCACGAGAACCCGGCGACGTACTTCCGCCAGTGGGGCGTCGACCTCGACTACCGCGCCCCCGGCGGCCTCGCCGCGCCCGAGCGGCCCGCCCCGCCGCGCACCGTCCATCTGCTCCAGCGCAAGACGTCCAAGGTCGGCGCCGGACTCGGCAAGACCACCGGCTGGATCCACCGTGCCGAACTCAAGCACCGCGGCGTCACCATGGTCCCGGGCGTGAGCTACGACCGGATCGACGACGCCGGACTGCATGTCACGGTCGACGGCGCGAGCACGGTGCTGGAGGTCGACACGATCGTGCTGTGCACCGGCCAGGAGCCGCGCCGCGGTCTGTACGAGGAACTGGTCGCGGCCGGGCGCAGCACGCACCTCATCGGCGGCGCCGACGTGGCCGCGGAACTGGACGCCAAGCGCGCCATCAAGCAGGGCACCGAGCTCGCGGCGGCGCTGTAGGGGGCCTGCCGTCCGTCCCTAGGATGACTGGTATGTCACTCCCGCACGCGATCCTCACCGCCCTGCTCGAGAAGCCGTCGTCGGGCCTGGAACTGACCCGCCGGTTCGACCGGTCGATCGGCTACTTCTGGTCCGCGACGCACCAGCAGATCTATCGCGAGCTGGGAAAACTGGAGGCCGACGGCCTGATCAGGGCCCTGCCGCCCGAGCAGCCGGCGCGCGGGCAGAAGAAGAGCTACGAGGTCCTGCTCGCGGGCCGCGCCGAACTGGCCCGCTGGACCGCCGCCTCCCAGGACCCCAAGCCGCACCGCGACACGCTGCTGCTGCGGCTGAGGGCGACGGCCGTGGTCGGCACGGCGGGCCTGGAGGCCGATCTGCGACGCCATCTGCAGCTGCACGAGCGTCAGTTGGCGGAGTACCAGGAGATCGAGCAGCGTGACTTCCCGCCCGGCCGGGGCGGCACCGAGGACCGGTTGCGGCATCTGGTGCTGCGGGCCGGCATCGACCTGGAGACCTTCTGGACCCAGTGGCTCAGCCGCGCCCTGGCGGAGTTCGCCGAGCTCCCGGACGGCGAGCCGACCCGCCCGGCCTGACCGGGGTGTGACGGCGGCCCGCCCGACCGGAGCGCTTCGGGAGGGCGGGCCGCCGTCCGTACCGGGTCAGAACCGGTACGGCTTGTTGCGGCGGCGCAGGTACCAGGCCGTCCCGAGCAGGCCGGCCCCGACCAGCGTGCCGCCCGCGACCAGCGTGACGGTCCCGTAGTCCGTCGCGCTTCCGCCGGTACCGCCCATGACGCCGAGGGACGGCGAGGCGGACGGGGACGGGGACGCGGACCTCGTGGGGGAGGGCGTCGGGGAGACGACGACGGACTGGGTGCCCGCGGTCGTGCCGTCCGAGCAGCGGACGATGACGGTGTACGTCCCCGCGCTGACGCTCGACCAGGCGGCGGACTGGCTCGTGGACGTCCCCGACAGGGTCACCTGGCGCCCCTGGGCGAAGCTGCCCTGACTGCTGGTGAGCAGTGAGGCGGTGCCCCAGCTGCCGTTGATCTGGGTGCACGCGCTGGTCGTGACCGACACCGTGTTACCCGTGGTGCTCACGGAGATGCCCGGGCCCGCGGCAGCGGGCCCCGCGGCCAGGGCGAGGGGCAGAGCGGCGGCTGCCACGGTCAGGCCGGAGCGGAGAACTGGCGATGAATTGCGCATGTGGACTGCCCTCCGGCGGCACGGTTGGCGGTACATCCCTAGCGCCGCCGAGGGTCGGGAATCGCCCGTGCTGCCTCAGGGGTCAGCCAAAGCTCCCAGGGCCGGGGCCGCACGCCGGGTTCCGCCGTGCAGGTGACAGCGGCCGCCGCCGTGGTGTCGGCGTCACCGCCGCGCGCCCGTCGTCACCGTCCGCTCCGCCGAGAAGCCGCCCCAGGTGCCGTCCGGCAGCATCGCCCGGATCCGGACGCGGTGGGTGACACCGGCGACCCGCCCCACGTAGAAACGGTGTGTCGCCCGGTCGCGCGGGGCGCTCCCGCCGTACACGAGGGACGTGGCCGGGCGGCCGTCCAGCTGGATCTGGTACTCGGTGATCTCGCCGTCCACGCGGGGCGGCACCCAGCTCAGGCCGACGTGGTACGCCCCGTCCTCGCGGTGGCTCGTCGCCCGGAAGCCGGTGGGGGCCGTGGCGCGGCCGTCGTCCGTGCCCGGGGTGGTGAGACGGACGGTGTGACTGGCGGGGGAGACGTTGCCGGCCGCGTCCCTGGCCCGGACGGTGAACGCGTAGGACGTGCCGGGCCGCAGCCCCGTGACCACGGCGGCCGTCTGGCCTCCGCCCACGCTGTGGATCTTCGCGGCTCCCTGGTGGATGTCGTACGACACCACGTCCCGGTCGTCCGTCGAGGCGGACCACGACAGCTGGACCGCCCGGCTTCCGGCCGTCCGTCCGACGGGCGCCGAGGGGCGGGCCGGCGCCGAGTGGTCGTCCGCCACGGCAGCCGGTGTCCGCGCCCGGACCTGACGGCTGGGCGGTCCGAGCCGCCCGTCGGCGTCCCGCGCCCGTACGGTGAAGACGTACAGCGTGGACGGCCGGAGCCTGGTGACGTCCATCATGTGCTTCGAACCCGGTACTTCGCTGACCTTCGTGGTGCCCCGATACACCTCGTAGACATCGGCCCGCACGGTCACGTTCCACATGACGTGCACGCTCGTCGCACTGCCCGCCTCGGCGGTGACGCCCGTCGGTGCCCCCGGCGCACCGCCGACGTCCCGTTCCTCCGCTCCGGCCCAGCCGCAGGCGGCGACCAGCGCGAGAGCCCCGCAGAGCGCGACGCGCCGGAGGAGAGGGGCGGGAGAGGAGAACGAGACGAGAACGCTTCGCACGACACTGCCTCCCGGACGGCACTCGGGAATGGTCCGGACCAATATGGCGCGACTGGCGCGATCACATCAAGAGGGCGGTGGTGGAGGGTGACAGGGCGAGTCGAGGCGGTCGCGCGCCACCCCCGCCCTTCGTGCCCCCTCGGGAGGGTTACGTATGCTGACGTTGCCCACGGTCGAACTCCTGGCGGACACCAGGAAGTTCGGGCCTGTCGCGCGGACCGCTGTCGTCGCAGATCCCGTGCCGACGCGGGCGGCCGGGCGGCCCGGGTCCCACACGGACTCAGGTCCCCGGCCCCTGTCGGTGGTTGGGGGAGTGCGCCGTCCGGCCCTCCGAGGGTGACCTTCATGAACAGCCGGGGGAACAGATGGGCCTGAGTGCCCGTCAGGTTCCCTCAGGAGAGGCCCACCCATCGTGCGTGTCCAGTCGCTCACACTGGCCGCGGCCAGCGCCGCCCTGCTCGTCCCGACGACACCGGTCGCCACGCCGGCCCAGCCGCGCACCCAGCCGGTGGTGTGGCGCCCTGTGGTGTGGCGCCCGGTGGTGTGGCGCGAGGCCCCTGTCAGCGCCGCCGACCTGCTGGCCAGGGCGCGGGACTGCACTCGCGTCTCGCGTGGCCGGTACCGCAAGGACTTCGGCGCCGCAGCGAAGATCCCGGTCTGCGGTACCCGCGACGCCGTCTTCTGGAAGGCCGACATGGACATCGACTGCGACGGCCGCCCGGGCCCCCGCTGCAACCGCCGCACCGACCCGTACTTCGACGCCGGCACGGCCTACTCACAGTCCGACGGCCGCCCCTTGAACGCCGAACGCCTCCCCTTCATCGTCGTACCCGCCCCGAGCCGCATCTGGGACTACCGGGACCACGGCGTGGGTGGCGGTTCGGTCGTGGCCGTCGTGTACCGCGACCAGGTGCAGTACGCGGTGGTCGGCGACACGGGCCCGCGGGGCGTCATCGGAGAGGCCTCCTACGCGACGGCCGAGGCCCTGGGCATCCGCCCCCACCCGCTCCGGGGCGGCACGGCCTCGGGCGTCACCTACATCGTCTTCAAGAACACCCGGGTGTCACCCATCGAGGACCGCGCGGCGGCCGTGACGACGGGGGAGCGGGCGGCGAGGCGGTTCGTCGACGGGGGCTGAGCGAGTGATGGCACGTCAGCTCCCGCTCACCGTGGCCGGGCACGCCGACGTCCGGCGTGCCCGGGTCCGGCCTCACACCTTCCGGTACGTGTACGCCTCCGCGGCGGCCGACTCCACCGCCGCCAGATCGGCACCGGTACCCGCCGTGACGACGGCGGCCACGGCTCCCTCCACGAACGGGGCGTCCACCAGCCGCGTCCGCTCCGGGAGTTCGTCGCCCTCCGCGAGCAGGGCCTTCACGGTGAGCACCGCGCTGCCCAGGTCGGTGAGGACGGCGACGCCCGCACCGCGATCGACGGACGCGGCAGCCGCGGCGATCAGTTCGGCGCTGGTGCCCAGTCCACCGCCCTCGGTGCCGCCCGCCGGGGCGACGGGCACCACCGGGCCACCACCCGCGAGCCCCTTGGCCAGCGCGGCGACCGAGGCGGCCACCTCCGCGCTGTGCGACACCAGCACGATTCCCACCAGCCGCTCGTCACTCATCGGCGGCCTCCGTGAGAGCGGCGACGAGCAGCGCCGCCGATGTGGCGCCCGGATCCTGGTGCCCGATGCTGCGCTCACCCAGATAGCTGGCCCGGCCCTTGCGCGCCTGCAGGGGCGTCGTCGCCACGGCGCCCTCCTCCGCGGCGGCCCGCGCCGCCCCGAACGAGTCACCGAGCGCGTCCACCGCGGGCACCAGCGCGTCGATCATGGTCTTGTCGCCCGGGGCGGCACCGCCGAGCGTCATGACCGCGTCCACCCCGGTCCGCAGCGCCTCGGCCAGCTGCTCCGCACTGACCTCGGCGGCATCCCCGAGCGCCTTGCCGGTGCGGCGCAGCAGCGTGCCGTACAGCGGCCCCGAGGCACCGCCGACCGTCGAGATGAGCTGGCGCCCGGCCAGCGTCAGCACCCCGCCGGGCGTGCCGGGGGCCTCCTTCTCCAGGGCGGCCGCCACGGCCCTGAACCCGCGTTGGAGGTTGCTGCCGTGGTCGGCGTCCCCGATGGGGGAGTCGAGGGCGGTGAGCCGTTCCGCCTCACGGTCGACGGACGCGGCGGTGGCCGTCATCCAACGGCGGAAGAATGCGGCGTCGAGCACTGGATCTCCTTGCCTGGTAGATACGTGGTGATCCTCTACCCCCTGTGTGTCACATGCCCCAGCGCAGACCGGCGGTCTTCACCGGCGCGTCCCACAGCCGCAGCATCTCCTCGTCGACCTGGCACAGGGTGAGCGAGGCGCCCGCCATGTCGAGGGAGGTGACGTAGTTGCCCACGAGGACCCGGGCCACGGGTACGCCGCGCTGGGCGAGCACCCGGTGCACCTCGGCGTTGAAGCCGTACAGCTCGAGCAGCGGAGTCGCACCCATGCCGTTGACGAGGACCAGCACGGGATTGCGCGGCTGGAGGTCCTCCACCACCGCCTCGACGGCGGCCTCGGCGATCTCGCCGGAGGTCATCATCGCCCGCCGCTCCCGGCCGGGCTCGCCGTGGATGCCGATGCCCAACTCCAGCTCGCCGGTCGGCAGGTCGAAGGTGGGGCTGCCCTTGGCGGGGGTGCTGCAGGCGCTCAGCGCGATACCGAAACTGCGGGAGTTCTCGTTGACCTGCCGGGCGATGGCCTCCACCCGCTCCAGCGGCATGCCCTCGTCGGCGGCGGCACCGGCGATCTTCTCCACGAACAGGGTCGCGCCGGTGCCACGCCGGCCGGCCGTGTAGAGGCTGTCGGTCACCGCCACGTCATCGTTGACCAGCACCTTCGCGACCTGGATGCCCTCGTCCTCGGCCAGCTCGGCGGCCATGTCGAAGTTGAGCACGTCGCCGGTGTAGTTCTTCACGATGAACAGCACCCCGGCCCCGCTGTCCACGGCGGCGGCCGCGCGCAGCATCTGGTCGGGCACCGGGGAGGTGAACACCTCGCCCGGACAGGCCGCCGACAGCATGCCGGGACCCACGAAACCCCCGTGCAGCGGCTCGTGCCCCGAGCCTCCGCCCGAGACCAGCCCCACTTTTCCGGCCACGGGAGCGTCCCGCCGCACGATCACCCGGTTCTCCACGTCCACGGTCAGCTCCGGGTGGGCAGCCGCCAGACCGCGCAGCGCGTCCGCGACCACGGTCTCCGGGACGTTGATCAACATCTTCACGGGTACCTCCTAGGGAAACTAGTAGATGAGCCCTCGAACTCCAGCTTCGCAGGCCAGATTGCGTTTGACCAGTTGTCGATCTTGGCGGTGCGTAGCCCTCACCGGCGGCCACATCGCCGGGGACTTGTAGCACGCCGAGGTCTCCGTCCTCATCGGGAAGAACCCCTGGCAGTCCCACGGCGTCCCGCGAGCCCGCACCGGGCCGAAGGACGACAACACCTGGCACAGATCACCACCGCACGCGGCACCGCCCAGGCGGTCGTGGAGGTCGACGACCGCCTGCAACCAGGGCACGCAGCCCTGCCCAACGGCTTCGGCTCCCCGCCCGGATCCAGGCCCTCACCGCCGAGACCGGTCTGGAACAACAGGCCCGGTCTTACCCCGAGGTGGGTACGTGTGGGGAGCGGAGCACGAGCAGGGTGATCTCGCTGGGGGCGAAGACGCGGAACGGCGGGCCCCAGAAGCCGGTGCCGCGGCTGGTGTAGAGGAGGGTGCGGGGGCCGTGGTGGCTGAGGCCGGCGAGGGCGGGCTGGTCGATGCGGACGAGGTGGTGGAAGGGCCAGATCTGGCCGCCGTGGGTGTGGCCGGAGAGTTGGAGGTCGATGCCTGCGGCTGCTGCCCGGTCGATGAACTTGGGCTGGTGCGCCAAGAGCAGGACGGGTAGGCCGGGGTCGGCGCCGTTCAAGGCGCCGGCGAGGTGGGCGCGGTGGCCTGCCAGGCCCGAGGACTCGGCGGTGACGTCGTCCACGCCGGCGACCACGAGGGTGTCGCCTCCGCGTTCGAGCAGCAGATGGCGGTTGCGCAGCGGCTCCCAGCCCAGCTCGTCCATCAGGTCGACCCAGCCCTGGGCCTCGCTGTAGTACTCGTGGTTGCCGGTGACGTATACACGGGCCCGGGTGGCCCGCACGGTCCCGAGTGGGACGGCCTGGGCGCGGCGGCGTTCGGCCGTGCCGTCCGCGATGTCGCCGGTGTGGCAGACCAGGTCGGCTTCCAGGGTGTTCACCGTCTCGCACACCCGTGCCGACCAGCGGGCGCGATCGAGTGGGCCGTAGTGGGTGTCGGTGATGAGTGCGACGCGGGTGCCGTCCAACCCGGCACCCAGCCGTGGGAGTTGCACATCGAGCCGGCGCACGCGTGGCACGCGGCGGGCCTCGGCGTACCCCCAGGCGAGCAGCACGGCGGTCACGCCGAGGACGGCCCAAGTGACGATTCGGGCCCGGTCCTGACTCCCGCCGACGCCGGCCACGGTCAGAGCGAGCCGCAAGAAGACGCCGAGCAGCACCGACCAGGTGAACAGAACCCAGCTCGTGCCCAGCAGGGTGTCACCGACGATCGCCGCCCGGTCCTGCTGGCGCCGGCCGTGGCCACGCGCCATCGCGAGCGGCATACCGACGAGGCCGAGGGCGAACAGGGCGGTGCCCGCCGGCGTGACGGGCAGCGGCCAGTGCTGGCCGGTGTACAGGAGCACCCAGCAGGGCACGGCCCACAGCAGGACGGGGGCGATCAGGGGCATGTAGCGCATCAGGCGCTGCAGTCGGCTCTGCCGCGGTGCCTGCGCTTCGCTGTCCGCGTGTCGGGTGTTGCTGGTGTCGGGCACGCTACCCCTCTCTGACCAGGCTGCCGTCTCGCGCACTGTATCCGGTCGCCCTCGGGCCGCTCCGACCGGCAGGAGTGGCGGCATCGCGTGGATGGGCGCACACCACCACACTCCCTCATAGGACCGTTTCAGCCCTCCGGCTCTGATCGTCCATGCGCCCGATGCCCGTACTTCGAGGAGCATGGCGAGCGCCTGCCCGAGCCGGTGCTCACCGCCGTGGGCGCCCACACGGGCGTGGCCATCGACCAGGACGCCGTGAAGGCCGGTGACCTTCCCGGCGTGCTCATCGCCCTGCCCTGACGGGTAGCCGCTGCCCCACCGGGTGGGCCGTCGATGCTCACCTTCTTCGGTCGGGTGTATCCGGGAGCGGACGAGCCGTGCATGGATCAGGCGGCGGCGTAGTGCGCGAGTGAGGGCTCCAGCAGGTCGAAGGCCTTGTCTGCCTCTGCGGTGACGGTGGTTGAGATCTGGGCGTTGTTCCGGTCGGTGAGGGTGAGTTCCTGGATGCGCTGGAACAGGGTGCGGTGCACGGCGCCGAGCAGGGCGGCGGCGGCGCGGGGCGTGATGTCGTCGCGGGTCGCGCCGGTGGCCTCGGCCAGGGCGTCGGCCAGGGCTGCCTCGCGGAGATCGTGCAGGTCGCGCAGACGGGTGGAGAGGGTGGGGCTGTCGGCGATCATGCGGGCGAAGGCGGGGCCGGAGAACCCGGCGACCGGTTCGGCGGCGGTGGCGGCGTCGGTGAAGGCGCGGCGCAGTGCCGCCAGGGCCGATTCGCCGGATCGACGGGCGGTCACCGTGTGGGCCAGGGAGGCGATGAAGGCGTCCTGGTGGTCCAGGGCCAGGTCTTCCTTGCGCGGGAAGTAGTTGGTCACTGTCTTCTTGGCGACCCGTGCGGCGGTGGCGATCTCGGCGATGGTGGTCTGCTCGAAGCCCTGGGCGATGAACAGGCGAGTGGCGTGGTCGGAGATGAGTTGCCGGGTCTCCTGCTTCTTCGATTCCCGCAGGCCGACCGGGGGCGCGGAGGAGGTGGTGTCAGTAGCCATGAGCGCAATCTTACACTCGTAGCATTTTTATGTTGACACCCACGAGGGGCTCGGAGTAACTTTACGTCCGTTGCAAGTTTTCCATGGAGCGAAGAACGACCATGAGGAGAAACGCCTTGCAGATCACCACCTCCACCGTGTCGCTGACCGTCGACGACGTCGCCGCCTCCCAGCAGTTCTTCACCACCCACCTGGGCTACACCGAACAGGCCGCCGCCGACGGCTTCGCCTCCCTGGCACGCCAGGACGCCGCGGTTGACATCGTCCTGCTCGCCCGTGGCACCCAGGTGCTGCCGGCGGACCAGCGCGACCAGCGCGCCTCCGGCCTGATCCTCGCCTTCACCACCACAGACATCCAGGACGAGGAGAAGCGCCTGATCGCCGCGGGCGTGGACATCACCATGCCGCTGCGCGAGGAGCCCTGGGGCGAACGCCTCTTCCAGATCACCGACCCCAACGGCGTGATCGTCCAGTTCGTCGAGTGGGCAGCACCGGCCGCCCCCTGACCCCACGACGCCGCCGTCACGCCCGTCAGCGAACGACTTCGACCGGCCCGGCCGAGAACGGGGGAACAGCACCATGCGTACGTCACAACTCGCACTCCACGACCTCACCAAGCGATACGGCGACCACGTCGTCCTCGATCAGGTATGCCTCACCGTCAAGCCGGGCGAGAAGGTCGGCGTCGTCGGTGACAACGGCTCGGGAAAGTCCACGCTGCTCAGGGTCATCGCCCAGCAAGAGCGCTTCGACAGCGGCGAGTTGACCGTGGCGGCGCCCGGCGGCACCGGATACCTGGCCCAGACGCTGCAACTCCCGCCCGACGTCACCGTTCAGGACGCCGTCGACCTGGCCCTGGCCGATCTGCGCGCGCTCGAATCGCGGATGTCCCAGGCGGCAGCCGACCTGGCGACGGCAGAGGAGACGGAATCCGGCCCCGCCCAGGCGGCCTACGCCGCGCTGATCGAGCAGTACGAGACCCGGGGCGGATACGAAGCGGACACCCGGGTGGGCATCGCCCTGCACGGGCTCGGGCTTCCGCACCTGGATCACGGAAGGCGGCTGGCCGCCCTGTCCGGCGGCGAGCGGTCCCGCCTGGCCCTGGCCGCCACGCTGGCGTCGGCACCGGAGTTGCTGCTCCTGGACGAGCCGACGAACGACTTGGACGACCAGGCGATCGGCTGGCTGGAGGCACACCTGCGCGGACACAAGGGAACGGTGATCGCGGTCAGTCACGACCGGGAGTTCCTGGAACGCCTCACCACCACCATCCTGGAGGTCGACTCCGGCAGGGTGTCCCGCCACGGGAACGGCTACGACGGTTACCTCGCCGCGAAGGCGGCAGAACGCCGACGACGGCTGAGGGAGTACGAGGACTGGTGTGCCGAACTCGGCCGCAACCGGCAGCTTGCCGCATCCAATGTGGCGCGGCTGGATGCCATCCCGCGCAAGGTGCCGCTGAGCGTCTTCGGCCACGGCGGATTCCGTGCGCGCGGACGCGGGCACGGCGCGATGGTCCGCATCCGCAACGCCAAGGAGCGGGTCGAGCGACTGACCGGCAACCCCGTGACACCCCCTCCCGAGCCGCTCGTCCTCACCGCACGCATCACCACGAGCCAGGCCGCCGAGAACAAGGCCGCAGCGGCCCAGCTCACCGACGTGCACGTCGGAGAGCGGCTCCACATACCGGCCCTGTCCGTTCCGCCCGGCGAAAGGCTGCTGGTGACCGGCCCCAACGGAGCCGGCAAGAGCACCCTGATGCGCGTCCTGGCAGGAGAGCTGCGCCCCGACAGCGGCTCGGTGAACGTCCCCGGACGGGTCGGTCATCTGCGTCAGGAGGAGACGCCGTGGCCGCCCGGGCTGACCGTCGCCCAGGCATTCGCTTTGGGACGGGGAGGCGACCCGGACAAACACACCGATGCGCTGCTCGCGCTCGGCTTGTTCAGCCCGGCCGATCTGCGCCTGCGCGTCGGGGAACTGTCCTACGGACAGCGGCGCCGGATCGAGCTGGCCCGGCTCGTGACCGACCCGGTCGACCTGCTGCTCCTCGACGAGCCCACCAACCACCTCGCACCCGCCCTCGTCGAGGAACTGGAAGCAGCGCTGGCCGACTACCGAGGCGCCCTGGTCCTCGTCACCCACGACCGCCGGATGCGGTCCCGATTCACCGGCTCGCACCTCATGCTGCGCGACGGCCGCATCGCCGCCCACGAGGCGGCCGCCTGAACCCTGTCAAGGCCGGGTCGGAGCAGTCCCGGGCCAGGCCGGGCTCGACCGCGCGGAAACCCGCTCCGCACCCTCCTGCTGAGAACCCCTCAACCGCCCGGGTCAGGGGACGGGGTTGACGACGTTGACCGTCCATGTGCCCGGGGACTGGATCCTCACGAAACCGGGTCCTGGAATCGTGGCCGTGCCCCGGCTGTCGCCGTCACGCTCCAAGCGGTCTTCCCTTCCGTCGTCGAAGGAGAAGAAGTCGAACGAGTTCCGGCTGTACTTGTCCGTGAAGTCGAACCGGAAGTGTCCCTCGCTGCCTCGCCAGCTGAACACCTGCGAGCCGGACCCGATGACCCGGCCCCGAAGGGGCCGCAGCTCATCGACGGCAATCCGGTCGAGAGTCCAGCGAGCGAATCCGTTGGATTCTCGACCGGCTCTCGCCACCTTGACATGCGTGTACTCGCCCGGCAGCACGAACATATGGGGTTCGGTGCCCCACGTCCGCAGCAAGTAGCCCCCTGTCCTCTTCACCCTCGGTGTGTCGATGACCGGTGTGATCGTAAAGCTCGTCAACGGCCCGCGAGAGCGCACCACGAGAACGGCCGGGCTCCCGGCCGCCCGGTGCACGGGCACCGTCCTTGTGCGCCAGCCACCGACCGGAAATCCCTCAAAGCTCATGCCGCCCCCCTCAACGTCTGACATCCAGGGCATGATGCGCACGCGCCACAGATCGTAGTGCTCGACGGCTGTCTCACCGGCATCGGATCGACACTCGCACCCGGCTTTCTGGGGCGCGTTCTCAGCAGGCCCTTCCGCAGCAGTTCCAGGGCTGCCGGCGCAGCTTCCTCGTGAGCGTGGGGGCCCAACGCACCCCGCGAAGCGAACTCTCAAGGTCCCGGAGCGTGCGCGGCGGAGAACGGGGTAGACGCCGCTTCGTCGGCCCAGGCCGATGATCGTAGAAGTCGGCCGGCTGGGAGAGTGGATCATGACGACAACCGTGCACGCTGTCGCTGGGCACATCGTGGGGTTGCCGGAGATAGCGGACCCGTCGAAGGTGGCGCCCCAGGACGCGCGGGAGTTGTCGAAGCTGTTCTTCGACCAGCTCGCGGTACTGGACGAAGGGACACCCGAGTACCAGTACGCGCGCAACACGCTGATCGAGATGAACATGTCCCTCGTGCGCTACGCCGCGGGCCGGTTCCGCAGCCGTGGTCCGGGGGAGATGGAGGACATCGTCCAGGTCGGCATGATCGGTCTGATCAAGGCCATCGACCGGTTCGAGCTGACCCGTGAGGTCGAGTTCACCTCCTTCGCGGTGCCGTACATCGTGGGCGAGATGAAGCGGTTCTTCCGCGATACCTCCTGGGCCGTGCACGTGCCCCGGCGTCTGCAGGAGGCGCGTGCGCAGCTGACTCGCGCCACCGAGGAGCTGCGCGGCAGGCTGGGCCGCACGCCGACGACCAAGGAACTGTCCGAACTGATGTGCCTGCCGGAAGAGGAGGTCCGCGAGGCCCGTCTGGCCTCCAACGGCTACAACTCCTCCTCCCTGGACGCGGCCATCAACACCGGCCAGGACGGCGAAGCGGTCCTGGCCGACTTCATCGGCGCCGACGACACCGCCCTCGAACTGGTCGAGGACTTCCACGCCCTGGCACCGATGATCGCCGAGCTCGACGAACGCGACCGGCGGATCATTCACTGGCGTTTCGTCGAGGAACTCACACAGAAGGAGATCGGCGAACGCCTGGGCTGCTCGCAGATGCACGTCTCGCGCCTGGTCTCCCGTCTTCTCGCCCGCCTGCGCGAAGGCATGCTCACCAGCGCTTGAGCGTCAGGGGCAGAAACCGGGCCCAGCAGGAGAGGCAGTGGAGCGAGCGGCAGTTCGGGCGGTGGGCTGGGCAACAGGCCGGCGACGGCCGAGGGACAAGGATGACCAGTACTCAGGACATAGCGGGGCCCGCGGATCGCATGGACCGCGGCAGGACCCTTGATGAGCGCGCGGTGCGGATACGGCGCCGGCTGGAACGCCTCATCGGCATCGCGGCCACCGACGGCAACGCGCTGGTGGCCCTGCGCAACGGCGACGAGATCTTCCCGGCGATGCTCGACGCCATCCACTCCGCCGAGCACACGGTGGACATGATGACGTTCGTGTACTGGAAGGGCGCCATCGCTCGCGAGTTCGCGCACGCACTGGCGGACCGGGCCCGGTCCGGGATCCGGGTGCGGCTGCTGCTGGACGGCTTCGGCAGCCGGCTGATCGACAAGGATCTGCTGGCGGAGATGGGCCGGGCGGGCGTGCAGGTGGCCTGGTTCCGCAAACCGCTGTACCTCTCGCCGCTCAAGCAGAATCACCGCTGCCATCGCAAGGTGCTGGTCGTGGACGAGCAGGTGGCGTTCACCGGCGGTGTGGGCATCGCCGAGGAGTGGTGCGGTGACGCCCGCAATCCACAGGAGTGGCGGGACACCCACGTCGAGGTACGCGGGCCGGCCGTGGACGGCATCGCGGCGGCGTTCGCGCAGAACTGGGCCGAATGCCACGACGAACTCTTCGACGACCACGACCGGTTCACCCTCCACCGCCCGCAGGGCAACGCGGTGGTGCAGGTGGTGCGCGGTTCGGCCAGCTTCGGCTGGCAGGACATGCAGACCCTGATCCGAGTGGTCATCGAGTCGGCCGAGGAGCGACTCAGGCTCGCCACCGCCTACTTCTCACCGGACGCCTACTTCATCGAGCTGCTGTGCGCGGCCGCCCGCCGCGGGGTGGAGGTGGAGATCCTGCTGCCCGGACCGCACACCGACAAGCGGGTCTGCCAACTGGCCGGACAGCATTTCTACGAGGATCTGCTCGCCTGCGGGGTCAAGATCTACCAGTACCAGCCCACCATGATGCACGCCAAGGTCATCACCGTGGACCGCACGGCATCCCTCGTCGGGTCGACCAACTTCAACCGGCGCTCCCTCGACCACGACGAGGAGGTGATGCTCGCCGTCCTGGACGATGGCTTCACCGCCACGATCGATGCGCATTTCGAGGCGGACATCGCTGCCAGTGAACGGATGCGGGCCGGGCAGTGGAAGAAGCGCTCCCCGCTCCAACGGGCCCGCGAAGCCGCCGTGCGGCCCATACGGCGCTACCTCTGACGCCGGCCGGCGGCCGGTCGTATCAGAGTCGGGGCCTGCGGCCTTGACGACGCCCCGACTCTGACAGCGTCCGCGCGGCCATGACATCGAGCGCGTCATGCCCGGTGTCTTGGCCGCGGCGCAGCGTTCAGTACTGCTCGGTCTCCACGAACCCCGCGTCCCCGTCGTTGTTCGAGCCGAAGGCGTCGGCGGCGGCGGTCGGGTCGAATCCGGGCGGGCTGTCCTTGAGGCCCAGGCCCATGCCGGCCAGCTTGGCCTTGACCTCGTCGATCGACTTCGCACCGAAGTTGCGGATGTCGAGCAGGTCCGCCTCGGAGCGAGCCATGAGCTCACCCACGGAGTGGACGCCCTCACGCTTGAGGCAGTTGTAGGAGCGGACGGTGAGCTCCAGCTCCTCGATCGGCAGCGCCAGATCGGCCGCGAGCGCGGCGTCCGTCGGGGACGGACCCATGTCGATGCCCTCGGCGTCGATGTTCAGCTCACGGGCCAGACCGAACAGCTCGACCAGGGTCTTGCCGGCCGACGCCATCGCGTCACGCGGGCGCATGGCCTGCTTGGTCTCGACGTCGACGATCAGCTTGTCGAAGTCGGTCCGCTGCTCGACACGCGTGGCCTCGACCTTGTACGTGACCTTGAG
>NZ_JBVJBP010000037.1:0-36173 GCF_055589465.1 Streptomyces sp. NPDC041940
GGCTCGATGCCGTACGCCTTCTTCAAGGCCGTCGAGGATACCGTCCGGGAGACCCTCGGCCAGGGGCTGCACGGCTGGCAGGTCACCGACTGCACGGTCACCATGACCCACTCCGGCTACTCGCCCCGGCAGAGCCACGCGCACCAGGGCTTCGACAAGAGCATGTCGAGCACCGGCCAGGACTTCCGGGGCCTGACCCCGCTGGTCCTGATGGAGGCGCTGCGCCGGGCAGGCACCCTGGTGCACGAGCCGGTGCACCGCTTCCGGCTCGAGGCGCCGGCCGACA
Source organism: Streptomyces sp. NPDC041940 (assembly GCF_055589465.1). NCBI lineage: Bacteria > Bacillati > Actinomycetota > Actinomycetes > Kitasatosporales > Streptomycetaceae > Streptomyces > Streptomyces sp. NPDC041940. The sequence continues at coordinate 287 of NZ_JBVJBP010000037.1, forward strand.
CGCTCGGCGCGCTGCTGCCGGTGCTGGCCCGGCTGGGCGCGGTACCGGAGAACACCGGCACACGGGACGTGGTCTGCGTGCTGGAGGGCATGGTGCCGGCCGCCCGGGTGCACGCGCTGGAGCGGCGGCTGCCGGGGCTGACCCGGGGCGAGGGCGAGCTGGAGACGGCCTTCGACCACTACGCGCCGGTGACCCGCGGCACGGTTCCGCACCGGCCGCGCACCGACCACAATCCGCTGAACAGGAAGGAGTATCTGCTGAACGTGACCCGCCGGGTGGGGGAGTGAGCAGGCGGGCTGACTGACAGTCAACTTACCTCGGGGTCAGGAGGTATTGACGCTGCCCGGACGCCGCCGGACTGTGGTGGACATGCCGAACATCCGGGTACGTCTGCTCGCTGTCCTGGTCGTCCTCAGCGGATCCCTGACGGTGGCGGGAGTCCCGCCCGCCACCGCAGCCGCCCCCTCCGACTCCCTCTGGTTCGACGGCGCCCCGCTGGCCGTGCGGGACGGCCGCTTCACCGACGCCTCCGGCCGCGAGATCGTGCTCCGCGGCTACAACGTCTCCGGCGAGACCAAGCTGGCGGAGAACGGCGGCCTGCCCTTCGCCTCGGTCGCCGACGCCAAGAAGTCGGCGACCGCCCTGCGTGCCCTCGGCGGCGGCAACACCGTCCGCTTCCTGCTCTCCTGGGCCTACGCCGAGCCCGAGCGCGGCCAGGTGGACACGGCCTACCTCGCCGCCGCCACCGACCAGATGCGGGCCTTCCTCGACGCCGGCATCCGCGTCTACCCCGACTTCCACCAGGACCTCTACTCCCGGCACCTGTTCGACGCCGACAGCTGGTACACCGGCGACGGCGCGCCCAAGTGGGCGGTGGACGCCGGGAACTACCCCGACGAGTCCTGCGGGATCTGCCTCTTCTGGGGGCAGAACATCACCCAGAACGAGGCCGTGAAGCGGGCCTCGTACGACTTCTGGCACAACGCGCACGGCGTGCAGGACGCCTTCCTCGCCACCGCCGAGAAGACCATGACGTACCTCAGGCAGCACCTGGACGCCGACCGGTTCAAGGGCGTCGTCGGCTTCGACCCCTACAACGAGCCGCACGCGGGCGTCCACGACTCCGGGCAGACCAGCCGGGCCTGGGAGAAGGACGTGCTGTGGCCGTTCTACGAGAAGTTCCGGGCCCGCATGGACACGGCAGGCTGGCGGGACAAGCCCGCGTTCGTGGAGCCGAACCTCTTCTGGAACGCCAACCTCGACTTCCAGAAGCAGGAGGGCGGCCTGCTGGACGCCGGCACCCTCGGACCGCGCTATGTGTTCAACACCCACTTCTACGACCAGAAGGCCATCTCCGGCGTCTTCATGTGGGGCAAGGCGGCCGACGGCCAGTACGCGGGCGACTTCCGTACCGTCCGCGACCGGGCCGCCTCCGCGCGGACCGCCGCCATCGTCAGCGAGTTCGGGCACCCGCTGGCCGGCAATGTCTCCGACAAGGCGCCGACCGTCCTCAAGGCCATGTACCAGGCCCTCGACTCACGCCTGAAGGGCGCCGACTGGTGGTCCGACCCGGCCGCCTCGGGGCCCGTGCTCTCCGGCTCGCAGTGGCAGTGGGACATCTACCACGGCCGGCACCGCGAGCTGATGAACGGCAACCCCGACAAGGTGCTCACCACCGGTGACGCCTGGAACGACGAGGACCTGTCCGCCGTACGCCTCGACGACTCGGGCAAGCCCGTGCTGCGCCAGGATGCCCGGCTCCTGGACCGCCTTTACCCGAGCGCCACGGCCGGCACAACCGTCGGCTTCACCTACGAGGACCGCTCCCGGGACGGCTCGACGACGCTGACCTGGAACCCGGTGCCGAGTGCGCTGCCCAATGTGCAGCGGCTCGTGGGATCGGGACAGTACGGGCTGCTGCTCTGGCGCTCGGACGGCAGCTCGGCGCCCACCGAACTGCATCTGCCGGCGAGCTTCCCGACCTCGTCCACCACGGTCGTCTCCGACCTGGGCACGGCCCACGCACCGCCGGCGTACACCTCGACGACCCCGGTCGGTGTGGCCCAGGAGCCGGGCGGCACGGGCAGCCGCCGCCTCCTGCTCACCGCGCCCGACTCGGGCGTCCCGCACTACGCGCTGGTGACCAACGGGGCGACGGCACCCTCGGCGGACCTGCTGAAGGCGGCCCGCTCCGAGCTGACGGCATGGGCGGCGAGGGAGGCCGGCTAGCCACGCGGCAGGGAAGGGCGGCCTTCTCTCCGGGACCGGGAACACGACACAATCGGCGTTCGGACAAGGACCGGTGTTCGAACGCCGAAGGGAGAGCCGGTGCCGGGGAGACTCAGACCGCCCACCGGCCGCTACGGCGGCAAGACGGCCGAGGAGCGGCAGGCCGAGCGGCGCCGACGGTTCCTCGACGCCGCGCTCCAGCTGTTCGGCGACACCCCCGGCTTCCGCTCCACCACGGTCGCGGCGCTCAGCGAGGCGGCCGGACTGTCCACGCGCCAGTTCTACGAGGAGTTCCGCACCCTCGACGACGTGCTCGCCGCCCTCCACCTCCAGGTCAACGGCTGGGCCGAGACTGCGGTTCTGGAGGCCGCGGCCGCATCCGCCGACCTGCCGCTCGTCGAGCGCGCCACGGCGATCTTCCGCGCCTACGCCGGGAACGTCGCGGCCGATCCGCGCCGGATCCGCATCACCTTCGTCGAGATCATCGGTGTCAGCCCGCGCCTGGAGGAACAGCGGCTCGCCCGCCGGGCCGGCTGGGTCGACCTCATCTGCGCCGAGGCCGAAGCGGCCGCCGCACGCGGGGAGGCCGCACCCCGCGACTACCGCCTCGCGGCGACGGGCTTCATCGGCAGCGTCAACGGGCTGCTGCACGACTGGAGCGCGGGGTGGGTGGACGCGACCCTGGACGAGGTGGTCGAGGAACTGGTCCGGCAGTTGCTGGGGATCCTGCGGCCGCCGGGATGGAGTCCCTCAGGCCGAGGTGCGTGACTCCGGAAGGGCCCGGGGGAAGGCCCGCCGGTAGTCGCCCGGCGGCACCCCGATGTGCTTGAGGAAGTGGTGCCGGAGGTTGTTGGCCGTGCCCAGGCCACTGAGCTCCCCGACCTTCTCGACCGGCAGGTCCGTCGACTCCAGCAGGGACCGGGCGCGCCCGAGCCGCTGGTCGAGGAGCCACTGGAGCGGAGTCGTCCCGGTGGCCGCCTGGAGGCGCCGGTAGAACGTACGCGGACTCATCGAGGCCCGCCGCGCCAGATCGGCGACCGTCAGCGGCCGGTCGAGGTTCGCCCGCGCCCACTCCAGCACGGGAGCCAGCCCCACGTCGTCGCTGGGCGGCACCGACAGCTCGATGAACTGCGCCTGCCCGCCCGGCCGGTGGGCGGGCACCACCATGCGGCGCGCCAGCTGGTTGGCGACGTGCGCGCCCAGATCGCGCCGCACCAGATGCAGGCACAGGTCGAGGCCGGCGGTGAGCCCGGCGCTGGTGAGCACATCGCCGTCGTCCACGTACAGCACCGACTCGTCGACCCGCACCTTCGGGTACCGCTCGGCCAGTCGGTCGGTGTGCATCCAGTGCGCGGTCGCCCGGCGGCCGTCGAGCAGCCCCGCCTCGGCGAGCGCGAAGGCGCCGGTGCAGAGGGAGACCATGCGGGCACCGGCGTCATGGGCGCGCCGCAGGGCCGCGACCAACCCCTCCGGCAGCGGCCTGCCCTCGTCGACGCAGGGGTCGGGCACCGAGGGCACGATGACCGTGTCGGCGTCCGCCAGGTCGTCGAGCCCGTAGCGGGTCCGCAGGGTCAGCCCGTGCCCCTCCGCATTCTCCCGCGCCCCCGCACCCGTCCCGCAGAGCCGCAGGTCGTACCAGGGATCGGCCAGATCCGGCTGCGGCTTGCCGAACACTGTGCAGGGGATGCTCAGTTCGTACAGATCCCAGGACGGGACCCCGATCTCCTCGGTCACGACCACGGCGACGGAACCAGCACCCATGCCCCGAAGCGTATGGCAGGAATTTGGTGGACGCCGTCACCGCTGTCACTGTTCCCGGTCCTCACGCCCTGCGAGCGTTGCCGTACGTGATCACGCATCACCTACACACGCTTCACGAGGAGTTGGGCATGAACGCAGAACAGCAGGCCGTCACCGTGCTCGGACTGGGCTCGATGGGCTCGGCCCTGGCCGCCGCGCTGCTGGACCGGGGTCACCCGACCACGGTCTGGAACCGGTCCCCGGACAAGGCCCGGCCCTTGGTCGAGCGAGGCGCCCGCCTGGCCGCCACGCCTCAGGAGGCGGTCGCCGCCTCCCCGCTGACCATCGCCTGTGTGCTGGACTACGAGGCGCTGTACACGGTCCTCGACCCGGCCGCCGTCGACCTCGCGGGCAGAACCCTGGTCAACCTCACCTCCGGCTCTCCCGAGCAGGCCCACGAGGCCGTCGAGTGGTCCCGGTCCCACGGGGTCGACTACCTCGACGGCGCCATCATGACCACCCCGCCCGGCGTCGGCGACCCCGCCATGATGTTCCTCTACAGCGGCTCCCGGCAGGTCTTCGAGACCCACAGCCCCACGCTGGCGGCCCTCGGCGACCCCCTCCACCTCGGCACCGACCCCGGCCTCGCCTCCCTCTACGACGCCGCGCTGCTCGGCCTGATGTGGTCCACCATGACCGGCTGGCTGCACGGCACGGCGCTGGTCGGCGCCGAGGGGACGCCCGCTGCCGACTTCACCCCCGTGGCGATCCGCTGGCTGACCGCCGTGACGGGCTTTCTCACCAGGTACGCCGCCCAGGTGGACGCGGGCCGCTACCCGGGCGACGACGCCACCGTCGACGTACAGATCGCGGCCATCGACCACCTCATCCACGCGGCGGCGGCCCGGGGCATCGACAACGCGCTGCCCGAGCTGCTGAAGGCCGCCATGGAGAAGGCCGCCGCGGCGGGTCACGGACAGGACAGCTACGCCAGCCTCATCGAGGTCCTGCGACCCGCGACGCGGGACTGAACGGACTAGCCTGACACCAGGACCACGAGGTTCACGGCCGCCACCAGCGTGCCTCCCAGCAGCAGAGCGGCCAGCAACCGCGCGCGGAGCCCGCGGTACACCGCCTCGTACTCGCCCCGCAGTTCCTCCCCACGGTGGGCCGTCCGCTGCCACGAGGCCCGGGTGAGGGCGAGGTGCTCCGCGGCGAACAGCCGTTCCACCTCCTGCCGTTGAGCATCGGGCAGCCAGTCGAGCCCGGCGGCGAAGCGCTCGGCGGCCGTGCGGGCCTCCTCCCGCGCCGCGGCGGCGAGCAGATGGCCCTCGACCTCGTGATGGAAGGCCCGCATGTCCACAGGGAGACCCCTCATCGCGGTCATCGGAGCGTCAGCTCCCGCTCAGCCGCCGCGACGTCCGCGTGATGCAGGTCGAACGCCGGGGACTCGCTGCGGATCCGGGGGAGGGCGACGAAGTTGTGGCGGGGCGGCGGGCAGGAGGTCGCCCACTCCAGGGAGCGGCCGTAGCCCCAGGGGTCGTCGGCCGTGACCTTCTCGCCGTACTTCGCCGTCTTCCACACGTTGTAGAAGAACGGCAGCATCGACATGCCGAGCAGGAACGAGGAGATGCTCGACACCGTGTTGAGCGTCGTCAGGCCCTCCACCGCCAGATAGTCGGGGATCCGCCGCTGCATGCCCTCCGCGCCGAGCCAGTGCTGGACCAGGAACGTGCCGTGGAAGCCGATGAACAGCGTCCAGAAGGTGATCTTGCCGAGGCGCTCGTCCAGCATCTTGCCGGTGAACTTCGGCCACCAGAAGTGGAAGCCGGAGAACATCGCGAACACGACCGTCCCGAAGATGACGTAGTGGAAGTGGGCCACCACGAAGTACGAGTCGGAGACGTGGAAGTCGATCGGCGGCGAGGCCAGCAGCACACCCGTGAGCCCGCCGAACACGAACGTGATCAGGAACCCCATCGCCCACAGCATGGGCGTCTCGAACGACAGGCTGCCGCGCCACATGGTGCCGACCCAGTTGAAGAACTTCACACCGGTCGGGACCGCGATCAGGAAGGTCATGAAGGAGAAGAACGGCAGCAGCACACCGCCGGTGACGTACATGTGGTGGGCCCACACCGTCACGGACAGGCCCGCGATCGCGATGGTCGCGCCGATCAGACCCGTGTAACCGAACATCGGCTTACGGGAGAAGACCGGGATGACCTCGGAGATGATGCCGAAGAACGGCAGCGCGATGATGTACACCTCTGGATGGCCGAAGAACCAGAAGAGGTGCTGCCACAGCAACGCGCCGCCGTTGGCGGAGTCGAAGATGTGGGCGCCGAACTTGCGGTCCGCCTCCAGGGCGAACAGGGCCGCGGCCAGGACCGGGAAGGCGAGCAGGACCAGCACACCGGTCAGCAGCACGTTCCACACGAAGATCGGCATGCGGAACATCGTCATGCCGGGGGCGCGCATGCAGATGATCGTGGTGATGAAGTTGACCGAGCCGAGGATGGTGCCGAAGCCGGAGAAGGCCAGACCCATGATCCACATGTCGGCGCCGATACCCGGGCTGCGGACCGCGTCTGAGAGCGGGCTGTAGGCGAACCAGCCGAAGTCGGCCGCGCCCTGCGGCGTGAGGAAGCCACCGACCGCGATGAGCGAGCCGAACAGGTACAGCCAGTAGGCGAACATGTTCAGCCGCGGGAACGCCACGTCGGGCGCGCCGATCTGCAGCGGCATGATCCAGTTCGCGAAGCCGGCGAACAGCGGCGTCGCGAACATCAGCAGCATGATCGTGCCGTGCATCGTGAACGCCTGGTTGAACTGCTCGTTCGACATGATCTGCAGACCCGGCCGGGCCAGCTCGGCGCGCATGAACAGCGCCATCACGCCACCGATGACGAAGAACGCGAACGACGTCGCCAGGTACAGCGTGCCGATCGTCTTGTGATCCGTGGTCGTCAGCCACTTGAGGTGCCTCATACCCCGCCTGTGTCCGAGCCCCGCCCGGACGTCACACTGCACGCACGCGACGAGAATCACGAAAACGGGTGTGACGATCGAGAAGGTGCCGGACACGAACGGGACATGAGCAACGACGAGATCTTCGCCGCTGCCTACCGCGAGCACTACTGGGCGGTCAGCCGCTATGTCGCGAGGCGACTGGAGGGGCGGGCCGGCGAAGTGGAGGAAGTGGTGGCGGAGGTGTTCACGGTCGCCTGGCGCCGCCGGGCGGACCTGCCGCCCTCCCCGCTGCCCTGGCTGTACGGCGTGGCCCGCAACTGCCTGGCCAACGCGGTACGCGGGCACGGACGCCGCCGCCGGCTCGTCGACCGGCTCGGCAACGACGACACCGCGCACGGGCGGCACATCGCGGTGGGACCCGAGGCCGACACACCCGGCGCCTGGGTCCACGAGGCACTGTCCCGTCTCTCCCCGTCCGACCAGGAGGTGCTGCGCCTGACGGCCTGGGAGGAACTCGGCGTCGACGAGGTCGCGGTCGCCCTCGGCTGCGGCAGCCGGGCCGCGGCCATGCGGCTGCACCGGGCACGCCGCCGGCTGAGAACCGAGATCGACCGCATGGCCCCCGAGCACGCCAAGGCCGACGCGCACTGCGGGGGAGGGCGGGACGATGACTGACGCGTCTTCCACGACGAGGAGCGGGGGAATGACGGCTGGTGAGATCCGGCTCCCTGCCTCAGCCTCCACGGCCGACGCCCCGTTCCCCCTGCCCGCCGCCCACATGACCGCCCCGAAGGAACACGGCCATGGCTGACGAACTCGAACTGCTGCGCGGCGCCAACCCGGTGCCGCACGACGGCCCCCACCTCGGCGACGGCCCCCTGGACCACGACGCGGAGCGCCGGCTCGCGCGTCTGCTGCGTGAGCGGCCCTCCGGCCGTCTGCGGGACCGGCTGCTGCCGGGCCCCGGCCGGCCCCGGCTGGCCTGGGGGCTCGTGGCCACCGCCGTCGTCGCCGCCCTGACCCTCACCCTCGTGCTGAGCGGTCCGGACACCGCACCGGCCGTCGCCGCGCCCCGCCCGCTGGTGGTGCGGACCGGCTCCACCCCCGTGCCCCTGGACCGGCTGGCCGAACGTGCCGAGCAGGCCGCGGCCGACGGCTCGCCCCGTCTGCGCAAGGGCACGCACGTGCAGTCCTGGAGCCTGGGCATGTCGGACGGCAAACCCCCGATCACCCTGCCCGAGGAACGCATCGTGCGCTGGCGGGCCGATGCCGGCCACACCGAACTCGTCGTGGCCACCGACCCGAGGCATCCGGGCCGCCCGGTCCTCTCCGACGCGGACGGCGAGCCCCACCTCGTCGACGACGGACACGTCATCAGCGACCGGACCTACCCGCCGAGCTGGAGCGACGCACCTCCCCACTCACCCCCGCCGCGGGATCCGGCCCGGCTGCGCGACTACCTGAGGGAAGCCCGGTTCACCGACACGCCGTTGACCACGCCGGAGCTGCTGGACGCCGTGGCCACCCTGCTGGACAACTGGACCCTCGGCGCCAGGGAGAGCGCGACGCTCGCCCGCCTCCTCGCCGGCTCCGAGGGGTTGCGGCCGGTCGGCCAGGTGACCGACCGGCTGGGCCGCCGCGGCCAGGCCTACGTGAACGACACTCAGGGCGTCCGCCGGATGCTGATCATGGACCCGGTCACCGGCGCCGTCCTGGGTCTGGAGAGCACCCTCACACGCCCCGACCCCCAGTACGGGGTGGAGGAGGGCGACGTCATGTCGTACAGCGCCTGGATGCGCTGATCGCATCCCGGGCAGGCCCTATTCGTCCCAGGCCTGGATCAGGGTCTGTTCGGTGATCTTTCCGCCGCGCAGCGAGATCATGGACTCGGACAGGACGCGCACGCCGTCCGCGTACTGGCAGCTCTCGCTGTAGGCGGCCTCGTCGCCCTGGACGACGCACCGCTCCATCTTGTGCGTCATGTCGCGGCTGTACACGTCCTCCAGCATCCGGCCGATCTCCTCCCGGCCGTGCAGGACCTTGGGGTGGCTGGGCTGGGTCGTACGGTCCACGATGCGGAGCTCCGCGTCGTCGGCGTAGAGGGAGAGCAGAATCTCCGGAGTCTGCCCTTCCACGCCCCGGCGCAGTGTGTCTCGGTCGAAGGCGGGGTCTGCCGCGGTTCCCATGATGACCTCCTTCGCGAGGCCGCGGCCCGACGGGGAGCGGGCCGCGAGAAGCCTCACCCCTGAGCCTCCTCCCGCCCGCCGGGCTCGGCAAGCGCAGCCGGGCCACCGCCCCCGGCACGACGGCTCAGTCGGCCGCCGCCAGGAACTGGGTCGCCGCCAGCTCCGCGTAGAGCGGGTCGGAGGTCACGAGTTCGCGGTGGGTGCCGACGGCCCGGACCCGGCCCGCGTCCATCACCACGATCCGGTCGGCCGTCGTCACCGTCGACAGCCGGTGCGCCACGACGAGGACCGTGGTCGTACGGGCCACGTCCGCGACGGTGTCCCGCAGCGCCGCCTCGTTCACCGCGTCCAGCTGCGAGGTCGCCTCGTCGAGCAGCAGCAGCCGGGGGCGGCGCAGCAGCGCGCGGGCGATGGCGACGCGCTGCCGCTCACCGCCCGACAGCTTGGTGCCCCGGTGCCCGACGAGCGTGTCGAGCCCTGCGGGCAGCCGGGCGATCAGGCCGTCGAGACGGGTCGTCTTCAGCACCCGCGACAAGGCGCCCTCGTCCGCGTCCGGATTGCCCAGCAGCAGGTTGTCCCGCAGCGAGCCCGACAGGACCGGCGCGTCCTGCTCCACATAGCCGATCGCGGCGCGCAGTTGGGGCAGATCCCAGTCGGACAGGTCCCGGCCGTCCAGGGTGATCACGCCGGAGCCGGGGTCGTAGAACCGCTCGATCAGCGAGAAGACGGTGGTCTTGCCGGCGCCGGACGGGCCCACGAACGCCGTCATGCCCTGCGCGGGCACGGCGAACGTCACGCCGTGGTGGACGTACGGCAGGTCGTCGGCGTAGCGGAAGCGGACGTCGTCGAAGGCGAGGGCGGCGGGCTGTGCGCCGGGGGAGGGGAGCGGCGCGAACCGGGAGGACGGCTCGGCGGGCAGGAGCAGCGCCTCCTGCATGCGGGTGAGGGCCGCGGCGCCCGTCTGGTACTGCGTGACGGCGCCGACGACCTGCTGTATCGGCGACATCAGATAGAAGACGTAGAGCAGGAAGGCGACCAGCGTGCCCACGTCGACGGCGCCGGTCGCGACGCGCGCGCCGCCCACCGCGAGCACCGTGATGAAGGCGATCTGCATGGAGAGCCCCGCCGTGTTGCCCGCGGCCGCCGACCACCTGGCCGCCCGCACGCTCTGCCGCCAGGACTCCTCGGCCGCCTCGTGCAGCGTGGCCTCCTCCCGGTGCTCGGCACCCGACGCCTTCACGGTGCGCAGAGCGCCGAGGACCCGCTCCAGCGAGGCACCCATGACACCCACCGCGTCCTGCGCCCGCCGGCTCGCCTTGTTGATGCGCGGCACGATCACGCCGAGGATCACCCCCGCACCGGCGATCACGGCCAGCGTGACGCCCAGCAGCACGACATCCACCAGGCCCATCATCACGATCGTCGCGACGAGGGTGAGACCGCCCGTGCCCAGACCGACCAGCGAGTTGGTGGTGACCTGGCGCAGCAGCGTGGTGTCGGAGGTGATGCGGGCCATCAGATCCCCGGGTTCGCTGCGGTCCACGGCCGTGATCCGCAGCCGCAGCAGATACGACGACAGCGCGCGCCGCGCTCCGAGCACCACCGACTCGGCGGTGCGCTGCAGCACGTACGAACCGAGTGCCCCCACCACCGCGTTGGCCAATACCAGCGCCGACATCGCCAGCAGCGCCCTGGTGATGGCCCGGTCGTGCGACAGATCGTCGATCAGGCCCTTGGCCACCAGCGGCAGCAGCAGCCCGGTCGCCCCGGTGACCAGCGAGAGCACGGCACCGGCGGCCAGGGACCAGCGATGCGGCCGGACGTATCCGAGGAGCAGCCGCCAGGGAGGCGCGGCGGAATCGGTCTCTGCGATGCTCACGTCGCTCCTTCGGCGTCGGGCGGAGCGTTCAGGCTACGGCGCGGGGCTCGTACGGTGGCCGGCCTTTCGCCACCGGGGGAAATCGTGATCATGCGTCTGAGGTGGCCGATCCCCGCCCCTTACCGATCAGTCGCGCGTAGGGTCGGAAGGGACGGACCCCGGCCGACGAAGGAGTCAGCGCCATGGCGCAGGAAGTACGCGGTGTGATCGCACCCGGCAAGGACGAGCCGGTGCGGATCGAGACGATCGTGGTGCCCGACCCCGGTCCCGGAGAGGCGGTCGTGGCCGTACAGGCCTGCGGAGTGTGCCACACCGACCTGCACTACAAGCAGGGCGGCATCAGCGACGACTTCCCCTTCCTGCTCGGCCATGAGGCGGCGGGCGTGGTCGAGGCGGTCGGCGACGGCGTCACCGACGTCGAGCCCGGCGACTTCGTGATCCTCAACTGGCGCGCGGTGTGCGGGAAGTGCCGGGCCTGTCTGCGCGGGCGGCCCTGGTACTGCTTCGACACCCACAACGCCGGGCAGAAGATGACCCTCGCCTCGACCGGCCAGGAGCTCTCCCCGGCCCTCGGTATCGGCGCGTTCGCCGAGAAGACGCTGGTCGCGGCCGGGCAGTGCACCAAGGTCGCCCCGGAGGTCGCCCCGCAGGTGGCCGGGCTGCTCGGCTGCGGTGTCATGGCCGGCATCGGCGCCGCGATCAACACCGGCAACGTCGGCCGGGGCGACACCGTCGCGGTCATCGGCTGCGGTGGCGTCGGTGACGCGGCCGTCGCCGGGTCGCAGCTGGCCGGAGCGGCGCGGATCATCGCCGTCGACATCGACGACCGCAAGCTGGAGACCGCCCGGACGATGGGCGCCACCCACACCGTCAACTCGCGCGAGACCGACCCGGTCGAGGCCATCCGCGAGCTGACCGGCGGCTTCGGCGCCGACGTCGTCATCGAGGCGGTCGGCCGCCCGGAGACGTACCAGCAGGCCTTCTACGCCCGCGACCTCGCCGGCACGGTCGTCCTCGTCGGCGTGCCCACCCCCGAAATGAAGCTCGAACTGCCGCTGCTCGACGTCTTCGGCCGCGGCGGATCGCTCAAGTCGAGCTGGTACGGCGACTGTCTGCCCTCCCGTGACTTCCCCATGCTGATCGACCTGCATCTGCAAGGGCGCCTGGACCTCGGGGCGTTCGTCACCGAGACCATCCAGCTGGACGAGGTGGAGAAGGCGTTCGAGCGGATGCACCACGGCGACGTGCTGCGCTCGGTGGTGGTGCTCTGATGACCACCCGAGTCGAACACCTCGTCACCTCCGGCCAGTTCAGCCTCGACGGCGGCACCTGGGACGTCGACAACAACGTGTGGATCGTCGGCGACGACCACGAGGCGATCGTCATCGACGCCGCCCACGACGCCGACGCCATCGCCCGGGCCGTCGGGGACCGCAGGCTCACGGCCATCGTGTGCACCCACGCCCACAACGACCACATCGACGCCGCCCCCGCCCTCGCCGAGCGCACCGGCGCCACGATCTGGCTGCACCACGACGACCTGCCGCTGTGGAAGCAGACCCACCCGGACCGGGAGCCCGACGCCTGGCTGGTCGACGGCCAGACGATCGAGGCCGGCGGCGCCGACCTGCGCGTCCTGCACACCCCGGGGCACGCGCCCGGAGCGGTGTGTCTGTACGACCCAGGGCTTGCCACCGTCTTCACCGGCGACACGCTGTTCCAGGGCGGCCCCGGCGCCACCGGCCGGTCCTTCTCGCACTTCCCGACGATCATCGACTCGATCCGCGACCGGCTGCTCACGCTGCCGCCCGAGACGAAGGTCCTCACCGGCCACGGGGACCCCACGACCATCGGCGCGGAGGCCCCCCAGCTGCAGGAGTGGATCGCCCGGGGTCACTGACCGCGTGTCGCCGGCAAAAGGCGACAGAAGATGTCCGGCTTACCCGTCACTCTCGAAGCACCACGCATTCACGGCAACGGGAGGTCGGACATGTCAGCTCCGCTGAAGGGCAAGGTCGCACTGGTCGCCGGTGCGACCCGGGGCGCCGGACGGGGCATGGCGGTGGAACTCGGCGCGGCGGGCGCCACCGTCTACGTCACCGGACGCAGCACACGCACCCGCCGCTCCGAGTACGACCGGCCCGAGACCATCGAGGACACCGCCGACCTGGTCACCGAGGCCGGCGGACACGGCATCGCCGTCCCCACGGACCACCTCGACCCCGCGCAGGTCCGCACCCTCGTGGAGCGGATCGACGGCGAGCAGGGCCGCCTCGACGTCCTCGTCAACGACATCTGGGGCGGCGAGAAGCTCTTCGCATGGGACGCCCCGGTCTGGGAGCACGACCTCGACAACGGGCTGCACCTGCTCCGGCTCGCCGTCGAGACCCACGCGATCACCAGCCACCACGCCCTGCCCCTGCTGCTGCGCAACCCCGGCGGCCTGGTCGTCGAGGTCACCGACGGCACCGCCGACTACAACCGCGACAACTACCGCGTGAGCTTCTTCTACGACCTCGCCAAGGCCTCCGTCCTGCGCATGGCCTTCGCCCTCGGCCACGAGCTGGGCCCACGCGGCGCCACAGCCGTCGCCCTCACCCCCGGCTGGCTCCGCTCGGAGATCATGCTGGAGGTCTTCGAGGTGCAGGAGGAGAACTGGCGCGACGCCCTGGAACGCGTCCCCCACTTCGCCATCTCGGAGACCCCGCGCTACGTCGGCCGGGCCGTGGCCGCGCTCGCCGCCGACCCGGACGTGGCGCGCTTCAACGGCCAGTCCCTCTCCAGCGGCGGCCTCGCCCAGGTGTACGGCTTCACCGACCTCGACGGCAGCCGCCCGGACGCCTGGCGCTACCTCGTCGAGGTCCAGGACGCGGGCAAGCCGGCCGACACGAGCGGCTACCGCTGAGCCACCCCCGGGGCAGTACGGTCGGCCCATGACGGACACCAGGCGCTTCGAGGGATACGGGGTTCTCATCACCGGCGGGGCACGCGGCATCGGCGCCGCCACCGCCCGCCGGTTCGCGCGGGAGGGCGCACGGGTCCTGGTGGCCGACCAGGACCCGGCCGCGGCCACGCGGACCGCGCGGGCCCTGCGGGACGAGGGGCTCACCGCCGAGGGCATCGAGTGCGACGTGGCCGACCGGGCGGCCGCCGAGGCCGCCGTCGCCCACGCCGTCCACACCTTCGGTTCGCTCGACGTGCTGGTCAACAGCGCCGCCCACTGCTCGCCCGACGCGCCTCTCTTCGAGGACGAGCCGGACGAGTCGTGGGCGCGCGACCTCGACGTCACCCTGTCCGGCGCGTACCGCTGCTGCCGTGCCGCGCTGCCGCACCTGGCCGCCTCGGGTCGCGGCGCCGTCGTCTCCATCGGCTCGGTCAACGGGCTGCAGGACTTCGGCAACCACGCCTACAGCGCCGCCAAGGCCGGCCTTGGCTCCCTGACCCGCACCCTCGCCGGTCACGCCGCCGCGCGCGGTGTCCGCGTCAACCTGGTGGTGCCGGGCACCGTCCGCACCACCGCCTGGGAGGGCCGCGACCAGGACCTGGAAGCGCTGCGCCGGCTCTACCCCCTGGGCCGGGTCGGCGAACCGGAGGACATCGCGGCGGCCGTCACCTTCCTCGCCTCGTCCGACGCCTCCTGGATCACCGGCGCCACCCTGGTCGTCGACGGCGGCCTCACCGCCGTCAACACCGGCTTTCACGACGCCCTGCGCCCCTAGCGGGGGCCGTGCCGAGCGGTGAGGTATGTCACCGTTTCGTCGCAGGCCGAACCTCCGCACAACCCAAGCCCCCTTTCGCCCGTCTAGCTGGCAGAACACCGCAGACCATCTCCGCGAAAGGGCATGACGAGCCATGGGGGACGTACGCAGACGGGGAGCCGTCGCACTCGGGATCACCGGCCTGGTGGCACCGCTCACACTCGCGCTCGGCGCCACCCCGGCGCAGGCAGCGAGCTGCACCACGCAGACCGGCCCGTACCAGAAGCAGGTCGAGAAGTTCCTCGGCCGTCCGGTCGACGGCAAGCAGTCCGCCGCCGACTGCAAGGCGATCCGCGCCTTCCAGACCAAGCACGGGATCTCCCCGAACATCGGCTACGCCGGGCCCGTCACCTGGGGCGTGATGGACCTGATGCAGAAGCAGAAGGCCGTCGGGACGAACCCCAACAAGGACGGCAAGTGCCCGGTCAACAAGGGCCGGATCGCCTGTGTGAACCTGACTCTCCAGCTGAGCTGGATCCAGGACGGCAAGAAGCTCGTCTACGGTCCGGTCCCGGTCCGCACCGGCCGCGACGGCGACGAGACCCGCACGGGCCTGAAGAAGATCTACTGGCGCAACATCGACCACGTCTCCTCCATCTACGACGTGCCGATGCCCTACGCCCAGTTCTTCGACGGCGGCCAGGCCTTCCACTCGGTCGGCATCAGCGTGTGGAACCCGCCGGGCTCGCACGGCTGCGTCAACATGACCAAGACCGACGCCAAGAAGTACTGGTCGCTGCTGAAGAAGAACGACGACGTCTTCGTCTACGGCCGCAAGCCGGGCACCTGATCCCAGGCACCCGGCCCGCACCGGCCCCTACTGGGGCGCGTCCCCGAAGTCCGGGATCTCCAGCCGTACCCCGCCCTGCCGCGCGGACTCGTGCGCGATGATGCCCGGCAAGGTGTAGCGGGCGGCCACCCACGCGTTCACCGACGGCAGGGTGCGCGCGTTGACGGCGGTCACGAAGTCGTCGACCAGGAAGTGGTGGCTGCCCTCGTGGCCGTTGTGCAGGTTGTCGAACTCCCTCGGCAGCCGCTCCCGGTCGTGCACGGGCGCCGACCCGGAGGTGAAGGCGGCCCGCAGCTCCGGCGCTATGTGCTGCAGCGACGGGTCGTCGGGAGCCATGGTGGGCTTGGGCTCCAGCAGTTCGCTGATGTCCTTCACGCCCTGCTTGTCCTGCCACAGTGCGACCGTGGCGAGCTGCTCCATGCTCGCCTCGGTGCCGAAGAAACGGAAGCGCGACTCACGGATGTGCGAGGGATAGCCGACCCGCCGGAACTCGTTCGTACGGAACGAGCCGCCGCCTGCGACCTCGAACAGCGCGGTGGCGTTGGAGAAGTCGTTGCCGAACTGGCTGACGTCCTTGTCGAAGACGCCGTCGCCCCGGTCGTCCAGGACACCGATCGCGGACACGCTGACGGCGTGCGTCTGCCAGGCGCCCAGCACCCCGCCGATCGCGTGCGTCGGGTACAGCAGCGGGGGATAGCTGGCGGTGGCCTTCCAGTTCTCGCCGCCGCTGTACTGGTAGGCCTCGTAGAAGCCCAGGTCCATGTCGTGGACGTAGTCGCCCTCGGCGTAGAAGAGCCGCCCGAAGGCGCCCTCGGCTATCTGGTTGCGGGCGTGGACGGTGGCCGGGTTGTACTCGCTGGTCTCGCCCATCATGTACGTCAGGCCGGTGGCCTTGACCGTGTCGATGATCGCCGCGATCTCCTCCGTGCTGATCGCCATGGGGACCGCGGAGTACACGTGCTTGCCGGCGTTGAGGCCTTGCAGCACCAGCGGGCCGTGCGTCCAGCGCTGGGTGAAGATCGCGACCGCGTCGACGTCCTCCGACTCCAGCATGGCCTGGTACGACGGGAAGGAGCCGGCGAGGCCCTGCGCGGCGACGAGCTGTTCGGCCCTCTCGGGCAGCAGGTCGGTGACGTAGACGTCGCTGACGCCGGGGTGGGCTTGGAACAGGGTGGCGAACTGGCCCGAGAACTGTCCGGCGCCGACGATGCCGAGGGAGAACGTCATGTGAGGCATGCCCTTCACTGTGCGGGTGATCACTGCGAGAGGATCAGGTTGATCTGGTCGTTGGTCTGGTCGAGGCTGCTGACGGGCTTTCCGTTGCCGTAGATGTCCTCCATCGCCGGCTGCATGAGCGCCGTCATGTCCGCGGAGTAGCTGGCGATCGGGTAGGAGAAGGTCCGGAAGCGCTTCTTGTCGGCCACGGGGTCGGTGAACGACGAGACGTCGATGCCCTTCTTCCGGTACGCGGCGACCGCGGCCTCGGTCCCGGCCGCGGTGGCGGGGAAGACGACGCCGGCTTCGCCGACGACGGTCTGGCACTGGTCCGAGGCCAGATACGCCACCCACTTCTTGGCGCCCGTCTTGTTCTTGGAGGCCTTGGTGACGGAGTCGGCGAGGCCGTTCATCATGGTGGCGCGCTTGCCGGTCGGTCCGGCCGGGGTCAGGGCGGTCTTCATGTCCCGTCCCTTGAAGCCCGCGTAGGTGGAGATCATCCATGCCCCGTCGAACGCGGTGGCCGCCTTGCCCGCCGCGATCTGGGTGTTCTGCTGGTTGGACTGGATGTTGTAGTCCGACAGGGGTGGCATGTAGCCCTTCTTCGCCAGGCCGAAGTACCACTCGACGGCCGACTGGAAGGTCTTGCTGTCGTACTGGTACTTCGTGCCCCAGCGCGCCTTGTCGAGGTAGTTCCACCCGGCGGAGCCGGTGAAGGGGCTCCACTGCGTCTGGCCGTCGCCGAAGCCGCCGCCGCCCGTGGCCATGCCGTACACCTTGACGTTGTTCTTGTCGAAGCCCGGCTCGTCGCCCCGCTTGCCCTTCCTGTCGATCGTCAGGTGGGCGATGGCCTTTTCGAAGGTGCCGCCGTCCTTCGGGTTCCAGGACAGGCTGTTGAGCTGCTCGGCGCTGAGCCCGGCCTCCTCGGTCATCTTCGAGTTGTAGAACAGCGAGACGGTGTCCCAGTCCTTGGGAGCGCCGTAGCGGTGGCCGTCCTTGCCGATCCAGTTGGCGGCGAGGCCCGGCTGGTAGTCGGAGTCCTTGATGCCGAGGTCGTCGAGCGGTTCGAGGACCTTCAGGTCGGAGAACTGGCCGAAGTTCTGGATGTGGTCGGTGAACACGTCCGGGGCGGTGCCCGCGATGAACCCGGCGGTGAGCTTGGTCCAGTAGTCGCTCCAGCCGAGCTGCGTGATCTTCACCTTCAGCCCGGGGTTCTCCTTCTCGAACCCCTTGGCACAGGCCTGGTAGGCGGGCAGCTGGTTGGCGTCCCACAGCCAGTACGTGACCGTGTTCGCGGAGGATCCTGCGGCGCCTGACTGCGCGCATCCGCTGACCAGGGACAGCGCCAGCGCTCCGGTCGCCGCGACGAGCGGACGAAGTCGAATTCGCATCACAGTCCCCTTACTTGATCCCGGTGAAGCCGATGGAGCTGACGATGCGGCGCGCGAAGCAGGCGAAGAGCACGAGCATCGGCAGCGCGGCGATCAGCGTCGCCGCCATGAGCCCGGACCAGTCGACGCCGGTCGCCGGGGTCTGCGCCCGGAAGACCGCCAGCGCCACGGTCAGCACCCGTGAGCTGTCGCTGTAGGAGACCATCAGCGGCCAGAAGTAGTCGTTCCAGGAGGTGATGTACGTCAGCACGCCCAGCGTGATGATCGGCGTGGACGCCATCGGCAGCACCACCCGGAAGAAGATCTTGATCTTCCCGGCGCCGTCGAGGAGCGCGGCCTCCTCGACCTCACTGGGGATGTTCATGAAGAACTGGCGCAGGAAGAACACCGCGAACGGCGTCATGAACATGGTGGGCAGCGCGATACCGAGGAGCGTGTCGATCAGGTGCAGTTGCTTGATGAGCACGAAGTTCGGCAGCAGCGTGAAGATGGCCGGCACCATCATCCCGGCCAGGAACAGGCCGAACACCTTGTCCCGGCCCCGCCAGCGCAGCCGCGAGAAGGCATACGCGGCCATCGCGGAGAAGAAGATCTGACAGCCGGTGATCAGGGTCGAGACCAGCACGGAGTTGAGCAGATAGCGCCAGAAGTCGAGCCCGCCGCCCGCGCCGCCCTGTTTGACGGCCTCCTCGGCCGACTGCAGTCCCAGGGCCCGTTCGAATCCGCTCGTGGTGAGGTCCACCGGCAGCGGGTTGGTCGGGTCGGCGCTCAGGCCGGCGTTGGTGGAGAGCGCGGTGCGCAGGATCCAGTAGAACGGCAGGAGGGTGATGAGGACGATGAGTCCCATCACGGTCCAGGCGGCGGCCCGCCCGAAGGGGAACCTGCGCCGGACCGGCCGCAGGGTCGTGGGCGTCGTTGTCGTCACGGTGGCCATGTCGGTGTCTCCCTTCCGTCAGCCGAGGTCGGTCCGGCCGGCCCGGGTGAGCCGGTACTGGAGGATGGTGATCGCGCTCAGTACGACCAGCAGGGCGACGGACATGGCCGAGGCGTAGCCGAACTGGAAGCGCCCGAAGGCGGAGCCGTAGATGTAGAACTGGAGCACGTTGGTCGCGTTCGCCGGACCGCCCGCGGTGGTGACGGCGACGGTGTCGAACACCTGGAACGACCCGATCATGGTCATGATCAGCACGACCGCGAGGATCGGCCGCAGCAGCGGCATGGTGATCCGCCAGAACATCCGCCACTCGCTCGCGCCGTCCACCCTGGCCGCCTCGTACATGTCGTTCGGGATCGCCTGGAGACCGGCGAAGAGCAGCAGGGCGGTGTATCCGACGTGCCGCCACACGTTGATGAGCGCGATCGTCGGGATCGCCCAGGTCTCGTCGGCGAGGAACGGGATGCGGTCGGCGCCGAGCGCGCTGATGATCTCGTTGCCGATGCCCAGCTGCGTGTCGAGGATCCAGAGCCAGACGAGGCCGGCCACGACGTTCGACATCAGGTACGGCGTGAGCACGATCCCGCGCAGCATCGCCGACTGGGTCAGCCGCTGCAGCAGGACGGCCATGGCGAGCGCCGCGACCGTCTGCACGCCGATGTTGATGACGACGTACTCGACGGTGACCCACAGTGAGTCCCAGAAGATGGGGTCGTTGACCATGCGGACGTAGTTGTCCAGGCCCACCCACTCCGCCGGTGTCAGCAGGTTGTAGCGGGTGAAGCTCAGATAGATGCCCCGGAGCGTCGGCCAGAGCAGGAAGACCACGAAGCCGAGCAGCGCCGGCGCGATGAACACCGCGGCCAGCCGTCCGTCTCCCCGGTTGTCCCCCACCCCGGTCCGGCGTGTCCTGGGTTTGCTGCGTGCCTCCGCGGCGCCGCCCGTGGGCAGACGTGACGGAGGACTGCTGGAGGCGATGGTCATCGGGCGACTCCCTCGCATACGGCGGCTCGTCCTCTGGCGGGACTTACTTTTGGTGCGAAACAATTGCTGCGTCAAGAGGTGCGCAAACATCTTTTCACAGGAACCACCATCGCCCTAGAGTGGTCATGTTGGTTTCAGTGCGAAAAAAAGGCTGAGGGGAGTCGGACGTACATGACCGCAGGCACCGCCGGCTGGCTGCCGCTGAGCGCGGGGGAGCGCTCCGTGGCGATCGAAGTACTCGTCCACGGCCCGCTGTCCCGGACCGAGCTCGCCCGGAGGCTGGGGCTGTCGGCCGGCAGCCTCACCCGGCTGACCAAGCCGCTGATCGAGTCGAGCCTGCTGATCGAGGTGGCCGAGGCCGGAGCGCCGGCGGAGGCCCGGCAGGGCCGGCCCTCGCAGCCGCTGGACGTCGTCGCCGACTCCGGGTCCTTCCTCGGCTTCAAGATCACTGAGGACACGGTCTACTGCGTCGTCACCACGCTCCGCAGCCACATCGTCGCCCGCCACGACCGTCCGCTCACCACCCACGACCCCGCGGAGGTCGCCGACCTGCTCGGCGCGATGACCGCCGAACTGGCCGCCGAACACCCCCGGCTCGCCGGGATCGGCATCGGGGTCGGCGGCTTCGTGCGGGACCGTGCCGTGGTCGGGGAGTCCCCCTTCCTGCTGTGGCGGGACGTCCCCCTCGCCGAACTCGTCGAGGAGCGCACCGGGCTGCCCGTGGTCGTCGAGAACGACGTCGCCGCCCTGGTCGAGGCCGAGACCTGGTTCGGCGCCGGGCGCGGTCTGGACCGCTTCGCCGTCCTCACCATCGGCGCCGGCATCGGCTACGGGCTCGTCCTGGGCGGCAAGCGGGTGTCCTGCGCCGAGGAGGACCGCGGCTTCGGCCGTCACTGGATCGTGGACCCCAGCGGCCCGCTCACCCCGGACGGCCGGCGCGGCAGCGCCGTCTCACTGCTGACCATCCCCAACATCCGCTACCAGGTCCAGGCCGCCACCGGCCGCGACCGGACCTATGAGGAGATCCTCGCGCTGGCCGCCGCCGGAGAGCCGATGCCCGCCCGGGTCATCGGCGAGGCCGCACGCGCCCTGGGCACGCTCGTCGCCCAGATCTCCAATTTCGTGATGCCGCAGAAGATCCTGCTCGCGGGGGAGGGGGTCGGGCTGATGGATGTGGCGGGCGCGACGGTCGAGGAGACCATCCGCGACAACCGGCATCCCCTGGCCGCACCGGTCGACCTCGAGACGAAGGTGTCCGATTTTCACGACTGGGCGCGCGGCGCGGCCGTGCTGGCTATCAAGGTGCTGGTCCTGGGATCGGCCGAAGCGTGAACAGCCTCACGTTTACCGGGAGATGGACGTGATCAGCAACACTGTCCGGAATGCCCGTTTGGCTCGTGATTACTCACATCGCCTTCACGTCCAGGACCGTATGCTTCACATCATGTCCACCACTGTTGAATCCTCATCCGAGCGATCGGCTGACGAGGTCAACGAGGAGATCCGGGCCCTGTGGCGCCGGTCGGGCGGGACACTGAGTGTCGAGCAGCGCGAGGAGTACCGGCGGCTCGTCCTGGAGTGGGCCGCCGCGGCCCCGCAGCCCGTGCCGGCGGCCTGAGCGTCATCCAGGTCCGCTGACACGGCGGACCCGCCCCCGTGCCCCCGGCAGCCATCACCCCCAAGTAGCCCCGTAGTACTGCCGATACGCCTTGCGGTCCTGCTCCGAGCGGATCCAGCGGGTCGCCACCAGGGCGAGGAGGCTGCCCGCGATCACCAGCAGGCCGGGGCCGACGTTGCGCGGGTCGGTGAGGCGGGTCAGCAGGCCCGCCACGTCCTCGCCCGTCACCGGTGCCGACGAGCCGGGCGAGGCGGCACCCGAGGCCGACGGCGCGGGCGCGGCGCCACCGGCCTGCTTGGCCACGATCAGCTTGACGTCCAGCTCGGTCAGCGCCTTCGTCACCGGCTGGAAGAACGTCGTACCGCCCGCCTTGCAGTCCCCGCTGCCGCCCGAGGTCAGGCCGAGCGCGATCCCGTCGGCGAACATCGGGCCACCGCTGTCGCCCGGTTCGGCGCACACGTTCGTCTCGATCAGCCCGGTGACCGTGCCCTCGGGGTAGTTGACCGTCGCGTTCAGCGCGGTCACCTCACCCTCGCGCAGCCCGCTGGTGCTGCCGCTGCGGAAGATCTTCTTCCCGACCTCGGCATCGGCCACACCCGTGATCCGCACCCCCTCGCCCTCGCCGACCGCCACGACCTCCGCGCCCTTGCCCGCCTTGCCGCTGTCGTACTTCACCAGGGAGTAGTCGTCGCCGGGGAAGCTCCCCTTCAGCGAGGTGCCGACCTGATCGCGGCCCCGGTCGTCGGAGAACCAGACGGAACCGTCGGGTCCGCAGTGCCCTGCCGTGAGGATGTAGTCGCTCTTCCCGTCGGTCACGTTGAAGCCCGCCGAACAGCGCCCGGCGGTCGACAGGATCGGCTCCGCGCCGTTGATCCGCGTCGTGAACGTGCCCTCGGTGCGCTCCATGCGCACGAAGCCGCCGATGCCGTCCGCGACCTCGGTCAGCCGGGACCAGTCGGAGGAGGAGACCGTCCTGTCGCCCCGTACCACGACCTGGTTGTTCCGGTAGTCCAGGGCCCAGGAGGTCCCGGCCACCCGTGGCGCCGAACGCAGCGTCGACGTCGCGGACTTGAGGGCGCTCAGGCTGTGGGTCACCATCTTCGCCTTGGCGCCCGCGCTCTTGACCTCGGCGGCCGCCTCCTCGTCGGTGACCGCGACGACCGGACGCCCGGACGAGTCGACCCAGCTGCCCGCCGTGCGGGAGGTCCCGAGCCGGGACACGAGGTCGGTGCCCATGCCCGTGCCCGGCTTCGCCGAGTAGGGGACGCCGACGGAAGGGTCGGGGGGCTCGCTCGCCACAGCGGTGGTGACCATCGTTCCTCCGAGGAGGAGTCCGCCGACGGCCGCCAGCTGTGTCACTCGCCGGACGACCCGTCGTCGTGCGTGCCTCATGCATGGCTCCCGAACCCGAACATCGCGGTGCGAACACCACGGGGCCCTCCTTGAGTTGAGCGCCCTGTTCTCCATACGGAGCGGAGCCGTGCCGTGTTCAGCGTGAGCGTGATCTCTTCATCGCCGGCCGGTGACCGGAGCGGCCGGGGCGGCGAGCAGGGCCAGGCTGCGGGTGTCACCCCACACCGAGGCCGGATCGACGTAGGGCCGCAGCAGGGCGGTGAGCGCGGGGTCGCCGCGTCCGTTCAGCTCGTCGGAGGCGATCTTGCGGGCGATCCCGGCCAGGAAGTCCGCCACCTGCACCCGCGCGTCCTCGCGCGCGACGACGAGCCGCAGCCCGGCCAGGCCGGCCCCCGCCCGCAGCGCCGCCTCCTCGATCCACGCGATGCGGTCGGGCGTCAGCATGTTCTGCCGGTCGTGCACCAGACGGACCTCCCGCCCGTCCCCGCTCCACAGCGCGGCCGTCCGCACGATCGCCGGGAGCAGCGGATTGAGCACCGGGATCAGGGGCGGTCCGTCCAGGAAGTCCGCCCGGTAGGACACCGCGCGGGACCGGGTCGCCGCGAGCCGGGCCAGGACCCTCCCGGCGTCGGTGTGCGGATGCGCCTGCCGCAGGGCGTCGACCGTGTCGTAGAACCCCTCGACAGGGGCGCCCGGCTCTCCGCTGTTGCGGACCCGCAGCAACTGGTTGGCCGCCTCCAGGAACGCCCGCCAGCCCTCCTCCCCGAAGGTCCGGCGTCCCCCGCGGAACAGGACGACGGCCGCGCCGGGGTCGTCCAGCAGCAGGCCGGCCGCCCGGTCCACCACGAAGAACGCCTTCTCCATGAGATGCACCCGCGCCCGCCCGTGCATCGGTCCCTCCGGCACCAGCAGCCACTCCAGCACCGCGCGGTGCTTCTCCCGCAGCAGGTGGTTCGCCTTGTACTCCTCGGCGGGTGACCGGATCCGGTCCCGGATCTCCCGCACGGCCGCCGCGGCCGACTGCACGGACAGCGAGACACTGGCGTGGGCGAACACGTCCGTGTTCCCGCCGGTGAGGTTCTCGCCGTCCGACCCCGACTCGTCGCAGGCGATCTCCAGGAACGGGCCCGCCGGCCCTCCCCGCTCCCCGTCCGCAAGATTCCCGCTCACCGCGCAGCCCCCTATCGTGTGCCCATGACCAGGATCCCGCACGAGACGTCCGGTGAACCGAATCCCCTGGAAGCCCTCACGCTCGACCGCCTCCGCCGCCGCACGAGCATGAAGTGGCGCACCTACCCCGAGGACGTGCTGCCCCTGTGGGTGGCCGAGATGGACGTGCCGCTCGCCGAGCCCGTGGTGCGGGCCGTCACCGACGCTCTCGACCTCGGGGACACCGGCTACCCCGCCGGCACGGCCTACGCGGAGGCGCTGGCCGCCTTCGCCGAGAAGCGGTGGAACTGGGACGGGCTCGCCGTGGAGCGCACCGCGATCGTGCCCGACGTCATGCTGGGCGTCGTCGAGATGCTCAGGCTGGTCACCGGGAACGGGGACGCGGTGGTCGTGAACCCGCCGGTGTACCCGCCGTTCTACCAGTTCATCGCGCATATGGACCGGCGTGTGGTGGAGGCCCCGCTCGGGGCGGACGGGCGCATCGACCTCGGCGTCCTGGAGGAAACGTTCCGGTCGGCGGTCGCCGACGGGGGCCGGGCCGCCTACCTGCTGTGCAGCCCGCACAACCCGACCGGCGCCGTCCACACGGCGGAGGAACTGTCCGCCGTGGCCGCGCTCGCCGAGCGGTACGGCGTGCGGGTCGTCGCCGACGAGATCCACGCGCCGCTCGTCGTCGGGGGCACGGACTTCGTGCCGTACCTGAGCGTGCCGGGCGCCGAGCGCGGCCTGTCGCTGATGTCGGCCTCGAAGGCCTGGAACCTCGCCGGGCTCAAGGCCGCCCTCGCGATCGCCGGACCCGGGGCTGCCGCCGACCTGGCGCGCATGCCCGAGGAGGTCGGGCACGGCCCGAGCCACGTCGGCATCATCGCCCACACCGCCGCCCTGCGGGAGGGAGTCGCCTGGCTGGACGCCCTGCTGACCGGCCTCGAGACCAATCGGCGGCTGCTCGCGGAC
Source organism: Streptomyces sp. NPDC041940 (assembly GCF_055589465.1). NCBI lineage: Bacteria > Bacillati > Actinomycetota > Actinomycetes > Kitasatosporales > Streptomycetaceae > Streptomyces > Streptomyces sp. NPDC041940. The sequence continues at coordinate 25,461 of NZ_JBVJBP010000037.1, forward strand.
CTGCTGGCCGAGCACCTGCCCGCGATCCGCTACCGCCCGGGCGATGCCACCTACCTCGCCTGGCTCGACTGCCGTGCGCTCGGCCTCGGCGACGATCCGGCGGACGTCTTCCTGCACCGCGGCCGCGTGGCCCTCAACTCCGGCCTGCCCTTCGGCACCGGCGGCGCCGGGCACGTCCGCCTGAACCTGGCGACCTCGCCGGAGGTGATCACGGAGGCGGTGCGCAGAACGGCCGCCGCGCTGCGCTGACCCCGGGGCGCGCCGCGCGGGTCACGCTCGTACACTGCCCGCCATGGACGACAGTGCGCTGGACGAACTGGGTGCGGGCAAGTACCTGCTGATCACCAGCTACCGCAAGAACGGTACGCCGGTCGCCACCCCCGTCTGGGTGGTACGCGACGGTGAAGCGCTCGGCGCCTGGACGGTGGCCGACTCCTGGAAGGTGAAGCGGATCCGCAACCGCGCCGACGTCCTGGTCGGCCCCTGTGACCTGCGCGGCAACCCCACCGGCGAGCAGGTGCCCGCGACGGCGGAGATCTGCGACCCGGCCACCACCGCCCGCTACCGGAAGCTGATCGCCCGCAAGTACGGCCTCATGGGCCGGCTCACCCTGCTCGGCAGCCGGCTGCGCCGGGGCCTGGACGCCACCGTGGGCCTGCGGATCGTTCTCGCGCCCTGAAATGGTGAGCCCCCGGGCTGTAGGGCCTGAGCCCGCAGGCTGAAGGGCGGTCAGCTCCAGGCCCGGTACGGCTCGTCGAGCAACTGGAAGACCGGCTCGCTCCGTACCGGGTCCTTGGCGGTGGACAGCCGTACCCGGTCCCCGCTGTGGATGCCGATCGGCGGGCCCATCACCCGGCCGCGCACGACGAACCCCTCGGCCATCTCGATCATGGACACATTGCGCGCCGCGGGCGTGTTGCGGTGCACCACCGTGGAGTGGCGCACCGTGCCCGTGCCCTCGCTGCGCTCCGTCCGCAGGTCGCTGCCCCGGCAGACCGGACACAGCAGGCGGTGGAACATGGCGGTGCCGCACCAGGTGCAGCGCTGGAAGAGGATGGCATCCGTGTCCTGGCCTCTCGGGGCCAGGAGACCCGTCGAGGAGCCGGCTGTCTGCTGAGCGACGCTTCCTGAGTGGTGGTACACGCTGGTCAACTCCCTGCACTCGGGCGGAATCCCGGGTGCGCGGTCCCCCGCGCACACGCGTGCCCGGTTCGCCGTGCCACCGTGCACGCAGCACAGCGTATGGCACTCAGTGCCACTCGTAAAGGCACTCCGTACCCTCAAATGTGCGGACCCTCAGCGCCGCCCCAGGGTCGACTCGATCTCCTGCACGACCCGCCACAGAGGTGCTCCGCGCCGCGAGACGACCACGACCACGTCCTCCGGCTGCGGTTCCGCCACGGGCGCAGGCGCGCCGCCGAACGCGGACTGCACGTACGCCAGCGCGTGATCCACGGTGGCGCCCGCCTCGTCGTGTCCGTCCGAACGCAGCCAGGAGCGCAGCGCGTTGTTGTGTGCGGCGACCACCGCCGCCGCGATCACGTCGGCCTGCAGGGTGCCGTCCCGGCGGGCCGCGAAACGCCGGCGCAGGTACTCGGCGAGGGCGCGCTCGTAGCGCCACACCACCGACAGTTCGTAGGCGCGCAGCCCGGGGACCTGCTTGGTCAGGCGGTAGCGCTGCACGGAGAACGTCGGGTTCTCGGCGTACATCCGCAGCACGAGCCGGGCCGCGTCGCAGACCCGCCGCACCGGCTCGTCGTCGTCGGAGCCCTCCGCCAGGAAGGCGGTCATGTCGGCCAGGCAGCGCTCGTGGTCCGGGAAGACCACGTCCTCCTTGGAGGGGAAGTAGCGGAAGAACGAGCGCCGTCCGACGCCGGCGAGCGCCACGATGTCGTCGACGGTGGTCTGCTCGTAACCCCGTTCGAGGAACAGCTGGAAGGCCGCCGCCACCAGGGCGTCCCGCATGGGCGGCTTTCCGTTCCCGAGGTCGGCTTTCTCGGAGCTCATGGGCTGGAACGTAGCACCCGAAAGGCCGCTCATGGCACTCAGTGCAGTCACAGGGAGGAACTGAGTGCTCTCTGAACTCCTGGCGCGGCAGCCGCGTATCTAGCGGCGGAACGATCCTCGAAGACGGGCGCCTGCGAGCCCGGACGGAAGGAGGGCAACGTGTCGACACCGTCCGAGCCCCGGCAGCCGCACGACGGCCCTGCCCTGGAACCCATCCGCGTCCTGCGGCCCCGCCGCACCGACGGGCTGGCGGAACTGATGCGGGAGTACCGGGAACAGACCGCCTCCGCATCGGGCGGCCCTGAGTCCGGCGGCTATGAGTCCGTCGCTCTGCCGGGACCGCCGCCCGGCTCCGAGGCCCTGACGCAGGAGATCCCGCCGGTCACTCGCGCCCACCGTGACCGCCATGCCGCACGCCCCGGATCCGGACTGCGCCGCGCCGCCGTCGCGGTGGCGGTCGTCGCGGCGGCGGTGATCGGTTTCGGCGGTGCGCTGCTGCTCCGCGGGGGCGAGAAGACCGCGGACAACGCGGCTCCCGCACCCCGCCCGACCGCGTCCGCCCCCGCCCCCACCCCGACACCCACCCCACCCGCCGCGGCTCCGGCCGACCCCGACGGCCCCGGCACCCTCCGCGAGGGTTCCAGCGGCCCCGAGGTGACCGAACTCCAGGAACGCCTCCTGCGCATCCCGGACGTCTACCGCGACGGCTCCACCAACGGCAGCTACGACCCCACCCTGACCGCCGCGGTCGCCCGCTTCCAGCTCTGGTACGGCATCCGCGGCGACGAAACGGGCGTCTACGGCAACGACACCCGCACGGCACTGGAATCCCGCACAGCAGCGAACACGAGCTGACGGGCATCGCCCCGGGATGGCACCCCCACCCCCGGCATGGTGAGGTGATGCCGAGGGGCGTCAGCCACCGTGGTGGAGGAGTAGTGGTGTGGGCATGGACGCGTTCGTCGGCCGGCTGGATCCCGACCTGTGCGTGGTCACGGCCGTCGCGGGGGGTGAACGGGCGGGCTGTCTGGTCGGGTTCGCCTCGCAGTGCTCGATCCGGCCCGCGCGGTTCGTGGTGTGGCTGTCCGAGCTCAACCACACCTTCCGGGTGGCCCGGAACGCCGAGGTGCTCGCCGTGCATCTGCTCGCCCGTGAACAACGCGGCCTCGCCGAGCTGTTCGGCGGGCGGACCGGCGACCGGACCGACAAGTTCCAGGGGGTGCGGTCGCGGGAGGCGTACGGCGGGGCCGTCGTCCTGGAGGACGTGCCGGCCTGGTTCGTCGGCCGGATCGTGACACGTGCCGGCGGCGGTGACCACATCGGCTTCGTTCTCGACCCGGTCGAGTGGGGCGGACAGGAGGCCTACGACGGTCCCCTGCTGCGCCTGTCCGACGCCCACACCATCGCGCCCGGTCACCCGGTCGACTGATCTCGCGCCCCGCACTTCGAACGCCGTGCAACGGCTGGGAAGAGGTGCGGTACGGCGGGGCCGACCGGCTTCACCCCGGGCCCGTGAACGGCTCCCGCACCCTCGGAACCCGGACGTCCACGACGCACACGTCGTCCCGCCGCTCCTCCGGCAGCATCTGCGCGAGCAACGGCCCGAGCGACCCGGGCCCGTCGGTGTGCGGAGCCGCCACGGCCTCGGCGAGCCGCTCCAGACCCCGGTCGATACTCTCCGGAGGGTGCTCGACCAGGCCGTCGGTGAAGAGGATGAGCCGGTCGCCCGGTTCGAGGCGGCACTCCGCCTCTTCGTACACCGGCGTGGAGGTCGCCCCGAGCACCATGCCGCGGGGCCGGCGCAGATACCGCGCCTCCCCGTCCCGCAGCAGCAGCGGCGGGGGATGCCCGGCCTGGGTCCAGACCAGGCGCCGCTGCCGGGGGTTGTAGCGGGCCAGCACCATCGTGGCCGTCGCATGGGAGTCACGGGAGTGCAGCAGCAGCGTGTTCAGCCGGGCGAGCGCGCCGGTCAGCGACGAGCCGGTGATGACCATGCCCTTCGCGGTGAAGCGGAGCTGGGCCATCGTGGCGACGGCGCCGACACCGTGCCCGGCGACATCGCCGACCACCAGCAGCGCGCCGTCGTCGGGCAGTTCCACGGCGCTGAACCAGTCACCGCCGACGTGCACACCCGACTGGGCGGGCAGATAGGCGACCTCGACCCGCAGTCCCGCCAGTTGCACCGGCCGGTTGGACATCGGCAGCAGCGCGTGCTGAAGCCGGGACGCCAGGGTCCGCTCGGCCCGGAGCACGTCGTTCTGCGTGAGGATCGCCTGCTCGCTCTCGACCAGGGCCAGCTCCGCCCGCCGCCGGGCGGTCAAGTCCTGCACGACACCGTGCACTTCGACGGGCGTGCCGTGCGTGTCGGCCACGGTCTCGGCCACCAGGCGCAGGTGCCGGACGACACCGGACGTCCTGATGCGGAACGGCAGGTCGAACGCCCGCCCGTCCTGGACGAGTGCGCGGACGGCACGGGTCAGCGCCGGCGCGTCCTCGGGCAGCGCGAGCCCCGGAAGACCGGCGAGCCCCACCGGGCCGTCCGCGGAGTCCCGGCCGAAGATGGCGAACACCTGGGTCGACCAGGAGGCCTCCAGCGTCGCCAGGTTCCAGTTCGCCCAGCCGAGGTTGCCCAGCCGCTGGAGATCCGCGAGCCGCTGCTCCTGCCGGTCGGAGGAGCCGTGCCGGACCCAGCTGACGACCAGCGCGTCCCCCAGCCGAGCCACCCGCGCCGAGTACGTGGACAGCGCGGCGATGCCCGCCAGGACCTCCTCGTGCGCGAACGGCTCGCTCTCGTACGGCTCCCCGGTGGTCAGCGTGTGCACGCAGCCCCACCACAGCGGCTCGCCCACCAGGGCGGGCCGGAACTCCAGCAGCCGCCGCCCGGCCAGCTCCTCACCGGGACGGCCCAGCAGATCGCCCGCCTGCGCGGTCGCGGCCTCCACCCGGAAGTCCTCGGTCTCGCCCGTCTCGGCGCTGAGCGGGGTGAGCAGCATCGCCGCGAGGGGCAGCGCGTCGAACAGCGTCTGCACCACGTCCGTGGCGGCGTCGGCGGGCCGCTCCGGCTGTGCGTCGAAGGCGCGCAGCCGCCCGGCGCACAGCCCGGCGACGCCCCGAAGGTGAGCGCGGTCGCGGGCCGTGAACGACCCGGCTCGGCCGCGCAGCACGCCGACGCAGACCTCCGCCGAACCGGCAGCGGTCACGGGCAGCCAGGCACGCGACCGCCACTGCTCGGGAGGCTCGCCGATCAGCAGGTACCGCCGGGAGTCCGCCGCGAAGTCCTCCAGCCAGCGCGGCTCGCCCGCCCGCAGCGCGTCCAGCGCCGCGATCCCGCTCAGCGGCGGCACCTGGCTCCACTGGGCGGCCAGCTTGTCCTCGATACCGGCGTGCCCGATCAGTTCGAGACCGCCGTCGGGCCTGCGGGCGTAGAGCATGACCGCGTCCGCCGCCATGTCCGGCCCGAGATGCTCCAGCAGACACCCGGCGAGGTCATGCGGTGTCGGCACCCGGACGAGGGCCTGGCCGAGGCGGGCCAGGGCGGCGGCGACGTCGTCCGGCGTGGTCGTCCTTGTCGGCGCCGCGGACCCGGGGCCCGCGGTGCCGACGGGACCAGGTGCCGCGCCCGGGTCGGGCGCGGCCGGCGCCAGACTGCCGAGCGTGATCCAGCACTCCTCCAGCAGGGTGTGACGGGCCGCCTTGGCCCGCTGGAGCAACCGCTCGCCGGCCGCGTCCGCGGAACACCCGGTCCGCGCCATCTCCGCGCCCGTGGCCCGCTCCACGACAGCGGACATCGCCGCCTGGTCGCGCAGCCGGTCCAGCTCGGCGCGCTGCCGGGCGACGATCTTGGCCAGTTCGACCAGATCCGGTGCGGCACCGGGCTGCGCCGGCCTCACGGGCTCGCTCGTCACGCGTTGAGCATCGCACATCCGGGCCCGTTCGAAGACTGCCCTGTCACCACGGATCACGGGCGCGTTCGGGGCGTCCCGCCCGTCACGTCCGACTCCCCGCGCTGGTCAGTGGCCGTCGCGTGGATACAGCCACAGCCGCAGCAGCCGGCTGAGCCTCGGCATCACCAGATAGGTCAGCACCGGCAGCAGCACCAGGGGGAACACGGCGGCCCGCAGCGGCAGCGGCCAGCCGCTGGTCAGCGGCGTCACCAGCCACTGGATGAGCAGGGTGAACGGATAGGCGCCGAGGAACGTCGTGAGGACCATTTTCCACCGGGGCGGTGCCTGCACCGTGGTGCCCGGCAGGCTGAACCACGTCTCCATCCCGGTGGTCGACTGACGCTCGCTGCTGACCTCGGTGGCGATGTCCTCGATCCTCCGGTGTCAGTGCGCCCGCTCCTCGGAATCCAGCCAGGCGGCCAGCCGGTGCTGGTCGGACCAGCGCAGCACCGCGTGGAAGCGGTGGCCGTCCTCCGGCGTCAGCCAGGAGACGCCCTCGTTGCCCGGGAACTGCCTGGCGCAGCGGGCGATGCCGTGCGTCCACCGCTCGAACTCCCGCTCATGGCCGGGGCGTACCTGCCAGGTCAGGACTGTGGTCACCGGCTCTCCGCGCCGGACTTCGGTGGTGCTCATTCCGTCACGTGTGCCACGCACGGCGCGGGTCATGCACCCCGGGTCCCCGGGGTCACGGCTGGCGGTTCGCCTCCACCAGCGCCTGGCTGACGGCCCGGACGCTGCGCGCGATGTGCTGCAACTGCATGACCTCGGCCGCGTACAGCTTGATCGTGTGCTCGATGACGCCCTCGTGCAGGCCGAGACCGGGCAGGTCGGCGCGGGCGGTCTGCAGGGCGGTGCGGGCCACCCGGATCTCCTGCTGGACCTGGATCTGCGCGTGCCGGGCGAGGAGGACGGGGTGGCGGATGAACACGGGGTAGCCGCCGTAGCGCGTGGGCACCAGCTCGCGCAGCCACTTGGCCGCCGAGCGCTCCCAGTCGTAGCTCCCGGGGGTCTTGACCTGGCAGGGCCAGTCCGGGCTGATGCGCGTGGTCGTCAGGGGCATGATCATCGCTTCCGGGTGTGCGGCGTCGTGAGGGTGGACGACGGGTCGGGGCGGCCCCGGCCTAGGGGATGGCCGGGGCCGCCACGGACACCCGGGACGCCGGAGTGGGTAGGACCCGGCCTCCTCGGGTGCGGAACGGATCCGGTAGGGCCGGGTCGCGATCCGTGAGCAGTATTTATATATGCCATCCGGTTTGCAAGGAGCATGAAAACATTCATGCGCGCTTTGTTGCGGATGATCCCTTTGTCTGGTCCAGTGACCGGTCAGGTGGGCTGTGCCTCAGTCCCTGAGGAAGAAATGGTGCTGGTCGGCGACCTGTTCGTACTCCTCCAGCCGGGCCTGCGTCCGCTCCGGGTCCGCGTCCGTCATGGCCTGCAGCAGCGCCGAGCACATCACGCCCGGGGCCGCGTAGGAGTCGAAGACCAGGCGCGATCCGGTGCCGGTGGCGAAGGCGACGTCGGCCTCGTCCGCGAGCGGCCCGAGCGCCAGGTCGGTGATCAGCGCGACCTTGAGCCCGGCACCCCGTGCCACGCGCACGGCCGTCAGGGTCTCCTGTGCGTGCCGGGGCATGGAGAACGCCAGCACCCAGGTGCCGCCCGCCTCACGCGACTGCAGCAGCGCGTCGTAGGCGACACTGCCGCCCCGGGTCACGAGTCTGACGTCCGGGTGGATCCGCCGGGCGGCGTAGGCGAAGTACTCGGCGAGCGAGACGGAGATGCGCAGGCCGAGCACCGTCAGCGGGGTCGACGACGACAGCTTGCGGCCGATGTCGATCACCAGGTTCGGATCGGCGAGATCGCGCCGCAGGTTCTCCAGGTTCTCGATCTCGGCGTCGACCGCCGCCTGCAGCTCGTTGCCCCGGATCTCCTCGGCCGGGCCGCCCGCGAGGGTGCCGAGCGCGATCGACTGGAGCTTCTCCCGCAGCGCCGGGTACCCGCTGAAGCCGACCGCCGAGGCGAACCGCGTCACCGAGGGCTGGCTCACGCCGACCCGGTCGGCGAGATCCGTGATCGACAGGAACGCCGCCTCGGTGATGTGCTCGATGAGGTACTGAGCGATGCGCCGCTGACCAGGGGAGAGCCGGGGACGGTCGAAGAGCGTTCGCAGCTGGGAGGACGGGGAGACCTCCGCTTCGGGTGCGGCCTTCCCCGAGGTGATCGCGGATGCCTGTGCGCGTGCCTGCTGCGGCGATGGCACCGGTGCGCCTCCTTCGTCTCCCATTGACGTTCAACATAGCCCACGCACCGTGGTGACCAGGGCTTCTCCGGACAGCACATGAGATGCCCGGCGCGTGGATACCCGGCGGCGGCGCGGGAACCCGCCGCCACAGAAGATCCCGAGAGGAGCCACCGCCATGACCGTCCCCGAGGGGAACCGGGCCAGGACGCAGACCACGGACGAGATCCCGGAGCACCGGGACGAGAACCCGTCCCGGCCGCCGGGCGCCACCGGCCGCACGCTGCGCGAGGCGCTGGAGGAGGCCGAGGTGCGCCCCGACGACTACGACGAGCGATAGCACCACCCCGACGACTCCGGCCACTCCGACCGAACCGACGAAGCTACCGGCAGGTGACACCGTATGGGCGCGCTGAGTGCGCTGGAAGAGACACTGGAAAATCGCTGGGACGCCTTGTGGGCGCGGGTCCTCGACAAGGACCCGGTCGAGGTCGTCGACGCCCTGCGACGCGAGTGCGACGACAACACCGTCGTGTGCGGGCAGGGCCGCGTCATGGTCCCCAACGCCTACGACGTGGAACTCGCCGACGAGGTGCACGACCGACTGGCCAGCCACAGCACCCATGTGTGCCAGGCCCTCACCGACAGCCTGGCCCGCCACGCGGAACGCAAGGGCTACGAGTTCGCGGGCCCGCTCGCGGTACACGTCGCCAGGTGCCCGGAGGTCCCCAACGGCCGCTACCGAGTGGCCAGTCGCGTCATGGAGCACGTGAGCGTCGACGGCTTCTTCGACGCGGCACACTGAGACCGGACGCACCCTCAACGGCGATAGATCGTGATCGAGTGCCCGACGTCGTCGACGGGGCGGCTGCCGCGGATCAACCCGGCCAGCCGCCCCGTCGCCTTCGCGGCAGCCGAGTCGGACACCACCAGCAAACCCCGCACATCACCGACGGGCACCCCACGCGGATCCCCGGCCTCGACGCCGTAGGCGCCCGGCACCCCGCTGCCCTTGTACACGAGCCACACCCGCTCATCCGCGTACCGTTCCTCCCGCAACCGCTCCGCGAGCCGCCCGAGGTCCTGCCCCCAGTCCACATTGGAGTCGTGCAACCGCTCCCGCGTCCTGCCCGGCCCGCCGAACGCCTCGTTGGAGTACGGCAGATAGTAGGGAAACGTACGCACCGAACTGACCGCGACGAACACCACCAGCGCCCCCACCAGACCGGACACCCACAGTCGTCGCACCACGAGAACGCAACCCGCCCCCACCGCGAGAAAGAGCGGAAGGAAGACGGCGTACCGCGTGCCGAAGTCCCGCGCCCCCTGCATGGCCGCCAGCAGCAGCACCACGGGCGCGGCCAGCACATACGGTGCCGCCGGCCGCAACCGCCGCACCGCGATCACCACGACCGCACCGCAGACCCACAGGCCGAGCATCCCCAGCGGCGTCTTCACCAGCAGCGCGGACGGCAGGTAGTACCAGAGCGAGCCCGAGTACAGCCGCCCGAACAGAAACCCCTGCCACGGACGGTTCTCCAGACCGAACTGGATCCGCATCCCGTCCCGGTAGGCCTCCGGGAACGGCAGCAACTCGACCAGCAGTCCCCGCACCCCCCGTACGTTCGGCACATGCTGCTCGGGAGTCCAACGCAGCCGCGGATCGACCATCAGATACGTGGCCCACACGACCGCGACCGCGGCCAGGGCCACGACACCCGCGCCCGCCATCGCCCGCACCAGAACGCGGCCCCGGCCGCCCGCCGACGCGTGCCACACCGAAAGGGCGCCCAGCGCCATGAGTACCGGCAGAGCAGGGAGTGTGCTTATCTTCGTCGCCAGGGCCGCCCCCAGCGCCACCCCGGCGAGCGGTAGATACAGCCGCGGTCCGCGGCGGGCCCGCCACAGCAGCCACGCCGACGTGAGCACGAACCCGGCGGCCGGCACATCGAGTGTGGCGAGTGAGCCGTGGGCGATGACGTCGGGGGAGAAGCAGTACAACGCCAGCGCGGCCAACGCCCCTGCTCTCCCCGCCAGTTCACGGGCGAAGGCGAACACGACCAGACCGAACAGCAGCGTCAGCGCGATCACGGGGAGGCGGGCCCACAGCATCAGCCGCCACGGGTCGTTGCCCGACTCGTAGAGCAGGTGCCGCCCCAGCCTGCCCTGGTCCCCGGTGAAGGAGGGGTCGAGGCGCGGATCCGCGAGCGCCACCCCGGCCCCGATGACCAGCTTGCCGAGCGGCGGATGCTCGGGGTTGTGGCGCAGCCGGTGCTCGTGCGTGTACTCGGCGGCCGCGCCCACGTACACCGGTTCGTCGATGGTCGGGGTCTGCCGCACGGCGGTCGTGACCATCGCGAAGGCCATCTGCGCGAGCAGCACGACCACCAGGAGCGGCAGCCACCACCGGCGGCCGGGCCGCCGCGCGGCCCCGGGGGGGGGGGGGGGGGGGGGGGGGGGGGAGGGGGGGGGGGGGGGGGGGGGGGGGGGGGGGGGGGGGGGGTGGGCCCCTCCCCTCCCCCCCCT
>NZ_JBVJBP010000037.1:36183-50438 GCF_055589465.1 Streptomyces sp. NPDC041940
TTCGGTTTCTTCCCCCTTGTGGTCGTGCCCCTCGAAAGTTCCCTTGGCGAGAACACCCCCCCCACCGGGAGCGCCACCCCCCCCCCCCGCCTTGCCCCCCCCCCGCCCCCGCCCGGTGCCGGGGGAGGGAGCGGCACCGGCCGGGGAGCGGCGGGAGCGATGGAGAGGTCCCTCATGGGCCCACTCTGCATCAGCCCCCGCCGCGCACGGCGTCACCGCCGCACGAGTCGTACCGACAGGCCCTCCGACGTGTGCACGGGTACGGCCCGCAGCGTGTCGGAATCCAGCTCGACACGGTCGAAGCGGCCCCGCAGCGCCGGAGCGGACAGGACCGGGACCGTCGTCCCCGCCACCGGCGGGCGCTCGGTGTCGAGCCGCAGCGACAGCACGCTGCCCCGGCCCAGCAGGACCCGCCGGCTCACCGTGAGCGCCGGGCCGTGGTTCTTGCGGAGCAGCAGCTCCAGCGTCGACTCGCCCTCCTGGACGTAGGAGCCCCGCACCCGCAGGACCTTGTCCGCGCGGAGAGTGCCGCCCGTGACCCGGACGTCACCCTGCCCCAGGGCGCCCGGCGACGCGGCGACCAGCACCCCGTCCTTGATTACGGTCCCGCCGTGGTAGCGGTTGTGGCCCGTGAGGATGAGCGTGCCGGTGCCGCGCTTGGTGAGCCCGCCGTCGCCCTCGATGTCGTTGCGCCAGCGGTCCGCCGCGTGGAAACCGCCGGCCGCCGCGTCCAGTGTCACGGTGACGTCCCGATCGAAGGCGGCGTAGCCGTCCGCGGCGGCGAACAGGTTCAGCCGGCCCCACTGCTCGAAGCCGTCCAGCAGGACGTACCCGGAGGGCAGCGCGGTCGTCCGCAGCACCTCACGCCGCTGGGCCGCGTCCAGGTAGGGCAGCCGGGTCTCCAGCAGGACCTCCGCGCCCTTCGGCACGGTGAGCGGGTCCTTGCGGCCGCGGCGGGGCAGGATGTACGTCAGCCGGGGCCGGACCGCACGGGCGTTGGCGTCCCGGTCGGCGTAGGGGTCGGTGCCGGTGTCCGCGGAGTGCGCGTACGCGTACAGGGTGTCGGCCGTCGTGCCGGTCTTCTCCGTGAAATAGGCCAGCGCCTGGGCGCGGGCCGCCGCCTTGAGCCCGGCGTTGGCCGGGTCCGCCAGAGTGGCGGCGGCCAGTGCGGTGGCCATGATCCGGCCGCCGATCACATCGACGGGGGAGTGCATGCCGGCCACGATCCGGGTGTGGGCGAGTTCCAGGGCACGCGTCATCAGTTCCTGGAATCGCTCGGGAACCGCGTACGCGTAGGCCAGCGACGCCAGGTGCAGGGCGTTGGTGTGGCCGCTGGGGAAGCCACCGTCCTCGGCCGGCTTGTCGCCGCGCTGGCGCAGCAACTGGGGGGCGACGACGACCTTCGACTCGTACACGGGGAAGCCGAACTCGTCCGTCCTGCCGGTGTCGACGACCTCGCTCTCCTCGTTCATCCGCCACGGCCGCGGGTACAGGTAGGCGAACTTGGCCGGGTTGCTGGAAGCCCAGTTGCCGCGCAGGGTGTCCTGCAGCCGGGCCACCTGGCCCAGTTCGGAGTCGTACGAGCCCGCGCCCAGCGCGGAGCCGGCCGGGGCGTCGGCGGGCACGGCGTCATTGATCTTGGCCGGCGGGGTGCCGTCCGGCGCGCTGGTGATCGACGTGACCGCCTTGGCGCCCTTCTTGTAGAGCGCGGCCAGCGGACCGAGGCCGTCGATCACCGAGTAGCTCTGGTGCTGGCGGTCGATGATGAAGGCTTCCTTCGCCTGCGCGTCGGTGCGCTCGGCGGTGATCCGCTCGCAGTAGCGCACGTTGGCGCGCAGCACCTCGCGGTCCAGGACCCGGCCGGTGTCCCAGGCGCCGCCGGTCTTCCACACCTTCGACATGCCGCCCAGGACCCGGACGACCGCGTTGGTCTCGGGGGTCAGGTTCGTCGCGACGTTCGACTTGTAGTCGTCGATGAACGCGGCGGGAGGTGTGGCGGCCTTCGCGTCGGCGGCGGTGAGCCAGGTGGCGAACGTCGGCGCGGCGAGCAGGCCCGCCGAGGCCCCGAGGGAGGTCTTCAGAAAGCCCCGTCGGTCGACGGTTGCGGTGCTGCGGTGCCCGGCTGATGACGGCATGTGCGCGCCTCTCTTGAGTTCTGCGAAGGGGTCCAGCGGAGGGTGCTTCGGCCGTTCGGCCGGGGAGCTGGTGCAACGTGTGCGACTCGGGGTGCCTCTGGCGACTTCTGTGGCACCTGTTGCGCACGAGCGAAGATCTACGGCCGTGTTGTGACCCTTCGGAGAGGGAACGGCCACGGGCCGGTGTCCGGAACGTGAATGGCGGCCGTCCGGCTCACAGGAGCGAACGGGCCAGCTCCACGGCGCCCTCGACCGGCGGCACGCGCAGCGGGTGCGGCCGGGCCCCGGGCAGGACTTCTGCGAGCGCGGAGACGAACGCCGTGTACAGCGCGGGCTGAGCGAGCACCATGCCGCCCGCCACCACCACGTCGTCCACCGGGACCCCGCGCCGGGCGAGCCGTACGACGAGCGCGGCGAGCGCCCGGCCGCCCTCGGCGATCACGGCCCGGGCGAGCGGCGAGCCCGCCTCGGCGGCGGCGAACACCACGGGGGAGTGCCGGCCCCACTCGGCGGAGACGTCCGCGGCGGCCTCCAGTGCCGCGCCGAGCGCGGGCACCTCGGCCACCTCGAAGGCGCTGATCAGCCCGGTGGCCAGCGCGTCGGGCTCCTCGCCGCGGTCGTGCGCCGCCCAGACGGCCCGCGCGGCCTCGCGGACGAGTCCGGCCGCGCCGCCCTCGTCGCCGAGTACCGCGCCCCAGCCGCCGACCTGGACCGGACCGCCGTCGGGCAACCGCCCCACCGCGACCGAACCGGTACCGGCGACCAGACCGACGCCCTTGTCCAGCCCCGCCGCGGGGACGAGCAGTTCGGCATCGCCCACGACCAGGACGGGCACCCCCAGCCGCTCATGGAGCGCGGCCCGGATCGCTTCGCACTGGCGGGGTGTCTCACAGGCGTGACCGCCCACGGCGACGGCGGACGGATGTGCGCCGGTCGGCAGGGCGTCATGGATCAGGGCGGCCAGCCGGTCAGCGGCGGCCCCGGGGTCGTGCGGTCGCCAGCCCGTACTGCTGCGGACGAGGTCGACGACGCGGTCGCCGCCCGTGAGGGCGCGCAGCTGCGTCTTGGTGCCGCCCACGTCGATACCGACCGCGTAAGGCGTGGAGTCCTGCACGGGTCCTCTTTCGTCGTTGCGCGGTCACGTCGGACGGCAGGCGAACCATCCGTCGGACCACGGCAGTTGAAGAGGTAGGGAAGCCCCGGGACGGGCTTCTGTCGGGCACGGCAGGCGAGTACCGTGCACTTCGTTAGGAAGTTAACTAACGAAGTAGGGTGCGTCAAGAGGCACGGAATTCCCGATGCCGCGCCACCCTTGCGCCCGGCCGGCACGGCCGCAGCACGACCTGGGGAGACCATGCACCTGAGCGAGAGTGCCCGTGTGGTGTTCGACGTACTGGCCGAGGCGGGCACGGCCACCCGCCCCCAGCTGGCGGCCGGTGCGGGCCTTTCCAAGCCGACCGTCTCCTCCGCCGTCGCCGAACTCGAGGCGGTCGGGCTGGCCGCCCACTCCGGGCGGGCCTCCGGCGGCACCGGCCGCAGCGCCGCCGTCTACCGGCTCGGCCCGGCCGCCGGTGCCGTGCTCGCGGTCGACCTGGGCCCGACCAGGACCCGGGTGCGCGGCTGTGCCCTGGACGGCACCCTGCTCGCCGAGGGTACCGGCTCCCGCCCGGAGGCCGCCGGCACCGTCCGCAAGGTCCTCGGCGCACTGCCCGCCGGTGCCCCGCTGCGGGCCGTCGTCGTCGCCGTCGGTGACGTCACCACGCGCGACGGGGAGGGCGCCGGGGAACGCCCCGCGACCGCCAAGGCGGGACCCGTCTTCGACGCCATGGCCGTCGCCCTGCCCGAGGGCGTGCCCGTCCACCTGGAGAACAACGTCAACTGCGCGGCGCTCGCCGAACTGCACGAGGGTGCCGCCGTCGGCCGCGACACCTTCGGCTATCTGCGCATCGGCGTCGGCATCGGTCTCGCCGTCGTCATCGGCGGCCGGGTCCTGCGCGGTGCGAACGGCGCCGCCGGTGAGGTGGCCCGGCTGCCCTACCCCTGGGACGACAGCCGCGCCCCGCAGTACGAAGGCCTGGAGCAGCGCATGGGGTCGCGCACCCTGCTCCGCCGGGCGGCCGAGACCTGGCAGGACACCGACGGCCCCCGCCCGCGCACCGCGGAGCGGCTTCTCGCCCTCTCCGGGCAGGGGCATGCCAGGGCCCGTGCCGTCCTCGACTCGCACGCGGCCGACGTGGGGCGGCTCGCCGCCGCCGTCGTCGCCGTCATGGACCCCGGACTGATCGTGCTGGGCGGCGCCACCGGCGCGGATCCGCGGCTGCTGCCCGGTGTGCGGGCCGAGCTGGCCCGGCTGAGCTGGCCCACCGAGGTGGTCAGCAGCGTGGTGGGGGACACCGGCACGGTCGCGGGCGCCGGCAAGCTGGCGGTCGCGCATGGAATTCAAACCGTGACCGGAGCGGTGCTGGCGAAGCATTGACGGCTGCGCCATCGGTCTGCCAATGTCCGGACAAGCGCTTTCTGAGTCGGCCGGGACGCCGACTCCGGGTGAGCCTCCCGCTCGTACGTGAAGTACGGCAGCCGCACGAGGGCGTGCTTGTGCGACGTCGGCCGTCATGGCCGGGGACCCCACCCGTCAAGGCGACGCGGCCGGGCGAGGTCGTGCCCCCAGAAGGCGAAATTTCCTGCAAAACGCACCCGTGCCGCCTCGGCTGGCGCCGTGCTTCTTCCGCTTCGACGAAAAGGGATTGAAGATGACCAGTCTGGGTGTGCGGCGCTCGCGCCGACTCGGCCGCGGCGGCATACGCCGTGTCGTTCCCCTCGCTGCCGTGGCGACGGCGGGTGCCCTCCTGCTCTCCGCCTGCGGCGGCTCGGACTCCGGCTCGGGCGGGACCTCCAAGTCGCTGACGTTCTGGATCTCCACGGTCCCCGGCCAGGACGCGGGCTGGAAGAAGATGGTGGCGCAGTACAAGAAGGAAACCGGCGTCAAGGTCAACCTCGTCAACATCCCCTACGACGGCTACGACGCGAAGCTGCGCAACGCCGCGCAGGCGAACTCCCTGCCCGACGTGGCGGCGGTGCCGAAGCTGGACCCGATCTGGGCGAACAAGCTGATCGACCTCGGCTCCATCGCCAACAAGAAGAGCAACAAGATCAACAAGAACTTCATCGCCAAGGACTCGTCCGGGAAGGTGCTGTCCATCCCCTCGGACGTCACCGCGTCCGGCCTGTTCATCAACGAGACGCTGTTCAAGAAGGCCGGCGTCTCCGTCCCGGCCTCGCCCGAGAAGACCTGGACCTGGACCGAATTCGTCAAGGCGGCGGACAAGGTCCGGGAGAAGACCGGCGCCAAGTACTCCCTCACGTTCGACCAGTCGCCCTCCCGGCTCCGCGCCATGGTGTATGAGCTCGGCGGGAAGTACGTCCACGCGGACTCCTCCGGCAAGTTCTCGGTGGACGCCGCGACCAAGAAGGCCGTGAAGACCTTCGTCGAGATGAACGACGACAAGACCATGCCGAAGTCGGTGTGGACCAGCGGCGCCGACCCGTCGGCCATGTTCCAGAGCGGTGACGTCGTCGCCTACTGGTCCGGCGTGTGGCAGGTGCCCGCCTTCGCGGAGAGCATCAAGAAGTTCGACTGGGCGAGCGTCCCGACCCCCGCCGAGCCGGTGCAGGCCAGTGACGTCAACAGCGGCGGCATGACGGTGGGCTTCAACAACAACGGCGACGCGGCCGCCGCCGCGACGAAGTTCCTGTCCTGGCTGTACGAGCCGGCCCACTACCAGGCGCTGTGCGAGGCGTCCGGCTTCCTGCCCGTCGAGACCGGTCTGACCCCGAAGTACCCCTTCAAGTCCGAGGCGGCGCAGGCGGCGTTCAAGCTGTACAACGAGTCGATCCCGCTGTACGCCCCGATCTCCGGCTACTTCAACACCGCGCAGACGAACTGGGTGCTGAAGGGCAAGAGCCTCACCGAGGACCCGACCAAGACGGAGCTCGGCAAGGCGATCAACGGCCAGCAGTCGGTCGACAAGGCGCTGGACAACATCGTGGCCGGCTACAACCAGCAGGTCGGCGGCTGAGCGCAGGCCGAGGGGCCCGGGCGGCGGGGTCGAGACACCGCCGCCCGGCCTCGCGCCCTCGTGACGCCGGGCTCATGGTCTGAGCCCACCGCAACCCCCTTCACCAGCACGGAGTCAGGAAGATGACCAATAGCGCCTCGGACGTGTCCGTGAGCCCGCCCAGGAGACGCAGTAAGTACACCCTCGCGCCGCTCGTCCTCATCGCGGGCAACGCCGTCCTGTTCGCGCTGTTCTTCGTCTGGCCGGCGGTGATCGGGCTCGTCTACTCCTTCACGAACTACACGGGCGTGGGTGCGTTCCAGTTCGTCGGACTGGACAACTACCAGCACCTGTTCGGGGACTCCATCTTCTTCGACGCGCTGTCCCGGACGCTGCTGTACACCGTGCTCTTCGTCCCGCTGAACTTCGTGCTCTCGCTGCTCATCGCCAACGTGCTGGTGAGCAAGCACGCCAAGGGCGTGTCGGTCGCCCGTGTCTTCTTCTTCATCCCGTGGCTGCTGTCGCCCATCGTCGTGGGTGTCCTGTGGCGGTGGCTGTTCGGTGAGAACTTCGGGCTGGTCAACTACCTCATCGAGAAGGTCGGCGGAACCGCCGTGCCGTGGCAGTCGAACGCGGACCTGTCGCTGCTGGTGGTCGTGGTGGCGGCGTCCTGGGCCTGGACGGGCTTCTCCATGCTGCTGTTCATCGCGGCGATCAAGAACGTACCGACGTCGTACTACGAGGCGGCCGCGCTCGACGGCGCCGGTCCGTGGCGCCAGTTCATCAGCATCACACTGCCGAGCATCGCGCCCACCTCCTTCATCGTCATCCTGCTCAACACGATCCACGCGATGAAGGAGTATCCGCTGTTCGCCGCCCTCAACAACGGCGGACCCGGAACGTCGAACAACCTGCTTGTTCAGTACATCTACCAGACCGGCTTCAAATCGGGCCAGATCGGCTACGCGAGCGCCGCGTCGTTCGTGCTCATGCTCATCCTGATGGCCGTCGCGATCATCCAGCTGATGGTCAACCGGCGGGTGGAGAACCGATGACAACCACAGACATGCCACACAAGGTCGACTCCGCGCACGGACGGACCGTCCTCAAGAAGCGGCCCGGCGGCGCGGCCAGTGGCGGGCTCCGGCGCGCGATTCCCGCGACGACACTGCTGTGGGTCCTGGCGGCCCTCTACGGGCTGCCGGTGCTGTGGTTCGTCCTCAGCTCCTTCAAGCCGGCGGGAGACCTGTTCTCCCTTCCGCTGACGCTGTTCCCGCAGGACCCCACCGTGTCGGGTTACAAGGCGGCGTGGGACAGCGCCAACTTCTCCCAGTACTTCATCAACACGGCCATCGTGTGTGTGATCGCGACGATCCTCACGGTGGGAGTCAGCTGCTGCACCGGGTACGCGCTGGCCAAGTACGACAACAAGTGGCTCAAGGCCTTCTTCGTCGGCATCCTGGCCACCACGATGCTGCCGGGCGAGGTCATGCTCGCCCCGCTGTTCCTGGTGGTCCGCGACCTCGGCTTCTACAACTCGCTCGCCGGCATCATCCTCCCGGCCGTGCTCACCGCGACCGGCTGCTTCATGTTCCGCCAGTTCTTCCTGACGGTCCCCGACGAGCTCATCGAGGCCGCCCGCATCGACGGCGCCAAGGAACTGTCGATCTTCCTGCGGATCATGGTGCCGATCTCCCGGCCCATCATGCTGACGCTCGCCATCCTGTCGTTCCAGTGGCGGTGGAACGACTACATCTGGCCGCTGCTGATGCTCAACGACCCCGGAAAGTTCACCGTGCAGATCGGTATCCAGAGCCTCGTCGGGGCGCAGAACATCAACTGGTCGGTGGTGCTCGGCGGATCGGTCATCTCCATGATCCCCCTGATCGTCGTCTTCCTGGTCTTCCAGCGCTACGTCATGAACGCCGACATCAACGCCGGACTGAAGGACTGACCGTGACCGTCCCGCTCGACCATGAGTTCGTCCGTGCGGCGGCCGGCGCCGCCGACCGGCTGACCGCCCCGCTGGCGGCCGACCCCGACGAGGAACCCGCCGGTGTGCCCCACCGCCCTCTGGCGCGCCGGGTGAAGACTCTGGTCGCGGCGTACCGGTCCCCGGACTCGGCACTGCACGGCAGCGGACAGGCCGTCGCCGCGGCGACGACCCACCTCCGCGCCCTCCGGGCCGCGCAGACACCCACCGGCCTCTTCGCCGGCGGCGACAACGTGCAGTCACCGCCGGACTCCGCGTTCACCGTCAACGACGTGTGCGACGCGCACGTCCTCGCCGCCGGCGCGGGGCCGGAACTGCGCGATGTCACGGCCGCCCTCGCCGAGATCGCCGGCGACGCCTCCGGCAGTCTCCTGACCGGTGGGGTGCACACCCCGAACCACCGCTGGGAGCTGTGCGCGGCGCTGGCCCGGCTGCACCGGTCGTTCCCCGACGACCGGCTCCTCGACCGCGTCGAGGAGTGGCTCTCGGAGGGCGTCGACATCGACGCGGAGGGCCTGTACTCGGAACGGAGCGCCAACTACGCGGCCCATGTGTCCAACCCGTCGCTGCTGGTCCTGGCCGAGGTGCTCGGCCGCGCCGACCTGCTGGACGCCGTCGAACGCAATCTCGCCACCACCCTGGACCTCATCAGGCCGGACGGCACGGTGGAGACCGTCCACTCGCGACGGCAGGACCAGAACCACCCGTTCCCGCTGGCGCCCTACCTGCCGCACTACCGGCTGCTCGCGATCCGCACCGGCCGGGGCGACTTCAGCCGGGCGGCGCGGCTGGCGGCCGCCGGCGGCATCGACGACCCCGACCTGCTCGCCGAGACCCTGCTCACCCCTGAGCTGTGCCGTCCGCTGCCGGCCCCGGCCGCGGAGACACTGCCCCGCGACCGGTACCTCACCACCGCGCGCCTCGCCGCACGCGCCTCGGCCACCGCGCACACGGTGGTGTACGGCGGCTCCGACGTGCCCGAGCACCGGCGCATCCGCTCGGGCCTCGCCTGCAACCCCACCTTCCTGCGTCTGTTCGCCGGCGACGCGGTTCTCGACGCGGTCCGTCTCTCGCGGGGATTCTTCGACCTGGGCCCGTTCCGCGCCGCCGGCATGGAGCAGCTCGCCGACGGCAGGTACCGGCTCACCGAAACCCTCACGGCGTCCTACTACCAGCCGCTGCCGAAGGACGAGAGGCGGGACGACGGCGACTACCGGCTGGTGGACGACGGACGCTTCTCGGCCTCGATGGCCTTCCCGGAGCGGCCCCGGGACGAGGTCTCACACACGACACGCGTCGAGGTGGACCTGAAGGACGACGGTGCCGACCTGCGGATCGACATCAGCGGACCGCGGGTGCCCTGGGCTCTCGAACTGACCTTCAGGCCGGGGGGAGTGCCGGAGGGCGCCGTACCGGTCGGCGACGGACGCTGGTGCCTGACGACCGGGCCGATGACCTACCGGGTCGGTGACGACGAGATCCGGATCGAGGCCGACGTCGAGGCGGGCGAACCACTGGCCGGGCCGGACCGGGGCGACGTACTGCGCTACGACCCGGGGCAGGACTACACCGTGGTGGGTGGCACCGACGCGACGACCGGGAACCGCGTCCATATCGGTGGACTCGGCCCGCACACCCTGACCGTGGCGCTGCGCGCCCGCCGTATGAGGGGCTGATCCCGCTGACGCTGTCCGCCTGAGGCGGCCCGGGCATCACAGGGGCAGGCCTACCAGGCCGTACCCGCGGCGCCGGGTCTCGGTCACCACCACGCCCCACTCGCGGAGCAGTACCGAGAACTCGTCGAAGTCCTCGATCCACCGGCCGGGGCACGCGGCATGCGTGCCGTACGGCACGCGCAGGCCCTCCAGCAGGGGCTCGGCGCGTGCCCAGTGCCCGGCCAGTGCGGACACGGTCGCGGGCGGGCAGGCGAGGAGCAGCCGGGAGTGCCAGGGGTCGTTGTCCGCGGGGAACAGCCCCGAGACCGAGGTGTCCGTGTCCTCGGTGTCCCAGATCAGGTCCCGCAGGAACGCGTCCAGGTGCTCACGCGCTTCCGGGGCGGCATGCTCCCGTACGTCCTCCCAGGCCTGCCCCGCCCAGAAGTGGGGCTTGTAGGAGCCGGGGGTGCTGTGGAACTCGTACCGGCCGCACCAGGGGACATTCGGCTCGGCGGGCCACACCCAGCCCCGCTGCGGCTCCGCTGACCAGTCGAGTTCGTCCTCGGGCAGCGCGGCGTCCTCGAGCAGCGCGTACCGCTCCTTCAGCGGCGTCTTCCCGAGCCGCTCCCAGTCCACCGCCAGCACCGTGATGTCGAGGCCCATGGTCACGTCTCCACGCGCGGCAGCGCCGACTCCGGCACCACCAGGTCGGCCCGTTCCCGGGTCGTGGCGACCAGCTCGGCGTTGGGCTGGTCCGAGCGCGACACCCACGCCACCGCCTCCGCGTGGGACTTGCCGAACTGCTCGTGCCGGGCGACGAGCCGGCTGACGCGCTCCCGCTCGGGGAGTTCGCAGAACCACACCTCGTCGAGCCCGTGGCGGACCCGGGCCCAGGCGCCGGTGTCCAGGAGCAGGTAGTTGCCCTCGGTGACGACGAGCCGGGCCGACGGCGGGACCGGGATCGCGCCCGCGAGCGGCTGTTCCAGGACGCGTTCGAAGCCGGGCGCGTACACGACGTCGTCGTGCCTCTCCTCCCTCTCCTCGCGCAGCCGCTCCAGCAGGGCCGCGTACCCGGCCGCGTCGAACGTGTCGGGCGCGCCCTTGCGGTCCCTGCGGCCGAGCCGCTCCAGCTCGGTGTCGGCGAGGTGGAAGCCGTCCATGGGGACGTGCGCGACCCAGGGTTCGCCGGATCCGTTCAGTTCCCGCACCAGGTGCTCGGCGAGCGTCGACTTGCCCGCGCCGGGGCTGCCGGCGATGCCGAGGAGCGCGCGCCGGCCGCCCCGGGGGAGGGTGCGGGCACGGTGGACGAGGTCGTCGAAGGTGAGCGGCACACCGCAGAGTGTGTCACCCGGTGTGCCCACCCGTCCCTCCGCCGACGCTCACCTCACGTCAGGCACTTGGCCGTATTCCGGCCTGCGTGTCTCCACCCCGCGGGTTAATTTGTTCGTGTTTGTCAGCTTTTCGAACACAGGGACAAGGGGCGGAACATGACCGACGGCTCGAACGCCATCCTGGTTCGCAGACGAAGACGCGAACAGGCGGCCGGGCCGGGCGCGCCCCGCGGAGACCGGGGAAGCCGGGCGCTCGCCGCCGTGGCGGCCGTCTTCACACTCGCTCAACTCGCCCTGGTCCGGCCCGTGCTGGGCCTCGGCTGGGACGAGATCGTCTACGTCAGCCAGGTTACCTCCCACACCCCGGAGGCCTTCTTCAGCGCACCGCGCTCCCGGGGCGTCTCGCTGCTCGTGGCACCGGTCGCGTCCTGGTCGACGTCCGTCCCGCTGCTGCGCGTCTACCTCGCCCTGCTGTCCGGCCTCGCCCTCTACCTGGCCCTGCGCACCTGGCGGGGTCTGTTCCCGGCCCGTGTCCTGGTCGTCGGCGGCGCCCTCTTCGCCTCCTTGTGGGTGACCCTCTTCTACGGTCCGCAGGCCATGCCCAACTACTGGGTCGCGATCGGCGCCCTGATCTGCGTGGGCTGCTTTCTGAGGGCCCGGCAGGATGGTTCCGCCCGCGCGGCCCTGTGGGGTGTCGCCGCCGGCGCCGCGCTCATGGCGTGGATGCGGCCCACCGACGCGGTCTACGTGACGGTGCCGCTGCTCGTCCTCGCACTGGCACGGCGCCACTGGCGCCTGCTCCTCGTCCTCCTGGCGGGCCTCGCCGCGGGCGCCGTCGAGTGGGTGATCGAGGCCTACGCCGGCCACGGAGGCCTGGGGGAGCGCCTGGCGGAAGCCTCCCGCATCCAGGGCGGACTGGGCTGGCACATCGCCGTCGACGACCAGCTGCGCAGCCTGGGCGGCCGGGCCCTGTGCCGGCCGTGCACCGGGCCGATGCCCAACCCCCTGGTCATCGTCTGGTGGTTCGTCCTGCCCGTGCTGGCCGGCCTCGGACTGCTCGTGGCGGCCCGGGCCCGGCGTCTGGGACGGACCCTCGTCCCGCTGGCCTGCGCCGCCACGGCCGCCCTGCCGTACCTCTTCATGATCGGCTACGCGGCGCCCCGCTTCCTCACGCCCGCCTACGCCCTGCTCGCCATCCCGGTCGCCGACGCCCTGTGGCACCTGGTCAAGGCCCCGGGCGGAAAATGGCGCCCGGTGGCCGCGACCCTGGTCGCGCTCGGCCTGGCCGGGCACCTGGCGGCGCAGCTCGCCGTCCTGCACGGCGCCGTCTCCCGCAACACCGAGAGCCGCCGCGACTGGGACCGCACCGCCGACGCCCTGCACCGCCTCGGCGTCCGCCCGCCCTGTCTGCTCACCGGCCACGAGTCCATCCCGATCGGCTACTACACCGGCTGCTCCTCGGGCGCGACCTCCGGCAACAACGAGAACACCACCGCGGGCGCCGTCCTGCGCACCGCGGACCGTCTCCCGGTCGCCCACCTCGCACCGGCCGGCGGCACCCCGCCCCGCTACGCCCGCACCTGGCCCGTCCACCGGATCTCGGACCTGGACGTCCGGGTCGCACCCGCGGCCGCCGCGGGACGGGCCGGTGGCCGCCG
Organism: Streptomyces sp. NPDC041940; assembly: GCF_055589465.1. Taxonomy (NCBI): domain Bacteria; kingdom Bacillati; phylum Actinomycetota; class Actinomycetes; order Kitasatosporales; family Streptomycetaceae; genus Streptomyces; species Streptomyces sp. NPDC041940. Next base: position 49,011 of record NZ_JBVJBP010000037.1, read on the forward strand.
AGGTTAGAGCCCGCGTAACGGGAAACGCGGAACGGGCACATGAGACCGACGAGTCGACGCAGCGCGCGACAGGGAGGCAGAAGTGATGGGCACGGAACCGACGCGCCCCGAACCGATGGCGGACGACGCGTACCAGCCCACCGGGACCAACGAGGAGCAGGCGGACGCCGCGCCGCTGGATCTGCAGGACGCCGTCGACGAACGGACCTACGACGACACCCTCGACGAGGGCTACTCCCCGCCGGAGAAGCCGCTCGGCGTCACCAGGAGCGGCACCACCGCCGCCGAGCAGCACGAGGGTGAGACCCTCGACGAGCGGCTGTCCCAGGAGGTCCCCGACGTGTCGGCCGAGCCGGCCGGGGACGGCGTGGGCGACAGCCCCGACGGCGACGGCGAGCCGGTGGATCCGGAGGCGGGCACCGCCCGAGCCGGCCGCCTGGTCGCCCCGGACGAGGGCGCCCACGCGGACACCACGAAGGAGACCGTCGCGACCGACATCGGCATCGACGGCGGAGCGGCCGGCGCGGAGGAGGCCGCCGTGCACGTGGTGGAGGACGACCCCACCCTGCCGGGGGACGACGACAGAGCGTGAACCGCCCGCGGCCGGGAGATTCGCCCCCTCGGTGGACGCCGAGGGGGCTGTCGGCTACGGCAGCAGCTTCTCGAGCGCGGCAGGCCCCTCGGCCGCCAGCTTGCGCCTGGCCCATTCGAGGTTGTGCGGGGTGAGGTCCTTGCCCGAGGCAAGGACCAGGTCCTCCGGCGACACGTCGGTGCCGGTGCGGGCGTGGAGCAGGTGGTCCGGGGTGGCGCGGTCCTCGGGCTGCCGGGACGCGTGGGGCTGTGACGTCGACATGTTCTCTGCTCCTAGGGTCCGGATCGCTGGTACGGCCCCGGTGCTGAAAAACGGGTCCGCTCTCACCATTCCCCGCCCGGGCGCGGCGTGCATCCGGAGAGCACGAACCGGGCCCGGGGAAAGCCCGGCCCCCCGTTCGGACGCCCACCGATGTCGCCTCGCCGCACCCCGGGCCACGGTGGACCCACGTGTCCCCTCCGACCGACAGGAGCTTTCCCATGCGCACACGTGTGACCGCCGCGTTCGGCCTGGCCTGCGCCGCCCTGCTGGCCTGCGCCGGTACGGCCAGCGCCGACGCGGAGGCCGAAGCCATCTCCATCGGCAACCCCGGCGTCCTTTCCGGCAACGTCGTACAGATCCCCATCGACATCGATGCCAACATCTGCGGCAACTCGGTCAACTTCATCGGCGCTTTCAACCCCGCCATCGGCAACAAGTGCTCGATCAAGGACTGATCCACCGGTCGTACGGCCCGCCGGGGGGGGGGGGGGGGGGGGGGGGGGGGGGGGGGGGGGGGGGGGGGGGGGGGGGGGGGGGGCGGGAGGGGGGGGGGAGGGGGGGGGGGGGAGGGGTGG
>NZ_JBVJBP010000038.1:0-49665 GCF_055589465.1 Streptomyces sp. NPDC041940
CCCCCCCCCCCCCCCCCCCCCCCCCCCCCCCCCCCCCCCCCCCCCCCCCCCCCCCCCCCCCCCCCCCCCCCCCCCCCCCCCCCCCCCCCCCCCCGACCCACCACCACCCCGCAGGCGCGACGCACAGCCGCCACCGGCACCCGCCGCTCAGCCCTCCGTCAACCCCGCCACCAGCTCATCAGCCGCCCGATAAGGATCCAGCTCACCCGCCACGATCCGCTCGGCCAACGCCCCCAGCCGCCGATCGCCGTGCAGATCCCCGATCCGCTCCCGCAGCGCCGTCACCGCGATCGTCTCGACCTCACGGGCAGCCCGCGCGGCCCGCCGCTCCGCCAGCACCCCCCGCTCCTCCATCCAGGCCCGGTGCTTCTCCAGCGCCTCGACGACCTCGTCCATGCCCTCACCCCGCGCGGCGACCGTCTTCACGATCGGCGGCCGCCAGTCCCCCGGCCCCCGGGACTCCCCGAGCCCCAGCATGTGGTTCAGCTCCCGGGCCGTCGCGTCGGCCCCGTCCCGGTCGGCCTTGTTCACGACGTACACGTCACCGATCTCCAGGATCCCGGCCTTGGCCGCCTGGATCCCGTCCCCCATCCCGGGGGCCAGCAGCACCACGGACGTGTCCGCCTGCGAGGCGATCTCCACCTCGGACTGCCCGACCCCCACCGTCTCGACGAGGATCACGTCACAGCCCGCCGCGTCCAGCACCCGGATCGCCTGGGGCGCGGCCCACGCGAGCCCGCCCAGATGCCCCCGGGTCGCCATCGAACGGATGTACACCCCGGGATCCGACGCGTGGTCCGACATCCGCACCCGGTCACCGAGCAGCGCCCCGCCCGAGAACGGGGACGACGGGTCGACGGCGAGCACGCCGACCCGCTTCCCCTGCTTGCGATACGCCGTCACCAGCGCCGACGTGGACGTGGACTTGCCGACCCCGGGCGACCCGGTCAGCCCCACGACGTACGCCCCGCCTGTCAGCGGCGCCAGCGCCGCCATGACCTCCCGCAACTGCGGGGACGCCCCCTCCACCAGGGAGATCAACCGGGCCACGGCCCGCGGCCGGCCCTCCCTGGCCTGGGCGACCAGCGTGGAGACGTCCTGCATCACAGCTCCGTTCATGTCCTGAAGGCGAGGGCGAAGGCGACGTGCCGAAACCCGCCGCTCAGCCCTTCGGCACCCGCACGATCAGCGCGTCACCCTGACCACCACCACCGCACAGCGCCGCCGCGCCCACGCCACCACCGCGCCGCTTCAGCTCCAGCGCGAGGTGCAGCACGAGACGGGCCCCGGACATCCCGATCGGGTGACCCAGGGCGATGGCACCGCCATTGACATTCACCTTTTCGGTGGACACCCCAAGATCCTTCATTGACTGCACGGCCACCGCCGCGAACGCCTCGTTGATCTCGACGAGATCGAGGTCCGCGACCTCCAGGCCCTCCTTCTTCAGCGCGTGCGCGATCGCGTTGGACGGCTGGGACTGCAGCGAGTTGTCCGGCCCGGCCACGTTCCCGTGCGCCCCGATCTCGGCGATCCACTCCAGGCCGAGCTCCTGGGCCTTGGCCTTGCTCATCACCACGACGGCCGCGGCACCGTCGGAGATCTGCGAGGCGGAACCCGCCGTGATGGTGCCGTCCTTGGCGAACGCCGGACGCAGCTTCCCGAGCGACTCCGCAGTCGTGTCACCGCGGATCCCCTCGTCCTTGCTGAACAGCACTGGGTCGCCCTTGCGCTGCGGGATCTCGACGGGCGTGATCTCGGCGTCGAACAGGCCGTTCTTCTGCGCGGCGGCGGCCCGCTGGTGCGACAGCGCGGCGATCTCGTCCTGCTCGGCCCGGCCGATGCCCAGCCGGGTGTTGTGCTTCTCCGTCGACTCGCCCATGGCGACGTTCTCGAAGGAGTCGGTCAGCCCGTCGTACGCCATGGCGTCGATCATCTCGACGGCGCCGTACTTGAAGCCCTCACGGGACTTGGGCAGCAGATGCGGGGCGTTGGTCATGGACTCCTGACCGCCCGCGACGACCACGTCGAACTCACCCGCACGGATGAGCTGGTCGGCGAGCGCGATCGCGTCCAGGCCCGACAGACACACCTTGTTGATCGTCAGCGCGGGCACGTTCATCGGGATGCCGGCCTTGACCGCGGCCTGGCGGGCCGGGATCTGCCCCGCCCCGGCCTGGAGCACCTGCCCCATGATCACGTACTGCACCTGGTCGCCGCCGATCCCCGCACGGTCGAGGGCGGCCTTGATCGCGAAGCCGCCGAGGTCGGCTCCGGAGAAGGACTTGAGCGATCCGAGCAACCGCCCCATGGGCGTACGAGCGCCCGCGACGATCACCGAGCTGGTCGTTGCAGAAGACATGAGCTGCGATCCCCTTACCGGCTGCACAGCCGAGGAGTGAACGAGGGTTTACTTCGAATGTACTGACCGGTACTCCACCCCGTCATCGGGCTGTCGGTGTGATCGCGCGCACGTTGCGTAACCACCTCCGGAGCGCTGCACTGAATCCATGCTGACGCGAATCGACCACATCGGAATCGCCTGTTTCGACCTCGACAAGACCGTCGAGTTCTACCGTGCCACCTACGGCTTCGAGGTGTTCCACTCCGAGGTCAACGAGGAGCAGGGCGTGCGCGAGGCCATGCTCAAGATCAACGATACGTCCGACGGCGGTGCCTCGTACCTGCAGCTTCTCGAACCCACCCGCCCGGACTCCACCGTCGCGAAGTGGCTCGACAAGAACGGCGAGGGTGTTCACCACATCGCTTTCGGTACGGCAGATGTAGACGGGGACGCCGCGGAGATCAAGGAGAAGGGCGTACGCGTGCTGTACGAAGAGCCGCGACGCGGTTCCATGGGGTCACGGATCACCTTCCTGCACCCCAAGGACTGTCATGGCGTACTGACAGAACTGGTCACTTCGGCGCCTGTTGAGTCACCTGAGCACTGACCCTCGTACATAAGGGCCGGTAGGGTTGGGTGCGGTCACCGCTCAATCTGCGGCGACCGCATTCCGGGGTCCGGGTTTCGGGGGACGAGCGTCGGGGCAGCAGCCTCTGCTCCGCCGATGATCTGACACCATTCCCCGGGGGCCCCGTTCGGCGGATGGACGGAGCTCGTTTGGAGAGAGTTGCGACCAGGGGACGGATGGGACCGCGCAGTGCGGGGCTACGAGAGCCAGGAGCGAGAGCCGGCGGCTGACGTCGACCACCTCTCTCGGTTCGAAGCCGAGATGAAGCGGCTGAAGACCGAGCGGGAAAAGGCGATCCAGCACGCCGAGGACCTCGGCTACCAGGTCGAGGTGCTGCGTGCGAAGCTGCACGAAGCGCGGCGCACCATCATGTCCAGGCCCTCCTTCGAGGGGGGCGACATCGGCTGGCAGGCCGAGCAGTTGCTGCGCAACGCTCAGGTGCAGGCCGACCAGATCCGGACGGACGCCGACCGCGAGCTGAGCGAGGCCCGGGCGCAGACCCAGCGGATCCTCCAGGAGCACGCCGAGCAGGCGGCCCGGCTCCAGTCGGAGCTGCACCAGGAGGCGGTGACCCGCCGCCAGCAGCTCGACCAGGAGCTGGCCGAGCGCCGCCAGACGGTCGAGTCGCACGTCAACGAGAACGTGGCCTGGGCCGAGCAGCTGCGGGCCCGCACCGAGCAGCAGGCCCGGCGCCTCATGGAGGAGTCCCGGGCCGAGGCCGAGCAGGCCATGGCCACGGCCCGCGCGGAGGCCGAGCGGCTGGCCGACGAGGCCCGCCAGCGGCTGACGAACTCGGCCGAGGAGGCCCGGGCCGAGGCCGAGCAGATCCTGCGCCGGGCCCGCACGGACGCCGAGCGGCTCCTCAACGCGGCCTCCTCGCAGGCCCAGGAGGCCACGGACCACGCCGAGCAGCTGCGGACGTCCACCGCCACCGAGTCGGAGTCCGCGCGCCGCGAGGCCACGGAGCTGAGCAAGGCCGCCGAGCAGCGGATGGCCGAGGCCGAGGAGGCGCTGCACAAGGCGCAGACCGAGTCGGAGAAGCTGGTCACGGAGGCCAAGGAGGCCGCCGCCAAGGCCCTGTCGAGTGCCGAGTCCGCGAACGAGACGCGTACGCGCACCGCCAGGGAGCAGGTCGCCCGGCTGGTCGAGGAGGCCACGAAGGAGGCCGAGAACGCCAAGTCCGAGGCCGAGCAGCTCGTCGCCGACGCCCGCGCCGAGGCCGAGAAGATCGTCGCGGAGGCTTCCGAGAACGCTCGTACGTCCACCGCCGAGGAGACCGCGACCCAGCTGTCCAAGGCGGCCAGGACCGCCGAGGAGGTCCTCAACAAGGCGTCCGAGGACGCCAAGAAGACCACCAAGGCCGCGGCCGAGGAGGCCGAGCGGATCCGCTCGGAGGCCGAGGCCGAGGCGGACCGGCTGCGCGCCGAGGCGCACGACATCGCCGAGCAGCTCAAGGGCACGGCGAAGGACGACACCAAGGAGTACCGCGCCAAGACGGTCGAGCTGCAGGAGGAGGCCCGCAGGCTGCGGGGCGACGCCGAGCAGCTGCGGGCGGACGCCGTCGACGAGGGCGAGAAGATCCGCGCCGAGGCCCGCAAGGAGGCCGTGGCGCAGATCGAGGAGGCGGCGAGGTCCGCCGAGGAGCTGCTCGCCAAGGCCAAGGCGGACGCGGACGAGCTGCGCACGAACGCCCAGGGGGACAGCGAGAAGGTCCGCACCGAGGCCATCGAGCGGGCGACGACCCTGCGCCGGCAGGCCGAGGAGACCCTTCAGCGCACCCGGCAGGAGGCCGAGCGGCACCGCGAGGAGGTCGTCGAGCAGGCCGAGGGCCTCAAGGCGGACGCCGAGCGCGCGGCGGTCGAGCTGCACGAGGAGACCGAGCGCGCCATAGAGGCCCGCCGCACGGAGGCCGCCGAGGAGCTGACGCGGCTCCAGACGGAGGCCGAGGAGCGGCTGACGGCCGCCGAGCAGGCGCTGTCGGACGCCCGTGAGGAGGCCGCGCGGATCCGCCGCGAGGCCACCGAGGAGAACGAGCGGCTGCGCGACGAGGCAGCCGAGCGGATCCGTACGCTCCGCCAGCAGGCCGAGACGGAGGCCGAGCGGCTGCGCGACGAGGCCGCTTCCGACGCGTCCGCCTCGCGTGCCGAGGGCGAGGCCGTCGCCGTGCGCCTGCGCTCGGAGGCTTCGAACGAGGCCGAGCGGCTGAAGTCGGAGGCGCAGGAGAGCGCCGACCGGATGCGCGCGGAGGCGCAGGCCGCCGCCGAGCGCATCGGCACGGAGGCGTCCGAGACGCTGGCCGCCGCCCAGGAGGAGGCCAACCGCCGGCGCCGCGAGGCCGAGGAGCTCCTCGGCAGCGCCCGGCAGGAGGCCGACCAGGAGCGCGAGCGGGCCCGCGAGCAGAGCGAGGAGCTGCTGGCCTCGGCGCGCAAGCGCGTGGAGGAGGCGCAGGCCGAGGCCGTACGGCTGGTCGAGGAAGCCGACCGGCGGGCCACGGAGATGGTGTCGGCCGCCGAGCAGCACGCCCAGCAGGTGCGGGACTCCGTCGCGGGGCTGCACGAGCAGGCCCAGGACGAGATCGCCGGGCTGCGCAGCGCCGCCGAGCACGTCGCGGACCGGACGCGGCGCGAGGCCCAGGAGGAGGCGGACCGGGTCCGCACCGACGCCTACGCGGAGCGGGAGCGGGCGAGCGAGGACGCCGGCCGGCTGCGGCGCGAGGCGCACGAGGAGACCGAGGCCGCCAAGGCGCTCGCCGAGCGCACGATGTCCGAGGCGATCGCGGAGGCGGACCGCATCCGTACGGAGGTCTCCGAGCATGCCCAGCGGGCGCGCACGGAGGCGTCGGACGCCATCGCCGAGGCCGAGCAGAACGCCTCGCGCACCCGGGCGGACGCCCGTGAGGACGCCAACCGCATCCGGTCGGACGCGGCGACGCAGGCGGACACCCTCATCACCGAGGCCCGCAACGAGGCGGAGCGGCTCACCACCGAGACGGTCACGGAGACGGACCGGCTGCGGATGGAGACGGTCACCGAGGCCGAGCGGGTCCGCACGGAATCCCTGAACGAGGCCGAGCGGGTCCGGGCCGATTCGGTCGCCAAGGCCGACCAGCTGGTCGGGGAGGCCACCGGCGAGGCGGAGCGGCTGCGGGCCGAGGCCGCCGAGACGGTCGGCTCGGCGCAGCAGCACGCCGAGCGGGTCCGCGGCGAGGCCGGGCGCGTCAAGGCCGACGCGGAGGCGGAGGCCGAGCGGCTCGTCGCCACCGCGCGCGAGGAGGCCGACCGCACCCTGGACGAGGCCCGCAAGGACGCCAACAAGCGGCGCTCCGAGGCGGCCGAGCAGGTCGACAAGCTCATCACGGAGACCACGGCCGAGGCCGACAAGCTGCTGAGCGAGGCGCAGCAGCAGGCGCACAAGACCACGGCGGAGGCCGAGACGCAGGCCGACACGATGGTGGGCGCGGCCCGCACGGAGGCCGACCGGCTGGTGTCCGAGTCGACGGTCGAGGGCAACTCGCTGGTGGAGAAGGCCCGTACGGACGCGGACGAGCTGCTGGTCGGCGCGCGTCGGGACGCCACGCAGATCAGGGAGCGCGCCGAGGAGCTGCGCGACCGCGTCACGGGTGAGATCGAGGAGTTGCACGAGCGGGCCCGCCGGGAGTCGGCCGAGACGATGAAGTCGGCGGGCGACCGCTGCGACGCGCTCGTCAAGGCCGCCGAGGAGCAGCTCGCGAAGGCGCAGGCGAAGTCGAAGGAGATCGTCTCGGAGGCCAACTCCGAGGCGGGCAAGGTCCGTATCGCCGCGGTGAAGAAGGCCGAGGGGCTGCTCAAGGAGGCCGAGCAGAAGAAGTCCACGCTGGTCCGGGAGGCCGAGGAGCTCAAGGCCGAGGCGATCCGCGAGGCCAAGCGCACGGTCGAGGAGGGCAAGCGCGAGCTGGAGGTCCTGGTCCGCCGCCGCGAGGACATCAACGCCGAGATCTCCCGCGTCCAGGACGTCCTGGAGGCGCTGGAGTCCTTCGAGGCCCCGGCCGGGGGCAAGGACAACGGGGTCAAGGCCGGTGCGACGGTCGGCGCACCTCGTTCGGGTGGCAAGTCCTCGGAGAGCTAGGGCCTTCGGGCGGCCCGTGACACCCTGGGCGGGAGGCCGATTCCGGGGCCATCCGGGGGCTTTGACCAAGTTTTGGCAAGCCCTCTGCCGCTCAGCCACCCAAAAGGGGTCTCATTTTCCAGATCAAACGCGCATCCGCTCGATGACACACCGTTTCGGCCCCTAGGATTCCACCTATCACCTCACCGGTCTCATTCGACAGGAACCCCATGAGCGACACTTCCCCCTACGGCTTCGAGCTTGTGCGGCGTGGATACGACCGCGCTCAGGTGGACGAACGTATCTCCAAGCTCGTCTCCGACCGTGACAGCGCTCTCGCCCGCATCACCGCTCTGGAAAAGCGCATCGAAGAGCTCCACCTCGAGACGCAGAACGCCCAGGCCCAGGTCACCGACGCCGAGCCGTCGTACGCGGGTCTCGGTGCGCGCGTGGAGAAGATCCTCCGCCTCGCCGAGGAAGAGGCGAAGGACCTGCGCGAGGAGGCCCGGCGCGCGGCCGAGCAGCACCGCGAGCTCGCCGAGTCGGCGGCCCAGCAGGTGCGCAACGACGCCGAGGCGTACTCGTCGGAGCGCAAGGCCAAGGCCGAGGACGAGGGCCTGCGGATCGTCGAGAAGGCCAAGAGCGACGCCTCCCAGCTGCGTTCCGAGGCGCAGAAGGACGCGCAGTCCAAGCGTGAGGAGGCGGACGCCCTCTTCGAGGAGACCCGCGCCAAGGCCGCACAGGCCGCCGCGGACTTCGAGACGAACCTCGCCAAGCGCCGCGAGCAGTCGGAGCGCGATCTGGCGTCGCGTCAGGCCAAGGCCGAGAAGCGCCTCGCCGAGATCGAGCACCGCGCCGAGCAGCTGCGGCTGGAGGCGGAGAAGCTGCGCACGGACGCGGAGCGCCGCGCCCGTCAGACGGTGGAGACGGCCCAGCGCCAGGCCGAGGACATCGTGGCCGACGCCAACGCCAAGGCCGACCGCATCCGTTCGGAATCCGAGCGCGAGCTGGCCGCCCTCACCAACCGCCGCGACAGCATCAACGCCCAGCTGACGAACGTCCGCGAGATGCTCGCGACGCTCACGGGCGCCGCGGTGGCCGCGGCCGGTTCGCCGGCCGAGGACGAGCCGATCTCCCGTGGGGTCCCGGCCCAGCAGTCCCGGTAACACCGGGGCATACGGAGTCTGAATCTCCGCAAAGCCCTCTGCCGCTCGGGTGGCAGAGGGCTTTGTCCCGTTCTAGCGTGGCGGCATGATTGAGCTCGAGGGGCTGACCAAGCGTTACGGCGAGAAGGTGGCGGTCAACAACCTGTCCTTCACTGTCAGACCAGGCATCGTCACCGGCTTCCTCGGGCCCAACGGCGCGGGGAAGTCGACGACCATGCGGATGATCCTGGGTCTTGACCGTCCCACCGCCGGCGACGTCCGTATCGACGGCAAGCACTACCAGCAGCTCAAGGATCCGCTGACGTACATCGGCGCCCTGCTGGAGGCCAAGGCCTGGCACGGCGGGCGCACCGCCTACAACCACCTGCTGTGCCTCGCGCAGAGCAACGGCATTCCGCGCGGCCGGGTGCGGGATGTGCTGGAGACGGTCGGGCTGACGGCCGTGGCCAAGAAGAAGACCAAGGGCTTCTCGATGGGCATGGGGCAGCGGCTCGGCATCGCGGCCGCGCTGCTCGGCGATCCGCGGATCCTGATGTTCGACGAGCCGGTCAACGGCCTCGACCCCGAGGGCATCCACTGGATCCGCACCCTGATGAAGTCGCTGGCCGCGCAGGGCCGGACCGTGTTCGTCTCCTCCCATCTGATGAGCGAGATGGCTCTGACGGCCGAGCACCTCGTCGTCATCGGGCAGGGGCGGCTGCTCGCGGACACGTCCATGGCCGACTTCATCGCGCGCAACTCACGGTCGTACGTCCGGGTCCGCAGCCCGCAGCGGGAGCGGCTGCTCGATGTGCTGCACCAGGCCGGGATCGTGGCCGTGGAGAGCGGCGAGGGGGTGCTGGAGGTGGACGGCGGCAAGGCCGAGCACGTCGGCGAGCTGGCGGCGCAGCACGGGCTCACCCTGCACGAGCTGAGCCCGCAACAGGCCTCGCTGGAAGAGGCGTTCATGCGGCTGACCGCGGAGTCGGTGGAGTACCACGCACACAGCGAGACGAGTCCGCAGCCGCCACAGCAGCAGCAGTGGGGCGACGGCTGGAAGAGGGGCTGAGCATGGCGACGACCCAGGTCGTACGGTCGGAGTGGACCAAGATCCGGTCAGTGGCGTCCACGGTGTGGACGCTCTCGCTGGTGGTGGTCGTGACGGTCGCCCTCGGCATGCTGATCTCGGCGCTGTCGAAGAACGAGTTCGACAGCATGAACGCGCAGGACCGGGCGGAGTTCGATCCGACGTTCATCAGTTTCGCGGGGATGAGCCTCGGCCAGCTGGCGATGATCGTGTTCGGCGTGCTGGTGGTGTCGAACGAGTACAGCACCGGGATGATCCGTAGCTCGCTGGCCGCCGTGCCGCAGCGTGGCTCCTTCCTGTTCAGCAAGATCGCGGTGGCCAGTGGTCTCGCCCTGCTGGTCGGGCTCGTCACCAGCTTCGCCGCGTTCTTCCTGGGGCAGGCGATGCTCGGCGAGCACGGGTCGGAGATCGGTGACCAGGGTGTGCTGCGGGCCGTCTTCGGCGGCGGCCTCTACATGGCCCTGATCGCGATGTTCTCCATGGGCGTCGCCGCGATGCTGCGCTCGCCGATGCTGTCGCTGGGCATCCTGATGCCGTTCTTCTTCCTGATCTCCAGCATCCTCGGCAATGTCGACGCGACGAAGAAGGTCGGCCGGTTCCTGCCCGACCAGGCCGGCAGCAAGATCATGCAGGTGGTCACGCCGATCGACGACGACACCCCGTACGGTCCCTGGGGCGGCCTCGGGATCATGGGGCTGTGGGTGCTCGCGGCCCTGATCGGCGGGTACGTGCTGCTGAAGAAGCGCGACGCCTAGGCTGGGCAGAGTCGGGAACGGGGCTGTCGGGGCCCTTCGGGGCCCCAGCCTTTACTTTCATTTGGGCGGAACCGTCAGCGCCTCGATATCCTCCTAACCCTTACGGGGGGCGTGTGCCCTGCTGTCCTGAACCTTGCGATGGGTGCGGAGCATGATCGAAGCAGTCGGCCTGACGAAGCGCTACGGCGACAAGACCGCTGTGTACAACCTTTCCTTCCAGGTGCGGCCCGGAGCCGTCACCGGCTTCCTCGGGCCGAACGGCTCGGGCAAGTCGACGACGATGCGGATGATCCTCGGCCTGGACAACCCGACGGCCGGGCAGGTGACGATCGGGGGCTATCCGTATCGCAAGCTGCCCAACGCCGCCCGCCAGGTCGGCGCCCTGCTGGACGCCAAGGCGGTGCACGGCGGCCGGGCCGCCCGCAACCACCTGCTGTGCCTGGCCCAGCTGTCCGGCATCCCGGCCCGGCGCGTGGACGAGGTGCTCGGGGTCGTCGGTCTGCAGGAGGTGGCCAAGAAGCGCTCCAAGGGCTTCTCCCTCGGTATGGGGCAGCGGCTCGGCATCGCCGCCGCGCTGCTCGGCGACCCGCAGGTGCTGCTGTTCGACGAGCCGGTCAACGGCCTCGACCCCGAGGGCATCCTCTGGGTGCGCAACCTGATGAAGGCGCTGGCGGCGGAGGGCCGTACGGTCTTCGTCTCCTCCCATCTGATGAGCGAGATGGCGCTGACCGCCGACCACCTCATCGTCATCGGGCGCGGGCAGCTGCTCGCCGACATGAGCGTCACGGACTTCATCTCGGCGAACTCCGCGGACTTCGCGCGGGTCCGCACGCCCGACACCGAGCCGCAGCAGCGCGAGAAGCTGTCGGCCGCGCTCACCGAGTCGGGCGGGCACGTGCTGCCGGAGCAGGACGGCGCGCTGCGGGTGACCGGGCTGCCGCTCCCCCGGATCAGCGACATCGCGCACGACGCCGACGTACGGCTGTGGGAGCTGTCGCCGCACCAGGCCTCCCTGGAGGAGGCGTACATGCGGATGACGCAGGGCGCCGTCGACTACCGCTCGACCATCGACCAGAAGGAAGGGCTCCAGCAGCCGCTGCCGCCCGGCGCGCAGCCGCCGATGCCGGTGCCGGGGCAGGGCCAGCCGGGCTGGTACGCCCCGCCGCCGCCCCAGCAGGGCGGGCAGCCGCTCCCGATGCCGCCGCAGGGCGCGCCGGGCCAGGCTCCGGCGGGTCCGTACGGGGTTCCCGGCACTCCCGGCGCGCCCGGGTCGGCTCCGGGCGCCTCCGGCGCCTCCGGCGCGGGAGCACCCAACCCGTACGCCCAGCCCGCGCCCCAGGCGCCGCAGGCCCCGACGCAGCCCGCGCCCCATGCGCCTCAGGCTCCCCCGCAAGCCCCCGCCGCCCCGCCGGCTCCCGCCCCGACCTCCGACCTGACCAAGCCCGAGGACGCCCGATGAGCAGCCCCCAGTCCCAGACGCCACAGGCCGCGCCCGCCTGGCAGGCGGCGACCCCCGGCTCTGCTTACCCCGCCCCCGGCTACACATCGCCGATCCCGGTCGTGCGCACGCACCTCGGGCACGCCATCGCCTCCGAGTGGACGAAGATCAGGTCGGTGCGCTCCACGATGTGGACGCTCGGCGTGTTCGTCCTGCTCGTCGTCGGCATCGGCCTGCTGACCGGCGTGGTGGTGGCGAACTCCGACCCGGCCCTGCAGGGCGAGAGCCCGCTCGGCCTGGGCTTCTTCGGGCTGCTGCTGGGCAGCATGTGCCTCATCACGCTGGGCGTGCTGACCACGGCCTCGGAGTACGGCACCGGCATGGTCCGCACCACGATGGTCGCGTGCCCGAGCCGCAGCCGGGTGCTGGCGGCGAAGGCCATCGTGTTCTTCCTGGTCGCGTTCGTGGTGACGCTGGTGTCCGCGTCCCTCGTCGCCTTCGTGCACGTCGCCATGCTGGAGGGCGACGGCGCCAAGTCCCCCACCGCCGGGGAGTGGCTGAAGGCCACGGTCGGCATCTCGGCCTACGTCGCGCTGCTGGGCCTGCTCTCGCTCGCCATCGGCTCGATCATCCGGCACTCGGCGGGCGCCATCACCATCATGATCGGCGCCGTGCTCGCGCCTCTGGTGATCGCGCTGTTCATGTTCTCGGAGTCGCTGCGGGCCGTGCGCGACGCCCTGTTCGAGTTCTCCATCCCGAACCAGCTGAGCATCTTCTACGCCAACTCCCTCAGCGAGTCCGGCCCCTCCGGCTGGGACCCGCTGTGGATCATCCTCGCCGTGACGGCCGTCGCGTTCGCCGCCGCCTTCGCGCTGCTGGAGAAGCGGGACGTCTGAGTCCCCCCAGAATCTCTGGGTCCGCTCAGAATCTCGGCGAGTTACGGGACCGCTGCACCCCCGGGGTGCGGCGGTCCCGCGCGTTCCAGCAGGCCTTGTGCCAGTGCCGGCGGTCGTCGACGCCCGCGTGCTCGGACCAGGCCACCACGTGCGGCACACCGTCGGGGATCAGCTGGTCGCAGCCGGGGCAGCGGTACGCCTTGCCCTGCGCGCTCGCGCCGGCCACGTGCCGCACGCTCCAGTTCTCACCCTGCCAGTTCTCCGAGGACTGCCAGCCGCCGTAGCGGCCAGGGCTGTCGTCCTCGGCGCTCCGGCCGGACGAACCGGCATCCTTGGGTCGGTTACGACGCGGGGACACGGGACACCTCTCGGGGATATACAGGGAGCACGAGCCGTGTCCAGCCTACGCGGCGCGGACGAGGGTACGCGTACGGCACCAATCGTCACAAGTCCCTCTCCGGGCGAGGCGAGTGCTCCCCGGCTCTCAGCAGAACGCCCCATTCTGCAGACAATCCGCAAAATACTCCGCCCGGCCGTGTCCTCGGCACGTGTCAGACGGTTATGCCCTGTGGGGGAGCTCCGTGTCGGAGCCAAGGAAGCAGGAAAGCAATGCACGTTGGAAGTTTCGTGTTGGCGGCCCAGTTCCCCGGCCAGGGCGAGGGCGAGGCGCTGCACCGCGCGGTCCGCTCGGCCGAGGTGGCCGAGGAGTCGGGGCTCGACGCGGTCTGGCTGGCCGAGCACCACTTCGTGCCGTACGGCACCTGCCCGTCGGCGATCACCCTGGCGGCCTTGCTGCTCGGCCGCACCCGGCGCATCCGGGTCGGTACGGCGGTCAGCGTCCTGCCCACCGCCCACCCCGTGACCCTCGGCGAACAGGCCGCGCTGCTGCACCACACGAGCGGCGGCCGTTTCACGCTGGGTGTCGGGCGCGGCGGTCCGTGGGTCGACCTGGAGGTGTTCGGCGCGGGCCTCGAGGCGTACGAGAAGGGGTTCCCGGAGGCCCTGGACCTCCTGGAGCGCTGGCTGCGCGAACCGTCCGTGGCGGCCGACGGGGAGCGCTTCCGCTTCCGTGAAGTCCCGGTGGTCCCCCGGCCGTCGGAGGCCCTGACCGACGTCCAGGGGCCCGAGCTGGTCGTCGCCTGCACCTCCCCGGCGAGCGTGCGGCTGGCCGCCGAGCGCGGTCTTTCGATGCTGCTCGGGATGCATGTGGGGGACGAGGAGAAGGCCGAGATGGTCGCCCTGTGGCGGCAGCACGCGCGGGCGTGCGGCAGGCCCGCCGAGGAGATCCTCGGCGCGTCCCATGTGTCGGCGGGCGTCTGCCAGATCGCGGACCGGCGCGTCGACGCGGCGGAGACGCTGATGAAGGCGATGCCGGGCTGGCTGAAGCAGGGCCTGGAGGCGCATGTCACGGTCGACGGCCGCACACGCCGGATGCGCGACCCGCTGGCGTACACCGAACTGCTCTGCGGGCTGCACCCGGTGGGGACGCCGCGGCTGTGCGCCGACCGGCTGGCGGCGACCAGCGAGCGGACGGGCATCTCCCGCTTCGCCCTGCTCGTCGAGGGCTCGGGGGACCTGGCGGCGACCGAGGAGAACGTACGGCGGCTGGGGACCGAGGTGCTCCCCCAACTCGTCTGAGCGCGCGGTGACTTCCTGGGGGCTTGCCGCTCCGGTACAGAAGCGCACCTCCCGCGTACGGAGCGGCAAGCAAGCGGCGCCGCGTCAGCAGTCCCGGAACTCGGGTGACTGGTTCAGCACCTGGCTGCGGACCGAGGTGAAGCGGTTCAGCTTCTCGTCGACCGAGGAGTCAAGCGGGAACACGGCCACCCGGTGGCAGTTCTGGAAAGCCAGCCGCACACCGAAGTGCCGTTGCAGCGCGCCGCGTATCGCGTCACTCGCAAGCGCACGCAGCAACTGCCCGCGCGCCCGCTCGTCCGGCGGAGGCGTCTGGTTGTCGGCGAACGCACCGCCGTCCACCTTCAGCTGGGCCACCAGGGAGCTGATCATCTCCCACGCATAGGGCAGGGAGGTCCGGACGCAGTCGACGAATTCCGCTTCGTCGACCTCGCCTCGCTCGGCCTGTTCGAGTAGGGCCGGTGAGACGTCGAGCGACATGAGTTCTCCTCTCGCACCCCCGACGAACGGGGGTTGCCGGACAGAAAGGGGAGGTTCGCGATACCGGACACGCTGCGTACACGCCTCGCGACCTCCCGTTCATACGGTAAGCAACCGGCGGTGACGGCACCAGGAGAATGCGCAGATGGGACACTCTCAATGAGCACACCATGCACACAATCGGCCATTACCGAACACGCGTTTTCCAGGGCGAATCGCGTGGGCAGGCGCCCGTCGAGTAGCGTTGCCGACCATGCGTCTCGTCATTGCCCGCTGTTCCGTGGACTACGCCGGGCGGCTCACCGCCCACCTTCCCTCGGCCCCGCGCCTGATCCTGGTGAAGGCGGACGGCAGCGTCTCGATCCACGCCGACGACCGGGCCTACAAGCCCCTGAACTGGATGTCGCCGCCCTGCACGCTGAAGGAGGGCACCGGCGAGGAAGAGGGCGTCTGGACCGTCATCAACAAGGCGGGCGAGAAGCTCATCATCACGATGGAGGAGGTTCTCCACGACTCCTCGCACGAACTGGGCGTGGATCCCGGCCTGATCAAGGACGGCGTGGAAGCGCACCTCCAGGAGCTGCTCGCCGACCGTATCGAGACACTCGGCGACGGCTACACCCTGATCCGCCGCGAGTACCCGACGGCCATCGGGCCGGTGGACATCCTGTGCCGGGACGCCGACGGCAAGACCGTCGCGGTGGAGATCAAGCGGCGCGGTGAGATCGACGGCGTGGAGCAGCTGACGCGCTATCTGGAGCTGCTGAACCGCGACCCCCATCTCGCGCCGGTCCGCGGTGTCTTCGCCGCACAGGAGATCAAGCCCCAGGCCCGCGTGCTCGCGACGGACCGGGGCATCGGCTGCCAGGTCCTCGACTACGACGCGATGCGCGGCATCGAGGACGACAAGCTGCGGCTGTTCTGACCCACCCCCCGCCTGACCAATCAGGGCCGGGTCCGCGAAAGCGGATCCGGCCCTGCCGTGTGTACGGGGTGTCAGATCACCTGGTCCGAACTGCTGGGTGTGCCCGCACCACTGCTCTGCGGCGCGCTCGCGGTGGTGCTCGTGGGCGCGCTCGGCGCCGGGCCGCTGGCCGAGTCGGACGTGGACGGGCTGGTCGTCGGCGGGGTCGTCGGCGGCGTGGGCTCGCCGGTGTCCGTCGGTGTCGGCGACGTTGAGGACGGCGGCGGGCTCGACGGCGGCTTGGTCGTTGACGACGGCGGCTTGGTCGGGGTGGTCGGGGGCTTCGACGGCGTAGGAGGCTTCGAGGTCGTCGGCGGCTTGGACGTCGATGCCGGATCACTCGGATCCTGCGATCCGCTCGGTTCGTCCGTGGGCGTCGGATCGTCCGACGTGCCGGGCGTGCCGTCCGGGCCCGGGTCGGTCGGGCCGCTGGTGGCCGCGCCGGTGTCGCCGCCGCCCTCGTTCGCCGCCGGGTCGGCGCCCAGGCTGCCGTCGCCCACGCCCTGGCTGGCCGAGGGGTTGACGCCGACCTGGTCGGACGGCGGGTTCCGGTCCTTGTCGGAGGTGGCGCCGAGGGTCACCACCGTGCCGAGCACGGCGACGAGCAGGGCACCTGCGCCGGCGGCCACGAGGTTGCGGCGGGCCAGGCCCTTGAGCCCGCCCCGGGCCTTGTGCGAGGACGCCGGCGAGCTGTGGTGGGTGACCACGGTCGGCGCGGAGGGCTGCTGGAGCGTCGGGAAGGCCGCCGGGACACCGCCGGCCGGGGACGCCGACTCCTCGTACCGGGCGTCGGGCACCTCCTCCCCCGCGGTCGGCCCGAGCCCGATCGGGGTGCCCGAGCGGTCGGAGACCAGGGCGAGGGCGCGACGGCCGGCGACGGTGCCGCGCTTGTCGGCCAGGGCGCCGCGCAGGCCGATGGAGGCCTCCAGTTCGGCCCGGGCCCGGTCGAGCCGGCCGCCGCACAGGGCGAGGATGCCGAGCTCGTGGTGGAAGTAGGCCTCCTCGGCGACGTCCCCGGCGAGCCGGGCGGCCTCGGCGCCGGCGCGCAGGGTCCGTTCCCAGGCGCTCCAGTGCAGTCCGGCGGCGAACGCGGGGGCGGCGGTGCGGGCCAGGTGGACGGCCGCGCTCTCCTCGTCCTCGGCGGGCGGCCGGGTGAGGGGCCCGAGGAGGGCCAGTGCGGCGAGGACGGCGTCGGACTCGGCGCACACGCGCTCCGGGGTGACCGAGGGGTGCCCGGCCCACCAGGAGTAGTGCTGGGCGGCGCTGCGGGCCCCGGCCTCGGCCTCGTCGGCGTAGCCGGCGGCCTCCAGCTGGGCCGGCACGCCCGCGGCGAGCCGGTAGCGGGAGCCGACCGGGGAGACCAGACCGCAGAGGGCCAGTTCGCCGAGGGCGGCGTCCGCGTGGGTGTCGCCGACCAGGGCGGGCAGATGCGCCTGGTGCGGGACCTCGCCGCCGAGGGCGACGGCGAACCGCAGGGTGGCGCGGGCGGAAGCGCTGAGCCGGGAGGCGAGCAGCGGGGCGGGGGCGGCGGCCTCGCCGAGCGCGGGCAGCGGTACGTCGTCGCCGTCGGCGGCGTCGTACACCTCGGCCGGGGGCGCGTCCTCGAAGACACCGACGTCGTCGACGGCGCTCGTCCCGGCGCGCAGCCGGTCGCGCTGCCGCAGCAGGGCACCGGCCTGGACGAAGCGCAGCGGCAGGCCCTCGGACTCGAACCAGAGGTCGCCCGCCCAGTTGGACTCCTCCTCGGTGAGGGACCGGCCCACCGCGTGCTCCAGCAGGTCGAGTCCGGCCGCGCGGTCCAGGCCGCCGAGGGCGACCTCCTCGACGGCTGAGCCGGCGGAGGGAGCGGGCACGTCCGGGGTGGCGCCGAGCAGGAACGCGCACTCCGGGGTCGCCTCCAGCAGCTCGTCGAGCGCGGCGCCGCCGAACTCGATGTCGTCGAGGACGACGACCGCGCCGATCTCACGGAGGTGGGTGAGCAGTTCGTCCCGGTCCGGGCGGTGGAGGGGTGCGCTGAAGACGGCGTGGAAGAGCTCGTACCGCAGGTCGCCGGAGGTGCGGCCGAAGCCGTTGAGGCGGACGACGCCGTCGGGGGCGAGGTCCGAGCAGTCCTCGGCGACGAGGTCGAGGAGGCGGGTGCGGCCCGAGCCGGCGGGTCCGGTGAGGCGGACGGAGCGGCCGCGGGCGAGCAGGCGCACCAGTCGCTCGCGTTCGTCCTGGCGGGCCAGCAGCGGCAGGGCGGGACGCGCGGGGCCTGGCGGGACGGGCGGCCGGGCCGCGCGCTCGGCCTCGGCGCGTTCGGCCGTGGTGAGCTTCACGGGCCGGGCGGGCCGCTGGGCGGGCGGGCAGGCCTCTATCTCGCTGCCGTCGACGGGGTTGACCGTCAGCAGGAAGTCGCCGGCGACGAGCTGCACCGTGCGGGCGAGCGCGGGCGTGTGCTGCGCGAAGTCGGGTGCGAGGGATTCCCGGGGCGGGCGCTGGCGCGGCCCCTGGCCGTCGCCTTCGTGGCCGTACTCCTCGGGTCCCCGGGTGTTCGGGTCCATAAGTCAAGCCCCCCAAAAGCGGGTGTGTGCTGTGAAAGCCCTTCCCGGCCTTGCTGCACACCGCGCTGTCGCTTCTGGTCCGGGCCCGCTCGAAGGGTGGCAAGGCAGCGGGCAGCCGAACCCTAAACCATTCGCACAGTATCTACGACAGTCCGGGGTACCGCGGCGTCCGAGACGTCACGGTCTCGTGAGGATTGTGCGCGTCGCACGATTCGACGACGTCCGTCCGAGTCCTCCCCGGTCTCCCGGTTCTCACCCGCACGTCGGCGTCACACGCGGGGTAGTGTCTCCACCCCGATGCCCCCTTCGATCGCCAGGATCCGGTGCAGACGGGTGGCCACCAGCAGGCGCTGCATCTGCGGCGGTACACCGCGCAGCACCAGGCGCCGGCCGCAGCGGCCGGCCCGCCGGTGGGCTCCCATGATCACGCCGAGTCCGGTGGCGTCCCAGGAGTCCAGTTCGGACAGGTCGAGCACGAGGTCGCCGACTCCGTCGTCGACGGCCGAGTGCAGGACCGTACGGGCGTCCGCCGCGCTCCGGACGTCGAGGCGGCCCCCGACGACCAGCTCGGCGTGGTCGCCCCTGATGTACATATGCGCTCCCCGTGCGTGCGTCTCGTGCTCCGCGTTTCTGATGCCGGTGATGCAACCTCTGACTGTGTGGAGGCGGCAGAGGTTGCTTCCTGTAAGCGAACCGATACCGAATTCACCCGGGGGTGTGATGCCCCCGGGGCATGTGCGGTTTCAGTGCTTGTAGAAGCCCTGCCCGCTCTTGCGTCCGATGTCACCGGCGTCAACCATCCGGCGCATCAGCTCGGGAGCCGCGAACTTCTCGTCCTGGGACTCGGTGTAGATGTTGTTCGTGGCGTGCAGCAGGATGTCGACGCCCGTCAGGTCCGCCGTGGCCAGCGGGCCCATGGCGTGACCGAAGCCCAGCTTGCAGGCGAGGTCGATGTCCTCGGCGCTCGCCACGCCCGACTCCTGCAGCTTCGCGGCCTCGACGACCAGGGCGCAGATGAGACGGGTCGTCACGAAACCGGCGACGTCGCGGTTGACGACGATGCAGGTCTTGCCGACCGACTCGGCGAACTCCCGGGCTTTGGCCAGGGTTTCGTCGCTGGTCTTGTAGCCGCGGACCAGTTCGCACAGCTGCATCATCGGCACCGGCGAGAAGAAGTGCGCGCCGACGACCCGCTCGGGGCGCTCCGTCGCGGCCGCGATCTTGGTGATCGGGATGGCGGAGGTGTTGGAGGCGAGGATCGCCTCGTCCTTCACGAGCTTGTCGAGCGTGCGGAAGATCTCGTGCTTGATCTCGAGCTTCTCGAACACGGCCTCGACGACGACGTCCGCGTCGGCCACGGCGTCCAGGTCGGTGGTGGCGGTGATGCGGGCGAGGGCGGCGTCGGCGTCGTGCGCCTCCAGCTTGCCCTTGGCGACGAACTTGTCGTACGAGGCCTTGATGCCGTCGGTGCCCCGCTTCAACGCCTCGTCGGTGACGTCGCGCAGGACGACGTCCCAGCCCGCCTGTGCCGAGACCTGGGCGATACCGGCTCCCATGAGGCCGGCTCCGATGACGGCGAGCTTCCCTGCCACGTTACGACTCCCTGCTGACACGGCTCTTATGTATGCCTCTCGGGCGGACACTAGCGTTCGTGAGGCGCTGTGTGACCGCTAAGTAACGCGCGTCACGTCTCACATGACGGACATCACACCGTGCCGGGTCATTCGGGGTCTCGTACGGCGTAGTTGAGCACCTTCTCGCTCAACAGCTCCTCGATGTCGTCGAGGAGGACGAGCATCTCTCGTGATACTTCGTCCGGGTTGCGCCCCTTGGTCATCTCGCGGCCGATCGCGACGAAGACGGTGCCGTGGATCCAGCAGATCTGACCGGCGATCAGCCCCGGCATCGGGTCGCTGTCACCGGCGCCGGTCTCCTCGCGGAGGGTCGCCTCCAGGTTGTCCTGCACCTCCTGCTGGATGCTCCACAGGCGGGAGCGCAGCGGCGGCGCCTCGTCGATGCAGCGCATGAAGCGGTCGTAGCCCTCGATGAGGCCCATCCGGGGCGAGACGGCCTCGGTCTCGGCGCGCAGCTCGCGCAGTACCGCCCGGGCGGCCGACTCTCCGGCGTCCCGGCCGCGCACCCAGCGGGAGAGGCGGTCGACGACGCCCTGGGAGCGGTCGAAGAAGAGGTCCTCCTTGGCCGGGAAGTAGTTGTAGACGGTGTTCACGGAGACGTCGGCCGCCTCCGCCACGTCCGCGATCGTCACCGTCACGAACCCGTGCTCCAGGAACAGCCCGGTGGCGATGTCCGAGATGCGCTGCCTGGTCTCGCGTTTCTTCCGCTCCCTGAGCCCCTCAGCCATGTCCGGATTCTAACTTCCCTGGGGCTTCTGAAAACTTGGGGTCATTGCAAACTTTAAGAGACTCTGTTTTTCTGTGGGCATGGAGAACAGGGGCATGGCGATCATCAGTACGGCCGGTCTGGCCCGTACCTTCCGAACGAAGCGCGGCCCGGTCCAGGCCGTGCGCGGCATCGACCTGACCGTCCGCGAGGGCGAGATCCTCGGCTTCCTCGGCCCGAACGGCGCCGGCAAGACGACGACCCTGCGGATGCTCACGACCCTGCTGGAACCGACCGGCGGGGCCGCCACCGTCGCGGGCCACGACCTGGCGACCGACCCGGCCGGGGTGCGGCGGGCCTGCGGCTACGTGGCGCAGTCCGGCGGGGTGGACCCGGGGATCACCGTGCGGGAAGAACTGGTCACCCAGGGGCGCCTGTATCGGCTGACCAGGGCGGACGCCACCGAGCGCGCCGGGGAACTGGCCCGCGACCTGGGCCTCACCGAACTGCTAGACCGCAAGTGCGCCGCGCTCTCCGGCGGGCAGCGGCGGCGGCTGGACATCGCGATGGCGCTCACCCACCGCCCGAAGGTGCTGTTCCTCGACGAGCCGACGACCGGTCTCGACCCCGGCAGCCGTGCCGACCTGTGGGACCTGGTGCGCCGGCTGCGCGACGAGCACGGCACGACCGTCTTCCTGACCACCCACTACCTCGACGAGGCCGACGCTCTCTCCGACCGGCTGGTCGTCGTCGACCAGGGCGTGGTGGTCGCCGAGGGCACCCCGAGCGCGCTGAAGCTCCGCTACGGAGGCTCGCTCGACGCCTCGCTCCAGGACACGTTCCTCGCCATCACCGGCCGCAGCGCCACCGCGGCCGACGCCGAACCCGTAGCCGTATAGGAATCCAGATGCTCTTCCACGACACCGCGCTCGTCTACGGGCGCTATCTCCGCCAGTCCCTGCGCTCCCGATTCGCACTGCTCTTCGGCGTCCTGATGCCACTGTTGTACCTGCTGTTCTTCGGTCCCCTGCTCACGGACCTGCCGCTCGGCGAGCGGGGCAGCTCCTGGCAGGTGCTCGTCCCCGGGCTGCTGCTGCAACTGGGTCTGTTCGGGGCGTCGTTCGCGGGCTTCTCGGTCATCATCGAGAAGGGCCAGGGGGTGGTCGAACGCATGCGCGTCACCCCGGTCAGCCGACTGGCCCTGCTGCTGGGCCGGGTGCTGCGGGACGCCACGGTGTTCGTCTTCCAGGCGGTGCTGCTGGTGCTGGCGGCGATGGCGATGGGGCTGCGGGCCCCGCTGGCCGGCGTGCTGATCGGCTTCGGGTTCGTCGCCCTGCTCTCGCTCTCGCTGGCCTCGCTGTCGTACGCGCTGGCCATGAGGCTGGACACCCCGCAGAGCTTCGGCCCGGCGGTCAACGCGCTGACCATGCCGTCCATGCTGCTGTCCGGTCTGATGCTGCCGATGACCCTGGGCCCGGCCTGGCTGGACGTCCTCTCGCACCTCATGCCGTTCCGCTATCTGGTGGACGCGGTACGGGACGCGTACGTCGGCAGCTACGCGACGGCGCCCATGCTCTACGGGGTTCTGGTGGCCGTCGGCCTCACGACCGCGTCCGTGACAGTGGGCACACGCGTGTTCCGAACCGCCGGAGCGTAACTACGCTGGCCACATGGTCAATCTGACGCGCATCTACACCAGGACCGGCGACCAGGGCACCACCGCCCTCGGCGACATGAGCCGGGTCGCCAAGACCGATCTCAGGATCTCCGCGTACGCCGACGCCAACGAGGCGAACGCGGCGATCGGCGCGGCGATCGCCCTGGGCGGCCTGGACGAGGAGGTCGTCAAGGTCCTCACCCGTGTGCAGAACGACCTGTTCGACGTGGGTGCGGACCTGTCGACGCCGGTGGTGGAGAACCCCGAGTTCCCGCCGCTGCGGGTCGAGCAGTTCTACATCGACAAGCTGGAAGCCGACTGCGACCACTTCAACGAACAACTGGAGAAGCTCCGCTCCTTCATCCTGCCGGGCGGCACCCCGGGCGCGGCCCTGCTCCACCAGGCCTGCACGGTCGTACGCCGGGCGGAGCGCTCGACGTGGGCCGCCCTCGAGGTGCACGCCGAGACGATGAACCCCCTGACGGCGACCTACCTCAACCGCGCCTCCGACCTGCTGTTCATCCTCGCGAGGACGGCGAACAAGCAGGTCGGAGACGTGTTGTGGGTGCCGGGCGGAGAACGCTAGGTTCTCCCCCGCGCGGCGTGCCAGAGTCCGTTGGCGGAGAGGACTCCGCCGACGATCATCATCACGATGCCGACCTTGGTCAGGGTGACGACGGGGACGTCGATGTCTCCGGTGAAGCGCCACAGCAGCAGGCCGATCAGGAAGGTGGCGACGCCTTCGGTCAGATACTGCTTTGCCTTGGTCATGACTGGATCCTTTCCTTCGATGTGCTGACAGTGGTGTCCTGCTCCCCGGCGGAGGGCTTGCGCGGCCAGACGAAGTAGCTCAGCGCGATCAGGCCGTGGATGCCGGCCGCGCGCCAGGCGGTATGGCGCCAGCTCTCCAGGGAGGTGACACGGCTCGGGTCGTCCACGTACCAGATGGCGCCCTGGAGCAGCACGGTCGCGACGACCGCGCCGACCAGCGTGCCCAGCCAGATCCTGGCCTCGTGGCGCGCGCGGGCCATGCCGTCGCGCGGGGGCTTCCGCGGAGGCGGGGCACCGCCGAACCGGTGGGCCGCGTGGCCGTCGAGCCACTTCACCGTGCGATGGCCGTGCCCGACGGTGTAGCCGATGTACAGCGCGGCCAGGCCGTGCGTCCAGTTCGGGTCGGCACCGTTCTTCAGGTCCAGCGCGGTGGCGACCAGCAGGACGACCTCCAGCAGCGGCTCGCAGAGCAGCAGCGCCAGGCCGGTGCGCGGCATCTTGAGCAGGTAGCGGGCGCCCAGTCCGGCGGCCAGCAGTACCCAGAAGCCGATCTCGCAGGCGGCGATCAATGCGACGATCACGGTTCGCTCCTCTCGGTCACCTTCAAGGCTCCCGGTCGGGGCGGCCGGAATCGTCGTCGCGACTGACGAACCCGCGGTACATCGAAAGATGCAGCCAGGGACCCTACGCGGGGATCACGCGTGGGGCGCCACGGCCGTGTTGGATGGAGCCATGGCCGTACGACTCCCCCGCCCACGCCGCTTCGACGTCTGCATCGCGACGGGCGGCCTGCTCGGCGGACTGCTGCTGTGGGGCCTCGGACTGGCCACCCGTCCGCACACCGAGCCGTACGTACTCCTGCCGGGCCGCTGGCCGCTGCTGCTGCCGCTCTTCGTCATGGCCGGCTGCGAGCTGCTGCGCCGGGCCGCCCCGCGCACCGCCCTGCTGACCGGCACGGCCGCGATCGTCCTGGACACGTTCACCCAGGGCAACCTGGTCACGATCCTGATGTACACCGACCTGATGTACGCGGCCGTCCTGTACGGCACGCCCTCCTCGGCCCGCCGCATTCCGCGGATCACCGGGCTGCTCACGGTGGCCGGGGCCGTGGTGCCGTTCGCCCTGTGGCGCGAGCCCGAGGCACTGCTGATCGGGGTGGTCACCGGCATCGTGGCCTTCGGGCCCGCCGCCACCGGGCTGATCGTCCGCAACCACCGCGACGCCGCCGAGTCCGCCCGGCTGCACGCCGAGCAGACCGCGCTGCTCGCCGAGATGGACCGCACCCAGGCGGTGACCGCCGAACGCGCCCGGATGGCCCGCGAACTGCACGACATGGTCGCCAACCACCTGTCCGCGATCGCCATCCACTCCACCGCCGCGCTCTCCCTCGACGACCCCAAGACCTCGCAGGAGGCGATGGTGGTCATCCGTGAGAACAGCGTCGCGGGGCTCTCGGAGATGCGGCGGCTGATCGGCATCCTGCGCGACTCCAGCGGTGACACCGAGCCGGTCGCCGCCCCCACGCTCGACGGGCTCGGCGCCCTGGTCGAGGGGGCCCGCACCAACGGCCTCGTCGTCACGCTCGACTCCGCTCCCGGCACGGTCCCGGCGCCGGTCGAACTCGCCGCCTACCGCATCGTGCAGGAGTCCCTCACCAACGCGCTCAAGCACGCGGGCCCCGGCCGGGTCACCGTGTCCCTCACCCAGCGGGACGGGCTCCTGACCGTCGCGGTGACCAGCCCCTACGGCGACCGGGACGGGCCGAGCGCCCCCGGCTCCGGCGCCGGTCTGGTCGGCATGCGGGAACGCACGGCACTGCTGGACGGCACCTTCGAGGCCGGCCCCGAGGACTCACCGCACGGCAAGATCTGGGTCGTACGCGCGACCCTGCCCGTCACCGAAGGAGAATCCGCATGACCTGGCCCATCCGGGTCCTCGTCGCCGAGGACCAGTCCGCCGTCCGCGCCGGACTGGTCCTCATCCTGCGCAGCGCGCCCGACATCGAGGTGGTCGGCGAGGCGGCGGACGGCGAGCAGGCGGTGGCGCTGGCCCGCGAGCTGACGCCGGACCTGGTGCTGATGGACGTTCAGATGCCACGCCTGGACGGGGTGTCGGCGACCCGGCAGGTCGTCGCGGAAGGGCTCGCCGATGTGCTGGTGCTGACCACCTTCGACCTCGACGAGTACGTCTTCGGGGCGCTGCGGGCGGGCGCGTCCGGCTTCCTGCTGAAGAACACCGAGGCGAGGCAGCTGCTGGAGGCCGTACGCACGGTCGCCCGCGGGGAAGGGCTGATCTCCCCGGCGGTCACGCGACGGCTGATCGCGGAGTTCGCCGCGAAGCCGACGCGGGAGCCCACGGTCGACCCGGCCGTCCTGGACCGGCTGACCCGGCGCGAGCGCGAGGTGCTGTCCTGCCTCGGCGAGGGCCTGTCCAACGCGGACATCGCGGACCGGCTCGACATGGCCGAGGCGACCGTGAAGACCCATGTCAGCAGGCTGCTGGGGAAGCTGGAGCTGCGCAGCCGGGTGCAAGCGGCGGTACTCGCACAGGAGTTGGGAGTCTGACCCGACCGTGGAGTGCGGTGGTCCAGACCTATTGACCGGTGGTCCAGACCTTTCTATTCTCACCGCACCATGAGGGGCGTGAGGCTCAGTCACGCCCCGACCACCCCACAAGGGAGGCGCAGCATGCGCTTCAGACACAGAGCCGCGGCAGGGTTCGCGAGCCTGTTGCTCCCGCTGGCCGGTCTCGTCGGCCTCGCGAGCCCCGCGGAGGCCGCGACGTCCGCGACCGCCACCTACGCCAAGACCCAGGACTGGGGCTCCGGCTTCGAGGGCAAGTGGACGGTGAAGAACACCGGCACGACCGCCCTCAGCTCCTGGACCGTCGAGTGGGACTTCCCCTCCGGTACGTCCGTCACCTCCGCCTGGGACGCCGACGTCACCTCCTCCGGCAGCCACTGGACCGCCAAGAACAAGTCCTGGAACGGCACCCTCGCCCCCGGCGCCTCCGTCTCCTTCGGCTTCAACGGCACCGGCTCCGGCTCCCCTTCGAACTGCAAGCTCAACGGCGGCAGCTGCGACGGCGGCAGCACACCGGGAGACGCGGCTCCCTCCGCCCCCGGCACCCCCACCGCCTCGGACATCACCAACACCTCGGTGAAGCTGTCCTGGAGCGCCGCCACCGACGACAAGGGCATCAAGAACTACGACGTCCTGCGTGACGGCGCCAAGGTCGCCACCGTGACCACCACGTCGTACACGAACACCGGCCTGACCGCCGGCACCGACTACTCCTACACCGTGCAGGCCCGCGACACCGCCGACCAGACCGGCCCGGTCAGCGGCGCCCGCGCGGTGCGCACCACCGGCGGCACCACCGAGCCCCCGCCCACGGGTGACAAGGTCAAGCTCGGCTACTTCGTCGAGTGGGGCGTCTACGGCCGCAACTACCACGTCAAGAACCTGGTGTCCTCGGGCTCGGCCTCGAAGATCACCCACATCAACTACGCGTTCGGCAACGTCAAGAACGGCCAGTGCACCGTCGACGACACCTACGCCGCCTACGACAAGGCCTACACCGCCGACCAGTCCGTCAGCGGCACCGCCGACACCTGGGACCAGCCGCTGCGCGGCAACTTCAACCAGCTCCGCCAGCTGAAGGCCAAGTACCCGCACATCAAGGTGCTGTACTCCTTCGGCGGCTGGACCTACTCGGGCGGCTTCGGCCAGGCCGCGCAGAACGCCGCCGCGTTCGCCAAGTCCTGCAAGGCCGTCGTCGAGGACCCGCGCTGGGCCGACGTCTTCGACGGCATCGACATCGACTGGGAGTACCCGAACGCCTGCGGCCTGACCTGCGACACGTCCGGCCCCGCCGCGTTCAAGAACCTGATGTCCGCGCTGCGCACCGAGTTCGGCTCGAACTACCTGGTCACCGCGGCCATCACCGCCGACGGCTCCTCCGGCGGCAAGATCGACGCGGCCGACTACGGCGGCGCCGCGCAGTACCTCGACTGGTACAACGTGATGACGTACGACTACTTCGGCGCCTGGGCCGCGCAGGGTCCCACCGCCCCGCACTCCCCGCTCACCTCGTACCCCGGGATCCCGCAGGCGGGCTTCAACTCGGCCGACGCGATCGCCAAGCTGAAGTCGAAGGGCGTGCCGTCCAAGAAGCTGCTGCTCGGCATCGGCTTCTACGGCCGCGGCTGGACCGGCGTCACCCAGTCCGCACCCGGAGGCACGGCGACCGGCCCGGCCGCCGGCATCGAGCCCGGCATCCAGGACTACAAGGTCCTCAAGACCTCCTGCCCCGTCACCGGCACCATCGCGGGCACGGCATACGCGCACTGCGGCAGCAACTGGTGGTCGTACGACACCCCGTCGACCATCGCCGGAAAGATGAGCTGGGCCAAGAACCAGGGCCTGGGCGGCGCGTTCTTCTGGGAGTTCAGCGGTGACACCGGCAACGGCGAGCTGGTGACGGCGATCAACAACGGCCTGTCGTAAAAGAGTTCGGCGAATTACGCCACGTTGACGCGCTGACCCGGCGGGGCTGCCTCAAGCCACGCGAGGAAACCGGTCAGCGCGTCTTCGCTCATCGCGAGTTCGAGACGCGAGCCCCGGTGCACACAGGCCAGGATCACATGGTCGGAGAGAAGCGCCAGCTCCTCCTCGCCCTCCGGGACGCGGCGGCCGGCCACCTCGATCGCGGAGCGCTCCAGGGTGCGGCGCGGGCGCGGTGAGTACGAGAAGACGCGGTACCACTCGACGCGGTCGCCGTTGTACCGGGCCACCCCGTACGCCCACCCTTTGCCGTTGCTGTCGCCCTGCTCCGGGGCGTCCCAGCGCAGGCTGGCGTCGAAGGTGCCGCCCGAACGCTGGATGAGCCGGCGGCGCAGACCGAAGACGAACAGCCCCACCACCACTAGGGCCACCACGATTCCGCACACAGTCAGAGCGAGGACCATCGACACCGACCTCCTCGTCTCCTAGGTAACGGAACGGAAAAATCTCCCACATCTGCCTCAGCCGCGACCGGGTCCGGATCTCTCCGGTACCCAGCCGCGGCTGAGTGACGTCATCACATGGCAGGCAGGTTCAGCGCGCCGCCGTGGCCGCCCGCAGACGGACGTCCGCGCGGCGCTGGGCGTCCGCGTCGTCCTCCGCCTTCGCGCGCTCGAGCTCCTGCTCGGCACGCTGGACATCGATCTCGTCCGACAGCTCGGCGACTTCGGCGAGCAGCGAGAGCTTGTCGTCCGCGAACGAGATGAAACCGCCGTGGACCGCGGCGACGACCGTCCCGCCGCCGCTCGTGCGGATGGTCACCGGGCCCGACTCCAGCACACCGAGCAGCGGCTGGTGACCGGGCATGACGCCGATGTCGCCGGACGTGGTGCGCGCGACGACCAGGGTGGCCTGGCCGGACCAGACCTCACGGTCGGCGGCGACCAGCGCGACGTGCAGCTCAGCAGCCAAGGTGGCTCCTCGGGTCACCACCCGGCGGTAGTGCCGGGTGTTGGTTACAAGTCTAGTAGGCGTGACAGAGGGGGCGGGACGAACCCCGCCCCCTCATGACTCGAGCGCGGCTCGGGTCAGGAGACGCCCAGCTCCTTGGCGTTGCTCTTCAGGTCCTCGAGACCACCGCACATGAAGAACGCCTGCTCCGGGAAGTGGTCGTACTCGCCGTCGCAGATCGCGTTGAACGCGGCGATCGACTCGTCCAGCGGCACGTCCGAACCGTCCACGCCGGTGAACTGCTTGGCGGCGTGGGTGTTCTGGGACAGGAAGCGCTCCACGCGACGGGCACGGTGGACAACGAGCTTGTCCTCCTCGCCGAGCTCGTCGATACCGAGGATCGCGATGATGTCCTGCAGGTCCTTGTACTTCTGCAGGATGTTCTTCACGCGCATCGCGGCGTTGTAGTGCTCCGCCGCGATGTACCGCGGGTCGAGGATGCGGGACGTCGAGTCCAGCGGGTCCACGGCCGGGTAGATGCCCTTCTCGGAGATCGGACGGGAGAGAACCGTCGTCGCGTCGAGGTGGGCGAAGGTGGTGGCCGGGGCCGGGTCGGTCAGGTCGTCCGCGGGGACGTAGATCGCCTGCATCGAGGTGATCGAGTGACCACGGGTCGAGGTGATGCGCTCCTGCAGGGTGCCCATCTCGTCGGCCAGGTTCGGCTGGTAGCCCACCGCGGAGGGCATACGGCCGAGCAGGGTCGACACCTCGGAACCGGCCTGGGTGAAGCGGAAGATGTTGTCGATGAAGAACAGCACGTCCTGCTTCTGGACGTCACGGAAGTACTCCGCCATCGTCAGGCCGGCCAGGGCCACGCGCAGACGCGTGCCCGGGGGCTCGTCCATCTGGCCGAAGACCAGGGCGGTCTTGTCCAGAACGCCGGACTCTTCCATCTCCGCGATGAGGTCGTTGCCCTCACGGGTGCGCTCACCGACGCCCGCGAAGACGGAGACGCCCTCGTGGAGGTTGGCGACACGCATGATCATTTCCTGGATCAGCACGGTCTTGCCGACACCGGCACCACCGAACAGACCGATCTTGCCGCCCTTGACGTACGGGGTGAGCAGGTCGACGACCTTCAGGCCCGTCTCGAACATCTCGGTCTTCGACTCGAGCTGGTCGAACGCGGGGGCCTTGCGGTGGATGGACCAGCGCTCGCCGTCGTAGCTCTCGTCGCTGTTCAGCACCTCACCGAGGGTGTTGAACACCTTGCCCTTGGTGAAGTCACCGACGGGGACGGAGATGCCCGCGCCCGTGTCGGTCACCGAGGCCTGGCGGACCAGACCGTCCGTGGGCTGCATGGAGATCGCGCGGACCAGGCCGTCACCCAGGTGCTGGGCGACCTCCAGGGTCAGCGTCTTCTTCTCGCCCGCCAGCGCCGGGTCGGCGACCTCGACGTGAAGGGCGTTGTAGATGTCCGGCATCGCGTCGACGGGGAACTCCACGTCGACGACCGGGCCGATGACCCGCGCGACGCGGCCCGTCGCCGTGGCCGTCTCAACAGTGGTGGTCATTTTCAGTCACTCCCCGCGGTCGCGTCGGCCAGGGCACTGGCACCACCGACGATCTCGCTGATTTCCTGGGTGATTTCGGCCTGGCGGGCCTGGTTGGCAAGCCGGGTGAGGTTCTCGATGAGATCACCGGCGTTGTCGGTCGCCGACTTCATCGCGCGCCGCGTGGCGGCGTGCTTCGAGGCGGCCGACTGGAGCAGCGCGTTGTAGATGCGGCTCTCGACATAGCGCGGCAGCAGGGCGTCCAGGACGTCCTCCGCCGAGGGCTCGAAGTCGAACAGCGGGAGGATCTCGCCCTTGGGCTTCGCCTCTTCCGCCACCTCGTCGAGGCTGAGCGGCAGCAGCCGTGCCTCGACAGCCGTCTGCGTCATCATCGACACGAACTCGGTGTAGACGATGTGGAGCTCGTCCACGCCGCCCTCGGCCGTCTCCGTCTCGATCGCCTCGATCAGCGGGGCCGCGACCTTCTTGGCGTCCGCGTACGTGGGCTGGTCGGTGAAGCCCGTGAACGACTCCGCGACCTTGCGCTCGCGGAAGTTGTAGTGGGCGAGACCACGGCGGCCGACGATGTAGTTGACGACCTCCTTGCCCTCACCCTCGAGCTGCGCGGTGAGCTTCTCCGCGGCCTTGATGGCGTTGGAGTTGAAGGCGCCGGCCAGACCGCGGTCGCTCGTGAGGAGCAGGACCGCGACGCGGGTCGGGTTCTCCGCCTCCGTCGTCAGCGGGTGCTTGGTGTTCGAACCGGTGGCGACCGCGCTGACCGCGCGGGTGAGCTCGGTCGCATACGGGGTGGAGGCCGCCACCTTGCGCTGCGCCTTGACGACGCGCGAGGCGGCGATCATCTCCATCGCCTTCGTGATCTTCTTGGTCGCGGAGACGGATCGGATGCGACGCTTGTAGACCCGGAGCTGGGCTCCCATGAGTCAGGTCCCTTCCGTCGTCACTTACCGGCAGCCGGGGTGTCCTCGCCGAGCAGCTTGCCGTCGGCGGTCTCGAACTGCTTCTTGAACTCCGCGATGGCGTCGGCCACGGCCTGGAGGGTGTCGTCGGACATCTTGCCGCCCTCACGGATGGAGGTCATGAGGCCCTGCTCCTTGCGGTGCAGGTACTCCAGCAGCTCCTTCTCGAAGCGGCGGATGTCCACGACCGGAACGTCGTCCATCTTGCCGGTGGTACCGGCCCAGACGGAGACGACCTGGTCCTCGGTGGCCATCGGCTGGTACTGCGCCTGCTTCAGCAGCTCGACCATGCGCTGACCACGCTCCAGCTGCGACTTGGACGCGGCGTCCAGGTCGGAACCGAAGGCGGCGAACGCCTCCAGCTCACGGAACTGGGCGAGGTCCACACGCAGACGGCCGGAGACCTGCTTCATCGCCTTGTGCTGCGCGGAACCACCGACTCGGGAGACGGAGATACCGACGTTCAGCGCGGGGCGCTGACCGGCGTTGAACAGGTCCGACTCCAGGAAGCACTGGCCGTCGGTGATGGAGATGACGTTGGTCGGGATGAACGCCGAGACGTCGTTGGCCTTGGTCTCGACGATCGGCAGACCGGTCATCGAGCCGGCGCCCATCTCGTCGGAGAGCTTGGCGCAGCGCTCCAGCAGACGGGAGTGCAGGTAGAAGACGTCACCCGGGTAGGCCTCACGGCCCGGCGGGCGGCGCAGCAGCAGCGACACGGCGCGGTAGGCGTCGGCCTGCTTCGACAGGTCGTCGAAGATGATGAGGACGTGCTTGCCCTCGTACATCCACTGCTGACCGATGGCCGAACCGGTGTACGGCGCCAGGTACTTGAAGCCGGCCGGGTCGGACGCCGGAGCGGCGACGATGGTCGTGTACTCCAGCGCGCCGGCCTCCTCCAGAGCGCCGCGCACACCGGCGATGGTGGAGCCCTTCTGGCCGATGGCGACGTAGATGCAGCGGACCTGCTTGTCCGGGTCGCCCGAGCGCCAGTTGTCGCGCTGGTTGATGATCGTGTCGACGGCCAGGGCGGTCTTGCCGGTCTGGCGGTCACCGATGATCAGCTGACGCTGGCCACGGCCGACCGGGGTCATCGCGTCGACGGCCTTGTAGCCCGTCTCCATCGGCTCGTGGACCGACTTGCGGTCCATGACCGTGGGAGCCTGCAGCTCGAGGGCACGGCGGCCCTGGGACTCGATCTCGCCGAGGCCGTCGATCGGGTTGCCGAGGGGGTCCACCACGCGGCCGAGGTAGCCCTCGCCCACCGCTACGGAGAGAACCTCACCGGTGCGCTGCACCGGCTGCCCCTCCTCGACGCCGCTGAACTCGCCGAGGACGATGGCACCGATCTCGCGCTCCTCGAGGTTGAGGGCGAGGCCGAGGGTGCCGTCCTCGAACTTCAGCAGCTCGTTGGCCATGGCCGAGGGCAGACCCTCGACCTTCGCGATGCCGTCACCGGCAAAGGTGACCGTACCGACCTCCTCGCGCGAGGCCGCGTCCGGCTTGTACGCCTGGACGAAGTTCTCCAGCGCGTCCCGGATCTCCTCCGGCCGGATCGTGAGCTCCGCCATCTGGGTTCCCTGCTCTCCTTGTTGGGCCCGAAGTTTCTTTGGGGGTCTGGGGGCGACCCCCAGGATTCTTCTGCACGGCCCAACCAGGGCCGTAGTAAGTACGTGGTGCTATTGAGTTGCTGCTCAGCTCGCCAGGCGGCGGCTCGCGTCCTCCAGCCGGTCCGCGAGGGAGCCGTTGATGACCTCGTCGCCGACCTGCACCCGGATTCCGCCGAGGACCTCGGGGTCCACGTCCAGGTTGAGGTGCATCTGGCGGCCGTAGACCTTCGCGAGGGCGGCGCCCAGGCGTCGCTTCTGCGGGTCGCTCAGCGGCACCGCCGAGGTGACGATGGCCACCATGCGGTCCCGACGCTCGGCGGCGAGCTTGGACAGGGACTCCAGTCCCGACTCCAGGCTACGTCCCCGCGGCGCGGTCACAAGGCGCGTCACCAGACGCTCGGTGGCCGACTGCGCCCTGCCGCCGAGCAGGCTGCGCAGCAGCTC
The DNA here is from genome assembly GCF_055589465.1 of Streptomyces sp. NPDC041940. NCBI lineage: Bacteria > Bacillati > Actinomycetota > Actinomycetes > Kitasatosporales > Streptomycetaceae > Streptomyces > Streptomyces sp. NPDC041940. Next base: position 32,807 of record NZ_JBVJBP010000038.1, read on the forward strand.
GCCCTTGGCCGAGGTGGTGGCCTTCCGGTCGGTCAGCGCGGCACGCAGCCCGGTGCTGCCGGAGACGATCCGGCCGAACCGGAACAGCTCGTCCTCGACGTCGTCGAGCTTGCCGGCCTTCTGCGCGGCGGTGAGGTCGGCCGTGTCGGCCAGCTGCTCCAGGGCGTCCACCAGGTCGCGCGACTGCGACCAGCGGGAGCGCACCATGCCGGCGACCAGGTCGGCGGCGGGGCCGCTGACCTGGGTGCCGAGCAGACGCTGGGCCAGCTCGGCCTTCGCCTCTCCGGCCTGCGCCGGGTCGGTGAGGACCCGACGCAGCGAAACCTCGCGGTGGAGCAGAGCGGTGACGGCGGCCAGCTCGTCGGCGAGCGAGCCCGCGTCGACGGACGTGGAGTCCGTCAGCGCGTCGAGACGCTCTCGTGCGGCTGCCAGGGCCTCGCGGCTCGCTCCGTTCATCGCCCGGCCTCGGCCTTCTCCTCGAGGTCGTCGAGGAACCGGTCGATCACGCGGCTCTGCCGGGCGTGGTCCTCGAGGGACTCCCCGACGAGCTTGCCGGCCAGGTCGGTGGCGAGCTTGCCGACGTCCTGGCGCAGCGCGGACGCGGCGACCTTGCGGTCGGCCTCGATCTGCGAGTGGCCGGCGGCGACGATCTCCTCGCGCTGACGCTGGCCTTCGGCCCGCATCTCGGCGATGAGCGTGGCGCCCTGCTCCTGCGCCTCCTGGCGCAGACGCGCGGCCTCGTGCCGGGCCTCGGCGAGCTGTGCCTTGTACTGCTCAAGGACGCTCTGGGCCTCGACCTTCATGGTCTCGGCCTCTTCGATACCGCCTTCGATCGCCGCGCGGCGCTCCTCCAGAACCTTGTTGATGTTCGGAAGCAGCTTCTTCCAGAAGAAGAAGAACACGATGGCGAAGGCGATGGTGCCGACGAGCAGCTCGGGGCCCGGAGGAACGAGCGGGTTCTGCTCTTCCTCGGCCGCCAGCTGCACCAGGTTGGCGATCACATCAGTGCCTTTCGTCGAAACGTGTCGGTAGGGAAGTCTTACTTCGTACCGAACACGAACGGCATGACGATGCCGATGAGGGCGAGCGCCTCACAGAAGGCGAAGCCCAGGATCTGGTTGGCACGGATCAGGCCGGCGGCCTCGGGCTGGCGGGCGAGGGCCTGGGTGCCGTTGCCGAAGATGATGCCGACGCCGATGCCGGGGCCGATAGCCGAGAGGCCGTAACCGACGGAACCGATGGAACCGGAGACAGCGGCAAGGGTCTCAGTGGCAGCCATGCTGAATCTTCCTTCTCTTAACGGACCGGTGGGGGTTGGCCACCGGACGACAGGGGGTGGGGTGGGGCTCAGTGATGCTCAGCGAGAGCGCCCTGGATGTACGTGCAGGCGAGGAGTACGAAGACGTACGCCTGGACGGCCTGCACGAAGAGCTCGAAACCGATCATGGCGATGGTCATCACGAACGACACACCGGCCGCCGGGATCATCCAGCTGTTCAGCAGGTACCAGGATGCGACGGTGAACATGACCAGCATCAGGTGGCCGGCGAACATGTTGGCGAAGAGTCGCACCGCGTGCGTGAACGGCCGGACCAGCAGGTTCGAGAAGAACTCGATGACCATCACGAGCGGCAGCACCGGGCCGAGCGACTTGTCGTAGCCGGTGACGTTCTTGAAGAACCCGACGAAGCCGTGCCGCTTGAAGGTCAGCGAGACCCAGGTCACGTAGACGATCGCGGCCAGCACCGCCGGGAAGGCGATGATCGACGACACCGGGAACTGCGCCAGCGGAATCACGGACCAGATGTTCATGATCCAGATGAAGAAGAACAGCGAAACCATGAACGGGACGTACTTCTCGCCCTCGCGCTTGCCGAGCGTCTCGTAGACGATGCCGCGGCGGACGAAGTCGTAGCCGGCCTCACCGACCATCTGCAGCTTGCCCGGCACCACCTTGGCCTTGCCGAAGGCCGCGTAGAAGAAGCCGATGACGAGGACGGTGGTGATGAGGGCAAGCAGCATCACCTTGTTGAACTCGAACCCTCCAACCGTGGCGATCGGCTTGAAGAGGAACGAGTGCAGGCCCGGTGCCGGAAAACCACACCCGTCGGACATGATCCGACAGCTCCAGTCAAAGGCGAGCTGGGTCTGGTCAGCACTCACCGGGGGCTCCTTCGGCGTGACGCATGGGTACGGCAACCTCGTTGTGTCGGCGCGGCGCGCAGCCGCGGATCGGCACTGGACTGGTGTTACGGATGTGAGGGCGGCTTTGGGGCATCGAGCCTCGCGTTCGAGCAGGCGTCAGCTCAGATGCCCGCGCCCGCGATGCCGCAGTTGGCACCGGACGATAGCAGGAGTTCGTACTGCCCTTTATCGCGCCCCTACTCGTCACGACGACGACCCGGTCTTCTCGGGCTTCTCACCCTTCGTCGAGTCCGGGTCGATGTAGAAAATCTTGGCCTTCATGTGCGCACGAGCCTGAGCGGCCATCCACACAACGGTCGCGACGACGAGCCCGACGGCGAACGTCTTCGGGTTGAAGAGAGAAGTGTCTTTGAAGACGGCGGCGAAGATCAGGAGCAGCAGGAGCTGAGCCATATAAAGCATCAGCCCCATGGCCTGGAACAACTGCGGGAGCGTTTTTGCCGTCCACTGGAGAACGTAGAGACCGATCCCCATGAAGAGGATGGCCACCAGCACGCCGACAGCCGCTCCGATCGCCCCCTTGCCTCCGGCCACCACGCCACTGACGGCGACCGCGACCGCACCGGCAGCCGCTGTGGGCACAGCGCACTGCAAGAGGTTCCGGGCGTCATTGGACGGCATGGCGGCAACTCCGCTTTCGCAGGGGGCAGGGGTGTCGTCATGGACGAGCGTAGTCCCGGGCTGAGTGGAGTCCTCACGCCAATGGACCGTCGCACTGCGGTCCTTCGGCTCTATCCGGGGGTTCTCGTGAACCGTATCACAAACTATTTGATGCAGTCTTTACCTGAGGGTGTGCGGGCTGTCACACATGAGAGTGAAGCTGCGCGTCTGTGCATGAACAGCGCCGACTTGTCTGGTATTGGGGCACTTCGCTCCCCCATCACAACCCCACGACTTGGCAATGCTCTAGTCAGATTCTTACCTTGTCCCGGCCTTGCGCCGGTCCGCCAGACGCGAACGAGGGCCGATGGCGGTCGCCCCGTTGACACCGGAGACCCCGGCCACCCCGGCCACCCCGGGCGCCACAGCCGCCGACGCCGGCGTCGAGGCCTCGGGTGAGAGCGCCGGGACGGAGACACGGCGCCGGTAGCGCGGCGGCACGAAGCGCTCCATCCAGCGCGGGGCGCGCGGCGTGAAGCGCGGCAGCAGAAGCAGCAGCAGACCGATCGCGCTGAGGAACACGACGCCGAGCACGATCCACATGGACGCCGAGTTGACCGAGTAGGCGAGCGCCCCGAAGGCGATCAGCGCCGACCAGAAGTACATGATCAGCACCGCGCGGCTGTGCGAGTGGCCGATCTCCAGGAGGCGGTGGTGCAGGTGGCCGCGGTCGGCGGCGAACGGCGACTGGCCCCGCCAGGTGCGCCGCACGATGGCCAGGATCAGGTCGGCGGCCGGCACCGCGATGATGGTCAGCGGCAGCAGCAGCGGAATGTAGACGGGGACCGTCTGGTGCACGGCCTCCTTCTCGGACCCCACGTACAGGTTGAGCGCGTCCGGGTCGACCTGCCCGGTGACGGAGATCGCACCGGCGGCCAGGACCAGGCCGATGAGCATGGAGCCCGAGTCGCCCATGAAGATCCGCGCCGGGTGCATGTTGTGCGGCAGGAAGCCCAGGCACATGCCCATCAGGATCGCCGAGAAGAGGGTGGCGGGGGCGGCGGCCTCGACGCCGTACGAGTACCAGATGCGGTAGGCGTACAGGAAGAACGCGGCGGCCGCGATGCACACCATGCCCGCCGCCAGACCGTCCAGGCCGTCGACGAAGTTGACCGCGTTGATGGTGATGACCACCAGCGCCACCGTCAGCAGCGTGCCCTGCCCCTGGGAGAGCGCGACCGAACCGACGCCCGGGATCGGCAGCCACAGGATCGTCAGACCCTGCACGACCATCACGCCCGCGGCGATCATCTGGCCGCCCAGCTTGATCAGGGCGTCGATCTCGAACTTGTCGTCCAGCACCCCGATCAGCCAGATCAGCGCCGCTCCGGACAGCAGCGCCCGGGGTTCGTTCGACGTCTCGAAGACCTGGCTGAGGTTGGTCAGGTGGTCGGCGACCAGCAGACCGGCGCACAGGCCGAAGAACATCGCGATCCCGCCGAGCCGCGGAGTGGGTTCCCGGTGCACGTCACGTGCCCGGATCTCCGGCATCGCTCCGGCCACGATCGCGAATTTCCGTACCGGCCCTGTCAGCAGATACGTCACCGCGGCCGTGATGCAGAGCGTCAGCAGGTATTCACGCACGGGCTTCCCCACAGGTCTCGCTGGCCATCACAGCCCCACACCCTAGCGATGCGCGCATATGGGTGGGGACTTCCGGGTAGCGACGATGGTTGCACGAGTGGCTGTGCACCCCGGTGCGTCTACCCCCACTCAGCGCGGATACGGCGGAAATCCACCGGCCAGCTCCCGCACTTCTTCACGGGCCCTCGCCGTCTCCGTCACGCCCCTGAGCACGCCCGCGAGCAGCTTGGCGATCCTCGCCATCTCGGCCTCCCCCATGCCCTGCGTGGTGACCGCGGCCGTGCCGAGCCTGAGACCCCGGGCGTCGCCGTGAGGAAGCGCACAGCAGTCCAGGACCAGACCGGCCGCGGCGAGACGGCCGCGGGCGGTGCGTCCGTCGACGCCCAGGGGCGCCGCGTCTGCCGTGATGAGGTGGGTGTCGGTGCCGCCGGTGGTGACGACCAGGCCCTCGGCGGCCAGCCGGGCCGCGAGAACCCTCGCATTGGCGACCACCTGATGGGCGTACGCGACATACGCCGGTGTTGCCGCCGCTCCGAACGCGACCGCCTTGGCGGCGATGGTGTGCATCTGGGCGCCGCCCTGTGTGAAAGGAAACACGGCCCGGTCGACCCGCTCGGCCAGCTCCGCGCGGCACAGGATCATGCCGCCGCGCGGGCCGCGCAGGACCTTGTGGGTGGTCGCGCAGACGATGTCCGCGTACGGCACCGGGTTCGGCGCCGCCCTCCCGGCGACGAGCCCGATGGGGTGCGCGGCGTCCGCGACGAGGTAGGCGCCCACCTCGTCGGCGACCTCACGGAAGAAGGCGTAGTCGATGTGCCGGGGGTAGGCGATCGAACCGCACACGATCGCCTTGGGCCGGCGGGTGCGGGCCAGGGTGCGTACCTGCTCGTGGTCGATGAACCCGGACTCGGCCTCCACGCCGTAGCCGGCGAAGTCGAACCAGCGGCCGGAGAAGTTGGCGGGCGAGCCATGGGTGAGGTGGCCGCCGTGGGGCAGGCCGAGGGCGAGGACGGTGTCGCCGGGGCGGAGCAGGGCGGCGTAGGCGGCCAGCACCGCCGAAGAGCCCGAGTGCGGTTGGACGTTGGCGTGGTCGGCGCCGAACAGGGCCCTGGCCCGGTCCACGGCGAGGCGTTCGGCGACGTCGACGATCTCGCAGCCGCCGTGGTGCCGGGCCCCCGGGTAGCCCTCGGCGTACTTGTTGGCCAGGGGCGAGCCGAGGGCGGCCAGCACGGCCGGCGAGGTGAAGTTCTCGGCGGCGATCAGCTGGAGCGTCGTCGACTGCCGCTCCCGCTCGCCGAGCAGGATGTCGGCGAGCTCGGGGTCCTGTCGGCGCAGGACGTCGGCCTCGATGGCAGGGGTGACCGTCATGATGGGCTCCGGGCGGCGTCGACGGTGACGTACGTCCAATGTAGGCCCGGGGCCCCCGGGGCGCTCGATCGGTTACGTCTTCGCGGGGACACCCGTGAGGGCCGTGACCACCGGATCGAGTGCCTGGTGTATCTCGTCCCCGATGGACCGGAAGAACGTCAGGGGCGCCCCGTACGGGTCGTACACCTCGTCCGCCTCGGCGTTCGGCGCCAGGAGCCACCCGCGTAGAGCCGCCGCGGCACGCACCAGCGCACGCGCGCGGGTGACCACGCCCTCCTCCAGGGGCGGCAGGGTCGCCGGGTCGATGGCCTTCACCAGACGGGTGAACTCCTTGAGCGTGAAGGTCCGCAGGCCCGCCGAGTGCCCCATCGAGATGACCTGGGCCCGGTGGTCCCGGGTGGCGGTCAGCACCAGGTCGGCGCGGATCACGTGCTCGTCGAGGAGCTCACGCCCGGTGAAACCGGAGGCGTCCGCGCCGAAGTCGGCCAGGACGGTCTCCGCGTGGGACTCCATGGGCGCGCCCTCGTGGCCCCAGGTGCCCGCGCTCTCCACGATCAGCCCGCCGCCCAGGATCCCCAGCCGCTCCCGCACGGCATGACGGGTCAGCCGCTCGGTGATGGGCGAGCGGCACACATTGCCGGTACTGACGTGGAGGATGCGGAAGCTGTCACGCGGAAGTCCCACGAACGTCGTCGTGATCTCCGCCGCGCTTTCCCCGTTGCCTATGCCACGCCCCGCTCCAGGGGCCGTCAATTCGCCACCTCGAGGTCGGGTACGACCTTTCGCAGCTCGTCGGCCGAGATGGCGCCCGCGCGCAGCAGCAGCGGCACCTCACGGGTCACGTCGACGATCGACGACGGCACGTTGCCGGGGGTCGGGCCGCCGTCGAGGTAGACGGAGACGGAGTCGCCGAGCATCTCCTGCGCGGCGTCGCAGTCCTCCGGCGCCGGGTGGCCGGTGAGGTTGGCGGACGACACGGCCATCGGGCCGACCTCGGTGAGCAGCTCGATGGCGACCGGGTGCAGCGGCATGCGCACGGCGACGGTGCCACGGGTGTCCCCGAGGTCCCACTGGAGGGACGGCTGGTGCTTGGCGACGACGGTCAGCGCGCCGGGCCAGAAGGCGTCGACCAGCTCCCAGGCCAGCTCGGAGAAGTCCGTGACGAGCCCGTGCAGGGTGTTCGGGGAGCCGATGAGGACGGGGGTGGGCATGTTGCGGCCCCGGCCCTTGGCGTCCAGCAGGTCGGCGACGGCCTCCGAGGAGAACGCGTCGGCGCCGATGCCGTACACCGTGTCCGTCGGCAGCACCACCAGCTCGCCACGGCGGACGGCGGACGCTGCCTCACGCAGACCGGTCACGCGGTCGGTCGCGTCGTTGGTGTCGTATCGCCGTGCCATCTTTAGCTGGCCTCCTCGTACACGTGCTGCTGGGATGAAGACTGCGAAGACTGCTGTGCGCTCGGGGTGTCCGGTGTGCTCACGGCAGCGCCTTGCGGGCCGTGGCGAAACGCGGGCGCTTGTTGAGGTCCGGATGGTCGGCCGCGTCGGCCCAGCCCCGCTCCTCGGTGAAGATCCACGGCACCTGGCCGCCCTGGGTGTCGGCGTGCTCCACGACCACGACGCCGCCGGGGCGCAGCAGCCGGTGCGCGGTGCGTTCCAGGCCGCGGATCAGGTCGAGGCCGTCCTCGCCGGAGAAGAGGGCCAGGTCGGGGTCGTAGTCCCGGGCCTCCGGAGCGACGTACTCCCACTCGGTGAGCGGGATGTACGGCGGGTTGGTGATGACCAGGTCGACCTGGCCGTCCAGGTCGGGGAAGGCCGTCAGGGCGTCGCCCTGGCGCAGCTCGACCCTGGACCCCTCCACGTTCTTGCGGGTCCACCTGAGGGCGTCCTCGGACAGCTCCACGGCGTGCACGCGCGAGCGCGGCACCTCCTGGGCGAGGGCGAGCGCGATGGCGCCCGAGCCGGTGCACAGGTCGACGATGCACGGCTCCACGACGTCCATGGCCCGTACGGCGTCTATGGCCCAGCCGACCACGGACTCGGTCTCGGGGCGCGGCACGAACACCCCGGGGCCGACCTGGAGTTCCAGATACCGGAAGTAGGCCCGCCCGGTGATGTGCTGGAGCGGCTCGCGGGCCTCGCGGCGGGCGATGACCTCCCAGTAACGGGCGTCGAAGTCGGAGTCCTTGACGGAGTGCAGCTCGCCGCGCTTGACGCCGTGCACGAACGCGGCGAGTTCCTCCGCGTCGGTGCGCGGCGAGGGCACGCCGGCGTCGGCGAGCCGCTGGGTGGCCTGGGCCACCTCCGCGAGCAGCAGGTTCACGCAAGTCCTCCGGTACTCGTACTCCTACGTGTCTTACGCGGCGGCCAGCTTGGCCGCCGAGTCCGCGTCGACACACGCCTGGATCACCGCGACGAGGTCGCCGTCCAGGACCTGGTCCAGGTTGTACGCCTTGAAGCCGACGCGGTGGTCCGAGATGCGGTTCTCCGGGAAGTTGTACGTGCGGATCTTCTCGGAGCGGTCGACGGTGCGGACCTGGCTGCGGCGGGCGTCGGCGGCCTCCCTCTCCGCCTCCTCCTGCGCCGCTGCGAGCAGCCTCGAGCGCAGGATACGCAGTGCCTGCTCCTTGTTCTGCAGCTGGCTCTTCTCGTTCTGGCAGGAGGCGACGACTCCGGTGGGAACATGCGTGATGCGCACGGCGGAGTCGGTGGTGTTGACGGACTGTCCGCCCGGCCCGGAGGAGCGGTAGACGTCGATCCGGAGGTCGTTGGGGTTGATCTCCACGTCGACCTCCTCGGCCTCCGGCGTGACCAGCACACCGGCCGCGGAGGTGTGGATACGGCCCTGGGACTCCGTCGCCGGCACCCGCTGCACGCGGTGCACACCGCCCTCGTACTTCATCCGCGCCCAGACGCCCTGGCCGGGCTCGGTGGCGCCCTGGCCGCCCTTGGTCTTCACGGCGACCTGGACATCCTTGTAGCCGCCCAGCTCGGACTCGGTGGCGTCGATGATCTCGGTCTTCCAGCCGACCCGCTCGGCGTAGCGCAGGTACATGCGCAGCAGGTCGCCGGCGAACAGCGCCGACTCGTCGCCGCCCGCGCCGGCCTTGATCTCGAGGATGACGTCCTTGTCGTCACTGGGGTCGCGCGGGACGAGGAGGAGGCGCAGCTTCTCCGTGAGCTCCTCGCGCTGCCGCTCCAGGTCCTTGACCTCGGCCGCGAAGTCGGGGTCGTCGGCGGCCAGTTCGCGCGCGGTCCCGATGTCGTCGCCCGTCTGCGTCCAGGAGCGGTACGTGGCGACGATCGGGGTGAGCTCGGCGTAACGCTTGTTCAGCTTGCGCGCGTTGGCCTGGTCGGAGTGCACCGACGGGTCGGCGAGCTTCTTCTCCAGGTCGGCGTGCTCGGCTACGAGTTCCTCGACGGCCTCGAACATCTTGGGCTCCTGTGTACGGACGGGGGGTGAAGGGGCGGGCGACCAAAAACGCCGGTCCCGGAGCGCCCGGTGAGGGGGCGCGTCCGCGGACCGGCGAAATGGGGCTCGCTACTTCTTGGAGCCGGCGGCCTTGCCGAAGCGGGCCTCGAAGCGGGCCACACGGCCACCGGTGTCGAGGATCTTCTGCTTGCCCGTGTAGAACGGGTGGCACTCGGAGCAGACGTCGGCACGGATGGTGCCGGACTCGATGGTGCTGCGAGTCGTGAACGACGCGCCGCAGGTGCAGCTGACCTGCGTCTCGACGTACTCGGGGTGGATGTCGCGCTTCAAGGTGTCTCCTAGGTTCGGGAGGGCGCCGGGTCGCTGACGCGGGATGCGGGAGCGTGAACCGGAGCCGACGTACCAGTCTGCCAGGACTGGGGCCATCCCCCAAAACCGGGGGTTGCTGTTGTTTGTTCCCCGCGGGCCGGATCGGGTTGCTCGCGCAGTTCCCCGCGCCCCTATGAGGACGACACCACACCGTTCGCTTCACCGGTTGCCGAGCCCTTGGTCGCGCTCTTCGGGATCGGCCTGTCGTGTTCCAGGGCCTTCCAGATCTGGTCGGCCTTCTCTTCCTGGAGGAGGACCCGGTTGGGGTCGGCGGGGTCGTAGGCGACCGGCATCGTGACCATGTTCATGTTCGACGGGGTGATGCCCTTGAGGCCGTTCGCGAAGGAGGCGAGCTTGTTGACCGAGCCGAGGTCGGAGTCGGCCGTCACCGTCTTGGTCGCGGTTTCGGCGAGGTCGTAGAGCTTCTTCGGGTTGGAGAAGACGCCGACGTCCTTGACCTGGTGGAGCAGGGCCTTGATGAAGGCCTGCTGGAGCTGGATGCGGCCGAGGTCGGAGCCGTCGCCCACACCGTGCCGGGTACGGACCAGGCCGAGGGCCTGCTCACCGTCGAGTCTGTGGGTGCCGGCCTTCAGCTTCAGGTGGCTGTCGGGGTCGTCGATGGCCTTGCTCGTGGTCACCTCGACGCCGCCGAGGTCGTCGATGAGGGTCTGGAAGCCGGCGAAGTCGACCTCCAGGTAGTGGTCCATGCGCAGGTCGGTGATCGACTCGACGGTCTTCACGGCGCAGGCGGCCCCGCCCGTGGAGTACGCGGAGTTGAACATGACGCTGTTCGCTGCGGGGTACTGCTTGCCCTTGGTGTCCGTGCAGGAGGGCCGGTCGATGAGGGTGTCACGCGGGATGGAGACCACGCTGGCCTTCTTGTGGCCCTTGTTGACGTGCACGATCATCGCCGTGTCGGAGCGGGCGCTGCCGTCGTCGGTGCCGCCGCCGAGCTTCTTGTTGCCGCCGGCGCGGGTGTCGGAGCCGAGGACCAGGATGTTCTCGGAGCCGTTGTCGGCCTTCTTGGGCCGGTCGGTGCCGAGGGCCTGGTCGATGTCGACGCTCTTGAGGTTGCCGTTGAGCTTGAAGTACACGTATCCCGCCCCGGTCCCGCCCAGGACGACGATGCCCGCAGCGGTCCAGGCCGTGATCATCAGGCCCTTGTGAGGCTTGCGGGGCTTGCGGCGTCGGCCCTTGGCTCGGTGGCGCGATCCGGTGGTGCCGGTCTCGCCCGGTATACCCGGACCCGGCGTGCTCTCGGCAGACATGTGCTCCTCGGCTCGTCTTCGGTCGATTACCCCCTGCGGTCGGTGCCAGGCGTAATCGGTCGGAGGACCACTCCCTGGCACCATCGTCGCTCCGCCTGGTCAGACGGGGAAACTCGGGAAAGGGTTGCACAACGGACTGTGCCCACCGCGTACGGCGGTGGGCACAGTGCGTGTTCGTCACAGCGGGGGTATATCCCGCTCACCAGCGGTTTCAGCCGAAGATGTCGTACTGCTTGAAATCGGTGCCTACGGACTTCCTTGTGGCAAAGATCTCGCTGGTCGCCTTGCCGGTGCCCGGGTACAGGTAGAGCGTGCCGCCGGGGGTGCGGGCCAGGAAGTCGGCCTTGCCGTCGCCGGTCATGTCGCCGGTCGCGTCGAAGGCGTTGTAGCCGCCCCAGGAGCGCACCTTGACCCGGGCCGAGAAGGCGCCGGAACCGGACTTGCCGGTGCCCTTGTAGAGGTAGATGTGGCTGCCCGACTTGCTGCGGGCGATCAGGTCGGTCTTGCCGTCACCGGTGAAGTCGCCCTTGCCGCGCACGGAGTTGTACTGGTTCCAGCCGGAGCCGACCTTGACGCGGGACGCGAAGGTGCCGTTGCCCTTGCCGGGGTAGATCCACATGACGCCCGCCGAGTCGACCGAGAGCAGGTCGGACAGGTAGTCGCCGGTGACGTCACCGGGGGTGATGATGCGGGTGCGGGACTTCCAGTTGTCGGCGATCTTCTTGGTGGCCCAGGCGTTGTCGGCGAGCACGAAGTGGGTCCAGAAGACGTCGCCGTCGCTGCTGCGCCGGTAGACCAGGTCCTGGTAGCCGTCGCGGTCGAAGTCGGTCTGCAGGACGACGTTGAAGCCGTCCCAGTTGCCCCAGGACTGGCGGGCGGCGAACGACGTGCCCTTGGAGTCCTTGGAGTAGCCGGTCTTCGTGGAGGCGTTGCGCACCCACAGGTCGGCCTTGTGGTCGCCGCTGATGTTGGTGTCGTCGACGCGCGGATAGGCAGCGCCGACGTACGTGCTGACCTTGCTGAAGACGCTGTAGGCGCCCTTCGCGACGCAGTCGGTCACGCCCCAGGACACGACACCGACGATCCGGTTGTTGACGACCAGCGGGCCGCCGGAGTCGCCGTTGCAGGCGGAGGTGGTGCCGGAGTCGCTGCCGGTGGCGGGCTTGCCCGCGCAGACCATGTGGCCCTTGACGAAGTCCCGGCCGTAGGCACCGGCGCAGGTGGCGTCGGACTGGACGGGCAGCGTGGCCGTCTTCAGCTTCTCGGAGATGTCGTCGCTGGTGGAGCTGGTGCGGCCCCAGCCGTAGACCTTGGCGCTGGTACCGGCCTTGTACGAGGCGGTGTCGCCGGAGGTCGTCATCCGGATCGGCTTGGCCTTGACCGGCTCGGGCAGGGTGAGCACCGCGATGTCGTTGTCGATGGTCGACGCGTTGTACGACGGGTGGTTCCACTGCCGCCAGACGGCGGTGGCGGTGCCGCCGTGCAGGTCGGTGCCGTTTGCCGAGGGCAGCTGGGCGGTGCCGGTGACGACCGCGCCGTTGGCGTTCCAGTCGTAGCCCTTGACGCAGTGGGCGGCGGTGAGGATCTTCGTCGGCGAGACGACGGCGCCGCCGCAGAAGAAGCCGATGTCGTCGCTCGTGCTCGAGGTGCCCCGGTCGTCGAAGTAGTGGAGCTGCGCCATCCACGGGGCCGTGGTGATGGTGGTCTGGCTGCCGCCGATGATCTTCGGGTCGATACGGCCCTCGTTCGCGTTCGCGCTCGCGCTCAGCGACGCCTTGCTCGTCTTGCCCGCGATGTCGTCGCCGGCCAGGGCGCCCGCGACGCGCTTCTCCAGCTCGGCGGACGACGGCGAGCTGGTGGCGGGCTTGACCGTCGGCTGCGGCAGCGGGGTGGCCGCGTCGGCGGACGTCGTCAGCAGCGCGGCGGCCACGGCAGCCGCGACACCGGCCGCGGTGACGGGCAGTGCGAGGCGTATCCGGCGTCTGTGCCGACCGCCCCCAGGCATGGATGTACCCACGTAGGTCCCCCCTCGGGATCACATGTTCGAAGAGCGTGATCCTACCTGCACACGAACACCACAAAGGGCCGCCCCCGTCCCTTTCCGGACGGGGGCGGCCCTTTGGCCAAAAGATGCCTAGTCGCCGTTCCCCGGCGTCGGCGTCGTCTTCTGGATCTGCATCAGGAACTCGGCGTTCGACTTCGTCTGCTTCATCTTGTCGAGAAGCAGCTCGATCGCCTGCTGCTGGTCGAGCGCGTGCAGCACGCGGCGCAGCTTCCAGGTGATGGCGAGCTCGTCGCTGCCGAGCAGGATCTCTTCCTTACGGGTGCCGGACGCGTCCACGTCCACCGCCGGGAAGATGCGCTTGTCGGCGAGCTTCCGGTCGAGCTTGAGCTCCGCGTTGCCGGTGCCCTTGAACTCCTCGAAGATCACCTCGTCCATGCGGGAGCCGGTGTCCACCAGCGCGGTGGCGAGGATGGTCAGCGAGCCGCCGTCCTCGATGTTCCGCGCGGCACCGAAGAAGCGCTTCGGCGGGTACAGCGCGGTCGAGTCGACACCACCGGACAGGATGCGGCCGGAGGCCGGGGCGGCGAGGTTGTACGCACGGCCCAGACGCGTGATGGAGTCCAGCAGGACGACCACGTCGTGACCGAGCTCGACCAGCCGCTTGGCGCGCTCGATGGCGAGCTCGGCGACCGTCGTGTGGTCCTCGGCCGGGCGGTCGAAGGTCGAGGAGATGACCTCGCCCTTGACCGACCGCTGCATGTCGGTGACCTCTTCCGGACGCTCGTCGACCAGGACGACCATCAGGTGGCACTCGGGGTTGTTGTGCGTGATCGCGTTGGCGATCGCCTGCATGATCATGGTCTTGCCGGTCTTCGGCGGGGCCACGATCAGACCACGCTGGCCCTTACCGATCGGCGACACGAGGTCGATGATGCGGGTGGTCAGCACGCCCGGGTCGGTCTCCAGGCGGAGCCGGTCCTGCGGGTACAGCGGCGTCAGCTTGTTGAACTCCGGCCGCCCGCGCCCGGATTCGGGCGCCATGCCGTTGACGGAGTCCAGGCGGACCAGCGCGTTGAACTTCTCGCGGCGCTCGCCGTCCTTCGGCTGACGCACGGCACCGGTGACGTGATCGCCCTTGCGCAGGCCGTTCTTGCGGACCTGGGCGAGGGAGACGTACACGTCGTTCGGGCCGGGCAGGTAGCCGGACGTGCGGATGAAGGCGTAGTTGTCGAGGATGTCCAGGATGCCCGCGACGGGGATCAGGACGTCGTCCTCGGTGATCTGCGGCTCCTGCACGTCGTCGCGGCCTCGACGGCCACGGCGGTCGCGGTAGCGCCCGCGACGGCCACGACGGCCGCCCTCGAAGTCGTCGTCGTCCTGCTGCTGCTGGCCACGGTCCTGACGACCGCCGCCGCCCTGCTGCTGGTTCTGCTGCTGGCCGCGCTGGCCGCCCTGCTGGTCGTCGCCCTTGTTGCCCCGGCCGCCGCGGTCACGGTCCCCGCCGCGGTCACGGTCCCGGCCGCGGTCACGGCCGCGGTCACGGTCACGGCGGCGGCCCTCGCCGCCGTCGCCGGAGTCCGACTTGGCGTCGTTCTGGGACTGCTGCTGCGACTGCTGCTGCGACTGCTGCGCCGGAGCCTCGGCCTTGGCCTCGTTCTTCGCCTCGGCGGCGACCGTCTCAGGAGCGGAGACCGGGGATCCGGCGTCGGCGGTGGCCCGGCGACGACGGCGCTCGGAAGGCGCGTCACTGGCGGGCTGGCCAGGGATCTCGATCTGCTGCTGGGCCACGGCCTTGTCGGCCTTCTCGGCGGGAGCCTCGGAGGCCTGCTTCGCGTCCGCCTTCTTCTCCGCCTTCTCGGCGGTGTCCCCCGTACGGGTCCGGGAGGTGGCGCGGCGCTTCGGCTTGGTCTCGGCGGGGGCGTCGGCCTTCGCGGCCGGAGCGGCGCCGCCGGACGCCTGCGTCTCCTTGATGACCTCGATCAGCTGGCTCTTGCGCATACGCGCGGTGCCCTTGATACCGAGGCCGGATGCGACCTGCTGCAGCTCGGCCAGCACCATGCCGTCGAGGCCGGTACCGCGGCGCCGCCGGGAGCCGGCACCGCTGGCAGGCGCGGAGGCGTCCGTGGCGGGCGCGGCAGCTGTCTCCTCGACACGTGCGCCCATCAGATCGGTGGTGTCGCTCACGAAGGGTCCTTCCCTGGAGCGGACGTCGGCCTGTCTGGCTCGGCGACCGGTTGTGCTGTCCGACTTCGGTCCGTGTGGTGTGAACCGTGCCGGGGCGGTGGTCCGCCTAAGCGGCGGAGGAATCTGGTGATGGCGCTTCCTTGAGCCGTGGCACCCAGTGTCAGTGTCACGCGGCGTGGTCGCACCGGTTCCGGAGCGTGCCCTGCGCCCCGCTCAGTGTCCGCGTACGGCGTACGGTCCGACGTACAAAACACAGTGCGGCTTGGGGGGCTCCCGGAAGAATGTCTGTCCCGGACGGGGACACGAGGCACCTCGCCATGGTGGGGTCGGGTGCAGACTTGAGGTTAACACTACCGGATCCAACAAACATTCCCCCTCTCGAAATCCGGCAACCGTGTGCTTTTAGAAGTCACCGGGGGCCGCGAGCGGAAGAACACTCGCGCCCTGCTGATCGAGGCTCAGCCGGTTCGCGGCCCAGTCCGCGCCCGCCAGGGCCTCGACCTTGTCGGCGGTGCCCGCGTCGGTCAGCGCCATGACCGTCGGTCCGGCGCCGGAGATGACCGCGGGGACGCCCTCGGCCCGCAGCCGCTCCACCAGCGCCGCGCTCTCGGGCATGGCGGGTGCGCGGTACTCCTGGTGCAGGCGGTCCTCGGTGGCGGGCAGCAGCAGCTCGGGGCGCCGGGTCAGGGCCTCGACGAGCAGGGCGGCCCGGCCGGCGTTGGTGGCGGCATCGACGTGCGGAACGGAGCGCGGGAGCAGGCCGCGCGCCGTCTCCGTAAGAACTGGCTTTCCGGGCACGAAAACCACCGGAACGATGGAATCGGCGGGCTCCATCCTGATCGCGCGGGCCGCGCCGCCCTCCATCCAGGAAAGGGTGAAGCCGCCCAGCAGACACGCCGCGACGTTGTCGGGGTGGCCCTCGATCTCGGTGGCGAGTTCGAGCAGCGCGGTGTCGTCGAGCTTGGCGTCGGCGCCTATGGTCACGGCCCGGGCGGCGACGATCCCGGCGCAGATGGCGGCCGAGGAGGAGCCCAGGCCCCGGCCGTGCGGAATGCGGTTGGCGCAGACGATCTCCAGGCCGCGCGGCTGTCCGCCGAGCAGGTCGAAGGCCGTGCGCAGGGAACGGACGAGGAGGTGCTTCTCGTCGCGCGGGAGCGTCTCGCTGCCCTCACCCGCGATGTCGATGTGCAGCCCGGAGTCGGCCACCCGGACGACGACGTCGTCGTACAACCCCAGCGCGAGGCCGAGGGCGTCGAAGCCCGGGCCGAGGTTGGCGCTGGTGGCGGGGACGCGCACCCGGACGGCGGCGGCGCGGAACGCTGGACCGGCCATCGCTCGATGACTCTCCTTGAGCTGCGTGATTGTCGAATGACGTTCGATGGACATTCGATGCGTACGAGAACCCTGGGGGCCGCTGCCGACCGGGATGGCCGGCCGCTGTCCCGGCCGCAAAGACGGCGCGGCACCGTGCTCTATGCGGAGGCATATGCGGCGGGCGGGTTCAGTACAGCCTATCGAAAGAAGGTTCTGTGGCGACATAGGGCGCACAGGAGGCGCACGATGCGTGTCGTATGAGCCCTGTGCACCCCCTGCGGGGAACTTCCCCGGGCAAGCGCCGTCTTACGCCGGACCGGGGGGGGGGGGGGGGGGAGGGAGGGGGGGGGGGGGGAGGGGGGGGGGGGGGGGGGGGGGGGGGAGGGGGGGGGAGGGGGGGGGGGGGGGTGGGAGGGGGGGGGGGGGGGGGGGGGGGGGGGTGGGGGGTACAACGTCTTCGGGGGGAGACA
>NZ_JBVJBP010000039.1:0-36273 GCF_055589465.1 Streptomyces sp. NPDC041940
GTTCTCAAGGAACGGTCGCTTCCTTTGTACTCACCCTCTCGGGCTTTCCTCCGGGCTGCTTCCCTTCGGTCTTGCGTTTCCGACTCTATCAGATCCTTTTTCGATCCGATTCCCTGTCGGCGGGAATTGCCGTGGGCCTCTGGCTTTCGCCTGTCGGCCTTTCGACATTCACTACGTTAGCCGATTCGCCGTCCAACTCATAATCGAGTCTGTCAGCGTCGAATTCAGGCATGCGAGCACGCCGAATTCGCCCCTGCTGAGGGGAGAGACTAGGTAGTGGGTTGGCCGCTTCCGAGTGCTGGCGATTGCCTTACCCGTTTCAGCGGCTCGGGCCACATTACGCACCTTGCGGGGACGCGTCAACTTCGGCGGCGCCTCGGGACGTGGGCGCGATAGGGGCTCACCGTCGGGTCGTCGGCGACCCAGAAGCGCCAGGGGTGTACGGCGCCGTCGCCGGACACCCCGGTGCGGGGGCCGTTGAGTACCTGGTCGGAGGGCACGGGAGTGCCGGTCAGCATGCGGAGGGGGGTGTCCTCGGGGGTGCACGCGTCCGTGCCGTCCAGGGAGCGGTCCACGCCCAGGGCCGTGGCCAGCCGGGCGGGGCCTTTGGCCAGTTCCTTGTCGTTGCGGGCCGAGAGTCGACGGGTGCGGGCCAGTTCGGCGCCCTCGATGATCTCGCCGGCGCGGAGCAGGACCGCGCTCGCCTTGTCCTCGGGGCCGCACACCAGGTTCATGCAGAACCACATGCCATAGGTGAAGTAGACGTAGACGTGTCCGGGCGGACCGAACATCACGTCGTTTCGGGCCGTGCGACCGCGATAGGCGTGGGAGCCGGGGTCGTCGGAGCCGTCGTAGGCCTCGACCTCTGTGAGGCGCAGGGCGATCGGACCGTCCGGGGTGGTGCGTACCAGGATGCGGCCGAGGAGGTCAGGGGCCACCTCGAGGACGGGCCGGTCGAAGAACTCCCTGGACAGGGGCGTACGGTCGGGGGTCGCGATCATGCCGTCCGAGGGTACTCAAGACGGGTGGCGCGGCGGGGTGGCCAGCGGGCACCGGCCTTGCCAGGGTGAGGGGATGGAACCGGCCACGGCCGGATCGCGTTTGTATGGATCAAGGATCCACCCGTAGTGGGCGAGAGGGAGAGACATGGCGTTCAAGAAGCTGCTCGCGAGCCTGGGGGCCGGCGGGGCTTCGGTCGAGACGGTGCTGCACGAGGTCAACGTCGTCCCGGGCGGTGTCGTCCAGGGTGAGGTGCGGATCCAGGGCGGGTCCGTGAATCAGCAGATCGAGGGGCTCTCGGTCGGGCTGCAGGCCAAGGTCGAGGTGGAGAGCGGCGACCAGGAGTACAAGCAGGACATCGAGTTCACGAAGTCGCGGCTGGGCGGGGCGTTCGAGCTCCAGGCGAACGCGGTGCACGCGGTGCCGTTCGGGCTGGAGATCCCGTGGGAGACCCCGATCACGATGATCGACGGGCAGGCCCTGCGTTCGATGAACATCGGTGTCTCCACGGAGCTGGAGATCGCGCGGGCCGTGGACTCGGGTGACCTGGACCCGATCAACGTGCACCCGCTGCCGGCGCAGAAGGCGATCCTGGACGCGTTCATCCAGCTGGGCTTCCGGTTCAAGAACGCGGACATGGAACGCGGTGTCATCCGGGGTACGCGGCAGAAGCTGCCGTTCTACCAGGAGATCGAGTTCCACCCGCCGCAGCAGTACCGGGGGCTGAACCAGGTCGAGCTGAGCTTCGTGGCCGATGAGCAGGCCATGGACGTGGTGCTCGAGATGGACAAGAAGCCGGGGCTGTTCAGCGAGGGCAGCGACACCTTCCGCTCCTTCAAGGTGGGGCTGCAGGACTACCAGGGCACCGACTGGACCGCGTACCTCAACCAGTGGCTGTCCGAGGTCGGCAGCAAGCGCAACTGGTTCTAGACGCAGGGCCTAGGCTCGGGGCTGACCGAACGAATCGATCAGGAGGTACCGAGGTGACCGAGCTCAAGCGGCGGCCGCTCCCCCACGACTTCCATCCGCCCGTGCCGTCGTTCACGGTCACGAGCAAGGATGTCGAGGAGGGTGCGACGCTCCAGGACGCTCAGGTCTACGCGGCCGGCAACACCTCGCCGCAGTTGCGGTGGGAGGGCTTCCCGCCCGAGACCAAGAGCTTCGCCGTGACCTGCTACGACCCCGATGCCCCTACGGGCAGCGGGTTCTGGCACTGGGTGCTGTTCGACATCCCGGGCTCGGTGACCGAGCTGCCGGTGGGTGCGGGCAGTGGCGCGTTCGAGGGTCTGCCCGAGGGTGCGATCCAGGCGCGCAACGACTACGGAAGCCAGGAGTTCGGGGGTGCCGCGCCGCCGCCCGGGGACGGTCCGCACCGCTACGTGTTCACGGTGTACGCCGTGGATTCGGAGAAGCTCGGTCCGGATGCGGCGGCTTCGCCTGCCGTCGTGGGCTTCAACCTGCGGTTTCACACCATCGGGCGTGCCCAGCTGATCGGTGAGTACGAGGTGCCCGCCGAAGGCTGAGCCGTCGTCCGGCGATCCCAGCGTTCACAGAACGTTTGCCCGCTCCTGGTCTTGGAATTGATCAGGAGCGGGCATTTTTGTTGCCGGGGGCACGGGGGTCACCCCCCGTGAGAGCAGCAGATATTGCGTTGTCCATCTCGGCGTGCCCGGCCAGAGTTGATCCCAGCCCGCCAGGGGGTGGGCCGGTGCACACGGGAGGTGGGCTGGTATGCGGGACACGCTGGTACTCAACGCGAGCTTCGAGCCGCTGTCGACGGTAACGCTGAACCGAGCCGTCGTTCTGGTGCTTCAGGACAAGGCCGTCGTCGAGCAGTCCCACCCCGAACTGCGGATGCGGGGAGCCGCGGTCGACATACCGGCGCCCCGTGTGATCAGGCTCTGCCAGTTCGTACGGGTGCCCTTCCGAAGACGAGCACCGTGGTCGAGGCGGGGTGTGCTGGTCCGGGACCGGAACCGGTGCGCGTACTGCGGGAGGCGGGCGACGACGGTCGACCACGTGGTGCCGCGGTCGCGGGGCGGGCAGGACACGTGGCTGAACACGGTGGCCTCGTGTGCGGAGGACAATCACCGTAAGGCGAACCGGACTCCGGTCGAGGCGGGTATGCCGTTGCTCCGGGAGCCGTTCGAGCCGACGCCGGCGGACGCGATGCTCCTGGCGCTGGGGCAGGACGACTTCGACGCGCTGCCGGAGTGGCTGGCGCAGCCCGCTGCCTAGTTGTCATGCGAAGGGGCCCGCTTCTCCTGGAAGCGGGCCCCTTCGGGTGTGCCGGGTCAGTCGATGGACGGCTTCTCGCGGCGTTCCTGGGCGGGGACGCCGGCTCCGGATCCGCCTCCGTTGCCACCGGAACCGCCGCCGAGGCCGCCGAAGTTGCCCATCGCGCCGGAGAGGCCCTTGAGGGCGTCGCCGATCTCGCTGGGGACGATCCAGAGCTTGTTGGCGTCGCCCTCGGCGATCTTCGGGAGCATCTGGAGGTACTGGTAGGAGAGGAGCTTCTGGTCCGGGTCTCCGGCGTGGATGGCCTCGAAGACCGTACGGACGGCCTGGGCCTCGCCCTCGGCGCGCAGTGCGGCCGCCTTGGCCTCACCTTCGGCGCGCAGGATCTGGGACTGCTTCTCACCTTCGGCGCGCAGGATCTCGGACTGCCGGACACCTTCGGCCTGGAGGATCGCGGCGCGCTTGTCGCGGTCGGCGCGCATCTGCTTCTCCATCGAGTCCTGGATGGAGGTGGGCGGTTCGATCGCCTTGAGCTCGACGCGGTTGACGCGGATGCCCCACTTGCCGGTGGCCTCGTCGAGGACGCCGCGCAGGGCCGCGTTGATCTCCTCGCGGGAGGTCAGGGTCCGCTCCAGGTCCATGCCGCCGATGATGTTGCGGAGCGTGGTGACGGTGAGCTGCTCGATCGCCTGGATGTAGCTGGCGACTTCGTAGGTGGCGGCCCGCGCGTCGGTCACCTGGTAGTAGATGACGGTGTCGATGTTGACCACCAGGTTGTCCTGGGTGATCACCGGCTGCGGCGGGAAGGGGACGACCTGTTCACGCAGGTCGATGCGGTTGCGGATGGTGTCTATGAACGGGACCACGATGTTGAGGCCCGCGTTGAGTGTCCGCGTGTAGCGGCCGAACCGCTCGACGATGGCCGCACTGGCCTGTGGGATGACTTGGATCGTCTTGATCAGGGCGATGAAGACCAACACCACCAGAATGATCAAGACGATGATGACCGGTTCCATCGTCGTTCCCCGTACCCTTCTCCGCCTCGGCGACTTCGGCAGATCTTATGGTTGTTGAAGATCTTGCTGGTCGAGTCTGTCAGACCGTCGCGTAGCTGGCGAGGAGTTCACTCCAGTTACGTCCTGCGAGGTCACATGACGATCGCAGTGGCTCCCTCGATGTCCACGACGTCCACTTCCTGGCCTACTTCGTAAGCGCGGTCGGTGTCGAGGGCGCGGGCCGACCAGACCTCTCCGGCCAGCTTGATCCGGCCGCCGGAGGCGTCGACGCGTTCCAGGACGACGGCTTGTCTGCCCTTCAGCGCGTCCACGCCCGTGGCGAATTGGGGCCGCTGGGCGCGATGCCGGTTCGCGATGGGCCGTACTACGGCGATGCCGGCGGTCGAGACGACGGCGAAGACCGCGACCTGGGCGACGGCTCCGCCACCGAAGACGCCGGTGACCGCCGCCGCGGCGACGGCGCCCACCGCGAGCATGCCGAGTTCGGGCATCGCGGTGACCACGAGCGCGATACCGAGCGCTGCCGCGCCGATCAGCCACCACAGCCATGCGTCGATTTCCACATGGTCATGGTAGGTCCGACGCCCCTGTCACCGACAGGGCGCCCGCCGTGTGAAATGCCGTTCCTACTCTGGCATTTGAGCGGCGTGGGGCCGGGTCAGGACAGCGGGAGGCCCTGTGCGGTCCAGCGCTCGCCCGACTGTTCGACGACGAGCGGGAGGCCGAAGCAGAGGGAGAGGTTGCGGGAGGTGAGTTCGAGCTCCAACGGACCGGCGGCGAGGACCTTGCCCTGGCGGATCATGAGGACGTGGGTGAAGCCCGGGGGGATCTCCTCGACATGGTGCGTGACCATGAGCATCGAGGGGGCGATGGGGTCGCGGGCGAGCCGGCCGAGGCGGCGGACGAGGTCCTCGCGGCCACCGAGGTCGAGTCCGGCGGCGGGCTCGTCGAGGAGGAGCAGCTCGGGGTCGGTCATCAGGGCGCGGGCGATGAGGGTGCGCTTGCGCTCGCCCTCGGAGAGCGAGCCGAACCTGCGCTCCAGGTAGTCGCTCATGCCGAGGCGGTCGAGGAAGGCGCGGGCGCGCCGCTCGTCGATCTCCTCGTAGTCCTCGTGCCAGGTGGCGGTCATGCCGTACGCGGCGGTCAGCACGGTCTCCAGGACCGTCTGGCGCTTGGGGAGCTTCTCGGTCATGGCGATGCCGGCCATGCCGATGCGCGGGCGCAGCTCGAAGACGTCGGTGCCGGGCCTGCCGAGGGTCTCGCCGAGGATGGCGGCGGTGCCCGAGCTGGGGAAGAGGTAGGTGGAAGCGAGGTTGAGGAGGGTGGTCTTGCCGGCGCCGTTCGGGCCCAGGATGACCCAGCGCTCGCCCTCCTTGACCGACCAGGAGACCTGGTCCACCAGAGCCCGGCCCTCGCGGACCACGGATACGTCCTGAAGCTCCAGAACATCGCTCATGAGCGCGTTGTCTCCCCTTGCAGTGTGGCCGGTCTCGGCTGTCGCGTAAGCCTGTGGCTCGGTCCGCCGCGCCGGTGGGCGCAGCCCTCCATGAAATCTACGCCACCGGTCGGTCCGGGCATTCCCTCGGTCCGGGTCTTGGGCTCTCTTAGGGTGGAGGCATGCTCTCGGAACCGCGTGCTGGACGTCTCGCAGCTTGGGGAAATGCCCTTTTGGCCGGACTTGTCTCACCTGATGACGCCGTGCTCGCCATCGTCGGCGAGGACGCGGTGCACCGGGTGGAGGGGCTGCCAGGGGAGTCGGCGCCCGTCGGGCTCACGCTCGCGCTGGGGCGGCTGCGGACGCTCGGGGTGACCGGGCTGCGGCTCGCGCTGCCCGCGCCCGGGCATCCGCTGGGGCTGAGCGGGCCGCCGGAGTTCAACGCGCGGGCGCTGGACGCCGAGCAGGCGGTGGTCTGTTACGGCGCCTCGTTCGGGCTGGTGCCGGAGGTGTACGAGGCAGGACCCGAGGGTGATGTGCATGTCGAGGTCGTGTGGCATGTGCTGCCCGTGCGGGAGGCGCCGCCCGCGGATGTGCCGTCGCTGGGTGAGGCCGAGCGGGAGCTGGCGGAGGCCCTGCGGGAGGCGACGGAGGTGCTGACGCGGCTGGATGTGGCCGGGTCGGGGCCGGTGGCCGAGGCGGCGGTCGACGCGTATCGGGCGCGGGCCGAGCGGGGGCGGGAGGTGCTGGCGCCGGGGTATCCGCCGCGGGCCGTGCGGGTGCTGGAGCTGGCGCAGCGGGTGGGGACGTTGATCGTGGTGGCCACGGAGAGTGGGCACGGGGGTGCGGTGAGTGCGTCCGAGATGGGGGCGCGGCGGGAGGCGTTGCGGCCGGTGGAGCGGACGGCTCGGCGGGCGCAGGTCGCGGCGTACAACTCCGTTGTGGAGGAGCGGGAGCGGGGGGTGCGGTGACGGTCGGTTGTGTGGTGCTCGGCGTTGGGGCTGGGGGCGGGGCGTTGCGCAGCCCGGCGTAGCGGGGTGCCGCTGCGCCCACCCGTGCCGCCCCTGGCGGCACGCATGCCCGCAGCTCGGGCGGCACGCATGCCCGCGGCTATGCCGAACGGCCTCCCGGGTGGGGCCGGGAGGCCGGGGGTCACCTGTGGCTCGGAGGCGGAGGTGAAGTCAGTGGTTGACGGCGAGGTTGCCGAACGCCGGGTTCAGGACGCCGATGACGTTCACGCTGTTGCCGGAGACGTTGACCGGGACGTGCACCGGGGCCTGGATCACGTTGCCCGAGGCGACGCCCGGGGAGCCCACGGCGCTGCCGTCGGCGTGCGAGCCGTTCGTGGCGGAGGCCATGCCCGCACCGGCGGCCAGCAGTCCACCGGTCACCATCGTCACGGCAGCGGCCTTCTTCAGGTTCTTCACTTCTGAGCCCTCCTTGCGATCGCCGCGGCAGGCGCCGCGGCACGCACTGGAGAACGGCGGAGACCAGCCGAGGATGCGCCATCCGAGGGACATTCCCACGACAGTATGAATCTCGGTCCGGACTGGAACCTTCCGCGTTGCCGTGGGGTGAGGGTGTCAGCCGGTCACGCCATGGCGAACGGCCCACAGAGCGGCCTGGGTTCGGTCGGACAGGTCGAGCTTCATCAGGATGTTCGAGACGTGGGTCTTGACGGTCTTCTCGGAGAGGACGAGCGCGCGGGCGATCTCCCGGTTGGAGCGGCCGTCCGCGATCAGGCCGAGTACCTCACGCTCCCGGTCGGTGAGCGAGCCGGCCCTTCCCGGCCCCGAGTTGGCCTCCTCCTGGGACAACAGGGCTCCGGCGACCTCCGGCTGGAGGAGGATGTGCCCGGCGTGGACGGAGCGGATCGCTCCGGCGAGGGCGTCGGGGTCGACGTCCTTGTAGACGTAACCGGCGGCGCCCGCGCGCAGGGCCGGCACCACCGTGCGCTGCTCGGTGAAGCTGGTGACGACGAGCACGCGGGCGGGGTTGCCGAGTTCGCGGAGTCTGCGCAGGGCGTCGACACCGTCCATGCCCGGCATCTTGACGTCCATGAGGATGACGTCGGGCTTCAACTCCTCGGCGCGGTCCACTCCTTCGGCGCCGTCCGCGGCCTCGCCGACGACCTCGATGTCGTCCTGCACCTCGAGGAACGTGCGCAGGCCCCGGCGGACGACCTGGTGGTCGTCGACGAGCAGCACCTTGATTGCGTCAGCCACCAGGGACCTCCATCTCGATCGTGGTGCCCTTTCCGGCCACCGATTCCACGGTCAGCGCGCCGCCGGCCCCGCTCGCCCGGTCCCGCATGGAGACCAGGCCCAGATGGCGCCCCGCGCGGCGCACCGCCTGGGGGTCGAAGCCGCAGCCGTCGTCCGTGACCCGCAGGACGGCTCCGCCGCCGCGGCGGTCCAGGGTCACGTCGACGTGCTCGGCGCCGGAGTGGCGCAGGGCGTTGTGCAGGGCCTCCTGGGTGACGCGCAGGACGGCTTCCTCCTGGGATGTGGGCAGGGCCTTGACGCCATGGCAGGCGAAGGTCACGCGGGCCGTGTGGGCACGGTCGAGGACCTGGACCTGCGTGCGCAGGGTGGCCACGAGGCCGTCCTCGTCGAGGGCCGCGGGGCGCAACTCGACGACCGCTGCGCGCAGTTCGTCCGCGGCCTCGGCGGCCAGCACCGCCACCTGATGGAGCTCCCCTTTGGCGCGGGAGGGGTCCCGGTCCACCAGGCGGGTCGCGGCCTGGGCCGTCAGGCGGAGGGAGAAGAGCTTCTGGCTGACCGCGTCGTGCAGTTCGTGGGCGAGGCGGGAGCGCTCCTCGGCGATCGTGAGTTCACGGCTGCGTTCGTAGAGGCGGGCGTTGGTGAGGGCGATCGCGGCGTGCTGGGCGAGGATGCCGAGGAGTTCCTCGTCGTCCGCCGTGAAACCGCAGCCGCCTTCGGGCTTCTCGCACGGGGGGTGTGGGGGGTGGCCCCCCACAGGGCGCAGCTTGTTGGCGAGGAACAGCGCGCCGATGACCTCGTCGCCGTCGCGGATCGGCAGGCCCAGGAAGTCGACCAGGTCGGGGTGGGCCTTCGGCCAGCCCTCGAAGCGGGGGTCCTTGCGGACGTCGGCGAGGCGCTCGGACCTGGCCTCGTGCAGCATCGCGGCGAGGATGCCGTGCTGGCGCGGGAGGGGGCCGATGGCCTTCCACTGTTCCTCGCTGACGCCGTCGACCACGAACTGGGCGAAGCCGCCGTGATCGTCCGGCACGCCGAGCGCGGCGTACTGCGCGTCGAGCAGCTCGCGGGCCGAGGCGACGATCGTCTTGAGGACGTCGCGCACCTCGAGATGCCTGCTCATGGCCAGCAACGCGGAACTCACCGCGGCGAGGCCGGACCGGGGACCGTGACTCATGTCATCACGGTACCGGCGGGCTGTGACAGCGCGGATCGGACCGGTGGCGGCGGGTGCCCGGTCCGGTGGGCCTAGGTCGCGAGGCCGAGTCGGCAGGGCGGCGCGGCGTAGGGCCTGGGGCGCCGGGCCTGCGGCGTAGGGCGAAGGGACCCGGTGGATTGCGGCCCGCGTCCGAGGTGGCCGGGGCGGCTCCGTTCCTACGTTGAGGGCACGCGATCACGACGAGGGAGCCGATCATGCCTGTTGCGATCATCACCGGGGCCTCGAAGGGCCTGGGCCGTGCGCTCGCCGAGGCCCTGGCCGGGCGTGGCTGGGACCTGGTGCTCGATGCCAGGGGTGCCGAGGCGCTGAAGGAGGCGGCGGAGGCCGTCTCCGCGCACGGCACGCGCGTGACCGCCCTGCCCGGGGACGTCACCGACGCCCGGCACCGGGCGGAGCTGGTGGCGGCGGCGTGGCGGCTGGGCGGCGTCGACCTGCTGGTGCACAACGCGAGCGCGCTGGGCGCCGAGCCGCTGGTGCGGCTGGAGGAGCTGCCCCTGGACGGGCTGCGCCGGGCGCTGGAGGTGAACCTCGTGGCGGGGCTCGGTCTGGTCCAGGAGGCGCTGCCGCTGCTGCGGGTGTCGGGGGCGGGCACGGTCGTCGCCGTCAGCTCGGACGCGGCGGCCGAGGCGTACGGGACCTGGGGCGGCTACGGGGCGTCCAAGGCGGCTCTGGACCAGCTGGTGGCGGTGCTCGCCGTGGAGGAGCCGGGGCTGCGGGTCTGGGCGGTGGATCCCGGGGACATGGCCACGGGCCTGTACGCGGCGGCCGTACCGGACGATCACGATCCGCGGCCGGAGCCGGCGGCTGTGGTGCCGGGATTCCTGCGGCTGCTGGACGAGCGTCCGGCGAGCGGGCGGTACGGGGCTCCGGCCCTGCTGGACGGGGCCCGATGACACCGGCGGTGCGCGTACCGGAGGAGTTGTCGGCCCGGGTGCCGGTCGAGCAGCGGGGGCCGGGGCTGGACCGGGACGCCGTACGGATGCTGGTGTCGCGGGGTGCCGGGGTGGCGCATCACACGTTCTCGGAGCTGCCGCGGCTGTTGCGGGCGGGGGATCTGCTGGTGGTCAACACCTCGGCCACGCTGGCGGCGGCCGTCGACGGGTGGATCGGGCACGCGCGCGTGGTGGTGCACTTCTCCACCTCCGGGGACGACGGCCGCTGGGCGGTGGAGCTGCGGGAGCCCGACGGGCGGGGCACCACGCGCACGCGGGCGGCCGGGCCCGCGGGGACGGAGGTGTGCCTGCCGGGAGGCGTACGGCTGGCGCTGGAGGAGCCGCTGAGCGGGCGGAGCGGGCGGCTGTGGTGGGCGCGGGTGGCCGGGTCCGGGATCGCGGGGCTGCTGCGGGAGTACGGGCGGCCCATTCGCTACTCCTACACGGAGCGCGACCAGCCGCTGTCCGTCTACCAGACGGTGTTCGCGCTGCCGTCGGCGGACGGGGCGGGCTCCGCGGAGATGCCGAGCGCGGCGCGGCCCTTCACGGCGCGGCTGGTGGCGGAGCTGGTGGGCCGGGGGGTGCGGTTCGCGCCGGTCACGCTGCACACGGGGGTGGCGTCGGCGGAGGCGCACGAGCCGCCGTATCCGGAGCGCTTCGCGGTGCCCGGGGCGTCGGCGCGGCTGATCAACGCCGCGCGGGCCGGTGCGGGCCGGGTTCTCGCGGTCGGGACGACGGCCGTGCGGGCCGTGGAGTCGGCGGCGGGGGACGACGGGGTCGTACGGCCGCGGGCGGGGTGGACCTCTCTCGTGGTGACCCCGGAGCGCGGGGTGCGGGTGGTGGACGGGCTGCTGACCGGGCTGCACGAGCCGGAGGCATCGCATCTGCTGATGCTGGAGGCGATCGCCGGGCGGGCGGCGGTCGAGCGGGGATACGAGGCCGCGCTGCAAGGCCGCTACCTCTGGCACGAGTTCGGGGACGTGCACCTCCTCCTGCCCGGGAAGACCCCTCACACAGCGCATTGCTCAAGCAACTGACAGTGCAGCAGATCTTCGCCTGGTGTGAGCCCTCGCATAGGACCCACGTCACGTACGAACGGACGTAGGAGACAAACTCGACGTATTGAGCGGCGCAGACAGTCCAGTCTGCCCCGATTTGCTACTCCCTGATCCACTATCTGACTTCGTACGTCACACCTTTGCCACGCCATTTTGCGGCCGCTAAGAATGGCTGCCGTCGCTCAGCGCCGTGGGTTCACCTCCGCGGCGTTTGTGTCGGAAACACACCGAGTCCAACGCCGGACGCCGAGCGACTCCCGCGCTATTCGAAGAGGTCCAACCACCATGCCCAAGAACATCTTCAGCCGTGGCCCCAGTCGTAACCTGACCCGTCACCACAAGATCGCCATGGCGGGTGTCGCCACCCTCGGCGCCGCCGCCATCGGGTTCTCCGCGGTGCCGAGCGGTGCTTCGACCAAGACCACGACGGAAGCCGCTCAGTCGGCTCCGGTGGCGTTCAGCAACCAGCAGATCAAGGACGTGAAGGCGAGCGTCACCGACCAGATGGCCGGTGCCAGCCTGAAGGCCGAGCAGATCGAGGCGAAGAAGAAGGCCGACGCCGCGGCTGCCGCCAAGAAGAAGGCCGCCGCCGAGGCCGCGAAGAAGAAGGCCGAGGCCGCGCGCGAGGCCAAGGAGGCCGCGAGCCGCGACGCCAAGCGCGCCGAGGCCAAGAAGGCCGCCAAGAAGACCTACCCGAACAACCTCGACGGCTGGATCCGCGAGTCGCTCGACGTCCTGAAGAAGCACGACATCCCGGCGTCCTACGACGGCATCCACCGCAACATCATCCGCGAGTCGGCCGGTGACCCGAAGGCCATCAACGACTGGGACATCAACGCCATCAACGGCGTCCCGTCGAAGGGCCTGCTGCAGGTCATCCCGCCGACGTTCAAGACCTGGCACGTCGCCGGCACCTCCTGGGACATCTATGACCCGGTCGCCAACATCACCGCCGCCTGCAACTACGCGGCCGACAAGTACGGCTCGATGGACAACGTCGACAGTGCGTACTGAGGTAGCGCGGACCTCTGCTCGCTGAACGAGAAAACGCCGAAGGGCGGCACCCTCTTGACGAGGTGCCGCCCTTCGGGCGTCTTGCCGAGGTGACTACTTGCGCATGACCTCGGGCTCGTGGCGGCGCAGGAAGCGTGCCACGAAGAAGCCGCAGAGCACGCCGAGCGCGAGGAGCGCGCCCATGTCCATGGCCCAGGCGCCGACCGTGTGCTCCCACAGCGGATCGTTGTCGCCGGCGGTCTCCGGCGGGGCGATCTTGTTGAAGTCCAGCGTGGCGCCGGACGCGGCGACCGCCCAGCGCGACGGCATCAGGAACGAGAACTGGTTGACGCCGATCGAGCCGTGCAGCGTGAACAGGCAGCCCGTGAAGACGACCTGGATGATGGCGAACATCACCAGCAGCGGCATGGTCTTCTCGGCGGTCTTCACCAGCGCGGAGATGATCAGGCCGAACATCATCGAGGTGAAGCCCAGGGCCATGATCGGGATGGAGAGCTCGACGAGGGTCGCGCTGCCGAGGACCAGGCCCTCCTCGGGGATCTCCCGGCTGGAGAAGCCGATGACGCCGACCAGCAGGCCCTGCAGCACGGTGATCATGCCGAGCACGAAGACCTTGGACATCAGATACGCCGAGCGGGACAGGCCGGTCGCGCGCTCCCGCTCGTAGATGACCCGTTCCTTGATCAGCTCACGGACGGAGTTCGCCGCGCCCGCGAAGCAGGCGCCGACCGCGAGGATCAGCAGGACCGTGGTGGCGGTGCCGTTCGGGATGATCCGGCCGGTCTGCGGATTGGCCGGGTTCGGCAGCAGGCCCTTGTCCGCGTCGATGAGGAGGCTGACCGCGCCGAGCACGGCCGGCAGGATCACCATCAGGGCGAGGAAGCCCTTGTCGGACACGATCACCGAGACGTAGCGCCGCACCAACGTGACGAACTGGGACATCCAGCCCTGCGGCTTCGGCGGCTTCATCGCCTGCATGGGCGGAACCTGTACGGACTGCGGCGCCACGGCGTCGATGTCCGCGGCGTACATCTGGTAGTGCTGCGAGCCCTTCCAGCGGCCCGCCCAGTCGTAGTCGCGGTAGTTCTCGAAGGCGGAGAAGACATCGGCCCAGGTGTCGTAGCCGAAGAAGTTCAGCGCCTCCTCGGGCGGACCGAAGTAGGCGACGGAGCCGCCCGGCGCCATCACGAGGAGCTTGTCGCAGATCGCCAGCTCGGCCACGGAGTGGGTGACGACGAGGACCGTACGGCCGTCGTCGGCGAGGCCGCGCAGCAGCTGCATGACGTCGCGGTCCATGCCCGGGTCGAGGCCGGAGGTCGGCTCGTCCAGGAAGATCAGCGAGGGCTTGGTGAGCAGCTCCAGGGCCACCGAGACGCGCTTGCGCTGGCCGCCGGAGAGGGAGGTGACCTTCTTCTCCTTGTGGATGTCCAGCTTCAGCTCGCGCAGCACCTCGTCGATACGGGCCTCGCGCTCGCGGGCCGTGGTGTCGGCGGGGAAACGGAGCTTGGCCGCGTACTTCAGGGCCTTCTTGACGGTCAGTTCCTTGTGCAGGATGTCGTCCTGCGGGACCAGACCGATGCGCTGGCGCAGCTCGGCGAACTGCTTGTAGAGGTTCCGGTTGTCGTAGAGGACCTCGCCCTGGTCGGCCGGGCGGTAGCCGGTGAGCGCCTTGAGCAGGGTCGACTTGCCGGAGCCGGACGGGCCGATGACCGCGATGAGCGACTTCTCGGGGACGCCGAAGGAGACGTCCTTGAGGATCTGCTTGCCGCCGTCGACCGTGACGGTCAGATGGCGGGCGGAGAAGGACACCTCACCGGTGTCGACGAACTCCTCGAGCCGGTCCCCGACGATCCGGAACGTCGAGTGGCCGACGCCGACGACATCGGCCGCGCCGAGCAACTGCCCGCCGCCCTTGGGGATCGGCAGGCCGTTGACGTACGTGCCGTTGTGCGAGCCGAGGTCGCGGATCTCCATGCGGCCGTCGGGCGTGGCGTGGAACTCGGCGTGGTGCCGGGAGACCTGCAGGTCGGAGACGACCAGCTCGTTCTCCAGGGCGCGGCCGATGCGCATCACGCGGCCGAGGGAGAACTGGTGGAACGTGGTGGGGCTGCGGTCGCCGTGGGCCGGCGGCGCCCCCGCGGCACCGCCGGGGGCCTGCTGCTGCTGCGGGATGTGCCCGCCGGGCTGCTGCGACTGCGGCTGCTGCCAGCCGGCCTGCGGAGCCTGCTGCTGGTGGGGCGCCTGCTGGGCCCAGCCGGGGTTCGCGCCCTGCGCGGCGTACGGCTGCTGCTGAGGCTGGGCCTGCGGCGTGGCGACGGAGGAGGCGGCGTCGGAGAGGTTCAGACGCGGTCCGTCGGTGGCGTTGCCCAGGTTCACCGCCGAGCCCGGGCCAAGCTCCAGGTGGTGGATCCGCTGCCCCTGCACGAACGTGCCGTTGGTGCTGCCATGGTCCTCGATGACCCAACTGCGGCCGTTGAAGCTGACCGTGGCGTGACGCCAGGAGACCCTGGCGTCGTCGAAGACGACGTCCCCCTGCGGATCACGTCCGAGGGTGTATGCCCTGGACGGATCGAGCGTCCAGGTACGTCCGTTTGATTCCAGTACGAGTTCCGGCACTCCATGCCCCACTGAGTTGTCCCCCGAGTTACCCCCGACATGGGGAGTCTAGGGATGTCGAACATCGGGGGGAACTATTTCAGGAGCGGCCCCCTGACCGAAAGTCGGGCCTTGTGAAAACCGCGGACGGGCACCTCGGCCGATTCCGTTGACGGGGTTGAAACCGGGCCGGAGAGTGGTATTTCGTCGCGAGGGGGACATGCGCGGAGTTCCCGCCGCGTAGCGGATCGGGGGGTCTGCCATGGGTGCCGGTACAGGTGTCGAGAAGGCGAGCGATGGCGCGCGCGTGCCGTGGGGGGACGTGCTGATGTCCGCCGTCGCCGCTGTGAGCTGGGCGTTGATCGGAATGGCGGGCACGGCGGCGCTGGGGCTGCGGCTGCTGGAGGCGGACGCGGCGGGCTCGTTGGGGCCGATGACCGCGGCGGTGGTGGCCCTTGGGGCGGGCGGTTCGGTCACACCGTCCGGAGATGTGTCGGTGTTCGGCCTCACGGGCGCGGAGGCGGACACCGCCATCGAGATCACGCCACTGGGGGTGAGCCTGGTCGGGGCGCTGCTGCTGTCGTACTTCTTCCTGCGGTCCTTGCGGGCGGCGGGAGTTGTGATCTCACCGGCCGAACTCCTCGCGCGTGCGGGCACGGTGGTCGCGTTGTTCGTGGCGATGCTGGGCGGACTGGCCTGGGCGGGGCACGACGTCATCACGATCGACGGCGGCTCGCTGGGGCTGGACGACCCGACCGGCGGGGGCGGGGGCGGAAGCGGCGGCCTGGAGATCCCCGGGCTCGGGGACGTCGGGGACATCGGCGGGCTGCTGCCGGACCGGATCGGTGACCTGGTGGACGCGCGGGCGGCGGTCGGTTTCTCGGTCGACACCGTCCCCACGCTGTTCGGCGGGCTCGGCTGGTCGGCCGGGATCCTCCTCGTCGCCCTGCTGGCCTCGCGCCGCACGCCGCTGCCGCGGGGGTGGGAGGCCGTGCACCGGGTCGTACGGCCGGCCGTTTCCGCGGTGGTGACCGTGCTGCTGGTGGCCGTGGCGGCGGGGTTCGCCGCGGCGGCGTACGCGGCGAGCGGCGACGACCACCCCGAGCGCATCGCCGGCGCGGCGCTGCTCGGGGCACCGAACGGGGTGTGGCTGGGCGTGCCGATCGGCCTGTTCGTGCCGTGGGACGGCCGGGCTACGGGTGAACTGACCCGTTTCCTGCCGGACCCGCTGGACGACCTGCTCGTGGCCCGCCCCGACCAGCAGGTGACGCTGGGGAGGCTGGCCGAGCTGGACGGGCGGGTGTGGCTGCTCGGGGTGGCGGCGGCGCTGATGATGCTGCTGGCGGGGGTGCTGACGGCGGTGCGGTCGCCGGTGGCGGGGGTGCGGGCTGGGGCGACGGTACGGGGTTCCGGTGCCCTCGGGTTCGCAGGCAGGTGCGCGCTGCGGCTGGGGGTCGCGACCGCGCCGGCCCTGCCGTTGCTGGCCTGGCTGACGGATGTGTCCGTGTCCGCCTCCCTGTCCGTGCTCGGCTTCGACGCGTTCGGGGCGGGGATCGAACTGCACGGGCACCTCGGCATGGCCCTGCTGCTGGGCGCGGTGTGGGGCGCGGGGGCCGGGGGCGCGGGGGCGTTGCTGGCGTGGGCGAGCGGGGCCGCAGGGCGGTCGGCGGCGGATTTGGCCCGGGGGGACGGGTCGGCGGGAGCAGGGGCAGGGGCGGGGGGTGACCCGGGGGTGAGCGGGCCCGACGAAGGCATGGGGCGGCATGGCGAGGGCCAGGGCTGGCACGGCGGGGTCGGGCGGGACGATCAGGGCCAGGGCTGGCACTACGAGGCCGGGCGGCACGATGAAGGCCACGGCCAGCACGGCGGAGGCCACGGCCGGTACGACGAAGGCACCCGGGAGTCCAGGGACCGGGGCGATCCGCGGGGCGAGTCGGCGTCGTACGGGAAGGAAGCCGGGCCCTACGCGCCGGGTACGCCGTACCGGCCGCCGAACCCGGCCACCAATCCGTACCTCCGGGTCCCGGACGAACTGCGGGAACCGGAGGACGCGCGGCCGGGGGACGCACGCCGGGGCCCGCATGACGAAGGGCGGCCGGACGGAGGAGGGTCGGACGGAGAACGGTCGGACACACCGGACGCGGGACGGCCGGACTCAAGGGCCACCGAGCCCGGGAACGGCGACGTCTACGGCGCGCCCACCGTGGCGCGGCCGGTCGGGCCGCCTCCGCGAGGGCCTCGCCGGCCGCCCGGGCCGCGGGGCGGGAACGGGCCGCCCGCCCGGCCCGACGACGGGCCGCCGCCCCCGCCGCCTCCCCCGCCACCGCGGAAACCGCGGGGCGGGAGGTGATCCCGAGGCCGGAGGGACGCCGTACCGGCACGCAAGATTCACGCCATCGACACGACACCCAGTGTTCGCCGTCCGCCAGCCGGACCTCACGGGCGGTGTGACCTGCCTGCCCGATACGGTGGAACCACCATGAGCGCATCGCAGACCTCGTCCTCTGACGTCCCCACCCTCCTTGTCAAGATCTTCGGCAAGGACAGGCCGGGCATCACGGCCGGCCTCTTCGACACCCTCGCCGCCTTCTCCGTCGACGTCGTCGACATCGAGCAGGTCGTCACCCGCGGCCGGATGGTGCTGTGCGCGCTCGTGACCGAGCCGCCCCCCGGTCTCGAGGGAGATCTGCGGGCGACCGTCCACAGCTGGGCCGAGTCGATGAAGATGCAGGCGGAGATCATCTCCGGCCTCGGCGACAACCGGCCGCGCGGACTGGGCCGCTCCCTGGTCACCGTGCTCGGGCATCCGCTCACCTCGGAGGCGACCGCCGCGGTCACCGCGCGGATCACCAGGACCGGCGGCAACATCGACCGTATCTTCCGGCTCGCCAAGTACCCCGTGACCGCGGTCGAGTTCGCCGTGTCCGGCGTGGAGACCGAGCCGCTGCGCACCGCCCTGGCACCCGACGCGGCGAAGCTCGGCATCGACGTGGCGGTCGTCGCCGCCGGTCTGTACCGGCGTGCGCAGCGCCTGGTCGTCATGGACGTCGACTCGACGCTCATCCAGGACGAGGTCATCGAGCTGTTCGCCGCGCACGCCGGCTGCGAGGACAAGGTCGCCGAGGTGACGGCGGCCGCGATGCGCGGGGAGCTGGACTTCGAGCAGTCCCTGCACGCGCGCGTGGCGCTGCTGGAAGGGCTGGACGCCTCGGTGGTGGACAAGGTGCGCAGCGAGGTACGGCTGACGCCCGGCGCCCGCACCCTGATCCGTACGCTGAAGCGGCTCGGCTACCAAGTCGGGGTCGTCTCGGGCGGGTTCACCCAGGTCACCGACGATCTGAAGGAGCGGCTGGGGCTGGACTTCGCCCACGCCAACACGCTGGAGATCGTCGACGGCAGGCTGACGGGCAAGGTCACCGGCGAGATCGTCGACCGCGCGGGCAAGGCCCGGCTGCTGCGCCGGTTCGCGGCGGAGGCGGGAGTGCCGCTGTCGCAGACCGTGGCGATCGGTGACGGTGCGAACGACCTGGACATGCTGAACGCGGCCGGTCTGGGCGTCGCCTTCAACGCCAAGCCGGTGGTGCGCGAGGCCGCGCACACCGCGGTGAACTTCCCGTTCCTGGACACGGTCCTCTACCTGCTGGGCGTCACGCGCGAAGAGGTCGAGGCGGCGGACACCCTCGACACGGTCTGAGGCAGGCAGGAGGGGCCCGGCACCGTGCGGTGCCGGGCCCCTGTCACGGCCCCACGGTCACGCGGAGACGGTCACTCGGTCGGCGCCCAGTAGTCCCGCAGCTCGGCCACGCCCGGCTCCACGCTCTTCCACGAGCCCGTGAACGACAGGACGGCGAAGGCGGCGGCCGGGAACCCGCGGCGGTCCATCCGCTCACGGGCCTCGTCCTCGGCCGATCCCGCCAGGATGTCGGCGAGGCCCTGGACGCCCGGGTTGTGCCCGATCATGAGGACGTTCCGCACGTCGTCGGGGGTCTCGTTGAGCACGGCGATCAGTTCGCCCGGCGAGGCCTCGTAGATCCGCTCTTCGTAGACGGTTTTCGGCCGATGCGGGAACTCGTGGACGGCGAGCTTCCAGGTCTCCCGGGTCCGGACCGCGGTGGAGCACAGGGCCAGGTCGAAGGGGATGCCGGTGTCGGCCAGCCTGCGCCCGGCCTCCGCCGCGTCTTTTCGGCCCCGGTCGGCAAGCGGACGCTCGTGATCGGTCACCTGTGGCCAGTCGGCTTTCGCATGGCGGAAGAGGACAATCGTGCGGGGTTCTGCGACGCTCATGAGATCCAGCTTCGCATGAAACACGCCATGGGGCGCAGGGAGTTGACCACCGGCTTCGGCCGTGCTCAGCGGGCTGTCAGCTGCTGCAGTCGCTCGAACAGGTGGGTGACCACGGGGTCACCGGTGGCCGCGTGGGCGTCGGACGGGTTGAGGATCAGGGCGAGCAGCGCCGTGAAGAGGAGCACCGGCAGGGCCAGGGCCCACCAGGGAAGCCGGCTGTCGGCGCCGGACCGGGTCGCCGGGTGGGGCGGGGTCTGCGTAGGGGCCGACATGGGTGCCTCCGCTCTTCGAGTGGCCGGTGGCCCCCGTCTCACGGCCACACCTCGAAGTTACGGAATCCGTGCCGGCCAACCCATCCGGTGACCCACCCACTTGACCCTGACCCTCACCCCCTAGGGGACAGGGGGGCTAGCCCCACCATCGGCGGGGCCAGGGCCGGTCACGGCGAGGCGATCGTCGCGATGACGGCGATGACGATGAAGATCGCGAAGAAGGCGCCGAACACGAGCAGCATCTTCTTCTGACCATGCTGGGGATTCGGATCGAGCACTGGCATGGGGCAAGTGTCGCACTCACCCCGGGTGCGGGACGCCCCGGGGTGAGGCCGACACGACGGGGCCGGGACTCAGCGGCCCGCCTCGTCCTCGACCGTGCGGTTGCGGCCCGCCAGCCAGCCGACCACGACCTGCGGGACCAGCAGGGCGCTCATCAGCGTGATCGGCAGACCCCAGCCGCCGCTGTGCTGGTAGAGGACGCCCACCAGCAGCGGTCCCGGGATGGAGATGAGGTAGCCGGTGCTCTGCGCGAACGCCGACAGCTGGGCCACGCCCGGGCCGGTCCTGGCCCGCATGCCCACCATGGTGAGGGCGAGCGGGAAGGCGCAGTTCGCGACGCCGAGCAGCAGGGCCCAGACCCAGGCACCGGCGGCCGGCGCGAGATACAGCCCGGCGTAGCCGATCAGGCCGCAGATGCCCAGGGCCAGCACGATCGGGCCCTGGTGCGGCAGCCGCGTGGCCAGGCGGGGTATGACGAAGGCCAGGGGCACGCCCATGGCCATGGTGAGCGCCAGCAGCAGTCCGGCGGTGCCGGCGGACACGCCGGCGTCCCGGAAGATCTGCGCCATCCAGCCCATCGTGATGTAGGCGGCGGTGGCCTGGAGCCCGAAGAAGACGGCCAGCGCCCAGGCGGTACGGCTCCGGGTGATCCGCAGCTGCGGCGCCTCCGGGGCCCGCGTCGCCCCGTCGCGGTCGGCCTGCTGCTCCGGCCCGGATGCCGCCGGGCGACGCCGTACGAACGGCAGCCACGGCAGGATCGCCGCGACGGCGAGCCCCGACCAGAGGGCCAGGCCCGACTGCCAGCTTCCGCCCAGCGCGTCGGACACGGGCACCGTGACCGCGGCCGCCAGGGACGTGCCCAGGGCGAGTCCCATGGAGTAGACGCCGGTCATGGAACCCACGCGGTCGGGGAACCACTGCTTGACGATGGCCGGCATCAGGACGTTGCTGACCGCGATGCCCATGAGGGCGAGGGCACTGGCGGCCAGGAAGCCGGCCGTGCCGCCGGCGTACGGCCGGATCGCCAGGCCGGTGGCGATGGCGGCCATGCCGGCGCACACCACGGCGCCCGCTCCGAAGCGGCGGGCGAGCCTCGGGGCCATGACGCCGAAGACGGCGAAGCACAGTGGAGGTACGGAGGTGAGCAGTCCGGCCACGCTGCCGCTCATGCCGAGCCCGTCGCGGACCTCTTCCAGGAGGGCGCCGAGGCTGGTGATGGCGGGCCGGAGGTTCAGGGCGGACAGCACGATGCCGAGGACGAGCAGCCGTGTCGTCCACGCGCGCGGGGACGGGCCGCCCGGTTTCCGGGCGTCGTGCGCGGCCGAGCTGCGAACGGTCGGGGGCGTCATCGTCCGGGTTTCCTCACTAGCCATGAGGCCCATCATAGAATCATGGGATGATTGACTGTCCAATCCGTCCACTCCTCGGCTGCCGTCCGGCGCCCCGGCCGTGCGAAGGTGAGCCATGCCTCTGAGCCATCCCCGTCGTTCGGCGCTGTCCGAACAGGTCATCGCCGCGCTGCGGGCCCAGATCACGTCGGGCGAGTGGCCGGTCGGCTCCCGTATCCCGACCGAGCCGGAACTGGTCGAGCAGCTGGGTGTCGCCCGCAACACGGTCCGTGAGGCCGTCCGCGCGCTCGCGCACAACGGCCTGCTGGACATCCGCCAGGGCTCCGGCACGTACGTCGTGGCGACGAGTGAGCTGGCGGGAGTGATGCAGCGGCGGTTCGCCGGCGCCGACCCCCGGCACATCGCCGAGCTGCGCTCCACGCTGGAGTCGTCCGCCGCGCGGCTGGCCGCCGAGCGGAGGACCGAGAAGGACCTCAAGCAGCTCGACGCGCTGCTGCTGCGGCGTGAGGAGGCCTGGGAGTCGGGTGACGCGGAGGCCTTCGTGACCGCGGACGCGACCTTCCACCTGGCCGTGGTGTCCGCCTCCCACAACGACGTGATGACCGCCATGTACGCGGACCTGGGCGAGGTGCTGCGGGACTGGCTGCGCGAGGACGTCGGCGAGGAGCTGACGCCGGAGACGTACATGGACCACGGGCGGCTGCTCGACGCGATCCGCGCGGGGGACGCGGACGGGGCGGGGGCCGAGGCTGCCCGCTACCCGTTCCTGTGCCGCCTGGGCGGGATCAGCTCGCCCGCCGGTGGCTGACCCACGCGTCGCCGACTTCCTTCCAGCAGCGTCCCGCGAGCCGCACGGTCTGCGCGGGCCCGGCCTCCACCGGGGAGCTGTCGGTGTCGATGTCCCACCAGCGTGCGCACTCGACGTGCAGGCTCACGCGGTCGGTCTCCGGATAGGGGTTGTGACAGAACGCGGTCACCCTGGAGTCGTCGACACGGACCCGGCAGGCGGCGCCGAAGAGGTCGGCCCGCTCCTGCTCGTCGTCGGCGGGCACGCGCGCGTGCGGCACCGCCTCGTACGCCAGGGTCAGCACGAGAGCGGCGGCGACGGACAGTGAGGCCATGCGGCGGGACAAGCGCACAAAGGTTCCTCCTCGGCCGTGCTGGGGAGGGGACCGCGTGGTGAACGCGTACTCCAGGGTGCCCGGCTGCGGGCCTCCCCCGCCCGGTCGGCTGAGCCGAACGGGTGACGCCCCGCTCCCCGCGCGCTGCGGGGAACGGGGCGTCGACGGCGTACGGGAGATCAGGCGCCGATGGCGTGCAGACCGCCGTCCACGTGGATGATCTCGCCCGTGGTCTTCGGGAACCAGTCGCTCAGCAGCGCGACGATGCCGCGGCCGGCCGGCTCGGGGTCCTTGAGGTCCCACTCCAGCGGCGAACGGTCGTCCCACACGGCGGCCAGCTCGCCGAAGCCCGGGATGGACTTGGCGGCCATGGAGCCGATCGGACCGGCCGAGACCAGGTTGCAGCGGATGTTCTGCTTGCCCAGGTCACGGGCCATGTAGCGGCTGGTGGCCTCCAGGGCGGCCTTGGCCGGGCCCATCCAGTCGTACTGCGGCCAGGCGTACTGGGCGTCGAAGGTCAGACCGACGACGGAGCCGCCGTTCTGCATCAGCGGCAGGCAGGCCATGGTCAGCGACTTCAGCGAGTACGCCGAGACGTGCATGGCCGTGGCGACCGACTCGAACGGCGTGTTCAGGAAGTTGCCGCCGAGCGCGTCCTGCGGCGCGAAGCCGATGGAGTGCACGACGCCGTCGAGGCCGCCGAGCTCCTCGCCGACGATGTCGGCCAGGCGCCCGAGGTGCTCGTCGTTCGTGACGTCGAGCTCGATGACCTTGGTGGGCTTGGGCAGCTTCCTGGCGATGCGCTCGGTCAGCGTGGGCCGCGGGAACGCCGTCAGGATGATCTCGGCGCCCTGCTCCTGGGCCAGCTTGGCGGCGTGGAAGGCGATGGAGGACTCCATCAGCACACCGGTGATCAGGACGCGCTTGCCCTCGAGAATTCCGCTCATGGTGATCAGTGACCCATTCCCAGTCCGCCGTCAACCGGGATGACGGCTCCAGTGATGTACGAGGCGTCGTCCGAGGCGAGGAACCGCACCGTCGCGGCGATCTCCTCGGGCTGCGCGTACCGGCCGAGCGGCACCTGCTTCACGATGCCCGCACGCTGCTCGTCGCTGAGCACCTTGGTCATGTCGGTGTCGACGAAGCCGGGCGCTACGACGTTGAAGGTGAGGTTGCGCGAACCCAGCTCACGGGCGAGGGAGCGCGCGAAGCCGACCAGGGCGGCCTTGGAGGCGGCGTAGTTGGCCTGGCCCGGGCCGCCGTAGAGGCCGACGACCGAGGAGATCAGGACGACGCGGCCCTTCTTGGCCCGCAGCATGCCGCGGTTGGCGCGCTTGACCACGCGGAAGGTGCCGGTGAGGTTGGTGTCGATGACCGAGGTGAAGTCCTCCTCGGACATGCGCATCAGGAGCTGGTCCTTGGTGATGCCGGCATTGGCGACGAGGACCTCGACGGGGCCGTGGTTCTCCTCGATCTCCTTGTAGGCCTGCTCCACCTGCTCGGGGTCGGTGATGTCGCACCTGACGGCCAGGCAGCCCAACTCCGTCAGGGCCGCCGGCGGTTCACCCGAGCGGTACGTGATGGCGACCTTGTCGCCGGCATCGGCGAAGGCACGGGCGATGGCGAGGCCGATCCCCCGGTTGCCTCCGGTGACGAGAACCGAGCGGCTCAACGGATCACCCTTTCGTTAGCGGTCTGATGCCCGCCCGGGCGCCTGGACGACAGGCGGCGATGACAGGCGGCTTCCTCGAAAACCTATCGGTCCGGGCACGCCCGCGGACAATCGGGCACCGACAGTGGCGTACGGGACTCACTGTCGGGTCTCTACAGAAAGCCACGCACCCGGGGTACGGAAACTCGTGGCCCGCGCGCGGGATGGACGACATGATCGGAGCAGCCACGCAGTACGGCAACCACGCTCACCTCGACAGAAAGAGACGGCGGTGCCTCATACCATCGACGAGACCTTCACGGCCCTCCCCCTACGCGCCCTCGCCGACGCGGCCCTCGCACGCGCGCGTGCGCTGGGCGCCCAGCACGCGGACTTCCGGTTCGAGCGGGTGCGGGGGGCCTCCTGGCGGTTCCGGGACGCCAAGCCCGCCGGGTCGTCGGACACCACCGACCTCGGGTACGCGGTGCGGGTGGTGCACGGCGGTACGTGGGGTTTCGCGTCCGGCGTCGACCTCAGCCTGGACGCCGCCGCCAGAGTCGCCGGGCAGGCGGTCGCCATGGCGAAACTGTCCGCCCAGGTGATCAAGGCGGCCGGGTCCGATGAGCGGGTGGAGCTGGCGAGCGAGCCCGTGCACTCCGAGAAGACCTGGGTCTCGTCGTACGAGATCGATCCGTTCACCGTGCCCGACGAGGAGAAGGCCGGGCTGATCGCGGACTGGAGCGCGCGGCTGCTCGCGGCCGACGGGGTCGACCATGTCGACGCCTCGCTGCTCACCGTCCACGAGAACAAGTTCTACGCGGATACCGCGGGGACCGTGACCACGCAGCAGCGGGTACGGCTGCACCCGGTGTTCAACGCCGTGTCGGTGGACGAGTCGAGCGGCGAGTTCGACTCGATGCGCACGCTCGCGCCGCCCGTGGGCCGCGGCTGGGAGTACCTGCGGGGCACCGGCTGGGACTGGGAGGGCGAGCTGGAGCGGATCCCGGAGCTGCTCGCCGAGAAGATGCGCGCGCCGAGTGTCGATCCGGGCCTGTACGACCTGGTCGTCGACCCGTCCAACCTGTGGCTGACCATCCACGAGTCCATCGGGCACGCGACCGAGCTGGACCGGGCGCTCGGCTACGAGGCCGCCTACGCCGGCACGTCCTTCGCCACCTTCGACCAGCTGGGCAAGCTGCGCTACGGCTCGGAGCTGATGAACGTCACCGGCGACCGCACCGCCGAGCACGGCCTCGCCACCATCGGGTACGACGACGAGGGCGTCGAGGGCCAGTCCTGGGACCTCGTCAAGGACGGCACCCTCGTCGGCTACCAGCTGGACCGGCGGATCGCGAAGCTGACCGGGTTCGAGCGCTCCAACGGGTGCGCCTACGCCGACTCCCCCGGGCATGTGCCGGTGCAGCGCATGGCCAACGTGTCGTTGCGGCCGGACCCGGCCGGGATGTCGACCGAGGACCTGATCGGGGGCGTGGAGCGGGGGATCTACGTCGTCGGCGACCGGTCCTGGTCGATCGACATGCAGCGCTACAACTTCCAGTTCACGGGGCAGCGCTTCTACCGGATCGAGAACGGGCGGCTCGCCGGGCAGCTGCGGGACGTGGCCTACCAGGCGACGACCACCGACTTCTGGGGCTCGATGTCCGCCGTCGGTGGTCCGGGGACCTATGTCCTGGGCGGCGCCTTCAACTGCGGCAAGGCCCAGCCGGGGCAGGTCGCGGCCGTCTCGCACGGCTGCCCGTCGGCCCTCTTCAAGGGCGTCAACATTCTGAACACGACCCAGGAGGCCGGTCGATGAGCCCCCGTACCAGCAAGCCGCACGAGGTCGTCGAGCGCGCCCTCGAACTGTCCCGGGCGGACGGCTGTGTCGTCATCGCCGACGAGCAGTCCACCGCCAACCTGCGCTGGGCGGGCAACGCACTGACCACGAACGGCGTCACGCGCGGGCGCACGCTCACCGTCGTCGCCACGGTCGACGGCAAGGAGGGCGCGGCCTCGGGCGTGGTGTCGCGGTCCGCCGTGACGGCCGACGAGCTGGAGCCCCTGGTGCGGGCCGCCGAGGCGGCCGCGCGCGGTGCCGGGCCCGCCGAGGACGCGCAGCCGCTGGTCACGGGCGTGGCCGCAAGTCCGGAGTTCACGGAGGCGCCCGCCGAGACCTCCTCCGCGGTGTTCGCCGAATTCGCCCCCGCGCTCGGTGAAGCCTTCGCACGCGCGCGTGCGGGCGGCCGGGAGCTGTACGGGTTCGCCAACCACGAACTGGTGTCGACCTATGTGGGCACCTCCACGGGACTGCGGCTGCGGCACGACCAGCCGAACGGGACGCTGGAGCTGAACGCCAAGTCACCGGACCGGACCCGGTCCGCGTGGGCCGGGCGCTCCACACGGGACTTCAAGGACGTCGACCCCGCGGCCCTGGACGCGGAGCTGGCCGTGCGCCTCGGGTGGGCCGAGCGGCGCGTGGAGCTGCCCGCGGGCCGGTACGAGACGCTGCTGCCGCCGTCGGCCGTGGCGGATCTGCTGATCTACCAGCTGTGGTCGGCGTCGGGCCGGGACGCGGTGGAGGGCCGCACGGTGTTCTCCAAGCCGGGCGGGGGCACGCGGGTCGGCGAGAAGCTGACCGATCTGCCGCTGACCCTGCGCAGCGACCCGAACGAGCCCGGCCTGGAGTCGGCGCCCTTCGTGATCGCGCACTCCTCCGGCGGCGACGAGTCGGTGTTCGACAACGGGCTGCCGCTCACGGCCACCGAGTGGATGCGCGAGGGAGAGCTGCGGCACCTGACGACCAGCCGCCACAGCGCGGGCCTGACCGGACTGCCGGTGGCGCCGGTCATCGACAACGTGATCCTGGACGGGGGCGACGACCGCTCCCTGGACGAGATGGTGGCGAACACCGAGCGCGGGCTGCTGCTGACCTGCCTCTGGTACATCCGCGAGGTCGACCCTGCCTCGCTACTGCTGACGGGGCTGACCCGGGACGGCGTCTACCTGGTGGAGAACGGCGAGGTGACCGGCGAGGTGAACAACTTCCGGTTCAACGAGACGCCGGTCGGTCTGCTGGGCCGGGTGACGGAGGCCGGGCGGACCGAGAAGACGCTGCCGAGGGAATGGAGCGACTGGTTCACCAGGGCCGCGATGCCTGCCCTGCGGGTGCCGGACTTCAATATGAGCTCTGTCAGTCAGGGCGTATAACCTCGTACCTGATTACGAGCCCACTCAAGGAGATACGAGAACCGTGACGGACATCGTCGACGAGCTGAAGTGGCGCGGGCTGTTCGCCCTGTCCACTGACGAGGACGCTTTGCGCAAGGCGCTCGCGGACGGTCCCGTCACGTTCTATTGCGGCTTCGACCCGACCGCGCCGTCGTTGCACGTGGGGCACCTGGTGCAGGTGCTCACCGTGCGGCGGCTCCAGCAGGCCGGTCACCGGCCGCTGGCGCTGGTCGGCGGCGCCACGGGCCTGATCGGCGACCCGCGCCCGACGGCGGAGCGCACGCTGAACGACCCGGAGACGGTGACCGGCTGGGTCGGCAAGCT
This sequence comes from Streptomyces sp. NPDC041940, assembly GCF_055589465.1. Taxonomy (NCBI): domain Bacteria; kingdom Bacillati; phylum Actinomycetota; class Actinomycetes; order Kitasatosporales; family Streptomycetaceae; genus Streptomyces; species Streptomyces sp. NPDC041940. Next base: position 27,237 of record NZ_JBVJBP010000039.1, read on the forward strand.
GCGTTCCCAGATCGAGCCCTTCCTGACCTTCGAGGGCGAGAACGCGGCCCTCATGGTCAACAACCTCGACTGGACGGAGAACCTCTCCGCGATCGAGTTCCTGCGGGACATCGGCAAGCACTTCCGCGTCAACAAGATGCTGACGAAGGACTCCGTGGCCCGGCGTCTGGAGTCCTCCGAGGGCATCAGCTACACGGAGTTCAGCTACCAGCTCCTGCAGGGCATGGACTTCCTGCAGCTCTACCGGCGCTACGGCTGCACGCTCCAGCAGGGCGGCAGCGACCAGTGGGGCAACCTCACGGCGGGCCTGGACCTGATCCACCGCCTGGAGCCGGACGCCACAGCGCACGCCCTGGCGACGCCGCTGATGACCAAGGCGGACGGCACCAAGTTCGGCAAGACCGAGGGCGGCGCCGTCTGGCTCGACCCGGAGATGACGACGCCGTACGCGTTCTACCAGTTCTGGCTGAACGTGGACGACCGGGACATCTCGAAGTACCTGCGCATCCTGTCCTTCCGCTCCCGTGCGGAGCTGGAGGAGCTGGAGCAGCAGACCGAGGAGCGTCCGCAGGCCCGTGCCGCGCAGCGCGCCCTGGCCGAGGAGCTGACGACGCTGGTGCACGGCGCCGACCAGACGGCCGCCGTGATCGCCGCGTCCAAGGCCCTCTTCGGGCAGGGCGAGCTGGCGGAACTCGACGGCAAGACGCTGGCCGCGGCCCTGTCGGAGGTGCCGCACATCCAGGTCTCCGAGCTCGGCCCGGTGGTCGACCTGTTCGCCGAGGTCGGCCTGGTGGCCAGCAAGTCGGCCGCACGCCGCACGGTCAAGGAGGGCGGCGCCTACGTGAACAACGTCAAGGTCGCCGGCGAGGACGCGGTCCCCGCCAAGGAGGACCTGTTGCAGGGCCGCTGGCTGGTGCTGCGCCGGGGCAAGAAGAACCTGGCGGCGGTCGAGGTCACGGGCGGCTGAGCATGCTGCGGGAAGGGGGTCGTCTCCGTGCGGAGGCGGCCCCCTTCGCCGTGCGCCCCGCCGTCACGCCCGCTGTCTGTCTCCCCGTGCGGCCGTCCAGGCCTTGTCCCCGAGGCCGACGAGGATGATCGCCATCACCAGCTGGAAGACGTGCCGCCACCAGTCGATGCCCGATGTGGCGTCGACGCCGGCCGCCCGGGCGATGGCGTTGCCTGCGATGCCTCCGATGATGCCCAGGATGACGGTCAGCCACAGGGGCAAGTGCTGCTTGCCCGGAATGATCGCCTTGGCGAGCAAGCCGAGTACCAGTCCCACGATGATCGCCCACAACCAGCCCATCGCTGCCTCCTCGTACGGCTCGACGTGAGCTCTACGGCCAGTGTCGGCCCAGGTGCCGTACGCCGCATGCCGGGGATGGCCGTACGCGCCACGGCGCACGCCGTCCGCCCCGGCCGGGCGGGCCCCGGTCTCGTGGCGGGCGCGACCGCGGCGTAACGTGGAAGCTGTCCTGGTCAGGTACGGGCGGATGGTGGAATGCGATGCGGAAGCAGCATGGCGGCGGCAACGTCCAGGTTTTCCGGATCACCGGCGCCCGGACGGGACTTCAGGAGGACGTGCGCGGGCGGCAGCGCCGGTACGTGATCTCGATGACGGTCCGCACGATCTCCGTGATCCTCGCGGCCACGTTGTGGAACGTCGAACGGCACGTCGCCATCGTGGCGTTGGTGCTCGGGCTGGTACTGCCGTACATCGCGGTGGTGATCGCGAACGCCGGGCGCGAGAACGCGCCGTCTCTGCCGTCGACGTTCGTGGCGGCACCGACGCGTCCGATGATCACGCCGCCGGATGCGCGGGACGGCTCCGCGGAATCCGCAGCGGAAGATGCCGTGTCCGAGCCCGCGCCGGGTGCGAAGACCGATTCGCAGGAGCGGTAGGGACCCCCGGGGGCGATCATCAACGGAAGTCATCTTCCCGCCAAGCTCAAGAAAAGCTCAGATCAATCATGTTGTTCAGGTGCCGGGCCCGGGGTTACCCGTGACATACTTCGTACGCGCTCCGCATCCCCCGTCGGAGCGACGGACCGACGCCGGGCAGCTCCCCCCGTGGCTGCTCGGCGTCGCCTTTTCTGTGTGCAGTGGTGAGACGAAGCAGTGAGTGACGAGACGCCGATCTGTTCCGCGAAGGGCTGCCGCGTGGACGCGGTGTGGGTGCTTGCGTGGAACAACCCGAAGATCCATACGCCGGAGCGGCGCAAGACGTGGCTCGCGTGTGAGGAGCATCGCGAGCATCTTTCGCAGTTCCTCGGGGTGCGGGGGTTTTTGAAAGACGTCGTTCTGCTGAAGGAATGGGAAGCGACGGACGTCTGACGTCCAGCGCCTCAACCACCGATCGCCGACATGGGCCGGTCCGGCTGTACGAACGTCGGGTCGTCCAGGCCCGCTCCCGCCTTCTTGCCCCACATCGCCAGGCGCCAGATGCGGGCGATCTCCTCGTCCGGGGCGTCGGAGCGGAGGGCGGCGCGGAGGTCGGTTTCCTCCTGGGCGAAGAGGCAGGTGCGTATCTGCCCGTCGGCGGTGAGCCGGGTGCGGTCGCAGGCCGCGCAGAAGGGGCGGGTGACGGAGGCGATGACGCCGACCACATGCGGCCCGCCGTTCACCAGCCAGCGCTCCGCGGGGGCCGAGCCGCGCTTCTCCTCGCCCTCGGCGGTCAGCTCGAAGCGGGTGCGCAGGGAGGTCAGGATGTCGCCTGCCGTGATCATGCCGTCGCGCTTCCAGCCGTGCTGGGCGTCCAGGGGCATCTGCTCGATGAAGCGCAGCTCGTAGTCGTGCTCCACGGCCCAGGCGAGGAGGTCCGGGGCCTCGTCGTCGTTGAGGCCCGGCATCAGGACCGAGTTGACCTTGACCGGGGTCAGGCCGGCGTCGCGGGCGGCGTCCAGGCCCTCGATGACGTCGTTGTGACGGTTGCGGCGGGTGAGGGTCTTGAAGACGTCCGGGCGCAGCGTGTCGAGGGAGACGTTGACCCGGTCCAGGCCCGCCGCCTTCAGGGCCGTCGCCGTGCGCTTGAGGCCGATGCCGTTGGTGGTCAAGGACATCTGGGGGCGCTTCTCCAGGGCCGCGACCCGCTCGACGATGCCGACCAGGCCGGGGCGCAGCAGGGGCTCGCCGCCGGTGAAGCGGACCTCCTCTATACCGAGGGAGGTGACCGCGATGTCGATCAGGCGGACGATCTCGTCGTCCGTGAGCAGGTCCGGCTTGGCCAGCCACTGCAGGCCTTCCTCGGGCATGCAGTAGGTGCAGCGCAGATTGCACCGGTCGGTCAGCGAGACCCTCAGGTCGGTGGCCACTCGGCCGTAGGTGTCGATGAGCACGTGGGCCCCCTCCCTCGACGCGGATCGTGCCCGGAGCACTTCCACTCCGACACCTGCGAGCCTACGTGACCGCACTGACAACTCCACAGGCCCGATCCCACGACGCGGAACGCGGCCGCGCCGCAGGGACCTGGAGGTTCCTACGACGCGGCCGCGCGAGGGGGTTGGTGCTCAGTGGGCGCCGGTGCCGGTCAGGGACCGGACCTCCAGCTCGGCGTACTTCTTGGCGTCCGGCTCCTCCTTGGACAGGACGGTGCCGAGCCAGCCCATGAGGAAGCCGAAGGGGATGGAGATGATGCCCGGGTTCTTCAGCGGGAACCAGGCGAAGTCCACCTCGGGGAACATCGCCTTGGGGTCGCCGGAGACGACGGGCGAGAACAGCACCAGGCCGACGGCGACGATCAGACCGCCGTAGATCGACCACAGGGCGCCCTGGGTGGTGAAGCGCTTCCAGAACAGGCTGTAGAGGATCGTCGGCAGGTTGGCGGAGGCCGCGACCGCGAAGGCGAGCGCGACCAGGCCGGCCACGTTCAGGTCGCGGGCGAGGGCGCCGAGGCCGATGGAGACGACGCCGATGAAGACGGTCGCCCAGCGGGCCGCGCGGACCTCCTCGGCGCCGGACGCCTTCCCCTTGCGGATGACGTTGGCGTAGATGTCGTGCGCGAAGGACGACGACGAGGCGAGGGTGAGGCCGGCGACGACGGCGAGGATCGTCGCGAAGGCGACCGCCGAGATCGTGGCGAGCAGGATCGCGCCCCAGGTCGAGTCGACACCGCCGAGGTGCAGGGCGAGCAGGGGTGCCGCCGTGTTGCCGGACGGGTTGGAGGCGATGATCTCGTCCTGGGAGATCAGCGCGGCGGCGCCGAAGCCGAGGGCGATGGTCATCAGGTAGAAGCCGCCGATGATGCCGATCGCCCAGTTCACCGACTTACGGGCGGCCTTGGCGTCGGGCACCGTGTAGAAGCGGATCAGGATGTGCGGCAGACCCGCGGTGCCGAGCACCAGGGCGATGCCGAGCGAGATGAAGTCCAGCTTGGAGGTGCCGGTCATGCCGTACTGGAGGCCGGGCTCCAGGAAGGCGGCGCCCTTGCCGCTGTTCTCGGCGGCCTGGCCGAGCAGGTCGGAGATGTTGAAGTTGAACTTCAGCAGCACCAGGAAGGTGATCAGGATGGTGCCGCCGATGAGCAGCACGGCCTTGACCATCTGGACCCAGGTGGTGCCCTTCATGCCGCCGATGGAGACGTACACGACCATCAGCAGGCCGACGAGGGCGACGATGAGGATCTTGCCCGCGTCGGAGGTGATGCCGAGCAGCAGCGAGACGAGGACGCCCGCGCCGGCCATCTGGGCCAGCAGGTAGAAGATCGACACGACGATCGTCGACGTACCGGCGGCGGTGCGGACCGGGCGCTGGCGCATGCGGTACGCGAGCACGTCGCCCATGGTGTAGCGGCCGGAGTTGCGCAGCGGCTCCGCCACCAGGAGGAGGGCGACCAGCCAGGCGACCAGGAAGCCGATGGAGTACAGGAAGCCGTCGTAGCCGAAGAGGGCGATCGCGCCCGCGATGCCGAGGAAGGACGCGGCCGACATGTAGTCGCCGGAGACCGCGAGCCCGTTCTGGAAGGCGCTGAACTGGCGGCCGCCCGCGTAGAAGTCCGCGGCGTCCTTGGTCTGGCGGCCGGCCCAGACGGTGATGCCGAGCGTGGCCAGGACGAACAGCGCGAACAGGGTGATGATCAGCGGCCGGTGCTCGCTGGCCTCGTTCGCGGCGAGGAAGTTCTGCTGGGCGAGCAGGGTGTGCTGTGCGGGGCTCATGCGCCGCCCTCCATCCGGGACTTGATGGCCTCGGCCTTGGGGTCGAGCTTCGCGGCGGCGTGCCGCGAGTACCACCAGGCGATGAGGAACGTGGTGACGAACTGGGCGACGCCGAGGACGAAGGCGACGTTGATGTTGCCGAACAGCTTGGTGCCCATGAGGCCGCCCGCGTAGTTCGACAGCAGCACGTACAGCAGGTACCAGGCGATGAAGGCGACGGTCAGCGGAAAGGCGAAGGAGCGGTAGGAGCGGCGCAGTTCACCGAACTCCGCGCTCTCCTGCACCTCGGCGAACTCCTCGGGTGAGGGGAGTTTGTGTTGCTCTTTCGAGGGGGGCGGTGCATCGGTGGACACGGAGAGTCTCCTCGTGACGACGGAAGCGGTTTTCAGCGGGGACGGAGGCGAGTGTCCTCGCGCTCCCTGCTCAACGTCACGGCGGCACGCGAGAACCGGTTCAACTGCCCGGCGTTCTTTCCGAAGTCGTTTCGGGAAACCGTTGCTGGCCAGCGAGAGGGCGGGATAACTTCGCCCTGAACCACCCGTCATGTACCTGCCCGAGCACCACCTGTGCCTCGGGCCGGTTTCGTTTCCGGATGATGTGGAGACCCCATGTCCCAGCTGCGTTCCAGACGCCGGCTCGCCCTCGCCGTGCCCGTCGTGCTGTCGCTGACGGCCTCGTTGGGCTTTCTGCCGGCTGCCGCGTCGGCCGCCCCGCACGCGGAGACCGCCCCGCGCGTGGAGTCGTCCACGCCCTCGGCGGACGCGCCGAAGCTGGCGTACGTCGTCAACACCAAGGTGGACCGTCGCACGATCGCTTCGGTGAAGAAGGCGATCGGGAAGGCCGGCGGCTCGGTCGTGACCACGTACGAGCGGATCGGCGTGATCGTCGTCCACTCCGCGAACCCCGACTTCGCCAAGACCGTGCGCAAGGTGCGCGGTGTCCAGTCGGCGGGCGCGACGCGGACGACGCCGCTGACCGCGGCGGGTACGAAGGAGGAGGGCGCGGCGCAGTATCTGACCGGCGCCCAGGCCGCGCGGGTCGAGGCCGCCTCGGCGAAGGCGCCCGAGAGCGAGCCCCTCGAGGCCGACCAGTGGGATCTGCGCGCGATCGGCGCCGACCAGGCCGCGAAGATCAACCCGGGCAGCCGCAAGGTGACCGTCGCCGTGATCGACACCGGCGTCGACGACACCCACCCCGACATCGCCCCGAACTTCTCCGCGTCGCAGTCCGCCAACTGCGCCGGCGGCAAGCCCGACACCAGTGAGGGCGCCTGGCGGCCTTACACCCCCGAGGACTACCACGGCACGCATGTCGCGGGTGAGATAGCCGCCGCCCGCAACGGCATAGGCGTGGCGGGCGTCGCCCCCGGTGTGAAGGTCTCCAGCATCAACGTGACCGACCGGGCCAACGGCCTCTTCTACCCGGAGAGCGTCGTGTGTGCCTTCGTGTTCGCCGCCGACCACGGCGTCGAGATCACGAACAACAGCTACTACGTCGACCCCTGGCTGTACAACTGCATGGACGACCCGGACCAGCGGGCCATCGTCGACGCGGTCAACCGGGCGCAGCTGTACGCGCAGAAGAAGGGCACGCTGCACGTCGCTTCGGCGGGCAACTCCAACCACGACCTGGACTCGGACGCGATCGTCGACGACTCCAGCCCGGACGACTCCACGCCGGTGGAGCGCACGATCGACCCGCACGAGTGCTTCGACGTCCCGACCCAGCTGCCGGGTGTCGTCACGGTGAGCGCGACGGGCGTCAACAGCCTCAAGTCGTACTACTCGACGTACGGCAAGGGCGTCGTCGACGTCGCGGCGCCGGGCGGTGACGGGCGCTACCAGATTCCCGACACGCCCTCGAAGAACGGCCGCATCCTGTCCACCATGCCGGGCGGCACCTGGGGCTTCCTCCAGGGCACCTCGATGGCCGCTCCGCACGCCTCCGGTGTCGCCGCGCTGCTGAAGTCCGAGCACCCCAAGGCGTCCCCGGCCCGGCTGCAGGCCCTGCTGAAGGCGCAGGCCGACCGGACCGCCTGCCCCGAGTCCTACGACCAGGACGGCAACGGCACCCAGGACGCCACCTGCGAGGGCGGCAAGCGGGTCAACGGCTTCTACGGATACGGCATCGTCAACGCGCTGCGCGCGGTCAAGTGACCTGTGCATCCTGAGAGTTCACGCACCGTCAGCTCGTACCGCCCGTACCGCGAACCTACTGGAGACACCATGACAGCGCCGCTCGCGCGCTACCGCCGCGCCGTCGCGATCCCGGCCGGGATGGCCATGGCCACGGCCCTCGCGTTCCTGCCGAACACCACGGCCACGGCCGCCGACGACGCCCCCGCGGCGGTCTCGGCCGACGCGACCCCGCTCAGCTACGTGGTCAACGTCAAGCCGGGGCACGGTACTTCGGCCTACGTGAAGAAGGCCGTCGGCAAGGCCGGGGGCACGATCGTGACGTCGTACGACCAGATAGGCGTCATCGTCGTCCACTCCTCGAACCCCGACTTCGCCAAGACCGTCCGCAAGGTGCGCGGGGTGCAGTCGGCCGGTGCCACCCGGACCAAGCCGCTGCCCTCGGCGACGACGGGTGACCTGGGCACGCCGAAGGCGCTGAGCGCGGCCGAGGTCGCGAAGGCCGAGGCCCCTGCCGGGCAGGACCCGCTCCAGCCCCAGCAGTGGGACCTGCCGGCCATCAAGGCGGACAAGGCGCACGAGAAGTCGCTGGGCAGCAAGAAGGTCACGGTCGCCGTGATCGACACCGGCGTGGACGACACGCACCCCGACATCGCGCCCAACTTCGACCGCAAGGCGTCGGTCAACTGCGTGTCGGGCAAGCCGGACACCGCGGACGGGGCCTGGCGGCCCGGCGCGGCGGAGAGCCCGCACGGCACGCATGTGGCGGGTGAGATAGCCGCGGCCAAGAACGGCGTCGGCATGACGGGTGTCGCGCCCGGGGTGAAGGTCTCCGGCATCAAGGTGTCCAACCCGGACGGCTTCTTCTACACGGAGGCCGTGGTGTGCGGCTTCGTGTGGGCGGCCGAGCACGGGGTCGACGTCACCAACAACAGCTATTACACCGACCCCTGGTACTTCAACTGCGGCGACGACCCGGACCAGAAGGCGCTGCTGGACGCGGTCGGCCGGGCCTCCCGGTACGCGGAGAAGAAGGGCGCGGTCAACGTCGCGGCGGCGGGCAACGAGAACTACGACCTCTCGGCCGACGAGATCACCGACCCGTCGTCCCCGAACGACACCACGCCGGGCGACCGGACCGTCGACCCCTCGGAGTGCCTCGACATCCCGACCCAGCTGCCGGGTGTCGTCACGGTCGCCTCGACGGGTGCGAAGGGCATCAAGTCGTCCTTCTCCAACTACGGGCTGGGCGTCGCCGACATCGCCGCCCCGGGCGGTGACTCGACCGCCTACCAGAAGCCGGAGGCGCCGGCCACGAGCGGGCTGATCCTGGGCACGCTGCCGGGCGGCAAGTGGGGCTACATGGCCGGTACGTCGATGGCGTCCCCGCACGTCGCGGGTGTCGCGGCCCTCATCAAGTCGACGCACCCGTACGCTCCCCCGGCCCTGGTGAAGGCCCTGCTGTACGCGCAGGCCGACGCCACGCCGTGCACGGACCCGTACGACATCGACGCCGACGGCAAGATCGACGCGGTGTGCGAGGGCTCCAAGAACCGCAACGGCTTCTACGGCTGGGGCATCGCGGACGCGCTGGACGCGGTGACCAAGTAGAGCTCATGTGAAGACGGACCGGGGCGGGGGGGGGGACCCCCCCCGCCCCCTTTGTTTCCCCTGTTTCCCCTCCGCCTCCGCTCCCCCCCAAGGGGGGCCCCCACCTCGGCTGTGTTTGTTCGCCGCGTCCCAGGGGAGAGC
>NZ_JBVJBP010000040.1:0-24614 GCF_055589465.1 Streptomyces sp. NPDC041940
ACCCCCCCCCCCCCCCCCCCCCCCCTCTCCCCCTCCCCCCCCCCCCCCCCCCCCCCCCCCCCCCCCCCCCCCCCCCCCCCCCCCCCCCCCCCCCCCCCCCCCCCCCCCCGCCACACGGAATCCATGCGCCTCACGGCGCTACCGGCGGAGACGCCTCAGCGGAGGACGGCTCCTAACGGAGGATTGTTCTCAGCGCACCTCCCGCGCGTACGGCGTGACGGTGATCCGGTCGATCAGCGGCGCGTAGCGGGAGCGGAGCAGTACGCCCGGGAACGTGTCCGAGGCGTAGGTGGTGCCGTCGAAGTTGGGTAGTTCCTCGGAGCGGAAGCCGATCGTGTTGGTCCCCTTCTTCAGCTGCACCGGGACGGTCAGCTCCCAGAAGTTGTTCTGGTGGAAGCTGTGTGGGAAGCCGACGCGCCGCGCGTTGCCACCGTTGACGCTGACGTCGGCGTGCCGGGCGAGCGGGTCGGGATTGTAGTGGGTGGCCTCGGACTGCTCGGGGTTGGAGTAGCGGATGCGCAGCGCGTACAGGCCGGCCTGGTCGGCCGTGACGGTGAACGTCGCGGTGTTGCCGTTGCCGGGGGCGCCGCCAATGCCCGTGATCGCCGTGCCGGCGGTGGCGAGGGAGAGCTGGGTGAGCGTGGCCGAGCCCGCCAGCCGCGCGTCCCCGGCCTCGTACGTGTGCGTCGGCAGCCTGCTCTCCGTCGGGGTGACCGTGAGGCGGTCGACGAGGGTCGTGACCGAACCCCCGGTCACGGTCACCTTGTTGACGCCGCCGGAGAGGGAGACCGCCGCACGGGTACTGCCCTTGGCCAGACGCAGGACGGCGTGGCCGTTGACGGAGAGCCGAGCGCCGGTTCCGCCGAGGGTGTCGACCTTGAGCGTGGCCTCGCGGTCGGCCGGTGAGTAGACCCAGAACGTGGCGGTCTGGCCCTTGGCGAGGCGGACCGCGCCCGAGCCGGTGGCCGCCTTCTCGGGCAGGTCGTAGACGGGCCGCGCCCCGCCGGCCAGCCACGCCAGCTCGCCCTCGTACACCCGCGTGCCCGCCGAAGCCCCGGGGAGGGAGAGCGTGAGGCGGTCGACGATGGCGTCGCCCTGGGTGGCGCGCTTGCCGTCGAGGCTCTTCGCGGCGAGTGTCAGGGTGTGCTTGCCCTTGGTGAGCTTCACCTCGGTGCCGGTGTGGTCCCAGACCACCCACTTGTAGCCGAGCGGCAGGTGCAGTTGCTGCTCGCTGTCCGCCTTGCCGTCCACGCGCAGGAAGACGTTGGTCGGGCCCTGCTCCTTCACCTTGTCGAAGGTGTTGAGGGAGTTGGCGAAGACGCTCAGGTCGTAGACGCCGTCCTCGGGCACGTCCACGGTGAAGTCCAGCGTGACGTCCGAGCCGGTGCGCAGACCGCCGACGTCGTAGCCGCCGGAGGTGTAGAACTTCGAGACGTCCTTGGGCGAGCCCTCCGGGCCGTTCCTCGACCAGCCGGACCCGGTGTGGGCGGCGTCCTCCGCCTCGTACGAACCCTGCCAGCGCACGGGCGGGGACTGGGTGCCCTTCGCCTTCCCGGCCGGGCTGAGGACGATCTCGTAGGCCGAGGACTCCTTCAGCTTCGGCAGTGCCCCGTCGCCGAAGTCGAGCGCGACCGTCCCGTCCTCACCGACCTTCAGGTTTGACTCGGCGAGCAGCTTCGGGCCGGACGAGTCACCCACCTGCCCACTCCACTCGATCTCCCGCACCCAGGCGTGCACGCGCTTGCCGAAGACCTTCTTCGGGACGCCGGCGAAGGTGATGTGACCCTTGCCGGTGGAGCCGCCGAAGACCAGCCGAGACTGCTTCTTCTTCTCGTCGAGCGTGGCGACGCCCTGCATCGTGTAGTTCTCGCCGGGGAACGGCGGGGTCACCTTCACCGTGTGCCCGCTCATCGAGGCGTACGAGTTCAGCAGCCACCACTGGCCGTTGCCGCGGTTGGACTGCACGGCGGAGTCGGAGAGGTTGCCGTCGATGTTCCAGTACGCGATGTCGGCGTCGACCTTGGACTCCTCGATCGCGGACACCCACTGGATCATCTGGCCGGGCACTGAGGTGTGGTAGTTGAACGCGTACTCGTTGATGTTGACGGGGAGTTGGGTGCCTTCCCTGTCGGTGCCCTTGAACAGGTCCTTCTCCCACGCCCGGTACTTGGCGACGCTCTGGCGCACCGCCTCCGGGTGGCTCAGTTCGTGCCAGGTGATGACCTCCGGGAGGGTGCCGGCGGCTTGGGCGTGGGTGAGGAAGCCCTTCACCTGGTCGTACAGGACGCTGGTGTTGGGACCGGCGATGCGAGCGTTCGGCATCTTGCCCTTGATGAGCTCGTGGACCCGGTCCCAGGCAGCGAAGTAGTCGTCCGGGTCGTTGAGCCAGCTGACCTTGTCGTAGCTCCACTCGCCGGTGCCGAACATGTTGCCCTCGGGCTCGTTGAAGGGCACGAAGACGATGTTGTCCTGGTATTGCCTGGGCATCTCCAGGACCTGGTCGACCTGCTTGGCGATCTTCTCCTCGTAGCCCTTGAGCTTCTCCGCGGGGGTGTCGCCCGGCCACTGGTAGGGGAACCCGCGGTAGATATCGGTCATGTAGATGTACACGTCACCGTCGGTGGAGTCGGCCAGCGGCTTGACCACCTCCAAGGCGTCGGCACCGGGGTGCTGCGGACCGTCCTGCGCCTTGGTGGAGACGGTGCGCAGGCCCATGCCCTCCATGAGGTTGTTGGTGGGGACGTCCGGCCCGTACACACCGTAGAGGGTGCCGGAGGCGCCGCCGTGGAACGCGCCGGTGTCCGAGCCGAGGTCGACGGTGAGCTGCCCCTCGCGGACCACGGTGACGGTGGCCCTCACCGCCCGTCCGGCCGCCGTCCCGGCGACGGTGAACGTCCCGGGCCTCGCGTACTTCTCGGACGGTACGGCGTCCCAGGTGACCGGTACGTCCCGGTCGTAGCCGTCGGAGAAGGAGGCGCGGGCGGCCGCCGGGAGGGAGGGGGCGGTCCCGGTGGTGGTACGGACCTCGAAGGACGTCTTCGAGAGCTCCTGGACGGTCGGCACGGCACCGACCGTACCGGCCACCTGCTCGGCGCTCAGCGCCGTGTGCCACACGGTGAAGTCGTCGATCGCGCCCTTGAGGAGGGGGTCCGGGTAGAAGGACTTGCCGATGTACCCGGCGGCGGTGGCCGAGGCGTCCAGCAGGTCCTTGGCCTTGACGCCGGTCTCGGCGGAGGAGACCGCCACGCCGTCGAGGTACGTGGTGAGCCGGCCGGCGGAGGTGTCGAGGGTGACAGTGACGGTCCGCCACCCGCCCGCGGGGAGCGGCGCGTAGCCGCGCACCTGGGCCTCGGCGCCCCCACCGCCGGTGGTCACGGAGCTCTGGAACAGCCCACCACCGTTGTAGGGCGTGCTGAAGAGGTACTTCGTGGTGTTCGTGCCCAGGTCGAAGATCCGCTGCCAGGGCGACTTGTCGCCGCTCCACTTCACGCGTGCGGAGACCGTCAGGTCGGCCGCGTCACCGACCACCGCGCGGGGCAGACGGACGTACGCGCCACTGGAGTCGGCCGCGCCGCCGGGCAGGGCGAGGGCCTTGCCCCCGGCCGTGCCCTCGACGGACCGGGCGGTCGAGCCGTTGACCAGGTCGGCCGTCAGACCGTTGCCGGAACTGTCCGCGATCTTCCCGGAGGCCATGTCGTCCTGGTCGAAGGTGTAGTGGGCGGCGGGCTGGGGCGCCTCCGTCGCCTGCGCGGGGGCGGCCAGCAGGCCCGCGCCGAGCGCGAGCGTCACGGCGGCGGGTGCCCGTCGCCGGGCGGATCTGTCAGCGGATGGCATGGATGACGTCCTCGATCTCTGAGTAGGAGGTTCCGCGAGGAGAGGGTTCCGGGAGGAGGAGGTTCCGGCCGGAGTCGGCCGGCCGCTCGTGCACGGGGTGGCCCGGCGAGGAGAGTGCGTAGGCATGACGATGGCGGTCGAATCGGTTCGATTTGCCAGGCCGCAGGCATGTCTCCGGACGGTGGAGGCGGCCGCTCGCCTGCTCGGGGGTACGGGAGTAGCCCGGGTTCGCCGGAAGGGATCACTTTGTCGAACCGGTTCGCGAAGCTAGCACCGGGAAACCCGCCCAGCAATCCCTCCGGCAGAAGGATGTCCCCGGTCTTCGGACGGATCGAGAGAGTGTGGTCCAGAGTGTTGACAGGCATTCGGGCAGTTTCTACCTTCGCTTCACGCGAACCGGTTCGGCAACCGGCCGTCGCGCCCTGTCCCACCCCTCACCCTCACGACCGGCGAGCGCTCTCTCTTACGAGGTGTCGAACCGGTTCGAGCCAAGGAGCCGCCGTGAACATCGGTGAGATCGCCAAGCGGGCCGGTGTCTCGCGGAGCACCGTGTCCTACGCGCTGAGCGGCAAGCGCTCGGTGTCGGAGGAGACCCGTCGCAAGATCCAGCAGGTCATCGACGAGTTGGGATACCGGCCCAACGCCAGCGCGCGAGCCCTGGCCAACGGCCGCACCAGCACCATCGGCCTCGTCTTCCCGCCCGCGGGCAACCACTACACCGGGATGCAGCTGGACTTCATCGGCAGCGTGGTGGAGGCCGCGGCGGTGCACGACTACGACGTACTGCTGTCGCCCAGCGGTGTCGACAGCGACCGTTCGTTCCAGCGGCTGCTGGGGGAGCGGAGGGTCGACGGGGCGATCCTGATGGAGATCAGGCTGGAGGACGACCGGGTCGACCACCTGGCCAAACTGGACTTCCCCGCCGTCGCTATCGGCCGCACCGCCCACCCGGAGAACGGCTGGTGGGTGAGCCTGGACCACACCGCGCTCGCCGCGGCCTGTGTCCACCATCTCGCCGACCTCGGCCACCGCCGGGTCGCCTTCGTCAACCGGCCCGAGCAACTGCTGCGCGCCGGGTACGAGTCCGCCCACCGCGGCCTGGACGGCTTCACCAAAGCCGCGGCCGAGCGCGGGCTCACGGTACGGACGTACTGCTGCGGGGACGACGCGGCGTCCGGCCAGGCGTGCCTCGAGCGGATCCTGCACGACGACCCGGCCACCACCGCCCTGGTCACACTGAACGAGGCCGCTCTGGGTGGCCTGTACCGGGGGCTCGCGAAGGCGGGCCGCCACGTACCGCGTGACTTCTCCGTCACCGGAGTCGTCGCGAGCCGGTGGGCCGAGACGGTCACCCCGCAGCTCACCGCGGCGGACGTGCCGGCCGAGGAGATGGGCCGGCGCGCGGTCGACCTGCTCGTCGAGCGGATCGAGCACCCCGCCGGGCCGGGCCGCCACCACCTGCTCGCACCGCCGATCTCGCTGCGGGCCAGCACCGGGCCAGCGACCGGCACCTCCTTCCCCGAAGCCTGACCGCACGGCGCAGCCCCCTCACTTCTCTCCCTCCTCACGAGCACCCGACCCCCTCACCCTCGCCGGTCCGGAGTGCCCGCTTCCCCTCAGCCACCACTCCCACGGCACCCGTGTGCCCAGAACGAAAGGACCCGCCATGCACAGCTCCTCAAGGCGCCGGCTCACCGCGGTGGCCCTGTCGGCCGTCGTCGCCGTCACCGGTGCCGCCTGCTCCTCCGGGTCGGGCAGCGCCGACGCGAAGGGCTCGGACAGCGGCACGTACACCGTCTGGGACCCGTACCCGCAGTTCGCCAAGGGCTCAGCCTGGGTGAAGCTGCTGGACGCGTGCGGTGCCGAGGCTGGGGTGAAGATCAAGAGGACCGGCTTCGACACCAGCGACCTGGCGAACAAGGCACTGCTGGCCGCCCAGCAGGACAACTCCGCGGACGTCCTCATCGTCGACAACCCCGTGGTGTCGACCCTGGCCGAGGCGGGCGTCCTCACCAGCACCGAGGACAACAAGCTCGACACCTCGAAGGTCGACCCCAACCTGCTCGCCGCGGGCCAGTCAGGCGGCAAGACCTACGGAACCCCGATCGGCGCCAACACCCTCGCCCTCTACTACAACAAGAAGGTCCTGAAGGAGGCCGGAGTGGACATCGCCTCGGTCAAGGACTGGAAGTCGCTCACGGCGGCGCTGGCAAAGGTCAAGGAGGCGGGCAAGAAGGGCATCACCTTCTCCGCGATCGGCACGGAGGAGGGCAGCTTCCAGTTCCTGCCGTGGTTCTGGGGCGCGGGAGCCGAGCTGACCGAACTGGACTCCGCGCGGGCCGCATCCGCCCTGTCGCTGTGGAAGGACTGGCTGAAGGAGGGCTACGCCCCCAACTCCGTCATCAACAACACGCAGACCACCAGCTGGCAGGAGTTCGCCGGCGGCGAGTACGCCTTCGCCGAGAACGGCACATGGCAGCTCGCCAACGCGAAGAAGGCCGGCTTCGAGTACGGCGTCCTGCCGGTACCGGGCGCCGACGGAGGCAGCGCCGCAGCCCCCACCGGTGGCGAGTTCGTCACCATCCCCACCCAGGGCGACACCGGCCGCTACGCCACCTCCAAGAAGCTGGCGACCTGTCTGACCAGCAGCCAGAACCTGTACGACACCGACACCACCCTGTCCTACGTGGCCCCCACCAGCGAGGTCCAGGCCAAGCAGGTCGCGGCGAACGCCGAGCTGAAGCAGTGGGTCGCGGCGGTCAAGGCGGCCAAGGGACGCACCAGCGACGACCTGGGCACCAAGTACCCGAAGATCTCCGAGCAGCTGTGGAAGGCCGTCCAGTCCACCCTCAGCGGCGCCAAGTCGCCCAAGGACGCACTCACTTCGGCGCAGGCCGCGGTGAAGTGACGAGGGCCCGATGAAGCAGACGACCCACCCGCCGGACCACCTGTCCGCGCACGTCCGGAACGGGGCGGCCACCGCCGCCCCGCCCCCGACCCCCGCGCGCGCCCGGCGCCGTCCGACCTCCCCGCAGTGGGCAGCCTGGGGGTTCCTCGCCCCGGTGACCCTCTACCTGGCCCTCTTCTACGCCTATCCGCTCTACCGCAACCTCGACCTCAGCCTGCGCGACTACTCCGTCCGCTCCTTCGTCCAGGGCAACGCTCCCTTCACCGGCATCGAGAACTACCGGACCGTCTTCGACGACCCGACCTTCGCCCCCGCCCTGCTGCACACCACGCTCTTCACCGCCGTCTGCCTGGTCTTCCAGTACGTCATCGGCCTCGCCCTCGCGGTCTTCTTCACCCAGCACTTCCGGCTGTCGGCGACCCTGCGCGCGCTGTTCCTGGTGCCGTGGTTGCTGCCGCTGATCGTGTCGGCGTCCACCTGGTCGTGGATGCTCAACAGCGAATCGGGCGTCGTCAACGCCGCCCTGCACGCCCTCGGTATCGCCCCGGTGAACTGGCTGACCTCACCGTCCTGGTCGCTGACCTCGGTGATCATCGCGAACATATGGATCGGTGTCCCCTTCAACCTGGTCGTGCTCCACAGCGGCCTGCAGTCCATCCCTGCGAGCCTGTACGAGGCCGCCGCCCTCGACGGCGCAGGCGCCTGGCAGCGCTTCTGGCGCATCACCTTCCCGCTGCTGCGCCCGGTGTCCGCGATCACCCTCCTCCTCGGCCTGATCTACACGCTCAAGGTCTTCGACATCATCTGGATCATGACCAAGGGAGGCCCGGCGGACTCGTCGACCACCTTCGCCACCTGGTCCTACCAGCTCGGCTTCGGCAATCTCCTGCCCGCCTTCGGACCCGGCGCGGCCGTCGGCAACCTGCTGGTCGTCGCCGCCCTGGTGTTCGGCCTGATCTACCTCAAGGTCCAGCGAAGGCAGGCGCTGTCATGACCCGACGCACCGGTCGCACATGGTGGAAGACCGCTCTCGGACTGCTCCTGACCGCAGTCATGCTCTTCCCGGTCTACTGGATGCTCAATGTGTCCCTCACTCCCGACCGGGACATGCGCAAGAGCCCACCCGACCTCTTCCCCGGCCACGGCACACTGGACGGCTACCGCACGGTCCTCCACGAGCAGCTGCCCTATCTCGGCACCAGCCTCGTCATCGGTCTGGGCACCGTCGTCCTGACCGTCGCCCTGTCCGCCCCCGCCGGCTACGCCCTGGCCAAACTGCGCCCACGCGGCGGCGCCATCCTGAACTTCGTCCTGCTGGCCGCCCAGATGATCCCCGGCATCATCATGGCGATGGGCTTCTACGCCATCTACCTCAGCCTCGGCCTGCTCCAGTCCGTCCCCGGCCTGATCGTCGCCGACTCCACGCTGGCCGTCCCCTTCGGCGTCCTCATCTTCACCGCGTTCATGTCCGGCGTCCCCGGCGAACTGCTCCAGGCCGCGAAGACCGACGGGGCGGGAGCCCTGCGGACCTTCTGGTCCGTCGTCCTGCCGATGAGCCGCAACGCCGTCGTCACGGTGTCCCTGTTCGCGTTCCTGTGGTCCTGGTCCGACTTCGTCTTCGCCGGGACCCTCGTCAACGGCGGCGCCCACGAGCCGATCACCCTCGGCATCTACCACTACATCGGCAACAACAACCAGGAGTGGAACGCCATCATGGCGACCGCCGTCGTGGCCTCGCTGCCCGCCGCGGTAATCCTCGTCCTCGCCCAGCGCTACGTCGCCGCCGGAGTGACCGCCGGGGCCGTCAAGGACTGACCCGGGGGCCGACTCCCTCCCCCTCTCCCCGTCACACCGAGCCGCCTGCGCGTCAGCCGGCCGGTGACCCTGCTCGAGAAACGAGTCAGCGTCATGACCGCCGCCCGATCCGGCCCGGCCTTCTCCGTCCACGACATCCCGTTCAGCACCCACGGATCCTGGTTCGACATCTCACCCGTGGTGGCGGAGAAGACCTACGCCGAAGACCTCCACCTCGTCTCGCACCAGAACGGCATGCACGCCGTCCTCTCCCTCGTCCCGCTCGACCCGGCGACGGGCGACCGGGCCGAAGCCCGCGTCGAGACCACACCGGGCCTGCTCAGCTGGACCGGCGCGGGCGGACGCATCGACCTCACCTACGAGTCGCCCGACACCGTGCGCCTGCGGGGAAGCGGCCTGGGCATCGGCGTTGACGCGGCCGCGCGGACCCTCACCCCGTTCAGCGGAACGTACTTCTTCCGCGACCCGGCCGCCGACGCGTACGTGTTCACCTCCTACGAGACCGGACGCCGCTACCGCGTCACCGTGCTGTCCGGCACCGTCACCGACGCCGGCACCCAGAGCCTGGGCGGCGGCCACCGCGGCCTCACCATGACCGCGGAAGCGCACGGTCCCTGGGAGATCGCGATCGAGGAACTCGACACCGCACGCCCGCCGTACGCGTCCCCGGCGGCGTTCGACGCGATCACCGAGTCCGAGCAGCGCTCGTTCGCGGAGTTCGTCGACCGGGTGGCCCCGTGGCGCTCTTCCGCCACCTCCGCCGCAGAACTCGCCGCCTACGTCGTCTGGTCGGCGACCGTACGCCCCACCGGGCTCGTCACCCGGCCCGCAGTGCTGATGTCCAAGCACTGGATGGACAAGGTCTGGAGCTGGGACCACTGCTTCAACGCCCTCGCCCTCGCACCCGGTTGCCCCGACCTGGCCCTCGACCAGTTCGCCCTGCCCTTCGACCACCAGGACGACAGCGGCGCCCTGCCCGACTCCGTCACCCACTCCGAAGTCCTGTACAACTTCGTCAAACCGCCCATCCACGGCTGGACCTCCGGCCGGCTGCGCCGCCGCCTGCCGACCCCTCCCAGCCCCGCCGAGCTCGCCGAGACCTACGGTCGGCTGGAACGCTGGACGGGCTTCTGGCTCACCGCCCGGCGTGCCCCCGGCGCCGACCTTCCCCACTACCAGCACGGCAACGACAGCGGCTGGGACAACGCGACCACCTTCGACCCCGCGCGGGTCACCGAATGCGCCGACCTGGCCGCCTTCCTCGTCCTCCAACTGCACGAACTGGCCGACCTGGCCACCGCATTGGACAAGCCGGACCAGGCACGCCGGTGGACACAGGCGGCCGAGGAGACGCAGGCGGCGCTGCTCGACCGGCTCTGGGCCACCGACCGGTTCGTGACCCGGGCGGTCGACACCGGGGACACCTGGAGCAGCTCCAGCCTCCTCGACCTGATGCCCGTCGTCCTCGGCGAACACCTGCCCGCCGACGTCAGCAGCACGCTGGCCGACCACATCAAGGCCCACCTCACGCCGTACGGTCTCGCTACGGAACTGCCCACCTCACCGCACTACCTCGCCGACGGGTACTGGCGCGGCCCCATCTGGGCCCCCGCCACCGTCCTCATCGAGGACGGCCTGCGCCGCGCCGGCCACGAGCGCCTCGCGGACGACATCAGCGCCCGCTTCCGCGCCCTGTGCGAAACCCACGGCTTCGCCGAGAACTTCGACGCGCTCACCGGAACGGGCCTGCGCGACCGCGCCTACACCTGGACCGCCAGCAGCTACCTCCTCCTCGCCGAAGCACACGCACACCGAGACGCCCGCTGACCGGCCGCCTCCCGCACCGACCCCGGTTCGGTGGGTGTGGCGGCCGTGTGGGTGGGAGGCTTTCGGCGTGGCTTATCAACCTTCCCCTTCGGTTGCCGGCTCCTGCCTTCCTCCTTTGTCGCGGCCTCAGTCGGCGGAGGCGCGACGTGTTCGGGCGGTCGAGCTCTTCGAGGACGGCGTCTCGAATGCGGAGATCCGGCCGGCTCGGATGGAGCCTGCAGCGGCCTGAAGGGGCGTGAGGCCGGGCCCAGCTTGCGCTTTTGTGCGGGGCCGGCTGGAACGGTCGTGCAGCCCTGCCTCCCCGCTGTGCGCCGGCGTCGCAGCCACTTGTGGGCCGTAGCCCGCGAGATACCCATCTCGGCGGCGACATGAGCGACGGCTCGGCCTGAGCGGACACGCTCGATCAGCAGCCGCCTGCCGTGAACGGTCAGCCGGGCTTTGTCGGGCTGCGGGAGTGTTGAGGTGCTGCTCAGCACAAGTGCAGGTGCTTGATCCTGGACCTGGAGACGACCCCTCGTCAGGCCGCGGTGTCGGCCCGGGGCGTTCGGTATTGCCGCAGGGGCGTCAGCTCATGGCCGCGTCTTCAACTACGCCGGACCGCGCCGAGCTGGGCCCGGTTGAGGCCGGGGGCGGTGAACCGCTGCGCCACCGTGCGTAGGACGCGGGCCATCGCCTGGGCGGGCGGGGTGGCGGGGCGTGACGTGGCGCGGGCGAGGAGGATGCGGCGGGTGGGGGCCGGGACGTCGGAGGCGAAGGGCAACAGGCGTACGTCGCTGCGGCGGCTGGTGAGGGCCAGGCGGGGGGCGAGGGCGATGCCGAGCCCGGCGGCGACCATGGCCTGTGCCTCCTGGTAGTCGTGCGAGGAGTAGGCGATCCGCGGCTCGAATCCCGCCTGTCGGCAGCTGCGGCGCAGGACGTCGGCTACGGGGTGGTTGTCGGCGCGGATGATCCACTCCTGGTCGGCGAGGTCGCCCAGGCGCACGGAGGGATGGGTGCGCAGGGGTGAGTCGGCGGGGACGACCAGCACCGTGGGGTCGTCCAGGAGGTGGGTGAGGGTGAGCGCCGGATCTTCGAGGCGGTTCCATTCGTAGTCCCAGAGCAGCCCCTGCTCCACTTCCCCGGTGTGCAGCATCTCGCGGAGCTCCGCGAGGACCCCGGCGCGCACCTCGATGCGGATTCCGGTGTGGCGGCTGCGGAAGCGGGTGAGCGCGAGCGGCAGCAGGGAGGCGCTGGCTGTGGGGAAGGACCCGAGCCGCAAAGTGCCCTGGTCGAGGGCGGTGAAGGAATCCAAATCCGCCTGGGCGGCGCGCAGTTCACGGCGGATCACCTGACCTCGTTCGCTCAGGGCGGCGCCCGCCGGGGTGGGGCGGATCCCGCGCGGCAGCCGCTCGATCAGGGGCTGACCGGCCTCCTGCTCCAGCAGGGACATCTGCTGGGAGGCGGCAGAGGTGGTCATGCCCAGGGCCTCCGCCGCGGCGGTGAGCGAACCGCGTTCGGTGGCCTCGGTGAGCAGCAGCAGTCGGCGCACGTTCAGCATGTCTGTGACTTTAGCTGAGCTAAACCCAGGTGAAGCGAACTGCGATTGTTCCGAAGTCACGCCTCTGCGAAGGTCTCCGCAATCGCCGAGCGGTTCACCGGCCCGCAATGCGCCCGTAACCACCGCCTCGGCCCTTCCCCTCCCTCTCGTTGATCAAGGAAGAGCTCAGACGTGCACACTCCCGCGACCCTGGTGCGTGGCGGCACCAGCAAGTGCTGGCTGTTCAACCAGGTCGACGTCCCCGCCGACCGCCGCGAACTGGAGAAGCTGCTGGTCGCCGCCTACGGCGCCACCGATCCCGGGGAACTGGACGGCGTGGGCGGGGCGACCCCCACCACCTCGAAGGCGGCGGTGGTCAGCGCTTCCCTCGAACCCGGCGTGGACGTGGACTACCTCTTCGCACAGGTGGGCATCGGCACGGGCTCGGTCGAGTGGACGAGCAACTGCGGCAACTGCGCCACGGGGGTCGCCCTGTACGCGGTCGCAAAGGGCATGGTGGCGATCACCGGTGACCGGACTCGTGTGGTGATGCGCAACACCAACACCGGCGCGGTCCTCGAAGGGATCGTGGACACCACCGGTGGCGTCGTACACCACTTCGGCCGCCAGACCGTGCCCGGCACCCGCGCCGGCGGCGTCGCAGTCGGCCTCACCTTCCGCGATCCGGCCGGCGGCACCACCGGTTTACTGCTCCCCACCGGGCAGGCCGCGCAGGACCTGCCGGTCGCTGCCGCCGAGCCGGTACGGGTGAGCATGGTGGACGCCGGAGCACCCGTCGTCCTCGTCGACGCCCTCGAAGCAGGCCGCACCGGCGCCGAACCCCTGGAGCGGATCGGCACCGACGTGCCCTGGCTGCGCTCCGTACGTCATACCGCCGCACCACTGATGGGGCTGCTCGAGCCGGGCGCGGAACCGGGCGACGCGGTGCCCAAGGTGGGCCTGGTGGGTCCGCCGGTGCCGTACACCACCACCCTCGGTGAACCGATCACGGCCGAGGACTACGACATCTCGGTGCGGATGCTCAGCATGAACGCCCCGCACCCGGCGATCGGCCTGACCTCCGCCGTCGCCGTCGCCGCGGCCGGGCTCGTCGAGGGCTCCGTGGTCCACCGGACCGCGGGCGGCCCGACCGAGGAATGGCTGCGACTCGGCACACCCGCCGGCATCGTCGCGGTCCGCTGCACCGACGTACAGGACGGGCTGCCGCAGCGGGTCACCGTGCAACGCGCGGCACGGCTGCTCGCCGACGCCCGTATCTACGTCCCGGAAACAGGACACGTCCACGTCCCGCAATCAGGACGCATGCAAGCCGCCTGAACCGGGACGAACATCACCTCGGTCGGCCGGTCCCCAGCCGTCCGCACCGGGATACCCTCGCGCCCTCGGGGCGCGCTCCTCCCCATCGCACCAAGGACAAAGATGTCTGCTGAAGTGATCTCCATAGGCGCGCTGCTGGTGATGTTCGTGGTCGGCACAGTGCTGCCGATCAACCTGGGCATCCTCGCCTTCGTCGCCACCTTCACCGTCGGCACCGCCTCGCTCGGCCTCACCGAGGACGAGATCTTCGAGGGGTTCCCGGCGAAGCTCTTCGTCACCATCGTCGGGGTCACCTACCTGTTCTCCGTCGCCCGCCGCAACGGCACCATCGACTGGCTCGTCGCGGCCGGGGTACGGCTGGTGCGCGGCAAGGTCGCGCTCATCCCCTGGGTGCTGTTCCTGGTGGCCGCCCTGCTGACGGCGTTCGGCACCTTCACTCCCGCCGCGGTCGCGATCCTGGCGCCGATCGGCATGAACTTCGCCTACCGCTACAAGCTCAACCCGCTGGTCGTCGGCATGATGGTGATCAGCGGCGGACACGCGGGCGCGTTCTCCCCGCTCGCCGTGTCCGGTGCGCTGGTGCTCGGCCTGGTCGACAAGACGGAAGTGCACGTCTCCGCGGTGACGCTGTTCAGCGCCAGCTTCGTGATCAACCTGGTGCTCTCGGCACTCACCTACGTACTGCTCGCCAAGCGCCCCGCCCCGCTGGCCGAGGAATCCGAGGAGGCGGCCGAGGACGAGGACCTCGCCGTGTCCGGCAGGCCCGACTGGCGCCAGTGGCTCACCCTCGCCTCCCTGGTGGCCCTCGTGATCGGCGCCCTCGGCTTCCACCTGGAGATCGGCTTCCTGGCCCTGGCGGCCGGAGCCCTGCTCGCCCTGGTGGACATGAAACGGCAGGAGAAGGCCGTGGACGGCGTCAGCTGGTCCACCCTGCTGCTGGTCGCGGGCATGATGACCTACATCGCCATGCTGGAGAAGGCCGGCATCATCGAGAACATCTCCGAACACGCCGCGAACCTCGGCGCCCCGATCGCCGTCGCCCTGCTGCTGTGCTTCACCGTGGCCATCACCTCCGCCTTCGCTTCCTCCACCGCGATCCTCACCGCGATCATCCCCATCGCCGTACCGCTGCTGCTCTCCAGCCACCTCAGCGCCGCCGGACTGATCGCCGCACTCGCCGTCTCCACGACGATCGTCGACACCTCACCCTTCTCCACCAACGGCGCACTCGTCCTCAGCAACGCGCGCGGAGTGGACCCCCGCCGCTTCTACCGCCAGGTCATCGGATACACCGGCGGCATCGTCGCCCTCGGACCCATCGTCGCCTGGGGCGCGCTGGTCCTGCCCTGGTCATAGAGAATGAGTCCATTGATTTAACAGTTGCCAATTTTTTGACATCTGTCTAATCTCTGAGTCATGCAGGATCGACAAGCCCGCCGCGTGCTCCGCTCTCGCGCCGCCCTGATGGAAGCCGCCGTCCGCCTGGTCTCCGAGCGCGGCACCACCGCCCTCCCCGTCATCGACCTCTCCGAGGCAGCCGACGTCAGCAGGCAGCTGGTGTACATCCAGTTCGGGGACCGCGACGCGCTCCTCGTGGCGGCCGCGACCGACCTGGTCGAGCGGGACCTCATCGCCGCCGAGGCGGGGAACGACAGCGCCTCGCCCCAGGAGCGCCTGCTGGCCATGACCCGGCACTTCGCCCGGCACCGGCCCTTCTACCGCGCGATGCTCACCGGGTCCTGCGCCTTCCCGATGACCCGAGCGCTGAACAGGCTGTTCGGTTCGCTGATCACCGCGGCGGGCCTGCGGGAACAGTTCGGCGATCTCGACGAGACCACGGCCGAGGATCTGAAGGCCCTGGTCACGGGCGGGACCGGCGCGATCGTCAACGACTGGGTGATCGAGGCGGAAGACCCCCTGGTCCCCGAGGAACTGGCGGCCCGCCTGCTGCGCCTCACCTCGGCGCTCACCCACAACCGCCCTACGCCCGCTCCCGCACCAGGAGGGCACCCCTGATGAACCTCGCCAGCCACATCGTCCAGCGCACCCTGCGCCTCCCTCCGCCCGCCACCAGGAACCTGACCATCGAGCGCGATCTGCGCGTGCCGATGCGCGACGGGGCCGTCCTGCTGGCCGACCGCTGGATTCCGAAGTCCGGCGGCGACGGCCTGCCGACCGCCCTGGTCCGTATTCCCTACGGCAGGGCCGGCCTGGTCGGCGGCCAGATGGCCAGGCCGTTGGCGGAGCGGGGCTTCCAGGTCCTCATCCAGAGCACCCGGGGCACCTTCGGCTCCGAGGGCCCCTTCGACCCGCTCCGACGGGAGCGGGAGGACGGTCTCGACACCCTCGACTGGGTGATCGAACAGCCCTGGTTCGGCGACTCGATGATCCTCTACGGCCCCAGCTACCTCGGCTTCGTCCAATGGGCCGTCGCCGACGCCGCGCCGCCCCAGGTCAAAGCCATGATCCCGGTCGTCTCCGAATCAGCCCTCACCCTGGAGTTCCTCCGCGCGGACGGCTTCTCCCTGGAGACCCCATTCGGCTGGGCCGTCCAAGTCGCCGGGCAGGAAAGGAAGTTCGCGATGCCCCGCGCGATGCTGGGCGCGAAGAAGGTCCGGCGCGCCCTGCACACGCTGCCCCTGAACCAGGCCGACACCGCCGCCATGGGCCACCGCTACGACTACGTCCAGAACATCCTGGAGCACGACGACACCACGCAGTTCTGGAAGGGCCTCGACCATCGCCACCGGGTCGCCGACATCGACGTGCCCGTGAGCAGTGTCGGCGGTTGGTACGACATCTTCCTGCCGGGCCAGCTCCGCGACCACCGCGTACTCCAGGAGGCCGGCCGCACTCCCCTCCGCCTCACCGTCGGCCCGTGGGGACACACCTCGTTGGGTGTGGGTCCCGCGGCCTTCGACGAGGCTCTCGACTTCGGGCTCGCCCTGTGCCGAGCGGAACAGCCCCCGGAGCGTGCGCCGGTGCGCCTGTACGTCATGGGCCAGGAGAAGTGGCGCGACTTCCCCTCCTGGCCGCCCCCGGGATACGAGCCACAGCGCCTCCACCTCCAGCCGGACGGCGGCCTCTCCCCCGACACACCACCCGCCGACTCATCCCCCGACACCTACCGCTACGACCCCGCCGACCCAACCCCCGCCGTCGGCGGCGTCCGCATGGCCTTCGGCGTCAAGACCGGCCACGTCGACAACACCGCCCTCGAAGCCCGCCCCGACGTCCTGACCTACACGACTCCCGCACTGAACAAGGACGTCGAGGTCATCGGCGAGATCAGCGCGGAGATCCACTTCCGCTCCAGCCTCCCCCACGCCGACGTCTTCGTCCGCCTCTGCGACGTCGACGAATCAGGCCGCTCCACCAACATCTGCGACGGCCTCACCAGCCTCACCGACGCCGACCACACCACCCGCGCCACCGTCCAACTGTGGCCCACCGCCTACCGGTTCAAGCAGGGCCACCGCATCCGCGTCCAGATATCCAGCGGCGCCTTCCCCCGCTACAACCGCAACCCCGGCACCGGCGAACCCCGGGCCACCGCCGCCGCGCTCCGATCAGCGGACCAGCACGTCCTCCACGACGCCGCGCACCCCTCCGCCATCGTCCTGCCGATGTGGCAGGGACCGCAGGACTCCTCCCAGTAGAAATCTATGACTACAAAAACTTAGCCGGTACAGTGACGTCACGCTCGGGGACGTCACCGAGCCGGTCCTCGCCACCACGACAGGGAGACCCGATGCCCAGCAAGGCGCACCAATGGCTGACCGACCGGGTACAGGCCGGGCGTGGCCGACCTCCCCTGACGCTCGCCGAGGAGCGCGCGGCCGCGGTGGCCAACGCGGCCCACACGCCAGTACCGGAGGGCATCACCGAATCGGCGTTCGCCGGCCACGAGGGAGCACTCCTCTTCGAACCGGCGGAGCCTCGTGAGGACGTGGTCCTGTTCCACATCCACGGCGGCGGGTTCCGCAGCGGTTGTGCGGCAGGGGCCCGGTCCGTCGCGGGGCTGCCGGCCCTGCGCACGCGCGCACGGGCGGTGGCCCCCGAGTACCGGCTCGCGCCGGAGCACCCCTTCCCCGCCGGCCTCGACGACTGCGCCGAGGCCTACGCGGCCGTGCGTGCCGCGTATCCCGACGCCCGGGTCGTCGTGGCCGGCGACTCCGCGGGAGCCGGCCTGGCTGCCGCGCTCCTGCTTCGCCTGCGGGACGCGGGCGACACGTCACCTGTCGCCGGGGTGCTGTACTCCGGAGTTTTCGACCTACGGCCGGAGAACTACCTCTCGGGCAGCTGGGCCGAATGCGGTGGCACCGACGCGATCCTGCGGAGGGAGCGCGGGCCGGAGATGGCCCGGGAGTACCTGGCAGGACACAGCCCGCAGGACGCTCAGGCGTCCCCAGCCCTCGCCGATCTCACCGGCCTGCCTCCGCTCTTCGTCCTCGTCTCCGGTTCGGAGCTGCTGCGGGACGACTCGTTCAACCTGGCCCGGCGCGCGGGCGGTTGCGGAGTGGAGACGGTCCTGGAGATCTGGCCGGCGATGCATCACGCCTGGCCCGTCTGCGGGGTCATCCTCCCCGAGGCCCTGGAGGCCTTCGACCGGGTCGCCGCCTTCGTGGAGCGCGTCGCGGCCGGGCGCGTGGTCAACGGGCCCGGACTGGCCGACGATCCGGGGATCCTGGCCCAGTTGCCGCACTGAGCCGTGGAGCCATCGGCATGGAGCGGAGTAGGGACGATCCGGTACGCCGGTGCGGGCAGCCCGCCTGATTCTCGCTCGGCCATCTGCTGCTGCCCATCGCGCTCGTCCTCACCGGCCGCTTCGTCTTCTGCGACACCGTCACCCGGATGCAGTGGATCGCCGTCGGCATCGCCACCACGGCCGTCGTCCTGAAGGTCGCAGCAACCCAAGCCGTCAGCTGGGTCACCCTCACCATCTGGATCGCCTACGCCGCCTACCTCGCCGTACTCAAGTACTTCCATCTCGACAACGCGGCCGCGTTCGCGGCCGAGTGCGCCGTCCTGAGCCCCGTCGCGTTGGCGGTGACCGCGTCCGGCGCTTCGTCGCGCTCACCCTCGGCGACGCATCAAAGGCGCGGACATCGTCGTCTACTCACTGCTGTCCGTGGCCCTCCTCCTTCTGGCTGTCCAGTCCCTGCTGTCCCTGCGTGGCCTGCGCGCCGCACGCTCGCGAGCGACGCGAGCCTTCCCGGCACCGGCAGATCGACCGAGTCGGGCCGGCGCGGCGCGAATCGATTGAGTGACCTGCGCATGGCTGTGACGACCGGCCCGTCCCGATCACAGCCCGGGTGTGCCCATGGGGAAGGAAGCTGGTCAGCCCATGCCTTGAAGACGCCAGATCTGGTTCCTCTTGTTGTTCAGCGCGCTCGCCGGGTCGCAGGTCCACTGGTGGATCTTCGCGCCGGGCGCGGTCGAGACCTGGCTGACGTCGACGCACTTTCCGCTGTGCACGGCGACCAGTTGGTAGTCCTTACTGTTGCCCAGCGCGGTGACGGGGTTGAGGGTGAACATCTGGCTGGTGGCGCCGTTGCAGGTGTACTGGCCGACCGCCGCACCGTCGACGGTGGCCGAGCCCGCGACGCCGAGGCACTTGCCGCTGTGCTGGTTGACCACGGTGTAGGTGTTCGGTCGGCCGGTGACCGGCTTGAAGTCGAGCATCTGCTGGTAGCCGCCCTCGCAGTGGTACTGCTGGTACTGCGTGCCCTCGGCGGTGCTGAGATTGGTGTCGTCCAGGCACTGACCGCTGTGCTGGGCCACGGCCACCGTGGAGTCGGTGGTGTTGGAGGGCGGCAGCAGTGTGACGGTGTAGCCGTCGGCGGCGTCCGTCCACGGCACGCTCACCGAGGCCGAGTTGCCGTTGACCGGCAGGATCCGGTCGGAGACGGTGACGGGTCCGCTCACCGCGCCGCCACCGTTGTTCGGTATGCGCTGGACGACGGCGCGGACCTGGCCGTTCTCGACGACGGAGGTGGTGTCCAGGCGGTTGAGGTTGACGGTGACATTTCCGGTGTTGCCGTTGTTGCCCAGCAGGATCTTCGCGTTACGGGCGCCGTTGTCCTTGGTCGCCAGACCGTCCGTGTTCGTCCCGGGCGCGAAGTTCACGATGTTGCCCGTCTGCGAACCGTAGTAGCGGTACAGGAACCACTCCCCCAGTGGCAGGTACTGACTGCCGGTCCTGGTCAGCAGCTTCGCCTGGAAGTCGTGCAGGTTGGCGCCTCCGGCCCAGTTGGCGCGCAGACCGTCCGCTCCCGCGCGCTCCAGGCGTGAGATGTACCAGCCGCCCCGGCCGGGGTTCTGCTCGTTGGTGCCCGCGTACTCGTTGACCTGGAACGGCCGGTTCGTCGTCATCGCGCGGGCCGACAGCTTGGCCCTCAGGGTGCTGCTGTCGGCGACCGGGTCACCGGGGAGGTCGTGCCAGCTGTAGACGTTCGGCTGGACGTTGTTGGCCTTCACGTAGTCGAGGTACGTGTTCCACCAGGTGTTGGCCGCCGTGGGCCGGCCGCAGGTGCTCGCGCCGACGATGACAGCGCCGGGGATGCCGGTCCGGATCTTCTGGTAGGCGCGCTTCCACATCTCCAGGTACTGGGGCTGGCCGGAACCCCAGAACATGGCGCAGTCGGGCTCGTTCCAGATGTCCCACTGGATGTCGGTCATGCCCGCGGCCTTCACGTCGGACAGGAGGCGGTCGTAGAAGGCGTCGAATCGGGACCAGTCGCCGTTGTCACCAGGGAAGGTGGGCGTGGTCGTGCCGTCGGCCCCCCACAGGTCGTGGGGCAGGATGACGAACGTTCCGCCCAGCGCCTTGGTGCGCCTGTACTGGGCGAGCGTGGAATTCCAGCGACGGTCGTATTTGCCTGCGACCCATCCGCCCGGGCTGTCCAGTTGGGCGCCGCCGGCCCGCATGAACTTCCACTTGATGTCCTTGTAGAAGTGGTCCTGGGGCAGCGAACCGCTCTCGGTCATCCCGTAGATGGTGCCGGACGCGCGGTAGGCGGGGGCGCCCCCGGCGGTGGCGAAGTCGACAGCGACGGTGGTGTCGGCGGCCTGGGCCGTCGTCCCGGGGAGGACGCCGGCGGCGATCGACGCGAACAGGGTGGCGAGCGCGGTGGTCCTGCGCAGGCGACGGCCGTTGCGTCTGGGCGGAGTGGGGATGCAGGTCGAGTTCATGTGATCTCCCGAGGTTCAGATCTGGAGGTCGAACCGGTTCGCGCAAAGGGAAGTTAGGAGCCGACGGGTCGAGTGTCAATGCCTCGCACGGGTCCGCCGTTTCCTGAGTTCCACTCGCTGAAGCTGTCGTTGCGAGCAGTCCTGGGCAACACCGCGTTCCAGCGAACCGGTTCGACCACCTGGCATCGGGCGCAAGTCTCAGTCGGACGCGTCAAGGCTGGAACGCAGTACGACCGGCTTCAGCAGGACGGCCGCGACGATGCCGAGGGCGGCGACACAGGCGGCGATGAGGAAGATGTTTCCGGTCGCGGCGCCGTAGGCGACGCTCGCGCTCTCGTGGTCCTGTGCCATCCGCTCGCTGACCTGACGGGTCAGCACGGCGCCGAGCACGGTGACGCCGCACGTGCCGCCCAGGGAGCGGAAGAAGGTGACTGTGGAGCTGGCCGTGCCGATGTCCTTGAGCGGGACGGAGTTCTGCACGACGAGGATGAAGTTCTGGAGGGTCATTCCGACGCCGGTGCCGATGCAGAGCATCGCGACGCTCATGAAGACCAGCGAGGTCCTGTGGTCGATGGTGCCGAGCCCGGCGAACCCGGCCGTGAGCAGGACCGTGCCGGTGAGGACGAAGGGCTTGAGCTTCCCCGTCCTGCTGAGGAGCCGGCCCGCGAGGATGGAGGAGACCAGCAGACCGCCCATCATCGGGATCGTCAGCATCCCCGCCTGGGTGGCCGTGTAGCCGCGACTGATCTGGAAGTACTGGCTGAGATAGACCGATGCCGAGAACATGGCCGTGCCGGCAGCGAGACTCCCGAGGATGGCCAGTACGGTCGTGCGCTGTTTGATGATGTTCAGCGGAACGACGGGTTCGGCGGCGCGTGTCTCGACCCACAGGGCGACGGACAGCAGGACCACCGCGCCGCCGACCATGGCCGCGGTCTGCCAGGACGCCCAGGCGAACGAGCCGTCGACGAACGAGATCCAGATGAGCAGGATGCTGATGCCCGAGGTGATCAGAGTCGCTCCGAGATAGTCGATCTTGACGTTCTCGCGCCGGACGACCGGGAGGCGCAGCGTCTTCTGGAGCAGGATCAGCGCGGCGACGGCGACCGGAATGCTGATGAGGAAGCACCACCGCCAGCCCAGCCACGACGTGTCGACGATGAAACCGCCGAGCAGCGGACCGCCGATGGTGGACAGGGCGGTCACGCTGCTGAGGTAGCCGCTGTACCGGCCGCGTTCGCGGGGCGGGATCATCGCCGCGATGGCGATCTGGACCAGGGACTGCGCGCCGCCCACGCCGATGCCCTGGACGGCACGAGCGGCGATGAGCTGCCCCGCGGACTGACTCAGCCCCGCCGCCACCGATCCCACGATGAAGATGACGACGGCGGTCTGTACGAGCGTCTTCTTGCTGAACAGGTCGGACAGCTTGCCCCAGATCGGGGTGGTCGCGGTCGTGGTGAGCAGGGTCGCGGTGACGATCCAGGTGTACTGCGTCTGTGAACCGTCCAGCGCACGGACCATCTTGGGGAGTGCGCTGGAAACCACGGTGCTGCTGAGCGTCGAGACGAAGAGCGCGATGAGCAAGCCGCTGAGGGCCACCAGGACCTGTCGTTCGACCTTGGGCGGTATGGGGTCGGTGGCGGACTCGTTCACTGCGGCCGTGCTCATCGCGTGGGCTCCAAGGACTGTCGGAGAGGGGAAAGGGCTGACTCTTCGGACCGGCGGCGGTCCGTGCCTACACGATCACTGTGCGGACGCCCTCCCCTCGTTCGAGCAGGTCGATTCCCGTGTTGACCTCGTCGAGACGGATACGGCGGGAGACCATGGTTCCGAGGTCGAGTCGGCCGGTCTCGGCCAGCCGGATGTAGCGGGGGAAGTCCCGGAGGATCTGGGAGCCGCCCACGACGGAGCCCTGGATCCGCTTGCCGTTGAAGATGGCCGAAGCGGCCGGAAGGGTCAGGGTGGCGTCCGGCCCCGGAGGCATCCCGATATAGGTCACCGTGCCCTCCAGCCGTGCCATGTCGAAGGCCTGCACCAGGAGGTGAGGCAGTCCGACGGCTTCGAAGGAGTGGTCGGCGCCGCGCCCGTCGGTGAGTGCGCGGACCTGCTCGACCGGATCGCCCTCGGCCGGGTCGACGGCATGGGTGGCGCCCACCCTGAGGCTCGCTTCACGGCGGCCAGGTGACAGGTCGACGGCGACGATGGTGGCCGCGCCGGCGATGCGTGCGCCCTGGATGACCGACTGGCCCACACCACCGCAGCCGATGACGGCGACGCTCGATCCGGCCCGGACCGCGGCGGTGTTGAGCGCGGCACCGAGGCCGGTCGTCACACCGCAGCCCAGGAGGGCGAGTTGTTCGTCGGGCAGATCGGTGTGTACGGGCACGATGCTCGCCTCGTCCACGACCATGGCTTCGGCGAACGAGCCGCAGCCGCAGAGGGCCGGCGCCCTCCTCCCGTCGGGCAGGTCGAACCGGGGGACGAAGCGGTTCGCCTTGCGCTCACAGTGCTGGGACATCGTGTTGACGCACCACCAGCACACTCCGCAGGCTGGGGAGACGGACGCGAGCACCCGGTCGCCGGTCCTGACCCTGCGCACGTCGGGGCCGACTGCCTCGACCGTGCCGCAGGCCTCATGGCCGGGTACCAGGGGGTCGGCCCGTTCGGCGCGGTTGATGGCGGTCAGGTCGGTGTGGCAGATGCCGCTTGCCGCGACCCGCACGAGGACGTCCCGTGGGCCGATGGCAGGGGTGGGCAACTCCTCCAGTACCAGCGGACTGCCGGGCTCGTAGGCCACTGCGGCCTTCATCGCGGGCCCTCCTTCGATGGCGGAACGAGCGTGGCGGGCACGCCGATGGTGTGGGGTTCGAGGTACTGGTGCAGGCCCTCGACACCGAGTTCACGGCCGAGGCCCGACTCCTTGAACCCTCCGAAGGGCACCAACGGCTGAGGTGCGATACCGCCGTTGACCATGGTTCCGCCGGTGCGGAGCCGCCGGGCGATCGCCAGGCCCCGCTCGGGGTCGGCCGACCATACGCTGCCGGACAGGCCGTAACGGGTTTCGTTGGCAAGGCGGACCGCGTCGTCATCGCCGTCGTGCGGAATGACGCACACGACCGGCCCGAAGATTTCCTCCTGAGCCACCCGCATGGAGTTGTCGACGTCGCCGAGGACGGTGGGTTCGACGTACCACCCCTTGGGCAGATGGCTCGGGCGTCCGCCGCCCGTGACGACTCGGAAGCCCTCCTCGGCCGCCAGCCCGATGTAGCGCTCGACACGGTCCCGTTGCCGCTCGGCGACGAGCGGGCCCACTACGGTCGACGGGTCGTGCGGATCCCCGACCGGGATGCCCGACGCCTTGGCCGCGGCAGCGTCGAGCGCCTCCGCGTACCGCGCCCTGGGCACCAGGATCCGGGTGATGGCGGCGCACACCTGCCCGGAGTTGTGCATGCTGCCACGGACCAGGCTGGGGACGACGGTCTCCAGGTCCGCGTCGTCGAGGACGAGAGCCGCGGACTTCCCGCCCAGTTCCAGGGAGACCCGCTTGATCTGGTTGCCGCACAGGCTCATGATCCGCTTGCCGGCGGCGGTCGAGCCGGTGAAGGCGATCTTGTCGGTACCGGGGTGGGTCACGAGGTGTTCTCCCACCTCGCGGTCGCCGGGCACCACGTTGACCACTCCGGCCGGCACGCCCGCCTCGTGGAGCGCCTCGGCGAGGATGTAGCTGCTGAGCGGCGCCTCGGGCGGTGGTTTGAGCACGACGGTGCAGCCGGCCGCCAGCGCCGGAGCGACCTTCCACGCGGCCAGCGTCACCGGGGCGTTCCACGGCACGATCGCCCCGACCACGCCGACCGGGTCCGAGACCACCAGGCCTGTGCGGTCTCCGGAGCGCACCACCCGGTCGAACTCGAAAGTGCGGATCAGCTCGGCGTAGTAGTCGAAGACCGCGGCGACCGTGCCGGTCTGAAGCGGTGCCTGACCGCAAGCGACGCCCATCTCGTCGACGAGCACCTCGGCGATCTCGGCGCCGGGGGGGGGGGGGAAGAGGGGGGGGGGGGGGGGGGGGGGGGGGGGGGGGGGGGGGGGTGGGGGGGGTGGGGTGGGGGGGGGGGGGGGGGGGGGGTGGGGGAGGGGGAGGGGGGGGGGGGGGGGGGGGGGGGGGGGGGGTCTCCCCCTCCG
>NZ_JBVJBP010000041.1:0-20520 GCF_055589465.1 Streptomyces sp. NPDC041940
CGGGGGGTGTCCGTCCTCGGAACGTCGCGATGGGGTCTGACGCCGACTGACTGTTCGTTGACGCGACAACCGCTGCGGGCGGACACCCCCCGACACGTCCCCTTCTCGCCGTGCGCGGGTGCGGCTGCGCGGTGGCGGGCGACGGTCCCGCCCCCGCTGCGGGCATGCGTGCCGCTGGGGGCGGCACGGGTGGGCGGTGGGGGTCCCCCCGCTCGAGCGAAGCCGAGAGTGGGGGAGGCACCCCGCTCCGCCGGGCTGCGGACCCACTCGGCACCGGCATCGACGCCGGGTACCTCGTCGTGCCGGGCTGCGCGTCGCCCCGGCGTCAGCAGTGACGCCGGGGCGGTTGAAATCTGGCAGTGGCAGGTCAGTCCTGGTCGTCGGCGTCGTCCGCGTCGTCGTCCTGGGCGTCCGCGCGGTCCGCCGTGACCTTGCCCGTGTTGAGGTCGATCTTCCAGTCCTGCTCGGCGCCGCCGGACTTGCGGGTCTCGGCCTCCCAGGACTTGTCCTTGCCGTCCTCGTCCAGGTCGACGGACGTCACCGTGCCCTTGCCGGCGGCAGCCTTCGCGGCCTCCTCGGCCGTCACGGAGGAGCCCTTCAGAGCCGCCCGCACCTGCGCCGTGTCGTCCTCGTCGTCGGTCTGCGCGCCGAGGACCTTGCCGTTGGACGGGTCGACGCTGACGCTGTGCCAGGCGTTGTCACCGGACAGGACGTCGACCTTCCAGATCACCTTGTCGCTGTCGTCCTCGTCGTCCAGCTCGGCGGAGACGACCGTGCCGGGCGTGTGCTTCAGCGCGGAGGCGATCGCCTCGGGCGCCGTCACGTCGCCGGAAACCGCCCGCGCGGCGTCGTCGTCGCGGTCGTCCTGGTCGTCACGGACGTCGTCGTCCGACAGCCGGGTGTTCGCCGCCTGCCGCGCCGAGCCCCCGCCGTCTCCCGTGGTCGCGAGGGCCGTGGCCGTACCGCCTCCGATCAGAGCGGCAGCGGTCACAGCGGCGATCACGATGTTGCGCTTCATGGGGGTTCCTCCCGAGTCGGTTTGTTTTCGACGTGTTCCAAGGTGGCTGACCGAGGCTGAGAGGAAGCTGAAGCCCCCTGAAGGGATCTTCAGCTTGGTTTTGCGACTCTTTACCCATGCGCCTGTTGATCGTGGAGGACGAGAAGCGGCTGGCCCTGTCGCTCGCCAGGGGCCTGACGGCCGAGGGGTACGCCGTGGACGTCGTCCACGACGGACGGGAGGGGCTGCACCAGGCCTCGGAGGGGACGTACGACCTGGTGATCCTCGACATCATGCTGCCCGGCCTCAACGGCTACCGGGTCTGCGCCGCCCTGCGCGCCGCCGGGCACGAGGTGCCGATCCTGATGCTGACCGCCAAGGACGGGGAGTACGACGAGGCCGAGGGGCTCGACACGGGGGCGGACGACTATCTGACCAAGCCCTTCTCGTACGTCGTGCTCGTCGCCCGGGTCAAGGCGCTGCTGCGGCGGCGTGGGGTGGGGGCCGGGGCCTCGCCCGTGCATGTGCACGGTGAGCTGAAGGTGGACACGGCTGCTCGGCGGGTGTTCCTGGGGGAGGAGGAAGTTTCCCTCACGACCAAGGAGTTCTCGGTACTGGAGCAGCTTGTGCTGCGGGCCGGGGAGGTCGTGTCCAAGTCCGAGATCCTGGAGCACGTGTGGGACTTCGCGTACGAGGGTGATCCGAACATCGTCGAGGTGTACATCAGCACCCTGCGGCGGAAGCTGCGGCCGGGGCTGATCCGGACCGTGCGCGGGGCCGGGTACCGGCTGGAGAAGTCGCCATGAGGCGGCTGTTCGGGTCCGTCCGGGCGCGGGCCACGCTGGGCGCCACGCTCGTGGTCGCGGTGGCGCTCGTCGCGGCCGGTGCCGCCGTGCTGCTGTCGCTGCGGTCGAATCTGATCGGCGAGGCCGGGACGCAGGCCGAGCAGTCCGCCCGGGCCGTCGCCTCCGAGCTCGCCGCCGGGACGCCGTACGACAAGCTGTCCGGGCTGGACGGTGACGACGGGCCGGTGCAGGTCCTCGACGAGCACAAGCGGCTGGTCGCGGCCAGTGAGGATCTCCAGGCGATCAGCGGCACCGACTCCGACCAGGTGAAGCCGCAGCCGCCGGCCGCGCCCCGCGGGGACGAGGACGACGACGCCGACGACCACGAGGAGGCCGCCCTCGAACCCGGGGAGATCGCCGGGGAGAGCGTCTTCAGCAACGGGGCCGCGACCATCGACGGTGACGCGGAGGACTACCGGTTCGCCGCCGTGGAGGTGGAGACCCAGGACCGGGGGACCCTCAAGGTCTACGCCGGTTCGCCGCTGGCCGCCGAGCACGGGGCGGTGCGGACCGCGCTGACGGTGATGCTGATCGGGTTCCCGCTGCTGCTCGGCGTCGTCGGCGGAGTGACCTGGCTGGTCACCCGGCGGGCGCTGCGGCCGGTCGAGGGCATCCGGAGCGAGATGGCCGCGATCACCCAGTCCGAGGACCTCGCGCGGCGCGTCCCGGAGCCGGACACGCACGACGAGATCGCCCGGCTCGCCAGCACCACCAACGAGACGCTCGCGGCGCTGGAGACCTCCGTGGAGCGGCAGCGGCGCTTCGTCGCCGACGCGTCCCACGAGCTGCGCAGTCCCATCGCCTCACTGCGTACGCAGCTGGAGGTGGCGGCCGCGCATCCCGAGTTGCTCGACCTCGACGGGGCCGTGGAGGACACCGTGCGGCTCCAGCGGCTCGCCGCCGACCTGCTGCTGCTCGCCCGGCTGGACGCGGGGGAGCGGCCCAACGACGCGGGGGTCGACCTCGCCGGGCTGGCCCGGGAGGAGGCCGAGGGGCGGACGGGTGTGACGGTGGACGCGGAGCCGGTGGAAGTGGCCGGATCGCGGGGACAGCTGGGGCGGGTGCTCGCCAATCTGCTCGACAACGCCCAGCGGCATGCCCGCTCGGCCGTCACCGTGAGCGTGCGGCGGGAGGGTGACCGGGCCGTGGTCGGCGTGGCGGACGACGGGGACGGGGTGCCCGAGGCCGACCGGGAGCGGATCTTCGAACGGTTCGTACGGCTGGACGCCGCCCGCAGCCGGGACGACGGCGGTGCCGGGCTGGGGCTCGCCATCGCCCGGGACGTCGCCGTACGGCACGGCGGCACGCTCACGGCCGGGCAGGGGCCCGCAGGCGGAGCCCTGTTCGAACTCCGCCTGCCGCTCGCCTAGCCGGGACTCCGGTGGTTACGGGCGCCCGCGCTGTCCGCGCAGGTGCTCCGCGATGGGCTTGAGGGCCTTGTCGAGCTCCGTCAGGGCCTCGGGGGACAGCAGGTCGATGAAGTGCCTCCGCACGGACGCCACATGGTGGGGCGCGACCTTCTGCATCGTCGCCATGCCGTGGTCGGTGAGGACCGCGTAGAGCCCCCGGCGGTCGGATTCGCAGTTCTCCCGCCGGACCAGGTTCGCGTTCTCCATGCGCGTGATCTGGTGCGAGAGGCGGCTCTTGGACTGGAGGGTGGCGGAGGCGAGGTCGCTCATCCGCATCCGCTGGTCCTCCGACTCGGAGAGGTTCACCAGGATCTCGTAGTCGTTCATTGTCAGGCCGAACGGCTGCAGGTCCTTTTCGAGCTGGTACGTCAACAGCCTGTTGACCTCCAGGTGGGTGCGCCAAGCGCACTGCTCCGCATCGGTCAGCCAGCGCGTGGCCGTCTCGGTCTCCATGAATGAAGTCTACCTAAAAGGTTGAAAGGCGAACTAGTGAGGGTTTTCGTGTGACGGCGCACGCCTGCCGAACATTGGTGCGCAGACGTTCGATGTCACACTCCGCAGACTACCGCTCACAGCCCGAAGCGACGCTGGAGGTCCCCCAGCTGTCCGGGAAGACGCGGTGCGCCGGATTGACCGGAGTGGGGTCCGGATGCCCCGCCGCCGGGCACGCCGGCCTGGTGCGGAACGGCTCCCGTGGCCTGCTCGGCCATCAGGGTCTCGGACGACTGGAGCAGTACCGTGCCGGCGCCGACGAACTCGAACTGGTGCTCCTCGCCGGAGGCCCCTCCGAGGCCTGTCAGCGCACGTAGACCGCCCATGACGCCGGTCATGTACCCGTGGTCGTAGTGGTGGCAGGGCGAGGGGCAGTCGGCCCAGCCGACCAGGGCCTGGGGGTCGACCCGGATCGGGGGTTCCATGAACACCACCGGCCCGTTCGACGCGGCCACGAACTTTCCGGTTCCGATGAGGGTCAGAAAACCCGGCACGATTGATTGCTTCAGTGCGAGAGTTGGCTGAAAAGCGAGGAGGTTGCCCGAGCGAATGGTCAGGTTGCCGTCCTCGAGGTCGAACGAATTCACGTCGAAGGCCCGGTCGGCGAGGAGCATCTTGCCCGAGCCCTCCGCCACGACCCAGTCGCTCGCGTGCAGAGGCGAATGGAACGAGGTGCGGACCAGACGGTCCAGCCGGCCGTGCCCGACGCCGTTGAAGTCGATCGAGCCGTAGTAGGCGATCATCTTCCCCTTTTGCAGGAACCACTGGCTCCCCTTCAGTTCCACGCAGAAGGTGTAGGGGTTGACGTTGTCGTCGGGCGGCAGCGACGCAGGGTCGAAGACCGCGGGGCCGGCGCCCGGAGTTCCGTAGGTGCTCACAGCTTCTCCTCCGACGCCTGGACGTACACCGCACCGCTGCCGCTGAGCTCCAGCTGGAACGCCTCGCCCGAGCCGCGGCCCACCATGTCCCGCCAGCCCAGCGCGGTGGACAGCTTGTTGCGGACGTCGCCGTGGTGGGCGACGTAGGCCTGCGGGTCCACATGCACCGGCCGCTGGGGTGTGATCGGGATCTCGATCACTCCGCCGTGGGCCATGACCGCGACGGCCCCGTGTCCCTTCAGCGTGGTCGTGAACAGTCCCTGCCCGCTGACCTGCCCTCGCACCATGCCCATGACCCCGCCCTGCGAGCCGAGGAACATCGTGCCCTGCTGGAGCGAGCCCTCGAAGGCCAGCAGGCGGTCGGCCTCGACGTACAGCGTGTCGCCGGTGAGCCGGATCACCTGGATGTGATGCCCGCCGTGCCCGAACAGGACGGTGCCGCTGCCCTCCACGGTCATCAGGGGCGTGTCCTCGTCCGCCACCCGGCGGCCGATCATCGACATGAGCCCGCCCTGCCCGCCCGCCGTGTTGGGCGTGAACGACACCTCGCCGCGATACGCGAGCATCGCCCCGCGCTGACTGAACAGCCGCTGACCGGGCGTCACCGTCGCCTCGACCACCTTCGCGTTGATCTCCCGGAAGGCCATGTCACACGTCTCCCGCGATCGTGTTCCGCTCGCTCGGCTGTACGTACACCAGCCCGTCCCCCTCGAAGCGCATCTGGAAGGCCTCGCCGCCGCCCTCCCCGAGCAGTGTGCGGAACGTCACACCGGACTGGAAGGACTGCCGGAGGTTGCCCTGGTGCGCCACATACGCCCCCGGGTCGACGGTCAGCGGATACTGCGGGCTCACCCGCAGCACCACCGCCGGCCCGTCCGACATGATCGCCGCCTGGCCGTGGCCCTCGACGGACGTCGTGAACAGCCCGTTTCCCTGCGAGGCGCCGCGCAGGCCGGTGAACTCCGTCCCCGTGCGCAGCCCGCCGTCGGTCGCGAGCAGGTTGCTCGACTCGACGTAGAGCTTGTCGCCCTGGAGGCCGACCAGGTTGATCTCGGAGGCGCGGTCCGCGAACCAGCAGGTGCCGCGGCCCTTCACCTCCATCAACGTCATCTGCTCACCGGTCAGCCGCCGGGTCACCATGCCCCGGATGCCCTCGCCGCCACCGCTGAGCTTCTTGAAGGCCATCTCGCCGTCGTACGCGACCATCGAGCCGTTCTTCACCTTCACGGCATCTCCGGTCATGTCGACGGCGAGCACCTTGTTGCTCTGAAGTCGGAACATCGCCACGTACGGGAAGGTATCCGCAGGCCGGGTCCTGTGGACAGGGCCCGTAGGTGGAGAAAGTCCCTGATCGCACCCTTAGGGGGCGGGGAGCCGGACCCCGGGCCAAGGGCCCCGCGGCTGTTTGCCACAATGGGCGGGACGCTTGTGCGTGCGTTCACAAACCCTTTTGCCGTTCAGCCCGTCCAGCCCGTTCAGACCGCCGCGTCTCTCCCACCGAAGGTGACCCGTGGACCTCAAGACCGCCACCGCCCTCCGCCGCCTCCGCCTGGTCTCGGCACCCGAGGCGATCTCATTCCTCCTCCTGCTGATCTGCTCGGTGCTGAAGCGGACCACGGAGTTCAACGCCGTGCCGGTGATGGGCATGGTGCACGGTGTTCTGTTCATCCTGTACGTGATCTTCTGGGCCGACGCGTGGAACCGGACGAAGTGGCCGGTGAAGACCGCCGCGCTGTACTTCGTCCTCTCGGTGCTGCCCGCCGGCGGCTTCTTCGCCGACCGGAAGCTGCGGCGTGAGGCCGAGGACGCGGTCATCGCGTCCCGGGCGCGCGCGGAAGGGGCCGTGAGCGCGTGATCGTCGCCTTTTCCGTGACGCCGCTCGGGGTCGGTGAGGACGTGGGGGAGTACGTCGCCGACGCCGTGCGGGTGGTGCGTGAGTCGGGGTTGCCCCACCGGACCGATGCGATGTTCACGTCCGTCGAGGGGGAGTGGGACGAGGTCATGGACGTCGTCCGGCGTGCGGTGGCCGCGGTCGAGCGGCGTGCGCCCCGGGTGTCTCTCGTCCTCAAGGCGGACATCCGGCCCGGGGTGACGGACGGTCTGACCTCCAAGGTCGAGACGGTGGAGCGATATCTCGCCGAGTAGGCGTGCGCGAGAGCAGAAGTGACGACGGGAACCCTGGTCCGATGCGGGCCGGGGTTCTTTCGTGCCAAGTGGGTGCCGATGCTGCCGCGGGCATATGCGTACCCCCACCCGCCTGGACGCTCTCAGTTCGACAGCGCCCCAAAGATCCATTTTTGTATGGGTATCGGGGTATCGGTGCTCCGGTCAGGCCTCAATCACCTGGAGGGCGCTGTGCGGCCGGAGGGCTACGACTACGACTCCTACAGCCGACTCGCCGGACCGCTCACGGAGCCGTCCGGTGAGGAGTACCGGGTGCAGTACGTCTCGCTCCTCGCCCGTGAGCCCCGTCGAATACGAGCCGTCCTCCTGATGAGCCTCGCGCCGCTGCTCACCGGCGCCCTGCTGGTCTACCTCGTCTGGCCCACCCACTGGGTGGAACGCGAGGGCGCCCAGCGCTGGCTCATCGGCCTCGACGTCACCATGCTGATGGCGATCGGCCTCATCGAGCTCTTCATGCTCGTCAACGTCGCCTCCGTCGCCCACGCCACGATGGTCGCCTGCGACCCCGTCCCCGTCGTCCCCGAACCAGGCACCCGCGTCGCCTTCCTCACCACGTACGTGCCCGGCAAGGAACCCCTCGCCATGGTCCGCGCGACCCTGGAAGGAGCCACCCGCATCCACCACACCGGCCCCCTCGACGTCTGGCTCCTCGACGAGGGCGACGACGCCGAGGTGAAGGCCATGTGCGCGGAACTCGGCGTACGCCACTTCACCCGCCGCGGCATCCCCGAGTGGAACCGCGAAACGGGCGTCCACAAGGCCCGCACCAAGCACGGCAACTACAACGCCTGGATCGCCATGCACGGCGACGCGTACGACTTCTTCGCGTCCGTCGACACCGACCACATCCCGATGCCCAACTACCTCGAACGGATGATGGGGTACTTCAGGGACCCCGACGTGGCCTTCGTCGTCGGCCCTCAGGTGTACGGCAACTACCACAACCCCGTCACCAAGGCCGCCGAGTCCCAGCAGTTCCTCTTCCACGCCCTCATCCAGCGCGCGGGCAACCACTACCGCGCCCCCATGTTCGTCGGCACGAACAACGTCGTACGGATCTCCGTCCTCAAGCAGATCGGCGGGCTGCACGACTCCATCACCGAGGACATGGCCACCGGTTTCGAGATCCACCAGCACCGCAACCCGGACACCAACCGCTTCTGGCAGTCCGTCTACACCCCGGACGTGCTCGCCGTCGGCGAGGGCCCCGCCTCCTGGACCGACTTCTTCACCCAGCAGATGCGCTGGTCGCGCGGCACCTACGAGACGCTCATCACGCAGTACTGGAAGGCGCCCCTCAGCATGCCGCCGGGCCGCCTGCTGTCCTACACCCTCATGCTCGTGTACTACCCGATGACGGCCGTCAACTGGTTCCTGGGGATCTTCAGCTGCTTCCTCTTCCTCTGGTTCGGCGCCTCCGGCACCGAGGTCGCCGTGTCGGTCTGGATGATGCTCTACAGCGACGCGGCCGCCTGCCAGATCGGGCTGTACCTGTGGAACCGCCGGCACAACGTCTCACCGCACGAACCGGAGGGCTCGGGCGGCCTGGCCGGCATGGGGATGTCGGCCCTGTCCGCGCCGATCTACCTCAAGTCCCTCACCGAGGCGGTCATGCGCCGCCCCAGCCGATTCGTCGTCACGCCCAAGGGCGACGACGCCTCACCCGACCAGCTGGCCACCTTCCGTATCCACCTCTTCTGGGCGGCTCTGCTGGCCACGTCCCTGGCCGCCTCGGTGGCCCTGGACCACACGCATGCCGCGATGCGCACCTGGGCCCTGCTCGGCGTGGCCATCTCCCTGGCACCGGCCGCGGTGTGGGCCGCCACGGCCTGGAAGGACCACCGGGAGCGGCAACGCCGGCTCGCCCACGCCGACGCGCAAGCACCGGCACAGGCA
Source organism: Streptomyces sp. NPDC041940 (assembly GCF_055589465.1). Taxonomy (NCBI): domain Bacteria; kingdom Bacillati; phylum Actinomycetota; class Actinomycetes; order Kitasatosporales; family Streptomycetaceae; genus Streptomyces; species Streptomyces sp. NPDC041940. Next base: position 8,702 of record NZ_JBVJBP010000041.1, read on the forward strand.
CCGGCACAGGAACAGGAACAGGTACAGGAACAGGCACCCCCGCACCCGCACCCACGCGTGCCGGAAAGCAACGAGCCGGTCCCCGCCCCGGCCCTCGCCACCGCGTCCCCCGCGGCCCCCGTCTCCGGCACCTCGACAGGAGGCAGCTAGGCCATGGCCTACCAGCTCTCGCAGAAGACCAAGAAAACCGTCCTGGGCATCGGCGGCATCGCGGTCCTGGCGGGCCTCAACGCCCCGGCCGCGCTGGACTTCGTCTCCACGCAGTACCACGAGTACAAGATCGCCCAGCCGGAGTACATGGCGAAGTACGGCTCCTGGACCCAGCTCGACATCCCGGAGGATTTCCGCACCAACGCCATCCACGCGGCCCTGCTGCACACGGGAAAGGTGCTGATCGTCGCCGGGTCGGGCAACGAGCAGCGCAAGTTCGACGCGGGCGAGTTCGACACCATCCTGTGGGACCCGGAGAAGAACACCTACAAGAAGATCCCCACCCCGGAGGACTTCTTCTGCGCCGGGCACGCCCAGCTCCCCGACGGCCGCCTGCTGGTGGCCGGCGGCACCGCCCGCTACGAACGCCTGGGCGCCGAGGTGACCCGGGCCGGCGGCGGCATGCGGGTGAAGAACGAGAGCCCCGACAAGGCGGTGTTCCTGAAGAAGGGCACCCGCTTCCGCTCACCGGCCGGCTTCGAGTACGTCACCAAGTTCGACGTCACCGTCCCGAAGGCCAAGCGCTCCCAGAAGATCACGTACAAGCGCGGTGTGATGCAGCCCTGGAAGACCAAGGTCACCGCCAGCGAGGCCCGCGTCTGGGTGGACGCCGTGGACAAGGGCCCCCTGTCGGCCACCCGGAAGCAGGCGCAGTACGACATCGTCGGCCTGACGGGCAAGGCCGGCGACAACGCGTACGGCCTGTCGGAGAAGATCACCCTCGACAAGCAGGACTTCCAGGGCATCCGCGGCGCCTACGAGTTCGACCCGAAGGCGGAGAAGTACATCCCCGTCGAGCCGATGGACAAGGCCCGCTGGTACCCGACGCTCGTCGGCCTCGACGACGGCCGGGTCCTGGCGGTGTCCGGCCTGGACGACGTCGGCATGATCGACCCGGGTGACAACGAGATCTATGACCCGGAGACCAAGAAGTGGTCGCCGGGACCCAAGCGGTACTTCCCGACGTATCCCGCCCTGTTCCTCACCAAGGGCGGCAAGCTGTTCTACCCGGCCTCCAACGCCGGTTACGGGCCCGCCGACCGGGGCCGTGAGCCGGGGCTGTGGGACCTGGAGAAGAACACGTTCCGCAAGGTGCCGGGGCTGACGGACCTCGACCAGACCGAGACCTCGGCCTCCCTGCTGCTGCCCCCGGCGCAGGACCAGAAGGTGATGATCCTGGGCGGAGGCGGCGTCGGCGAGTCGAGCAAGGCGACCCCGCGCACGGCCGTCGTCGACCTGAACAAGGACGACCCGGCCTTCCGGGACGGCCCCGACCTGCCCCAGGGCACGCGCTACCTGAACAGCGTGATCATGCCGGACGACACGGTGTTCACGTCCAACGGCTCCAGGGACTACCGCGGCCGCAGCGCCAGCAACATCCTCAAGGCCCAGTTCTACGACCCCAAGAGCAACGCCTTCCGGGAGGCCGCGGCGCCGAGGGTGGGCCGCAACTACCACTCCGAGGCACTGCTGCTGCCCGACGGCAGGATCGCCACCTTCGGCTCCGACCCGCTCTTCGACAACCAGCAGAACACCAAGCTGGGCCACTTCGAGCAGCGCATGGAGGTCTTCACCCCGCCCACGCTGCACAAGAACCCCCGGAACCGCCCCGTACTGAAGGGCGGTCCGGAGAAATTGAACAAGGACCACAGCATCACGTTCCGTACGGACCACCCGGAACGCGTGGCCGCGGCGCGGCTGATGCGGCCCAGCGCGGTCACGCACACGACCGACGTCGAGCAGCGCTCCATCGAGCTGGACATCACCCGCAAGGGCGGCGCGGTGACCTTCGAGGTGCCCCGCGACCCGGCCCTGGTCCCGCCCGGCTGGTACATGCTGTTCGTGACGGACGGCCAGGGCACGCCCTCGCGGGCCAAGTGGATCCACGTGGAGTGAGCGCGAGCGGAGGGCCGGTCAGTCCTCCGCGTTGCGCGCCAGCTCCAGGGCGTACTCCGGCCACCAGCGCCCGGCGTCCGGGCCGCCCTCGCAGTCTCCGTCCGACTCGCCGGGCCGCTTGATCCACAGGTAGGCGTCCAGGGTCTGTTCGCCGGTGCGGGTCGTGGGCGGGGTGCCGAGCGCCCGGCCCGGCGGGTTGCACCAGACGCCGGGCAGGGGGCCGTTGCCGTTGCGGCTGGTGTCGATGACGAAGTGCTTGCCGCCGAGGGCCTCGGCGAGCCGGATGCCGTACTCCGTGGTCTCGTCGTCGGTCTGGAAGTTGGAGACGTTGAGCGCGAAGCCGTCGGCCTGTTCGATCCCGGCCCGCCGCAGCGGCTCCACCAGCTTGTCCGGCTCCCGGATCCAGTCCGCGTTGCCCGCGTCCAGGTACACCTTGGTGTTCGGCTGCTGCTTCAGCCGGGCGATCGCCTCGCCGAGCAGCTGTTCGCGCTCGGCGTGGTACTCGCCGGGCGTGCAGCCGTCCACGATGTGCGCGACCGCGTCGGGTTCCAGGACGACCAGGGCCTCCGCCTCGCCGAGGGCGTGGGCGAACTGCCCGATCCATTCCCGGTAGGTGTCCGCGTCCTCGGCCCCGCCCGCCGAGTGCTGGCCGCAGTCCCGGTGCGGGATGTTGTACGCGACGAAGACCGCGGTCTGCCCCTCGTCGCTCGCGGCCGAGGCCGCCGCCCGCACCGTCGGTGCCGGATCGGTCTCGCCGGGCGGCCACAGGGCGACGGGCCGGTCGGCGATCCGCTGGATCAGCTCGGCGTCGTCCTCCCGGTCCTGCTGCTCCCAGAGCCGCGCCTGCTGGGCCGCGGGGCTCTCGGGGTCGACCCAGAAGGGCGAGCCGGCCGTGTAGCCGGCCTTCGTGGTGTCGTCGCCGGTGTCGGCCGTCTCGGCGCGGCCGTGAGCGGACGAGCAGCCCGCAGCGAGTCCGAGCACCGCGAGGACCGCGAGGGCGTGGTTCAGCCGTCTCATGCCGCTCCCTGTGAGGAAGGTGACGTTCAGTGATGGAGCCGTTGTCAATAGTTACATACTTGTATGAATCGCCCTACAAAGGACATGGCCTCGCCCTGCCCCCGGATGGCGGAGCCGGAGGTGCCGGACCGAAGGGCGAGACGGGGCTGACCACCATGTGACCGGCCGGTAAGGTCGGGTTCGTGCCGAAGCCGCTCAGTCTCTCCTTCGATCCGATCGCGCGCGCCGACGAACGCTGGAAGCAGCGCTGGGGAAACGTGCCGTCCATGGCCGCGATCACCTCGATCATGCGAGCCCAGCAGATCCTCCTCGCCGAGGTCGACTCGGTGGTCAAGCCGTACGGGCTGACGTTCGCGCGCTACGAGGCGCTGGTGCTGCTCACCTTCTCCAAGTCCGGCGAGCTGCCGATGTCCAAGATCGGCGAGCGGCTCATGGTGCATCCCACGTCCGTGACGAACACCGTGGACCGGCTGGTGAGGTCGGGTCTCGTCGACAAGCGGCCCAATCCCAACGACGGGCGCGGCACCCTCGCCAGCATCACCGGGAAGGGCCGCGAGGTGGTCGAGGCGGCCACCCGTGACCTGATGGCGATGGACTTCGGCCTGGGGGCGTACGACTCCGAGGAGTGCGGGGAGATCTTCGCGATGCTGCGGCCGCTGCGGATCGCGGCGGGGGACTTCGAGGAGCAGTGACCCGGGGCAAGATCCCCCGGAACGGGTCGTTACGCTCGACGGCATGAAAAAGAGCGTGCTGACCCGCTACCGCGTGATGGCCTATGTCACCGGCGTGCTGCTGGTCCTGCTGACCCTGGGCATGATCGGCAAGTATCTGCTCGACCTGAACGGCGCGGCCGACTTCACGCGCGTCGTCAGCATCGCGCACGGCTGGCTGTACGTCCTGTACCTGGTCTTCGCCTTCGACCTGGGCTCCAAGGCGAAGTGGCCGGTCGGCAAGCAGGTGTGGGTGCTGCTCGCCGGGACCGTCCCGACGGCCGCCTTCTTCGTCGAGCGCAAGATCAGCCACGAGCTGGAGTCCCGGATCGCGGAGGACTCGCCCGCGCCCGCCAAGGCGTAGCCCTCGCCCTCCGTGGCCTCACCGTCGTAGGTCTCACCGTCGTAGGTCTCACCGCCGTACGGACGAACGTGCGGCGGTCTGCCATCGACATTTACTAGGACGTCCTAGTAAATTCGAGGGTATGGACGCTGACGCCATCGAGGAGGGCCGCCGTCGCTGGCAGGCCCGGTACGACGCCGCGCGCAAGCGCGAGGCCGACTTCACCACGCTCTCCGGCGACCCCGTGGAGCCGGTGTACGGGCCGCGGCCCGGAGACAGGTACGACGGGTTCGAGCGGATCGGGTGGCCCGGGGAGTACCCCTTCACCCGCGGCCTGTACGCGACCGGCTACCGAGGGCGTACGTGGACCATCCGGCAGTTCGCCGGGTTCGGCAACGCCGAGCAGACCAACGAGCGCTACAAGATGATCCTCGGCAACGGCGGAGGCGGGCTCTCGGTCGCCTTCGACATGCCGACGCTCATGGGCCGCGACTCCGACGACCCGCGCTCGCTGGGCGAGGTCGGGCACTGCGGTGTCGCCATCGACTCGGCCGCCGACATGGAGGTCCTGTTCAAGGACATCCCGCTGGGCGACGTCACGACGTCGATGACCATCAGCGGCCCGGCCGTCCCCGTCTTCTGCATGTACCTGGTCGCCGCCGAACGCCAGGGCGTCGACCCGGCCGTCCTGAACGGCACGCTCCAGACGGACATCTTCAAGGAGTACATCGCCCAGAAGGAGTGGCTCTTCCAGCCCGAGCCGCACCTGCGCCTGATCGGCGACCTGATGGAGCACTGCGCGGCCGGCATCCCCGCGTACAAGCCGCTGTCCGTCTCCGGCTACCACATCCGCGAGGCCGGGGCGACGGCCGCGCAGGAGCTGGCGTACACGCTCGCGGACGGCTTCGGATACGTCGAACTGGGGCTCTCGCGCGGGCTCGACGTCGACGTCTTCGCCCCCGGACTCTCCTTCTTCTTCGACGCGCACGTCGACTTCTTCGAGGAGATCGCCAAGTTCCGTGCCGCGCGCCGGATCTGGGCGCGCTGGATGCGGGACGTGTACGGCGCGAAGAGCGAGAAGGCGCAGTGGCTGCGCTTCCACACCCAGACGGCCGGCGTCTCCCTCACCGCGCAGCAGCCGTACAACAACGTCGTACGGACGGCCGTGGAGGCGCTGGCGGCCGTGCTCGGCGGGACCAACTCGCTGCACACCAACGCCCTCGACGAGACGCTCGCCCTGCCCAGCGAGCAGGCGGCGGAGATCGCGCTGCGGACGCAGCAGGTGCTGATGGAGGAGACCGGCGTCGCCAACGTGGCCGATCCGCTGGGCGGTTCCTGGTACGTCGAGCAGCTCACCGACCGCATCGAGGCCGACGCGGAGAAGATCTTCGAGCAGATAAGGGAACGGGGGCTGCGGGCCCACCCCGACGGGCAGCACCCGATCGGGCCGATCACCTCCGGGATCCTGCGCGGGATCGAGGACGGCTGGTTCACCGGCGAGATCGCCGAGTCGGCCTTCCAGTACCAGCGGGCGCTGGAGAAGGGCGACAAGCGGGTCGTCGGGGTCAACGCCCACCACGGCTCCGTGACCGGGGATCTGGAGATCCTGCGGGTCAGTCATGAGGTGGAACGGGAGCAGGTGCGGGTGCTCGGCGGGCGGAAGGCCGGGCGCGACGACGCGCGGGTGCGAGCCGCGCTCGACGCGATGCTGGTCGCCGCGCGCGGTGGCACCAACATGATCGAGCCGATGCTGGAGGCTGTGCGCGCCGAGGCGACGCTGGGGGAGATCTGCGGGGTGCTGCGGGACGAGTGGGGGGTGTATACGGAGCCGGCGGGGTTCTGAGTGCTCGGCGTTGGTGCTGCGGCACGGGTGGGCGGTGGGGGCACCTCCCAGGCCCTTGAGGCACTGGGGGAGGCACGCATGCCCGCAGCTAAGCCAGACCGTGCAGCAGCACCCTCGTGAAGCCGCGGACCCATTCCTCGTCCGCCGGTTCCGCGCTGACCAAGGTGCGGTGGACCACCGCACCCGCGACCATGTCGAAGATCAGGTCGGCCGTGCGGGCCGCCGACTCCGGGTCCGGTTCAGGGGGCAGCTCGCCTCTCGCCTGGGCGCGGGACCGGCCCTCCAGGACCAGGCGTTTCTGGCGCTCGACCACTGATGCACGGATGCGCTCGCGCAGCGCGTCGTCCCGGGTGGACTCCGCGACCACAGCCATCAATCCGCTTCTCGCCTCCGGCCGGGCCAGGATCGCCGCGAACTGGAGCACGACGCCCTCGATGTCCGCGGCCAGACTGCCCCGGTCGGGCAGGCGGAGTTCGTCGAAGAGCTCCGCCACCGCGTCGACGACCAGCTCGTTCTTGCCCGCCCAGCGGCGATAGAGGGTCGTTTTCGCAACCCCGGCGCGGGTCGCGACGTCTCCCAGGGTGAGCTTGGACCAGCCCAGGTCCACGAGAGCCTCACGCGTCGCGGCCAGGATCGCGGCGTCCGCCGCGGCGCTGCGCGGGCGCCCCGTGCGGCTGGCTGGGCTGCGGCTCTGCATGCCATGACCATAACGGGCGGTTCCTGTGCGGCCGTGAGGGAGATCACCGGGGGGTGGTGGTCCGGCGGTCCGGTGTGGCATTACGCTACGTCTCGTAGCGAAAGCCCGTGAAGGACGTACGCGGGCTTCGGAGACATGGCGTGGGGTGGGGACCCGGCGCCGAACGGGACCCGACCAGCCCGGCTTTCACACCGTTTTTCACACACGCGCGCAGTACGGGGGAGGATAGACGCATGCAGCCACGGAACATGTCCATGAGCGGAGTCGTCGACCTCGCCGCGGTGAAGGCGGCCCAGGAGGCCAAGGCGAAGGCGGAGCAGGCGCGTGCCCAAGCCGCCCGGGACGGCGGTGCGGGGGGAATCTCCCCGGCCGACCTCGTCATCGACGTCGATGAGGCGGGGTTCGAGACCGAAGTCCTGCAGCGGTCCGCCGAGGTACCGGTCGTCATCGACTTCTGGGCCGAGTGGTGTCAGCCCTGCAAGCAGCTGAGCCCGCTCCTGGAGCGGCTGGCCGTCGAGTACAACGGCCGTTTCCTGCTCGCCAAGATCGATGTCGATGCCAACCAGATGCTGATGCAGCAGTTCGGCATCCAGGGGATCCCCGCGGTGTTCGCGGTCGTCGCGGGGCAGGCGCTGCCGCTCTTCCAGGGGGCCGCGGGCGAGGAGCAGATCCGGGGAACCCTGGACCAGCTGGTCCAGGTCGCCGAGCAGCGCTTCGGTCTGACCGGCCTCACCGTCGACCCCGACGCCGAGGCGGGCGGCGCCCCGGCGGCTCCCGAGCGTCCGGCCGGTCCGTACGACGCGCTTCTGGAAGCCGCAGTGCAGGCGCTGGACTCGGGTGACCTGAGCGGTGCAATCCAGGCGTACAAGAACGTACTGAACGAGGAGCCGGGCAACGAGGAGGCCAAACTGGGTCTCGCCCAGGCCGAGTTGCTCCAGCGGGTGCAGGGCGTCGACCCGCAGCAGGTGCGCAAGGACGCGGCCGACAAGCCGGCCGATGTGCAGGCGCAGATCGCCGCCGCCGACCTGGATCTGGTGGGCGGCCATGTCGAGGACGCTTTCGGCCGTCTAATCGAGACCGTGTCGCGCACGGTGGGTGACGACCGGGACACCCTGCGGATGCGGCTGCTGGAGCTGTTCGAGGTGGTCGGGCCCGAGGATCCGCGGGTGATCGCGGCGCGCAGGGCCCTGGCACGCGCCCTGTTCTGACCAGTCGTTAAACACGCGGGCTTGTGGTGCCCACGTGAAAGATTTGCCCACAGGGCGTCACTGCGGCCGCGCTTTACCAAAACTTGGTAATCGCGGCCGCTGTTACTGCGAGTAAGTTACGGGCGTTGATCTGTCGGTTTCTGTCCATTGATCAACAGCTTTGTACCGCCGGTGAGGAGCACCCTGTGTCGTCGGCCGAGACCGATGGGTCGTTGTTCGGTTATACGGCCGTTACTAGCCAGTAACGAACCCCCTTGTGCGGGCGGCGAGAATGCACCACGATCGGCCACGCTCGGTCCATTCCCGTACCCCGGCAGCCGGTTGGGTCGCGGGACGTCCTGGGTCCCCACCGAGCAGAGCCGGCGGCAGTGGCGCCGGCTCTTGGACAGGGGGGTCTTCGCTCATCCGGCGAAGCCTGTCCAGCAAGGTTGTGCGTGATGCGTGTCAGGCGCGACCAGTGGTTGTCGCTCGGGGGTGATCGCCGGTGATTCGGGCGCGAGTTGCGCCGCCGAGTGCAGGCGCTCTCCTTCCCGAGGACGTAGCACTTCTCCCATCCCTGCCCGGCTGAGCCGCCATTCGGGGCGAGCCAGGGCAGGAGATGTACGTCCGAGAAGGAGGAAATATGGAGTCCCAGGTGCGTGGCGGGACCAGATGGAAGCGGTTCGCTGTGGTCATGGTGCCCAGCGTCGCCGCTGCGGCATGTGTGGGTGTAGGACTCGCGCAGGGTGCGCTGGCCGCGTCGTTTAGCGTCTCCGGCCAGCAGTTCAAGGTGTCGGCCAGTCACCTGCACGGTGAGGGTTTCGCGCAGTACGGCGGAATCGACAGCGTCTACACCTCGACCGACGGTGAGAAGAAGACGCAGGTTCCCGTCGCGATCTCGTCGTTCGACGACGCGACGATCAGCAAGATGTGCCAGTCGGTCGCGACGCCGATCCCCCTCATAGGCAAGACGGTCTACCTCCGTCTTGAGGCGGGGAACGACGCCAAGAAGCCGGTCAAGGCCGAGAACCTCTACATCGACGTCGCCCAGCTCGACGCCGACGCGGAGTTCAAGGACATCGACATCGGTGTCGCGGTCAAGGACAAGACCCGTGGTCCTGCGGTCAAGGACACCAAGACCACGCTGCCGGGCGGGTTCGCCCAGCAGGCCAGGGAGGCCGACCTCTACGGCGTCAAGCAGACGGCGTGGGCGACCACGGCCGGCACGTTCAAGCTGAGCGGCCTGTCGATGAAGCTCGGCATGGACAAGGGCATGGAGTGCTACTGACAGCCTCCGTCCCACGGGTGTCCGGGGGCGGCTGACCCGTCCCCTTCGAGGGGCGGGGGAGCCGTCGCTTCCCCGCCCCTCGGGCCCGGCCCCGCGCCGGGCCACCACACAGACTTAGACTTTCCGGCTTCTCCACACGCCTACGGCCGAGCCGGTACGTACCTCCATCGGACCGAGGGAGCTGTTTTCCATGAGTGCCGAGACTCCGGTCCAGAGCGCCGGGACTTTCGCCCGGCTGCGTCTGCGATTCCGTGACTGGCGGGGCACCCGGCCGTTCTGGGCAGGCCTGTTCACCATCCTCGGCGGGGTGCCGATCGCCTACTTCCCCTACGCCACCCTCAAGTTGGGCACCATGTCGCTCACCATGGCGACCACCGCGGGTGCCGGCTCCCTCATCATCGGGGTCCTGCTGATCACACTGGGTCTGACCATGTGGTTCCAGCAGGCGACGCGGGTCTTCGCCGGTGTCGCGTCGATCATCCTCGCCCTGGTGTCGCTGGTGGTCTCCAACATCGGGGGCTTCCTCATCGGCTTCCTGCTGGCGATGCTCGGCGGCGCTCTCGCCGTCGCCTGGGTGCCGGGCAAGTCGGAGGACACGGGGAAGGGGCCTCGGGCGGCCGGTCAGGGACCGACGGGAGAAGGAGCCGTGGAGCCCTCTCCCGAGAGCCCGGCCGGTGAGACGGGCGGGACGCACCCTCCGTACGGGACCGGCGACGGCGGCCCCGCGGACGGCTTCCGGTCCGAGGCCCACCACGGGGGGTACCGTGTCGGCTGACCCCCGCGACGGTTCTCCCGCCGCCCAGGCGAAGGGGAGAACGGGGCCACGTCACGCGGCTCCCAAGAAGCCGCTCTTCACCCGGTTCCAGATGCCCGCCGGCAAGGCGATAGCCATGGCGGCGATGCCCACCGCGGTCCTCATGGGCATGGGATTCACCCCGACGCTCGCCCTCGCGGACGAGCAGCCGTCGACCTCCAACAGCCTGACAGCCGACGAGTACAAGGACTGTCTCGCGGCGATGGAGGACGACAAGGACGGTGCCTCCCCGTCTCCCTCGGCGAGCGAGAGCGAGGCCGCGGACGACGAGGACAAGGGCACGTCCGAACCGACTCCCTCGGCGTCCGCCGGCTCGGACGCGGGCGCGGACAAGGACGACTCGTCCTCTTCGTCGGATTCAGGTTCCGACGACGAGGCCGACAAGACCGAGCCCACCCCGACCCCTTCGGCATCCGAGGGCACGTCGGGCGAGGGCGACGAGGCGACGCCCAGCCCGTCGGAGTCCAAGAGCGGCGGCAACGTCCTCGAGGACATCGGCGAGGCGATCGGCGGCATCTTCAAGGGCGGCAAGTCCACCGAGAGCCCGAGCGCCACGCCCTCCGCGTCCGCCTCGCCGTCCGGGGACACGAGTGAGGCCGAGGACACCGAGAAGTCCTCGGAGACGAGCAAGGACAGCGCGTCCGACGCCGTCAAGAAGACGACCGACACGGTCGAGGACACCGTCAAGGACACGACCGACGGGGCGTCGAAGGCGGCCGGGGACACGACCGACGCCGTCGAGAAGGCGGCCGAGAAGGCCAAGGAAGCGGCGGAGAAGGCCGAGGCCTCCCCCAGCCCCTCCGTGGACCCCGAGGACTGCCCGGCCGCCACGGACGCCGAGGGCGGGGTGGACAACGAACTCCTCGTCCCCGACGAGCCCTGGCGCCTGGAGGCCAGCTCGCTGAAGCTGCACGGCGCCGACTACCAGGGCATCGTCGAGGTGAAGACGGCGAGCGGTGCCACGAAGAAGGTCCTGAAGTTCGTCATCTCCAAGGGCACCGAGATCGGGGACCTGCACCAGCTCGTCAAGGACAAGCCGTCCGGCAAGACGCATCACGTCCAGGCGGCCAAGGGCTCGACGTCCACGATCACCGACGGCAAGACGGTGATGTACACGGAGAAGATCTCGGGCAACCTGCTCGGGCTGGTCCCGCTCACGTTCGACCCCGAGCACCCGCCGCCCCTGAACCTTCCGGAGATCTACTTCACCAACGTGAAGGTCACCCAGGCAGGCCAGTTCGGCGGCACGCTGACCGTGCCGGGGCTGCATCAGTACGTGACCGACTGATCCGGTCTTCTCCCGGAGCCGCGAAGCACTGTGCCCCGCCGGGCCTCGACCCGGCGGGGCACAGTGTTGTGCGGCGGCTACCGCGGTGGCTTGAGGGCCTCCACGGCCGCCTGCCGGATCCTCTTGGTCCGGCCCCTGCGGGAGACGACGTGCAGGACCGCCGCGTCGGCTCCAGGACACCGAGTTCCCGGGCCCGGCGTTCCGCGAAGGCGCGGACGGACGGGGCGAGGACCCGCATCCATCGTTCGCGTTGGTCCGCGGGAACCTGTTCGAGTACCTCGCCGACGACCCCGGACGCCAGGGGGCCGTCCCGCTCCAGGGACACCGCCTCGAACAGCAGCGGCAGTGCGCCGGGGGCGTCCAGCGCCGCACGGTAGAGAGACCAGCGGTCGTGCCCGTCGGCGAAGGCCGACTCGGCCTCGGTCCGGCCGACGGCCCGGGGGGAGGGGAGGGAGAAAGGGGGGGGGAGAAGGGGGGGGGTGGAGGGGGGGGACGGTGTGGGGGGGGAACGGCACACACTCCGCAC
>NZ_JBVJBP010000042.1:0-15126 GCF_055589465.1 Streptomyces sp. NPDC041940
CGGCCGGTGCCGGTGGGTGTGGTGGGGGAGTTGTATGTGGCGGGTGCGGGTCTGGCGCGGGGTTATCTGAATCGTGCGGGGCTGACGTCGGAGCGGTTTGTCGCGTGCCCGTTCGGTGCGGTGGGTGGGCGGATGTACCGGACGGGGGACCGTGCGCGCTGGACGGCTGAGGGGCGGCTGGTGTTCGAGGGCCGTGCGGATGATCAGGTTCAGTTGCGTGGTTTCCGGGTGGAGTTGGGCGAGGTGGAGGGGGTGTTGTCGCGTCATGGTGCGGTGAGGGATGTGGCGGTGGTGGTGCGTGATGAGCGGTTGGTTGCGTATGTGGTGGGGGAGGTTGCGGGCGCGGATGTGAGGGGGTTCGCGGCTGCCCGGTTGCCGGAGTACATGGTGCCGTCGGCGGTGGTGGTGCTGGATGCGTTGCCGTTGACGGTGAACGGGAAGCTGGATCGCAGGGCGTTGCCGGCTCCCGAGTTCATGGCGGGTGGGGGTCGTGGTCCGGTGTCGGTGCAGGAGGAGATCCTGTGCCAGGTGTTCGCGGAGGTTCTGGGCCTGCCCGCGGTGGGTGTGGACGACGACTTCTTCGCGTTGGGTGGGCATTCCCTGCTGGCGGTGTCGCTGGTGGAGCAGTTGCGCGGTCGGGGTGTGTCCGTCTCCGTGCGCGCTCTGTTCCAGACGCCGACACCCGCGGGCCTGGCGGCGGCCGCTGGGCCGGCCGAGGTGACGGTGCCGCCCAGTCTGATTCCGCAGGATGCTGAACGCATTACTGCGGACATGTTGCCGCTGGTGGATCTGGACGAGTCCGAGTTGGCGCACATTGTCGGGCAGATACCGGGTGGCGCCGCGAACATCGCTGATGTGTATCCCTTGGCGCCTTTGCAGGAGGGGTTGTTCTTCCATCATCTGTTGCAGGCGGACGGTGGTGCGGATGCGTATGTGGTGCCGCGGGTGCTGCGGTTCGATTCGCGGGAGCGTCTGGATGCGTTCCTTGCTGCTCTTCAGCGGGTGGTGGACCGGCACGACATCTATCGCACGGCGATCGTGTGGGAGCGGTTGCGTGAGCCGGTCCAGGTCGTGGTCCGCCGGGCGGAACTGCCCGTAGTGTCCGTGGAGTTGACCGCTGACGGACCGGCCGCGGTGGAGCAGTTGACTGCGGCGGCCGGGTCGAGCATGGATATCGGCCGTGCCCCGTTGATCGATGTGCACACCGCCGCGCAGCCGGGGGTGGACGGTGGCTGGCTGGCGTTGCTGCGGATGCATCATCTGGTCCAGGACCACACCACGCAGGATGTCCTGCTGGACGAGATGGGCGCGTTCCTGTCGGGGCGGGAGGACGCTCTGCCCGAGCCGTTGCCGTTCCGGAATTTCGTCGCGCAGGCGCGGCTGGGCGTGACGCGCGATGAGCATGAGCGGTACTTCGCCGGTCTGCTGGGGGATGTGGAGGAGACCACTGCCCCGTACGGTCTGCTGGACGTGCACGGTGACGGCAGCGGTGTCGTGCGTTCTCACCTGCGGGTTGATGAGGAGGTCGGCCGACGGGTGCGGGATGTGGCCCGGTCGCTCGGTGTGAGTCCGGCCAGCGTGTTCCATCTGGCCTGGGCGAGGGTGCTGGCCACGGTCAGCGGACGCGACGATGTCGTGTTCGGCACGGTGTTGTTCGGGCGGATGAATGCGGGTGTGGGTGCGGACCGGGTGCCGGGGCTGTTCATCAACACGCTGCCGGTGCGGGTTCGTGTCGACGCGGTGGGCGTGGGCAGCGCGCTGGAGGGCGTACGCAACCAGCTGGCGGAACTGCTGGTGCACGAGCACGCTCCGCTGACGCTGGCGCAGCAGGCCAGCGGGATCCCGAACGGCAGTCCGCTGTTCACCTCACTGTTCAACTACCGCCACGGCCGACGCCCGCAGACGGATCCCGGCTCGGACACCGACAGTGCGCCGCAGGGCATCAGCACCGTCTCGATGCGTGAGGTGACGAACTACCCGGTGGCTGTGTCGGTCGATGACCTGGAGTCCAGGTTCGGGTTGACCGTGGACGCGGTGGGCCCGGTGGACGGGCAGGCGGTGTGCCGGCTGCTGCACACCTGCCTCGACAACCTCGTGACCGCGCTGGAGGACGACCCCAACAGCTCCCTGGCGGCGGTGGACATCCTCGACCAGAGTGAACAGAACCGACTCCTCCAAGACTGGAACAACACCACTACGCAGACCCAAGGGGCCACACTGCCCGAGTTGTTCGCGGCGCAGGTGGCGCGTACGCCGGACTCCGCAGCAGTGGTCGTAGGAGACGCACGGCTCTCCTACGCGGAGCTGGACGCGCGTGCGAACCGGTTGGCGCGGCTGTTGGTGGCCACCGGGGTCGGCCCCGAGAAGTCGGTGGGTCTGGCGCTGTCACGTTCGGCCGACCTGGTCGTCTCGGTCTTGGCGGTACTCAAAGCGGGCGCGGCCTACCTGCCGATCGATACCGACTACCCGGCGGACCGTATCGCCTTCATGGCCGACGACGCGGAGCTCGCCTGCGTGATCACGACCTCCGCCACCACTCCCGACCTGACGGTGCCATGCATCGTGCTGGACGATCCGGGCAGTGAGGGCCGGCTGGCCGACCTGTCCGATCAGGACCTCACGGACGCCGACCGCGCCTGTCGTCTCAGCCCGGATCACCCCGCCTACGTCATCTACACCTCCGGTTCCACAGGGCGCCCCAAGGGTGTGGTGATCACTCATCGGAGCGCAGTCGGCTATCTCGAATGGTGCAGTGAGAACTACGAGGGCCTGCGCGGAGTGGCGGGCCTTCACTCCTCGGTCGCGTTCGACCTGACGGTGACGTCGCTGCTCGGCCCGCTGATGGTCGGTGGATGCGTGCGCGTGGTCGGACTGACCGAGGGCACGGATGTACGCGAGGCGTTGTCGGGTGACACGAGGGTCACCTTCCTGAAGGTGACCCCGAGCCACCTCGCCCTGCTGGGCGAGGTGGCGCAGGACCACCAACTGTCCGGCGACCTGGTGGTGGGCGGGGAGGCACTGCCTGTCGAGGTCGTCCGGCGATGGCGTCTCGGCAACCCGGCTGCCACGGTGGTCAACGAGTACGGACCGACCGAAGCGACCGTCGGGTGCATTACCTACTCCGTCCGTCCCACGCACGCCCTGCCCGTCGGCGGGACCGATGATTTCCCTGCGGACAGCGGCATGCCGATCGGCGCACCGATCGCGAACACGCGCGCTTACGTGGTGGATGGTGCGTTGCGGCCGGTGCCGGTGGGTGTGGCGGGGGAGTTGTATGTGGCGGGTGCGGGTCTGGCGCGGGGGTATGTGGGTCGTCCGGGGTTGACGGGTGAGCGGTTTGTCGCGTGTCCGTTCGGTCCGGCTGGTGAGCGGATGTATCGGACGGGGGATGTGGTGCGGTGGTCGGTTGGGGGCCGGCTGGAGTATCTGGGGCGTGCGGATGAGCAGGTGAAGGTCCGTGGGTTCCGCATCGAGCCCGGTGAGGTCGAGGCGGTGCTGGCCGCCCATCCCCAGGTCACACAGACAGCGGTGATCGCTCGTGAGGATGTTCCCGGGGACAGGCGTCTGGTGGCGTATGTGGTGGGGGACGCTGCGGAGTCCGAGCTGCGTGACCTTGTGGGTGAGCGGTTGCCGCAGTACATGGTGCCGTCGGCGGTCGTCGTCCTTGATGCGTTGCCGTTGACGGTGAACGGCAAGCTGGACCGTAAGGCGTTGCCTGTTCCGGAGTATGTGAGTGGTGGGGGTCGTGGTCCGGTCACGGTGCAGGAGGAGATTCTGTGCCAGGCGTTCGCGCAGGTCCTCGGCTTGGACCGGGTGGGTGTCGAGGACGACTTCTTTGCGTTGGGTGGGCATTCGCTGCTGGCGACGCGTTTGGTGAGTCGGGTGCGTGCGGTGCTGGGTGTGGAGGTGGCGCTGCGGACGTTGTTCGAGGCGTCGACGCCGGCGGGGCTCGCGGCCAGGCTGGGCCAGGCCGAAGTGGCGCGTCCGGCGTTGGTGGCGCAGGCTCGTCCGCAGCGGGTGCCGTTGTCGTACGCGCAGCGCAGGCTGTGGTTCATCAGCCAACTGGAAGGCCCGAGCGCGACCTACAACCAGCCAGTGGTGCTGCGGCTGTCGGGTGAGTTGGACCGAGTGGCGCTCGATGAAGCGCTGCGGGACGTCGTCGGACGTCATGAGGTGCTGCGGACGGTGTTCGCGGTCGCCGACGGTGAGCCGTATCAGCGGATCCTGCCGGTCGAGGAGACCGGGTTCGCACTCACGATCACCGATGTGAGCGCGGAGGAGCTGGGTGAGGCGGTGGCCGAGGCGGCAGGTTACGCCTTCGATCTAAGTTCCGAGATCCCGTTGCGGGCGTGGTTATTCGCTACGGGACCGGATGAGCACGTGCTCGTGGTGGCGGTGCATCACATTGCCAGTGATGGGTGGTCGTCTGCTCCTTTGGAGCGTGATCTGACGTCTGCGTATGCGGCGCGGTGTGAGGGTCGGGCGCCGGTGTGGGGATCGTTGCCGGTGCAGTACGCGGATTATGCGTTGTGGCAGCGGGAGTTGCTCGGTGAGGAGAGTGACCCTGGGAGTGTGCTGTCGCGTCAGGTGGGGTTTTGGCGTGAGGTGCTGGCCGGGGCTCCGGAGGAGTTGGCGTTGCCGTATGACCGGTCGCGTCCGGTGGTTGCTTCGCATGAGGGGCATGCGGTGGGGCTGCAGGTGCCGGCTGGGGTGCATGCGCGGTTGCGTGAGGTGGCGCGTGAGCGTGGTGTGACGGTGTTCATGGTGCTGCAGGCCGCGTTGGCGGTGACGTTGTCGCGGCTGGGTGGGGGCACGGACATCCCGATCGGCTCGGCGATCGCGGGTCGTACGGATGAGGCGTTGGACGAGCTGGTGGGTTGTTTTGTGAACACGCTGGTGATCCGTACGGATCTGTCGGGTGATCCGACGTTCGCGCGGGTGTTGGAGCGGGTGAGGGAGACGAGTCTGGCCGCGTTCGGGCATCAGGATGTGCCGTTCGAGCGGTTGGTGGAGGAGTTGGCGCCGGCTCGTTCGGCGGCTCGGCATCCGTTGTTCCAGGTCATTTTGACGATGCAGGACACGGTGTCGGCGGCGGGTGTGGGTGGGGTGGCTCCGGGGGTGTCGGGTCTGCGGGGCAGTGCGTTGCCGTTGGGGCGGGTGGGGGCGAAGTTCGATGTGTCGGTGCTGGTGGGTGAGCGGTTCGGTCCGGATGGTGCTCCGGCGGGTATCGGTGGGGTGGTGACGGGGGCGGCTGACCTGTTCGAGCCCGGCACGGTCGCCCGGATGGCGGGCGCACTGAACCTGCTGCTGTCCCAGGTCGTCCAGGACCCCTCGACACAGGTGAGTGCAGCCGACGTTCTCCTGCCGGACGAGCGCCATCGTGTGCTGGTGGAGTGGAACGACACCGGTCTGGCGATGGCGGGGTCGTCGGTGCTGGGGTTGTTCGAGGCTCAGGCGGGTCGTACTCCGGGCGCAGTGGCGGTGGTGCAGGGGGATGAGTCGGTGTCGTTCGCGGAGTTGGAGGTGCGAGCGAATCGGCTGGCGCACTATCTGCGGGCTCAGGGCGTGGGCACGGAGTCCGTGGTGGGGCTGTGTCTGCCGCGGGGTGTGGAGACTCTCGTCGGGATGCTGGGGGTGTGGAAGGCGGGGGCGGCCTACGTCCCGGTGGATGTGGGTCAGCCGGCGGAGCGGGTGGCGTTCGTACTGCGGGACAGTGGCGCGGTCCTGACGCTGACCACGGAGGAGATCCTCGAAGACCTCCCCGTGGGACGGCATCGCATGGTCGCCATCGACGACACGTTGACGGCGATGCAGATGGCATCGGTCCCGTCCACCCCGCCGGGGGCGGAGCTCCTGCCGGATCAGGTGGCGTATGTCGTCTATACGTCGGGTTCGACGGGGCGTGCGAAGGGTGTGGCGGTCACCCACGGGGGCCTGGCGAACTACGTCGCCTCGGTGCCCGAGCGGGTCGGCTTCGGCAGCCCTGGCCGGTATGCGGTGCTTCAGGGCCAGGCCACCGACCTGGCGAACACGACCGTCTTCGCGAGTCTGACCGGCGGAGGTGAACTGCACTTCATCGACGAGGAGTTGGTCACCGACCCGGTCGCGGTCGCGGCCTATCTGGTCGAGCGGCGGATTGATTTCCTGAAGGCGGTGCCGTCGCATGTGGCGGCGTTGGGTGCGGCGTCGGTGGCGTCGGTGCGGTCGCTGGTCCTGGGTGGTGAGGCGGCCTCCGCCGATCTGGTGAGCGAGCTCCTGGAAACCGCCGGCGCAGAGCGCGTGGTGTTCAACCACTACGGGCCGACCGAGACCACAGTCGGTGTCACGACCACCCAGTTGACGGTGGAGCAGGCGGCTTCCGGGGTGGTCCCGGTGGGCTCCCCGGTGGCCAATACGCAGGCCTATGTGCTGGACGCTGGTCTGAAGCCGGTGCCGGTGGGTGTGGTGGGCGAGCTGTATGTGGCCGGTGCGCAGGTAGCGCGCGGGTACGTCGGTCGGCCTGGGCTGACGTCGGATCGGTTCGTGGCCTGCCCGTTCGGTCCGGCCGGTGAGCGGATGTATCGCACGGGGGACCGTGTTCGCTGGTCGGCCGATGGGCGGCTGGTGTTCGTGGGGCGTGCGGATGAGCAGGTGAAGATCCGTGGGTTCCGGGTGGAGCCCGGCGAGGTCCAGGCGGTCGTGGCCGCGCACCCGCTGGTCCTCCAGGCCGCGGTGGTCGCTCGTGAGGACGCCCCGGGTGATGTCCGTCTGGTCGCCTACGTCGTCACCGAGGACACCGATGGTGTCGAACTGTCCGACACAGTGCGGCAATTCGCGGCGGCACGACTGCCGGACCACATGATTCCCGCAGCTGTTCTGGTCCTCGACGCGCTTCCGCTGACCGGCAACGGGAAGCTGGACCGCAAGGCGTTGCCGGCCCCGGACTACGGTGCGGCGGCGACGGCCGGTACGGGGCGTGCGCCTGCGACGGTGCAGGAAGAGATCCTCTGCCAGGCCTACGCCCAGGTCCTGGGCCTGCCCACGGTCGGCGTGGACGACGACTTCTTCACGCTGGGCGGCCACTCCCTGCTGGCCGTCTCACTGGTCGAGCAGCTTCGCGGCCGGGGTGTGTCCGTGTCCGTGCGGGCCCTGTTCCAGACGCCGACACCCGCGGGCCTGGCGGCGGCCGCTGGGCCGGCCGAGGTGACGGTGCCGCCCAGCCTGATTCCGCATGATGCTGAGCGCATCACTCCGGACATGCTGCCGCTGATCGATCTGTCGGAAGGGGAGATCGAGCGGATCGTCGCGGTCGTCGAGGGTGGCGCCGCCAACGTCGCCGATGTGTATCCCTTGGCTCCTCTGCAGGAAGGTCTGTTCTTCCACCACCTGTTGCAGGCGGACGGCGGTGCGGATGTGTACGCGGCGCCGAGAGCCATGGAGTTCGACTCGCGAGAGCGTCTGGACTCGTTCCTCCGCGCGTTGCAGCGGGTGGTGGACCGGCACGACATCTACCGCACCGCGATCCTGTGGGAGCAGTTGCGTGAGCCGGTCCAGGTGGTGGTCCGCCGGGCCGAACTGCCCGTCCATGAGGTCCCTCTCGACCCGCAAGGCACCGATGCGGTACAGCAGTTGATCGCGGCAGCCGGTCCCCGCATGGATATCGGGCGCGCGCCGCTGATCGACGTGCACACGGCCGCGCGGCCGGATGGTCGGTGGCTGGCGTCGTTGCGCATGCATCACCTGGTCCAGGACCACACAGGCCAGGATGTCCTGCTACATGAGCTGAGAGCTTTCCTGTCGGGGCGCGAGGATTCCCTGCCCGAGCCGGTGCCCTTCCGGAACTTCGTCGCGCAGGCACGGCTGGGTGTGAGCCGTGAGGAGCATGAGCGGTACTTCGCCGGTCTGCTGGGAGACGTGGAGGAGACCACCGCCCCGTACGGTCTGCTGGACGTGCATGGTGACGGCAGCGGCGTGGTGCGCTCTCGCCTGGGCGTTGACGACGAGGTCGGCCGGCGGGTCCGCGACGTCGCCCGGTCACTCGGCGTGAGCCCGGCCACCGTGTTCCACCTGGCCTGGGCGAGGGTGCTGGCCACGGTCAGCGGACGCGACGATGTCGTCTTCGGCACGGTGCTGTTCGGGCGGATGAACGCCGGAACCGGCGCGGACCGGGTACCGGGTCTTTTCATCAACACGCTGCCGGTGCGGGTCCGTGTCGACGCGGTCGGGGTGGGCAGCGCGCTGGAGGGTGTGCGCAACCAGCTGGCGGAGCTGCTGGTGCACGAGCATGCTCCGCTGACGCTGGCGCAGCAGGCGAGCGGGATTCCGAACGGCAGTCCGCTGTTCACCTCACTGTTCAACTACCGGCACGGCCGACGCCCGCAGGAGGCCCCCGGTCCGGGTGCCGACACCTCGTCCAAGGGCATCAGCACGGTGTACACCCGGGACGCCACCAACTACCCGGTGGCTGTGTCGGTGGACGACCAGGAGTCCAGGTTCGGGCTGACCGTGGACGCGGTGAGCCCGGTCGACGGGCAGGCGGTGTGCCGACTGCTGCACACCTGCCTGGACAACCTGGTGACCGCGCTGGAGCACGACCCGGACAGCCCGCTGTCAGCAATGGAGATCCTCGACACGGCTGAGAGGGATCGGCTGCTGGCGGACTGGAACGACACGGCGGTGGAGGCCGGCGTGTCAATGGTGCCGGCACTGTTCGAGTCTCAGGTGGGTCGTACTCCGGGCGCAGTGGCGGTGGTCCAGGACGGTGTGGAGGTGTCGTTCGCGGAGTTGGAGGTGCGGGCGAATCGGCTGGCGCACTATCTGCGGGCTCAGGGCGTGGGCGCGGAGTCGGTGGTGGGTCTGTGTCTGCCGCGTGGCGTGGAGATGATCGCGGCGATCTTGGGTGTGTGGAAGGCGGGGGCGGCATATGTGCCGGTGGATTCCGGGATGCCGACCGAGCGAATCGCGTTTGTGCTGGCGGACAGTGGTGCGGCGCTGACGCTGACCACGGGCGAGATGCTGGAGGATGTGCCGGCGGGTGGCCATCGGCTGGTCGCGGTGGACACGCTGACGTCGATGCGGCTGCCGGCGGAACCGGAATCGTTGGCGGAGCCGACGCGGCCGTTGCCGGGCCAGATCGCGTATGTGATCTATACGTCCGGGTCGACGGGGCTACCCAAAGGCGTGGCGGTGACGCATGGGGGGCTGGCGAACTATGTGACCACTGTGCCCGGGCAGATCGGGTTGGACGGGCCTGGCCGCTACGCGGTGTTGCAGGCTCAGACAACCGACTCGGGAAACACCTTGGTGTTCGCCAGTCTGATCACAGGCGGCGAGCTGCACATCCTGGACGAGGACGCCGTGACCGATGCGGTGGCGGTGAGCGGGTATCTCGCTGAGCACCGCATCGACTACCTCAAGGCGGTGCCCTCGCATCTCGCGGCGCTTGCGGCCGGGCCTGATGGTGCGGCCGGGGTGCTGCCGAGCAAGGCGCTGGTGCTGGGCGGTGAGGCGGCCTCGCCGGAACTGGTGGCCGGCTTGCTGGCGACGGCCGGCGAGCAGGGGGTGTTCAACCACTATGGCCCGACCGAGGCGACCATCGCCGTGGCGACGGCGCGGCTGTCTCCGGACTCGATCGGCTCGGGTGCGGTGCCGGTGGGGAAGCCGGTGGCCAATACGCGGCTGTATGCCTTGGACGCTCGTCTGAAGCCGGTGCCGGTGGGCGTGGCGGGCGAGCTGTATATCGCCGGTGCGCAGGTGGCGCGTGGCTATGTGGGCCGGCCCGACCTGACCAGCGAGCGTTTTGTGGCCTGCCCATACGGTGGTACTGGCGAGCGGATGTATCGGACCGGGGACCTGGCTCGCTGGACCGGTGATGGTCAGTTGGTGTTCGCCGGTCGAGTCGACGAGCAGGTGAAGATCCGTGGATTCCGGATCGAGCCCGGGGAGATCGAGGCGGTGCTGGCCACGCATCCGCAGGTGGCTCAGGCTGCGGTGATCGCAAGGGAGGACACCCCCGGGGACAAGCACCTGGTCGCCTACGTGGTCCCGGCCGACCGCGGGAACGACGCCACATCCGGTACCACGGCGGATGCCCTGTCGCATTCCCTGCGTACGTGGGTGCTCGGTCAGCTTCCGGGCTACATGGTGCCTTCGGCCGTGGTGGCTGTGGACGCGCTGCCGCTGACGGTGAACGGCAAGCTGGACCGCAAGGCACTGCCCGCCCCCGGATACACGGCAGGCGGAGGGCGTGGCCCGGCCACGCCACAGGAGGAGATTCTCTGCCGGGCGTTCGCCCGCGTGCTCGGCCTGGACCAGGTCGGAGTCGATGACGACTTCTTCGCCCTCGGCGGACATTCACTGCTCGCGACCAGGTTGAGCAGCGAGATCAGAGAGGAACTGGGGGCGGAACTGCCGATCCGGGCGGTCTTCGGCACCCCTACGCCGGCCGGGCTCGCGGTCTGGCTCGCACAGCAAAGTGACAGCCGTCGGAAAGCTAGGCCCGCGCTGCGGCCGATGCGCAGCCAGGAGGAGTCCTGATGATCCCGCTTTCGTTCGCCCAGCGTCGTTTGTGGTTCCTGGCACAGCTGGAGGGGCCGAGCACGACATACACGAACCCCACAGTGCTGCGCTTCTCCGAGGCGCTCGACCGCGTAGCACTGGAATCGGCGCTGCGGGATGTGCTGCAACGGCACGAGGTGCTGCGGACCGTGTTCCCCGCGCCCGACGGTGAGCCGTACCAGCGCATCCTGCCGGTCGACGAGACCGGGTTCGAACTGGTCGTCGCGGAAGTGGCTCCGGAGCAGCTGACGGAGACCGTGGATCGCGCTGCGCGACACGCGTTCGACCTGGCTACGGAGATCCCACTGCGGGCCAGCCTGTTCGCAGCGGGCCGGGACGAGCACGTGCTCGTCCTGTTGGTGCATCACATCGCGTGGGACGGCTGGTCGGCCGGCCCGATGGCACGTGATCTGTCGGTGGCGTACGCGGCGCGACGCGAGGGCCGTGCGCCCGAGTGGGAACCTCTGCCGGTGCAGTACGCCGACTACGCCATGTGGCAGCGGGAGTTGCTCGGTGACGAGGACGACCCGGAGAGCGTGCTGTCACAGCAGGTCGAGTACTGGCGTGAGGCCCTGACGGGAGTTCCCGAGGAACTGCCGCTGCCGACCGACCGACCGCGACCGGCAGTACCGACCTACCGCGGTCACCAGGCTGAGCTGGAGATCCCGGCCGTGGTGCACGAGCGACTCGTCGCCATGGCGCGTGACCGGGGCATGAGCCTCTTCATGGTGCTCCAGGCGGCGCTCGCGGTGACGCTGTCCCGGCTCGGTGCCGGTACGGACATCCCCGTCGGTTCAGCCATCGCGGGACGCACCGACAAGGCCCTGCACGATCTGGTCGGGTTCTTCGTCAACACGCTGGTCATACGCACCGACCTCTCTGGCGATCCGACATTCGCCGAGGTGCTGGAACGGGTCCGGGAGACGAGTTTCGGCGCGTTCGAGCACCAGGACGTGCCCTTCGAGCGGCTCGTGGAGGAACTGGCGCCGGCCCGCTCCCTCGCGCGGCACCCCCTCTTCCAGGTCATGCTCACGCTGCAGAACGCCGGTCCGGCGAAGCTCGACCTGTCCGGTCTCAAGGCCTCCCGCATGAGCGCGGGAACTGCCGCGGCGAAGATCGACCTGGAGGTCACCGCTGCCGAGACCTTCGGTGCCGGGGGTGCGCCGGCCGGTGTGCGTGGCGTGGTGACGGTGGCGGCCGACGTGTTCGACCAGAAGACGGCCGACCAGATCGCGCGCCGCTGGGTCAGAGTGCTGTCGGCTGTGGTTGCTGACCCGTCGACGCGGATGAGCTCGGTGGAGATCCTCGATGCCGACGAGCGCCGGAAGGTGCTGGTGGACTGGAATGACACGGGGGTCGCGAGTTCCGGATCGACCTTGCCCGAATTGTTCGCGGCGCAGGTGGCGCGTACGCCTGACGCTGTGGCCGTGGTGGTGGGGGATGTTGAGCTGTCTTATGCGGAGTTGGACGCTCGGGCGAGTCGGTTGGCACGGTTGTTGGTGAGTGAGGGAGTCGGCCCCGAGAAGTCCGTGGGGCTGGCGTTGTCGCGTTCGGCTGAGTTGGTCGTTTCGGTCCTGGCGGTGCTGAAAGCGGGTGCGGCCTATGTGCCGATCGATATCGATTATCCGGCGGACCGCATTGGGTTCATGGTCGGTGACGCTGGTCTAGCCTGCGTGATCACCGACTTCGGCACAGCCGTTCCCGAGGTGTCGGTGCCGTGCATGGTGCTGGGCGATCCTGGCATCGAGGACCGGCTGGCGGGCCTGTCCGGTGAGGACCTGACGGATGCGGACCGCAATTGTTCTCTGAGTCCGGATCACCCGGCGTACGTCATTTACACGTCCGGTTCCACCGGGCGTCCGAAGGGCGTGGTCATTTCTCATCGGAACGCGGTCGGTTATCTCGAGTGGTGTGGTGAGAATTATGAGGGTTTGCGTGGGGTGGCGGGTCTTCATTCGTCGGTGGCGTTCGACCTGACGGTGACGTCGTTGCTTGGTCCGCTGATGGTCGGCGGATGTGTGCGTGTGGTGGGGTTGACCGAAGGCGCGGATGTGCGCGAGGCGTTGTCGGGTGAGATGGGTTGCACCTTCTTGAAGGTGACTCCCAGCCATCTGGCTCTGCTGGGGGACCTGGCGCAGGATCATCAGCTGCCGGGTGATCTGGTGGTGGGCGGGGAGGCACTGCCTGTCGAGGTGGTTCGACGCTGGCGTGGCGCGAACCCTGCTGCCTCGGTGGTGAATGAGTACGGGCCGACCGAGGCGACCGTTGGGTGTGTCACGTATTCCATCGGTCCCACCGATGTCCTGCCCGTCGGCGGGACCGGTGATCGTGCTGCGGACAGCGGCATGCCGATCGGCGCACCGATCGCGAATACTCAGGCGTATGTGCTGGATGGTGCGTTGCGGCCGGTGCCGGTGGGTGTGGCGGGGGAGTTGTATGTGGCGGGTGCGGGTGTGGCGCGGGGGTATGTGGGTCGTCCGGGGCTGACGGGTGAGCGGTTCGTCGCGTGTCCGTTCGGTCCGGCCGGTGAGCGGATGTATCGGACGGGGGACCGTGTTCGCTGGTCGGCTGATGGGCGGCTGGAGTATCTGGGGCGTGTGGATGAGCAGGTGAAGGTCCGGGGGTTCCGGATCGAGCCGGGTGAGATTGAGGCGGTGCTGGCCGCGCATCCTCGGGTGGCGCAGGTGGCCGTGGTCGCTCGTGAGGACGTTCCTGGGGACAGGCGTCTGGTGGCGTATGTGGTGGGGGATGCTGCGGAGTCCGAGCTGCGTGACCTTGTGGGTGAGCGGTTGCCGCAGTACATGGTGCCGTCGGCGGTCGTGGCGCTGGATGCGTTGCCGTTGACGGTGAACGGCAAGCTGGACCGCAAGGCGCTGCCTGTTCCGGAGTATGTGAGTGGTGGGGGTCGTGGTCCGGTCACGGTGCAGGAGGAGATTCTGTGCCAGGCGTTCGCCCAGGTCCTCGGCTTGGACCGGGTGGGTGTCGAGGACGACTTCTTCGCGTTGGGTGGGCATTCGCTGCTGGCGACGCGTTTGGTGAGTCGGGTGCGTGCGGTGCTGGGTGTGGAGGTGGCGCTGCGGACGTTGTTCGAGGCGTCGACGCCGGCGGGGCTTGCGGCGAGGCTGGGTCAGGCTGAGGTAGCGCGTCCGGCGTTGGTGGCGGGGGTACGTCCGCAGCGGGTTCCGTTGTCGTATGCGCAGCGCCGGCTGTGGTTCCTCGGTCAGCTGGAGGGTCCGAGCGCGACCTACAACATCCCGATCGGGGTGCGGCTGACCGGGGCACTGGACCGGCGAGCCCTGGAAGAAGCCTTCCGCGATGTGCTGGAGCGTCATGAGGTGCTGCGGACGGTGTTCGCGGTCGCCGACGGTGAGCCGTACCAGCGGATCCTCTCGGTCGAGGAGAGTGGCTTCGCGCTGACGGTTGCCGACGTCGCTGCGGAGGAGCTGGGCGGGGTTGTGGCGGAGGCGGCGCGGTATGCCTTCGATCTGGGCGCGGAAATCCCCTTGCGGGCGCGGCTGTTCTCGGTGGGTCCGGATGAGCATGTGCTGTCGGTGGTGGTGCATCACATCGCGGGTGATGGTTGGTCGATGGGGCCATTGGCACGGGATGTGTCGGTGGCGTATGCGGCGCGGTGTGAGGGTCGGGTGCCGGGGTGGGAGCCGTTGCCGGTGCAGTACGCGGACTATGTGTTGTGGCAGCGGGAGATGTTCGGGTCCGAGGATGATCCGGAGAGTGTCCTGTCGCGGCAGGTGGAGTTCTGGCGTGAGGCGCTGACCGGTGCTCCGGAAGAGCTGGCGCTGCCGTTCGACCGCACACGCCCTGCTGTGGCATCACATCGAGGCGGCAAGGTGCGCTTCGAGCTGCCCGCCCATGTGCATGAGGGACTCACCAGGCTGGCACGCGAGTCCGGGGCGAGCCTGTTCATGGTCGTGCAGGCGGCGTACGCGGCGTTGCTCACGCGGCTGGGTGCGGGGACCGATGTGCCGATCGGTTCACCGATCGCCGGCCGGACGGACCAGTCGCTGGATGATCTGGTCGGCATGTTCGTCAACATGCTGGTCCTGCGTACCGACACTTCGGGAAACCCCTCTTTCCGCGAGCTCATCGAGAGGGTCAAGGAGAATGACCTGGCCGCGTACGCGCACCAGGACGTTCCGTTCGAACGGCTGGTAGAGGCGCTCAACCCGGCCCGTTCCATGGCGCGGCACCCGCTTTTCCAGGTCGTGCTGAGCTTCCAGAACAACCGTGAGGCCAAGCTCGAGATGGCCGGCCTCCGGGGTTCTGCTGAACGCGCACAGTCCACCACGGCCAAGTACGACCTTGCGCTCTACATGGAGGAGCGGGAGGAAGGCATTGCCGGCGCGCTCGAGTATGCCCTCGATGTTTTTGATGCGGGGTCGGCTGAGCGTTTGGTGGGTTGGTTCGGGCGTTTGTTGGAGGGTTTGGTGGCGGATCCTGATGTGCGGGTGGGGGGTGTGGAGTTTCTTGGTGAGGGTGAGCGTGGGGTGGTTTTGGGTTGGGCTGGTGTGGGTGGGGAGTTGGCGGGTGGGGTGTCGGTGGTGGAGTTGTTTGAGGCTCAGGTGGTGCGTG
>NZ_JBVJBP010000043.1:0-12365 GCF_055589465.1 Streptomyces sp. NPDC041940
ATCTTCTCGACGTCGGGCAGGAAGCCCAGGTCGAGCATCTCGTCGGCCTCGTCGAGGACCAGGCACTTGACGTGCTTCAGGTTCAGCTTCTTCTGGCCCGCGAGGTCGAGGAGCCGGCCCGGGGTGCCGACGACGACGTCGACGCCCTTCTTCAGGGCCTCCACCTGGGGCTCGTAGGCCCGGCCGCCGTAGATCGCGGCGACGCGCACGTTACGGACCTTGCCGGCCGTCAGCAGGTCGTTGGTGACCTGGGTGCACAGCTCGCGCGTGGGGACGACGACGAGCGCCTGCGGGGCGTCGGTGAGGGCCTCGGGGGCGGCGCGTCCGGCCTCGACGTCGGCGGGGACGGTGACGCGCTCGAGGAGCGGGAGGCCGAAGCCCAGCGTCTTGCCGGTGCCGGTCTTGGCCTGGCCGATGACGTCCGTGCCGGAAAGGGCGACGGGGAGCGTCATCTCCTGGATGGGGAAGGGGGTGATGATGCCGACGGCTTCCAGGGCCTCGGCGGTCTCGGGGAGGATTCCGAGTTCACGAAACGTCGTAGTCAGGGTGCTGCCTCTTCTGTGTGCGCGGTGCGAGGCGAGCGCGGGGGTCATGTCTGACCGTGCCGGGGACGTCGGCTGCCGTACGGACCAACCACTCGGGCGAGCCGTATGACACGGGACCTCTGCCGACGCTCGAGCGCTCGTACCGCTGAGGGTCCCTCCTGTCGTCGTACGGTCACTGCCGTACGGCCTTGGAGGGCTGTCGGGTCGGAGCCGATCGGGCCACCGACCGGGCATCCTCATGCATGCGGCCTGTCGGGACACGTCGAACACCGTCGACGCACTCTGGCAGGCGCATTACCACCATACCCCGGATTCGCGCACATGCGATGGCCGATTTGGTCACGTAGTCGTGGTCACAGTGATCGGCCGGGGACTTGAGAGAGGCGCCAAGCGGGCTATTGTGCGCCTCATGACTAGCTCTGACAAGCCTGAGAACGCGTCCGCCGAACCCGCCGAACCCACCGGTGTCGCCGCCCAGGACTGGGCGCAGGCGTCCGCCGACCCGCAGTACCGCGCCGCGGTCGTGGACCTGCTCGGCGCGCTGGCGTACGGGGAGCTGGCGGCGTTCGAGCGGCTCGCGGAGGACGCCAAGCTGGCGCCGACCCTCGCGGACAAGGCGGAGCTGGCGAAGATGGCCTCGGCCGAGTTCCACCACTTCGAACGGCTGCGGGACCGGCTGACCGAGATCGGCGAGGAGCCCACGGCGGCGATGGACCCGTTCGTGGCCGCGCTCGACGGCTTCCACAAGCAGACCGCGCCGTCGGACTGGCTGGAGGGCCTGGTCAAGGCGTACGTCGGCGACTCGATCGCGAGCGACTTCTACCGCGAGGTCGCGGCCCGGCTCGACTCCGACACCCGCGAGCTGGTGCTGGCCGTGCTCGACGACACCGGGCACGCCGATTTCGCGGTGGAGAAGGTGCGGGCCGCCATCGACGCCGACCCGCGCGTGGGCGGCCGGCTGGCGCTGTGGGCGCGGCGGCTGATGGGCGAGGCGCTGTCGCAGTCCCAGCGGGTGGTCGCGGACCGGGACGCGCTGTCCACGATGCTCGTGGGCGGGGTGGCCGACGGCTTCGACCTCGCCGAGGTCGGGAAGATGTTCTCGCGGATCACGGAGGCGCACACCAAGCGGATGGCCGCGCTGGGCCTCGCGGCGTAGCACTCCGTGGGGGTGGGCGCCGGTCGTCTCGTGGCTGC
This sequence comes from Streptomyces sp. NPDC041940, assembly GCF_055589465.1. Lineage (NCBI taxonomy): Bacteria > Bacillati > Actinomycetota > Actinomycetes > Kitasatosporales > Streptomycetaceae > Streptomyces > Streptomyces sp. NPDC041940. Next base: position 1,740 of record NZ_JBVJBP010000043.1, read on the forward strand.
GGGCGCGTGGTGTCGCGCGTAGTTCCCCGCTCCGCGGCGGCCCGGCCGCGCCGTCGCCGCCGCCCCATGCCGCCTTCTGCTCCGTGCTTTACGCCGTCGCCGATCGTCGGCGCAGACGGCCGGTCGGGCGCAGCAGCAGGGACAGGGACGCCACCGAGATGGCCGCGGCGCCCAGGAGGCTGAGCAGGGCGGTGCCGGGGCCCAGGGCGGTGTGGGTGACGAAGTCGCCGAAGAGGGCTCCGGCGACGCCCGTGCAGTAGACCAGCGGACGGGTCGGCAGCCGGTGGCCGAGGCGGACCGTCGCCGCCCACGCGAGGAGCAGACCGAGCACGGCGGAGCCGAGTGCTTCGAGGATCATGTCGGGGTCCCTCCCACGGCCGGTCTGGCTCGACGGTCGTAGCCCGTCTTACCCGTGACCTGCGGAATGCAATCCTGCGCTGTGGAGGAGTTGTGATCCGTCTGTGTGTGCGGCCGTACGCACGTCCGGGTGCACCGCACGTACGCGCGAGGGCCCGGCGGCACACGGCCGCCGGGCCCTTCGCGCGACTACGGCTTACAGCGCGCCGAAGCCCACCTTGCGCGGGGCCGGCTCGCCGATCTCGACGTACGCGAGACGGTCGGCCGGGACCAGGATCTTGCGGCCGTGTTCGTCCACGAGGCTCAGCAGCTGCGACTTTCCGGCCAGTGCCTCGGCCACGACGCGCTCGACCTCCTCGGGGCTCTGACCGCTCTCCAGAACGATCTCGCGGGGCGCGTGCTGCACGCCGATCTTGACCTCCACGGCTATGTCCCTCCGACGGTCAGTGATGTGCGCGACCTTCCGCGCCGTACGCAGCACACATTAGCCCGGCGAGGGGACGTACAGTTCCCGCCCGAGAACGCCACGAGCGAACATCGGGCGGGAACAAAGCGCCCGTCAGTGGTGATCGGTCCCGTGCAGCGGGAAGCCCGCGATGCCGCGCCATGCCAGCGAGGTCAGCAGCTGCACCGCCTGATCGCGGGGCACGCTGCGGTCGCTGTGCAGCCAGGACCGCGCGACGACCTGGGCCAGGCCGCCCAGGCCCGAGGCGAGCAGCATCGACTCCGCCTGCGACAGGCCGGTGTCCTCGGCGATGACCTCGCAGATCGCCTCCGCGCACTCGTTGGTGACTTTGTCGACGCGCTCGCGCACGGCGGGCTCGTTCGTCAGGTCCGACTCGAAGACCAGGCGGAAGGCGCCGCCGTCGTCCTCGACGTACACGAAGTACGCGTCCATCGTCGCCCGTACGCGCTGCTTGTTGTCCGTCGTCGAGGCGAGCGCGTGGCGCACGGCCTGGATGAGCGACTCGCAGTGCTGGTCGAGCAGTGCGAGGTAGAGGTCGAGCTTGCCCGGGAAGTGCTGGTAGAGCACCGGCTTGCTGACGCCCGCGCGCTCGGCGATGTCGTCCATCGCCGCCGCGTGATAGCCCTGGGCCACGAAGACCTCCTGGGCGGCTCCCAGGAGCTGGTTGCGTCGGGCACGGCGTGGCAGGCGTGTGCCCCGCGGGCGAACCGCCTCTGTCTGCTCGATGGCTGTCACGCCGCCTCCCATAGTCGTCCACGTGCGGATCTGGCCGCGTCGCCATCGTACTTTTCGGTAACCGTGGTGTGCGCGGTGAGAGCGCAGAATTTCACGGACCGGACGGTTGCGAAAGCGGTTGCGAAGGTTTCAAACAGGGGCAGAGCGGGCAAAGCGCGGCCTCATTCCTGTTACTGGCGCTGTTCGCCGCCCCCGGTGGGGGCTGTCACCGGTAGTCGTCCTCGTCGAGGGAGACGACCCGGGCCTGCTCCGCCAGATCGGCCTCGTTGGCCCGGTCCGGGTCGACGCCGGTCAGCGGGTCGTCGCGGTCCGGCGCGAGGTCCGCGTGCTGCTCGGCCGCGTCGACCTCGGGGGCCTCGACGTCGTACTCCTGCGCCTGGGGCGCGTCCTCGGCCTCGAATGTCTCGGGGTCGGTGGGGTCTACGGCCATGCTGGGCTCCCTTCCTACGAACGTCCCTGAGGATGCAGGGGCCACACGCGGGTGCCCTCTGTACGAGCCTAGGAGACACCCGATCCGGACGCTATGCGATCCGCGTCCGGGGCGTGACGCAGTGCGCATCCCCTGAACTGCTCCTGTCCGATTCTTGTGACGGCGAACACAGGCGAACACATGAGCCACTGCGTGATCGTCTCGTAACATTGCCGCATGTCTTCGACCGAGCTGCCGTTCGTGCCGCCCGCCAATGTGCTGCCGAAGGTGGGGGGCGTCAGGGTGGCGGAGGGCGAGCGGCTGCGGTCGGTCGAGCTGCCCGGGGTCACGCTGACGGTGCGCTCGCGGCCACCCGCGCGCGAGGGGCTGCCTCCCGCCCTGTACGTGCACGGGCTCGGCGGTTCCTCGCAGAACTGGTCGGCGCTGATGCCGCTGCTGGAGGAGGCCGTCGACAGCGAGGCCGTCGACCTGCCGGGCTTCGGCGACTCCCCGCCACCGGACGACGGCGACTACTCCGTCACGGGGCACGCGCGCGCGGTCATCCGCTACCTAGACGCCTCCGGGCGCGGTCCCGTGCACCTGTTCGGGAACTCGCTCGGTGGCGCCATCACCACCCGTGTCGCCGCGGTACGGCCCGATCTCGTCCGTACGCTCACGCTCGTGTCGCCTGCCCTGCCGGAGATCCGAGTGCAGCGCTCCGCCGTGCCCACGGGGCTGCTGGCGGTGCCCGGTGTGGCCCTGCTCTTCACCCGGCTCACCCGGGCCTGGACGGCGGAGCAGCGGGTCCGCGGTGTGATGGCGCTGTGTTACGGGGATCCGGGCATGGTGACGCCGGAAGGTTTCCGCAACGCCGTGCAGGAGATGGAGCGGCGGCTGCGGCTGCCCTACTTCTGGGACGCGATGGCGCGGTCCGCGCGCGGGATCGTCAACGCGTACACGCTGGGCGGCCAGCAGGGGCTGTGGCGCCAGGCCGAGCGCGTTCTCGCGCCGACCCTCCTCGTCTACGGTGGGCGTGACCAACTGGTCGGCTTCCGCATGGCTCAGAAGGCGGCCCGGGCCTTTCGCGACTCGCGGCTGGTGACGTTGCCGGACGCCGGGCACGTGGCCATGATGGAGTACCCGGAGACGGTGGCCCTGGCGTTTCGTGAACTCCTCGAGGATGCGGGAGAGTTGGGCACACGGCGGGCGCGGCGGGCCCGGGGTGACGCCGTCGACACTGAAAGCACCGACGAGAGCATGGGGGGCTGAGGCGCGACGTGGGACGCCACAGCCGCCGCGGGGCCGTCGCCAAGGGCGACACCGCGGACGCGACCGCAGGACGCGACGACCGGGCCGGGTCGGCGCGGGGAGAGAGACCAGGGCGGAGCCAGGCGCCGGACCCGAGCCGGGGTCCCGATGCCGCGCAGGGCGGCTGGCCGGCGCAGGGCGCGGGCCCTCGCCGTACGCCGGGCCCGCGGCCCGCACCGGGTTCCGGGACCGCGCCGGGTTCCGGCACGCCGCCGTACGGGATGCCGCATCTGCCGGACGGATGGAGTCCGGAAGGCGCCCCGGGGCGCGGCGTGCCGCGGCTGCCCGACGGCACCCCCGCGCACGGCTTCCCCGTTGCCCGCGGCGGTCACCCCGAGCAGCGGGAACCCGGCGGCGGCTGGGGAGAGTTGACGGAGAACGGCCGGGGCAGCGCTCCCATACCGCGGCAGCGGCGCGCGTCCGTGCCCGGGCCGCGACAGGAGTACCTCGACGCCTTCGGTGAACGGGACGACGTGTTCGGCGTACGGGACGATGTCTTCGCGCCCCGTACGGCCGCCTCCGCGCACGCGGCGGACGCCTACGCCTCCGTCACGGACTGGAGCGCGGGCACCCCGGCCGACACCCCCTTCGACGACCGTGACCAGGACCGCTACGACCGCGACCACGGCGACCGCGACCGCGACGACGCGGAGCCCACCGGCGCGCCCGCGCCGGCCAAGGGCGGCAAGGGCCGTGCCTTCACCGGCATCGCGGCCGCCGCCGTCACCACCGTGCTGGCAGTGATCGTCGCCGGCCAGGTCGCCGACGACCAGGGCGGTGCCGACGTGCAGTCGCAGTCCGCCACCGACCAGGCCCGCGACCTCCGGGACTCCGCGCCTCACAGTGGCGGGCAGACCCCGGCCCCGGACTCCGACGCGAAGCCGCTCACGTACGACGAGAAGATGGCCAGGACGTACCCGCTCGGCGCCAAGCACAAGGGCTCGGGGAAGTTCGACGCCGTCCCCGGAATCGCGAAGGCGCCCGGTACGGGCCAGAAGCACACCTACCGTGTGGACGTGGAGCAGGGACTCGGGCTGGACGGCGAGCTCTTCGCCGAGGCCGTGCAGAAGACGCTCAACGACCAGCGCAGCTGGGCCCACAACGGCGCGAACACCTTCGAGCGCGTCTACTCCGGCAAGCCCGACTTCGTGATCACTCTCGCCAGCCCCGGCACGACCGCCGACTGGTGTGCCAAGTCCGGCCTGGACACCACCGTGGACAACGTCTCCTGCGACTCGGCCGCGACCGAGCGCGTGATGATCAACGCCTACCGGTGGGCGCAGGGCTCGCCCACCTACGGTGACAAGATCCACGCATACCGGCAGATGCTGATCAACCACGAGGTCGGGCACCGCCTCGGCTACAACCACGTCACCTGCGACAAGGACGGCGACCTCGCCCCGGTCATGCAGCAGCAGACCAAGTTCCTCAACCACGACGGCATTCGCTGCCGTGCCAACCCCTGGGCCTACCCCGGGAATTGACCGGCGTCACGGGGCCGGCCCGCACCGCGCGTTGACATGCACAGAAAAGTCGTACATATTTCTGCGCATGTCGCCCCGTCCCGCCTCCGTTCGCGCCGCCATCGAGCTGGCGCTCATCGGCGTGACCCCGCTCTGCGTGGCCGACATTCACTGTTGCTGACGCCCGCCCCAGGCGCGCGTCGCGAAACCCATGCTCTCCGTGACCCGGTCACGGCTTCTTCGGTCACGGCTTCTTCGACGACCCGGCGCCGGGCAGACGTCTGATTCTTTTCGTCTCACCCTTCGTCATCTCGTCTCGCGATCCGAGACATCATCGAGAGGTCGTCATTCCGATGCGCCAACCGTCCGTCACAGCGCGCCGCGTGGCCGCGGCATCCGTCAGCCTGGTCCTGGCAGCGGGCGCCGCCGCCTGCGGGCCGAAGGACAACGATGCCAAGGGTGCCGGCGGCGACTCCACGCCCCACAAGGGCGGCACGCTCACGGTCCTGAACGCCACTCCCCAGCAGGACTTCGACCCGGCACGGCTGTACACCTCCGGCGGCGGCAACGTCCCGTCCCTGGTCTTCCGTACGCTCACCACGCGCAACCGCGAGGACGGCGCCGCCGGCACCGAGGTCGTCCCCGACCTCGCCACGGACACCGGGCGCCCCAGCAAGGACGCGACCGTGTGGACGTACACCCTGAAGAAGGGCCTCACGTACGAGGACGGCACCCCGATCACCTCGGCCGACATCAAGTACGGCATCGAGCGCTCCTTCGCCCCCGAGCTGTCGGGCGGCGCCCCCTATCTGCGGGACTGGCTGGTCGGGGCGGCCGACTACCAGGGCCCGTACAAGGACAAGAAGGGCCTCGACGCGATCGAGACGCCGGACGAGCGGACCATCGTCTTCCACCTGAACAAGCCCGAGGGCGAGTTCCCGTACCTGGCCACACAGACGCAGTTCACGCCCGTCCCGAAGAGCAAGGACACGGGCACGAAGTACGAGGAGCACCCGGTCTCCTCCGGGCCGTACAAGGTCGTGAGGAACGAGAACGACGGTGAGCGGCTGACCCTGGAGCGCAATACGCACTGGTCCGCCTCGACCGACGCCGAACGCAAGGCCTACCCGGACAAGATCGACGTACGGTCCGGGCTCGACTCGTCTGTGATCAACCAGCGGCTGTCCGCGTCCCAGGGGGCGGACGCCGCCGCGGTCACCACGGACACCAACCTCGGCCCGGCCGAGCTGGCCAAGGTGACCGGTGACAAGGAGCTGGCCGCCCGCGTCGGCACGGGGCACTTCGGCTACACCAACTACATCGCGTTCAACCCGACGATCAAGCCGTTCGACGACCCCAGGGTGCGGCAGGCGATCTCGTACGCCATCGACCGGTCGTCCGTGGTCAACGCCGCCGGCGGTTCGGCGCTCGCCGAGCCCGCGACCACCTTCCTGCCCGACCAGAAGTCCTTCGGCCACACGCCGTACGACCTGTTCCCGGCGGGCAAGGGCGGCGACCCGCAGAAGGCCGAGGAGTTGCTCAAGCAGGCCGGCCACCCGAACGGTCTCACCATCACGCTGACGCACTCCAACGCCAAGGACTTCGAGACCAGCCCGGAGATCGCGACCGCGATCCAGGACGCGCTCAAGAAGGCCGGCGTCACGGTCAAGCTGCAGGGCCTGGAGGAGAACGACTACTCCGACAAGATCCACGACGTGAAGACCGAGCCGGGCTTCTTCCTCGCCCACTGGGGAGCCGACTGGCCCTCCGGCGGTCCGTTCCTCGCCCCGATCTTCGACGGCCGGCAGATCGTCAAGGACGGCGCGAACTTCAACACGGGCCTGCTCAATGACAAGTCGGTCAATGCCGAGATTGACGCGATCAACAAGTTGACGGATCTTGACCAGGCTGCCAAGAGGTGGGGCGCACTGGACAAGAAGATCGGCGAGAAGGCCCTGACCGTCCCGTTGTTCCACCCCGTCTACAAGCGCCTGTACGGCCAGGACGTCAAGAACATCGTGATCAGCGACTGGACCGGTGTGCTGGACATCTCCCAGGTCGCGGTGAAGTAGCGCCGTGAGCGAGGCAGTTCTCGCCGTCGAGGCCCCCGGAGTGTCCGCTCCGGGGGCCTCGGGGGCCCGTCAGTTCTGGCGGCGGCTGCGGTCGCAGCGCGCCGCCCTCGTCGCAGCGGTCGTCGTCGCGCTGCTCGTCCTGGTCGCGCTCGCCGCGCCTCTGCTCACGGCACTGGAGGGCCAGGACCCGACCACCTACCACCCCTCCCTGGTGGACTCCGCGCGCGGGGGCGTGCCCATCGGGTCGCTCGGCGGCATGAGCGCCGACCACTGGCTCGGCGTCGAACCGCAGACCGGACGCGACCTGTTCGCCCGGCTGACGTGCGGTGCGCGGGTTTCGCTGGGCGTGGCGCTGGCGGCGACCGTCGTGCAGGTCGCCATCGGGGTCACCATGGGCGTCGCGGCCGCACTCGGGAAGCGATGGGTTGATCAACTGTTGAGCCGGTTCACGGACATCATCGTCGCGATGCCGCTCATGATCATGTCGTTGGCGCTGCTCGCGATCGTGCCGTCGAGCTTCCCGCGCCCCGTGCTGGTCGCGCTCGTCATCGGCCTGATCGGCTGGGGCAACATCGCCCGCATCGTGCGCGCGCAGACGCTCACCCTCAAGGAACTCGACCATGTCTCCGCGGCCCGGCTCAGCGGCTGGGGCACCTGGAGCATCGCCCGCCGCGAGCTGCTGCCCGGGATCGCCGCGCCCGTCATCACGTACGCCGCGCTGCTCGTCCCGTCGAACATCACCGTCGAGGCCGCGCTGTCCTTCCTCGGCGTCGGCGTGAAGCCGCCGACGCCCTCCTGGGGACAGATGCTCACCGCCGCCGACGTCTGGTACCAGGCTGCCCCGCAGTACCTGCTGCTGCCCGCGGGCGCGCTGTTCGTGACGGTGCTGGCCCTGACCGTCCTCGGCGACGGCGTACGCACCGCGCTGGACCCGCGCGCGGCCTCACGGCTGCGCGTCGGGACGGGACGGAAGCGGGAGTCGAGGGCGGCCGAGGAGCGCGGGCATGACGCGCAGGCCGCCGGGGGAGGTGCGGCATGAACGGTCTCACCGGCTTCGTCCTGCGCCGGGCCGTCGGCGCCGCGGTCACCCTGCTCGCCATCTCGGTGATCGTCTACGTCGTCTTCTACGTCACTCCCGGCAACGTCGCCCAGATCACCTGCGGCCCACGCTGCTCACCGGAACAGGTGGACCAGGTCGCCCGGCAGCTGAACCTGGACGACCCGTTGTTCGCGCGGTACTGGCACTTCCTGCAAGGGCTCGTCGCCGGCCAGGACTACTCGACGGGTACGTCCGTGCAGCACTGCTCCGCGCCCTGCCTCGGCCTGTCGTACCAGAGCGACCAGCAGGTCACGCAGCTGATCTGGGCAAAGCTCCCGGTCAGTCTGTCCCTGGTGTCCGGCGCGATGGTGCTCTGGCTGCTCCTCGGCGTCGGCACCGGCGTGCTCTCCGCCTGGCGGCGCGGCCGGTTCTCCGAGCGGGTGCTGACCGGCATCACCCTCGCCGGCACGGCCACCCCGGTCTTCGTCATCGGCCTGGTCCTGATGATCGTTGTCTGCGGGGAGCTGCGGTTGCTGCCCTTCCCGCAGTACGTCGCCCTCGGCGACGACCCCGAACAGTGGGCGTGGAACCTGGTGCTGCCCTGGCTGTCACTGGCCCTCATCGAGGCCGCCGCGTTCGCCCGGCTGACCCGGGCGTCGATGCTGGAGACGCTGGCCGAGGACCACATCCGCACCTTCCGCGCGTACGGCGTCGGCGAACGGTCGATCGTCGGACGGCACGCGTTGCGCGGGGCGTTCGCGCCGGTCATCGCGCTGAACGCCAACAACGTCGGGTCGGCGATCGGCGGCGCGGTGCTCACCGAGACGCTCTTCGGCCTGCCCGGCATCGGACAGGAACTCGTCCATGCCGTCAAGGTCGTCGACCTGCCGGTCGTGGTCGGCATGGTCCTGGTCATCGGTTTCTTCGTGGTCCTCGCCAACGCCGTCGCCGACGTGCTGTACGCGGTGGCCGACCGACGGGTGGTGCTGACATGAGCCTGGTCGACGTGACCGACCTGAGCGTGGACTTCGGCGAGCTGCGTGCCGTCGACGGACTCTCCTTCCGCCTGGAGCAGGGCGCCGCCCTGGCCCTGGTCGGCGAGTCCGGCTCCGGCAAGTCGACCGTGGCCTCCGCCCTGCTCGGCCTGCACCGCGGCACGGGAGCGCGGGTCGGGGGCTCGGTCGAGGTGGCCGGCACCGACGTGCAGCGGGCCTCCGAGGTGGAGTTGCGGCGGCTGCGTGGCGGGCAGGCCGCGATGGTGTTCCAGGATCCGCTGTCCTCCCTCGACCCGTACTACGCGATCGGTGACCAGATCGCCGAGGTGTACCGCGTCCACGCGCGGGTGTCCGGGCGGGCGGCACGCGCGCGTGCCGTCGAGGTCCTCGACCGGGTGGGCATCGCGGACGCGGCCCGGCGGTCCCGTTCCCGGCCGCACGAGTTCAGCGGCGGTATGCGCCAGCGCGCCCTGATCGCCATGGCGCTCGCGTGCGAGCCCCGCCTGCTGATCGCCGACGAGCCGACGACCGCCCTCGATGTCACCGTCCAGGCCCAGGTCCTCGACCTGCTGCACACGCTGCGCGAGGAGACCGGCATGGGCCTGCTGCTCGTCACCCACGACGTGGGCGTCGCCGCCGAGAGCGTCGACGAGGTGCTGGTGATGCGGCACGGGCGGGCGGTCGAGCACGGTCCGGTGTCGGGTGTGCTGGGCGCGCCGGCCCAGCCGTACACCCGGGAACTGCTGGCCGCGGTGCCACGTCTTGACGCGCCCCGGAAGACCTCGTCGGCGCACGGGGAGGTCGTGCTGGAGGCGACCGGGCTGAAGCGCGTGTTCGGGCGCGGAAGGCGGGCGTTCACGGCTGTTGACGAGGTGTCGCTGACCTTGCGGCGCGGTGAGACGCTCGGCATCGTCGGCGAGAGCGGCAGCGGGAAGACGACCCTGGGGCGCATGCTCGTCGGGCTGCTGGAGCCGACGGCCGGATCGCTGAGGTTCGAGGGCCGCGCGCACACCGGGGTGAACCCGGCCGTGCAGATGGTCTTCCAGGACCCCGTCTCCTCCCTCAACCCCCGCCGCACCGTGGGCGGGTCCATCGCCGATCCGCTCCGGGCGCGGGGCGAGTCCGAGGAGGGGCGCATCCGGGAGCGCGTGGCGGAACTGCTGGAGCGCGTGGGGCTCGAAGCGGCGCACCACGACCGCTACCCGCACGAGTTCAGCGGCGGCCAGCGCCAGCGCATCGGAATCGCGCGGGCGCTCGCGGCCGACCCGCGCGTCATCGTCTGCGACGAGCCGGTCTCGGCCCTCGACGTCACCACCCAGGCGCATGTGGTCGACCTGCTGGGGGAGTTGCAGCGCGAACTCGGGCTCGCGCTGGTCTTCATCGCGCACGACCTGGCCGTCGTACGCCAGGTCAGCGACCGGGTCGCGGTGATGCGGGAGGGCGGGATCGTCGAGGAAGGGCCCGTCGCCGAGGTGTACGGGTCGCCACAGGAGCCGTACACCAGGCAGCTGCTGGCCGCCGTGCCGGCGCTCGACCCGGAGGCCGCCGCGCGCCGCCGCGCGGAGCGACGGGAGTTGGCCGCGGCATGACGATCCGTGTCCGCTTGATCTCCTAGCGCGACAGAACGCGACCCGCACGGGAAAGTTACGACCGTTCACCCCTTTTGGTGGGGGGGGGGGGGGGGGGGCGCCCGCCCCCCCCCCCCCCCCCACCCCCCCCCCCCCCCCCCCCCCCCCCCCCCCCCCCCCCCCCCCCCCCCCCAACCCCCCCCCGCCCCCCCTC
>NZ_JBVJBP010000044.1:0-10538 GCF_055589465.1 Streptomyces sp. NPDC041940
CCCCCCCCCCCCCCCCCCCCCCCCCCCCCCCCCCCCCCCCCCCCCCCCCCCCCCCCCCCCCCCCCCCCCCCCCCCCCCCCCCCCCCCCCCCGGGGTGGTGTCCGGTCAGGCGAGCTTGGCGGTCAGCGTGATGGGCGTGGCCTTCAGCGCCTGACTGACCGGGCAGCCGGTCTTGGCCTCCTCGGCGGCGGCGAGGAAGGCCGCCTCCTCGATGCCGGGGACGGTGCCCTCGACGGTGAGGTGGATGCCGGTGATGCCCTCACCGGGCTGGAAGGAGACGTCGGCGGAGGTGATGAGCTTGGTGGGCGGCGTCCCGGCCTTGTTCAGGATGTTGGAGAAGGCCATGGAGTAGCAGCTGGAGTGGGCGGCGGCGATCAGCTCCTCGGGGCTGGTCTTCCCGTTCGCCTCCTGGGCGCGCGACGCCCACGTGACCGGCTGCTCGCCGATCGCACCGGAGGTGTCGAAGGTGACGACGCCGTTGCCCTCGAGCAGGCTGCCTTCCCAGACGGTGTGTGCGGAGCGCGTGGTAGCCACGGTTCTTCCTTTCGCGTGCGGACTCGCGGTGGGGCCCGTCTCCGGGTCCCGTACCCCCATCCGATCACACCCGTGGCGCCGCGTCCGCGTACGCCCCGAATTTCAGGCCGCGCGTTCCTCGCTGCTCTCCAGCGGCACCTGGGGGCCGTTCGACTCGCGCAGCCAGCGGCGCAGGACGCGGTGGACGTGCTCGGCGCCGACGAGTTCCGCCCCGTCCGCCACCGGTGCGGAGAGGACGAGCGGGGACAGCAGGAAGGGTCTGCCCTGGGCGCCGCCGAGCCCGCCGTGGGAGCCGATCTGCTCCTCGAAGGCGAGGACTTCGCCGTCGGCCGGGTCGTGGAAGGAGTTGACCATGATGTCGGCGGTGTGCGGGAAGGAGTGCGTACGGCGCACCGCGTCGGCCGCGCCCGGCCCGAACGCGGCGAGCGGGCCCGGGTCGTCGTCGAGGCCGGCCAGCGGGATCTCGGCGCCGTTCGCGCCGAGGACGACGCCGCCGTGCTCGTCGCTGCGGACCAGCAGGAAGCCGATGCCGGGGTGGTTGGCGAGGGTCGGCAGCAGCGCGGGGTGGCGGGCGTCGATCTCCTCCTTGCTCATCCGGTGCGTGACGTCCGGGAAGGAGACCAGGCCGAGGTTGCCGGAGGCCAGCACGATGGGCTCGGAGCGGCGCGCGGGGCGGTGCCGCTCGCCGCCCTCCTCGACCGGGATGCGCAGGGCGGCACGCACGGCGGCACGGGCCTCGGCCCCGCTGCGGGTGCGCTCCGCCCCGCGCGGTACGGGCAGTCCGCAGCCGGCCCGTACCAGGTCGCCCAGGGTGAGGCCGTAGCGGGAGCGGAACGTCTCGCCGGGGCTCTGGCCGTGGTCCGACAGGACGACGATCCGGTAGGGGCGCGGGGCGTGCTCGGCGACGTTCTCGATCAGGGCGAGCGACCGGTCCAGCTTTTCGAGGACCTTCTGCGCGTCGCGGCTCGCCGGGCCGGAGTGGTGGGCGACCTCGTCGTAGGCCACCAGGTCGGCGTAGACGGCGGTGCGGCCGACGAGCATGTCGCCCGTGACCGAGGCGACGACGACGTCCCGCTCGACGACCGTCGCGAAGGCCCTCACGAACGGGTAGAGGCCCGCGCGGGAGACCCTCGGGCGCTGCTTGCGCAGGCGGGCCCGGGTGGACTGGCCGATCTCCCGGCCGACGTCGGCGACGAAGGACAGGGCGGTGCGCACGGCGTTGGCGGGATCCGAGAAGTAGGCGAAGTAGCCCGCCCGGGAGCGGTTCTCACGGCTGCGGCGGCGGGTGGCGATGGACAGCACGAGGGCCTGCTGTTCGGCGCCGCCGCTGAACAGGTTGCCGCGGCTGGCTCCGTCGACGGCGAGCAGGCCGCCGTGCCCGGCGTATCCGACGGCACGGCGCTGGAGTTCGGCGGCGCTGGTCGGGCGGTTGCAGACGACCACCTCGCGGGTGTCCTTCTCGTACCAGCGGAACGCGGGGACGTCGTGGTTGCTGCCGTGCAGGATGCCGAGCTGGCTGGCGCCGGTCTGGCTGGACCAGTCGGTGCGCCAGGGGGTGAGGCGGTGGGTGGAGCGGCCGCCGTCGCCGAAGTCGAGCCAGCGGGCGACGGTGGGCATCAGGCCCTTGGCCACCGCGTCGAGCAGGACGTCGTGGCCGACGCCGTCGAGCTGCAGGAACACCGTGCCGGGGCTGGACGGGCTGGGCGGTCCGGACCGGCGGCGGCGGTCGGAGAGGCGGTACAGCCTGCGGCGGTAGGCGTCGTCGTCGCGTACGGCCAGGGCGGCGCCGGTGGCGGAGGCCACGGCGGACATCACGGCGGCGACCACGACGGCGGTCTCCGGGGCGGCGGCGCCGCGCTCGGCGGGGTTGAGACGCAGGGCGAGCAGCAGCAGCGCGCCGTTCAGGAAGAACACCAGCAGCCCGAGCACGAGTGCCGGTACGAGGAGCAGGAGCCGGACGAGCAGCGGCCACACCACGGCCGACAGCAGACCGAAGGCGCCGGCGCCGAACGCGGCGGTGACGGCGATGTCGGTGGCGCTGTCGCCGTCCGCCGACCGGAGCCTGAAGTCCGGCAGGATCCCGGCGAGCAGGAGCAGGGTGACGGTGGAGACCGCCCACACGGCGACGCTCCGCCCGATCTGACTGGCGACCCGCCGCCACCGCACGCCCCGCACGCCCAGCCACCTCACGTCCCGGCCCGCCGCCGCGAGCCCTCGTCCACCCTGTCACAACGCCCGGGGATCACCTTTTGTCCCTGGCACCGCCCGGCAGGGCCGAGGGCACGCCGTTCGCTTCCGGTGCGTCAGCGTCCGTCGTAGCCGGCCGTCGGCATCGACAGCCGGCGGTGCACGCACGCCTTCATCGCCGCGTCGTACGCCGGCTCCGCGTGCCCCACCGTCTCGACGCGCACCCCGCGCTTCGCGCACTGCGCGGTGAACTCCTCCACGGACGCGAGCGCGCTCTCGAGTACCCGCCGGCTGGGCGCCACGAACAGGTCGAGGCCGGGCCGGACGCCGTCCCAGAGGGCGCCGTGATCGGGGCGCAGCCCCCGGACCAGTAACTCCCGGCTGACCACATAGCCGCGCTCGGCGGCCCAGCGGGCGCACATCGCGTGCTGGCTGCGGGAGTCGACCAGGAACGGATCGTCGTCCAGCTCCTCCAGCGGCGTCAGACTCGCGATCGCCGTGACCCGGACCGGCACCATGGCGTCCCCCCTCACCTCCGGTTTCGCCGCCGACCCTACTCCTGCCCGTAGGCTTCGGGGAGTCGCGCGAAGGAGGCAAAGAAGTGCCGGTGGAGATCACCTGGTGGGGTCACGCCACTTGCACGGTCGAGGACTCGAACGTACGCGTGCTCACCGATCCCCTGTTCGCACGCCGGCTCGCGCACCTGCGGCGCCGGCGCGGAGCCCTGCCGCCGTCCGGCGCCCTGGACGCGGACGTGGCACTGGTCTCGCATCTGCACGCCGACCATCTGCATGTGCCCTCGCTGATGCGGCTCGCTCCGGGCACGCGCCTGCTCGTGCCCCGGGGCGCGCGCCGGGCGGTGCCCGGACTGCGCCGGCTCGCGCACCTGCGGGTGAGCGAGATGGCGCCCGGGGACGAGACCCCGGTCGGCGACGTGGTCGTACGGGCCGTGCCCGCGCGGCACGACGGGCGGCGGCTGCCGCTCGGACCGCACCGCGCCCCCGCGCTCGGCTACGTCATAGCCGGCGAGGCCCGGACCTACTTCGCCGGGGACACCGGGCTGTTCGACACGATGGCCGAGGAGGTCGGGCCGGTCGAGGTGGCGCTGCTGCCGGTCGGCGGCTGGGGACCGTACCTGGGCGAGGGACATCTGGACGCGGGACGGGCGGCCCAGGCACTGGCGCAACTGGCGCCGTGCAGCGCGGTGCCGGTGCACTACGGCACGTACTGGCCGATCGGGATGGACGCCGTGCGCCCCCACGAGTTCCATGCGCCGGGCGACGAGTTCGTACGGCTGGCGGCCGCGCGCGCACCCGACGTGGCGGTGCACCGGCTCGGGCACGGGGAGAGCGTGCGCCTGAAGGGGACGCGGTGACCTGGATCGCGCCCATGGCGCAGGCCGGTCTGCCTTTGCTCGCGGCGTCGGCCGTCACCCCGGCGTCGATCGTGCCGACGTCCACACAGCAGGCGGTCGGCTATCCGACGCTCTTCCTGCTGGTGCTGGCCGGGGCGCTGGTGCCGGTGATTCCGACGGGGGCGCTGGTGAGTTCGGCGGCCGTGGTCGCCTTTCACCAGGCGTCGCCGCTCTCCCTGATGATGGTGTTCCTGACGGCGTCGGTGGCGGCGTTCCTCGGGGACGCGACGCTGTACTGGCTGGGGCGGCGCGGGCTGAGGTCGAAGAACGGCTCGCGCTGGCTGGAGGCGCTTCGGGCGCGGGCGCCTGAGGACCGGCTCGCCCAGGCGCAGGAGAAACTCGCCGCGCACGGTGTCGCGGTGCTGGTGCTGTCCCGGCTGGTGCCGGCGGGGCGTATCCCGGTGATGCTGGCCTGTCTTCTGGCGGAGTGGCCGTTGCGGCGGTTCTCCCGGGGGAACCTGCCGGCGTGTCTGGCGTGGGCCGTGACGTATCAGTTGATCGGGATTCTCGGGGGGTCGCTGTTCGCTGAGCCGTGGGAGGGCGTGGTGGCGGCGATCGCGCTGACGCTGGTGATCAGCGCGGTGCCGGCTGTGTGGCGGCGGGTGCGGTAGCGCCGTAGGGGTTGTGGTGGTTTTCGGGGTGCGGGTTGTCTGTGGTTGCTCGCGCAGTTCCCCGCGCCCCTTGGGTCAGTTTCCCTGCAGCACCCTTGACGCGCCGATCGGCATGTCCCACAGGTTTTCCCGAGGGAGGCCTGTTTTCTCCCAGGCCGCTCGTACGCGCTGGAGGGGCTCCAGGACCGGCTCCGCCGAGAGGACGAAGGTCGCCCAGTGCATGGGGGCCATCCTGGTCGCGCCCAGGTCCTGGGCGGCCCGGACCGCCTCCTCCGGGTTGCAGTGGACGTCGCTGAGCCACCAGCGGGGGTCGTAGGCGCCGATGGGCAGGAGGGCGAGGTCGATGCCGGGGTAGCGCCGGCCGATGCGGGAGAACCAGTGGCCGTAGCCGGTGTCGCCGGCGAAGTAGACACGCTGTCCGTCCTGGTCGGTGAGCACCCAGCCGCCCCACAGGCTGTGGCAGGTGTCGGTGAGGGTGCGCTTGGACCAGTGGTGGGACGGGACGAAGTCGAAGCGGACGCCGTCCAGTTCGGCCGCTTCCCACCAGTCGAGTTCCGTGACGTGGGTGAAGCGGCGGCGGTGGAACCAGCGGGCGAGCCCGGCCGGGGCGAACACGGGGGTGTGGCGCGGGAGCCGGCGCAGGGTGGGGGCGTCCAGGTGGTCGTAGTGGTTGTGGCTGATGACGACGGCGTCGACCCGCGGCAGCTCGTCCCAGGGGACGCCCACGGGGGTGATACGGGCGGGGGTGCCGAGGATCCGGCGGGACCAGACCGGGTCGGTGAGGACCGTGAGGCCGCCGACGCGCAGCACCCAACTGGCGTGTCCCGCCCAGGTGACGGCGATGGTGCGGGCGTCGACGCGGGGCAGCGGGCCGGGGGCGTAGGGGAGCCGGGGGATGTCGGCGAGGCCTTCGGGGCTCGGTCTCACGGAGCCTTCGCGGGCGAAGCGGGCGATGGCCTTCAGGCCGGGGAGCGGGGCGGTCAGCCGGTCGTGGAAGGTGCGCGGCCACACTCTCCGCTCGGCCGGCGGCCGGGGTTCGGCCAGGGGCGGGTACGGGGGCGCGAGGGGGGACGGGAGTGCCGGGTCGTCGGCGTCCTGGGTGGTCGTACCCGTGGTCGACTCGGACTGCTGCGTCATCGAGGAGGCTCCCATCGCTGGGCTTCGTCGCGGAGATCGTCGAAGACCGACTTCAGCCGGATCAACGCGCCTCGCACGTGCGGCAGTTCCAACGGCGCAGGCGAGGTGAGGCATTCCGCGCGTTCCGGGTCGGAGGCGGGCAGCAGTGCGCCGGTGGAAAGCCGCACGCGCGGGGCTTCGAGGTCGTCGCCGAAGCGGTGGCCGCCCGGCGCGGGCATGCCGAGGCGGGCGGAGAGGAAGTCCTCCAGTTCCTGTGCGTCGCCCACCCCGTGCGCGGTCAGCGCCGGGCGCAGCGGGGCGAGGTCCACGTACAGGTGCCGGCCGGCGTGCGGGGGCCGGGAGAGGGCACCGGCGGCGACGACGGCGGAGTGCGCGGCGGCGGCCAGGCGCGCGTGCAGGCGTACGGTGGCGGCCACGCGCGCCGTGACGGGTTCCGGTTCGGCGAGGGCGTATCCGGCCGCCGCGGCGACCGGGGCGGCGACGCGGGCGTCGAGGGCGGTGAGGACGTCGAGCACGCGCGCGTGGAGGCCGTCCGCGTCGTCGCCTGCCGGGAAGCGGGCCACGGCGGCGGGCCAGCCGGTCGGGAGCAGGGAACCGGCCAGGTCGGTGACGACGGTGACCCGGTCGGGCAGCATCTCGGCGGGGCTGAGCAGCACGGTGTCGTGCGGGTCGTGCAGGGTGTCGCGCCAGGTCTCGTCGCTGACCAGGTGCAGGCCCTCCCCCTGGGCGGCCTCGAGGGTCTCGTGCAGCAGCTCGGGAGCGGCGACGGTCGCGGTGGGGTCGTCGGCGACGGACAGCACCAGCAGGCGCGGGTCGCCGCCCTCGGCGCGGACCCGGCGCACGGTCTCCAGCAGGGCGTACGGATCGGGGACACCGCCGCTCTCGGGCGGGGTCGGCACATGGAAGGCGGGCCGCCCCAGCAGGCGTGCGTACGGCGCCCACCAGGCGGCGCAGGGCCGTGGCACCAGGACGTCACCGCCGAGGGCGGCGGTCAGCGCGAGCAGCAGGGAGGGCGCGCCGGGGCCGGCGGCCGCGCGGTCGGGGGCGCAGTGCAGTCCGCGCCGGTCCCAGTAGCCGCAGGCGGCCTCCCGCAGCGCGGGGCCGCCGCCGACCGGCTCGTGGACACCGCGGGACGCCGCCGCGGCGAGCACCGCCGACAGCTCCGGCAGGACCGGCAGTCCGTCCTCGGGGAGCGGCGGCCCGAACCGGACCGGGCCGTGGCCTTGCGGGTCCGTCCGCCGCATCCGTACCTCCGCAGTGCCTGGTGCCGCCGTGTTCTGGTGATCCGTACGGTGCGGCTCGTGCCCTCGGCCACCGAGTACCCAGGGTGCCGCCGCCCCATGGCCACCCGCCGGGTCGTGACGGTCACGGCGTCAGCGGGCCGGGCCCGGGCAGGTCAGCGGTAGGGGTCGTTCTCCCGGTTGCGCAGCCGGTGCGCGGCGGCACCGAACGCGCCCGCGATCAGCAGTCCGCCCGCGACCAGGGCCGGCACGGAGTCGGTGAAGGCACCGCCGTCACCGGCCCGTACCCCGCGCTGGATCACCGCCCCGCCGCACTCGGTGTCGTGGGTGTGGTGCGGTTCGGGGCAGGGCTTGTGGGTGGGCCGGTGCGGGGGCCGGTGGGTCGGCTTGTGGTGGCCACCGCCGCCGTGGGCCACCGTGAACGTCGCGCTCCACTCCTTGCCCTCCCCGCCGGGAGCGGCCGGGCAGGTGCCGTCGACGGTCCAGGCCGAGTCCTCGCCGAGGGCGTCCGGATCGCCCTCGAAGTTCTCGGCGGACGCGATGCGGGCCGTGCCCCGGTAGGCGGGCCCGGACACCTTGTCGTCGTTGCCGGTGACCTTGCGCAGCGGGACGGTGCCCTCGTCGAAGGCCTGCGAGGTGGCGTCGATGGTGTCGGGCGGCGGCCCACCGGTCGGATCGCAGCTGACCGAGATGGTGAGCGTCCCCCCGGGCTCGACGGTGGCGGGACTGACCTCGGCGGCGGGTTCGGCGACGACGGCGGGTGCGAATCCCAGCAGCGCGGACCCGGCGAGAACGGCGACGGAGAGAGCGTGCACGGTGCGGCGCATGGAGGGGACTCCTTCGGGCGGCGGCAGAATGTCCCTCTGCCATCACAGCCCGCCCCCCGGACCGCCGCGCGCGTCCGGACCCCATTAGCGGGACAGCACCCTCCAACCGGGTGAAGTGGGACGTCGCCCCTCGGGGCAGCGCTACACCGCATCCCGCATGACCTGCTCCCGCACCCTCCCGCAGCACCGGCTGATCAGCCGGGACACATGCATCTGCGAGATCCCCAGCTCCTCGGCGATCCGGCTCTGCGTCATGTCGGAGAAGAACCGCATGTAGAGAATCGCCCGCTCCCGCTCCGGCAGCGCGGCCAGCCGGTCCTTCACCGCCTCCCGGTCCACGACGATGTCCAGCGCGGGATCCGGCGACCCGAGCGCGTCGCTCAGGGAGTACCCGTCCTCGCTGCCGGGCAGCTCCGCGTCCAGGGACAGGGCCGTGAAGCTCTCCAGCGCCTCCAGGCCCGTCTTGACGTCCTCCTCGCTCATCTTCGCGTGCTCGGCGATCTCGGCCACGGTGGGCCGGCGGCCGGAGATGGTCTGGGACAGGTCCTGCGAAGCGAACCGGACCCGGTTGCGCAGGTCCTGGACCCGGCGGGGTACGTGCAGGGTCCACATGTGGTCACGGAAATGCCGCTTGATCTCACCGGTGACGGTGGGTACGGCATAGCTCTCGAAGGCGTTGCCGAGTTCGGGGTCGTACCGGTCCACGGCCTTGACCAGGCCGAGGGCCGCGACCTGGCGCAGATCGTCCAGGTTCTCGCCGCGGCTGCGGAAGCGTCCCGCGATGCGGTCCGCCATGGGCAGCCAGGCCTCGACGATCTCGTCGCGGAGCGCGTCCCGCTCCGGGCCGTCGGGGAGGGCGGCGAGCCTGCGGAAGGCCTCGGCGGTGTCAGGGGCGTCGTCGTGGGGGTGCTGCTTAGTGCTCATGTGAGTCGGCATGATGCGTCGCAATTCCCTTGCAGATGCTCTGGGTCGGACCGTCACCGTGGAAGCGCATCCGCTGCGGGACAGGGGCGCCGGTGGCGGCGCTTCACGCCGCTCCCACGGGCGTGCCTCCTGTCCGAAGCACTGAAGGGCGCCTGCCCCGGGGCCTCACACGCAAACCCGGAGAGGTTTCCCGCGGTCGCGCAGGGTGACCCGACGCGGACCGGGATCGACGGTCGAGCAGGGCTTCAGCAGGCCGAGCGGGGCCTCAGGGGGAAGGGGCGGCGGTTCCTGCCGGGGCGGGAGAAGCGGCCGCGGCAGCGGAAGCGGCGGGTGCGGGTACGCCGCCAGGTTCACGCCGTTCGGCGTTCTCCTGCGGCAGCAGCAGTTCCTCGTACCGGCTCAGAACGAGCACCACTCCGAGCATGAGCGGCGGGATGAGCACAGCGAGCATCGCCATGGCGGGTCCTTCCCCAGGGAGGTGTGGGGGATGCGACCCGGGTCTCCCCCAGGCCGTGGCGCAAACCAGGGCGGGGTGTGGCGATCCGGTGTGCCGAACCCGTGTCGGCTTCCGGTGTTCGGGTACGCGGTGCGGACCCCCGAAGGTCTGGAGGGAGACATGCAGCGAGGCAGCGACCGGCTGAGCGTCCACCGGGACGACGAGATGAAACACGAACTGCAGGGTCTGCTCAGGTCCGGGCACCCCACGCGCAGTGAGGAGTGGCACGACCCGGAGCCGGCCGCCGAGGACGACCCCGAGGTCTGGAGCGGCCCCGTCGGCGGCCTGGGGTCCCCGGCGTCGCTGGAGCGGACCCGGCTGGAGCTGGCCCGGCACCTGAGCCGGCACGCCTTCCCCGCGAAGCCGGGCGAGCTGGCCCGGGCGCTGCGCCGCAACAACGCGCCCGGCGGGCTGATCGACGCGGTGGCCGGGCTGCGGCACGGGCACCGCTACGAGAACGTGCAGCAGCTGGCCGAGGCGCTGGTGGGCGGCGCATGAGGCGCGACCAGGCGGCGGAGATCGCGCAGGGCACCACGGCCGACGTGAGCGACGTGACCACGCGGTTTCTGCTGTACGGGCTGCTGCCCGGATGGTTCCTGCCGGGGCTCGCCGACTGGGCGATGCACCGGCGGACCCGGATCGAGGACACGGCGGGGACGAAGGAGTCCCTGATCCACTCGCTGATGATGGCCGAGGTGGGCGTGCCCATCGCGCTCACCCTGCGCTACGAGGTCAACCCGCTGCTGCTGTCCGTGCAGCTGGGCGCGGCGGCGGTGCACGAGGCGACGGCGCTGTGGGACGTCCGGACGGCCGTCGACAGCGACCGGGAGGTCAAGCCCGTCGAGCAGCACATCCACAGCTTTCTGGAGTCGCTGCCGTTCGGCGGGCTGGCCTCGCTGATGTGTCTGCACGCCGACCAGGTGCGGTCGCTGCTGCGCGGCGGCCGCGGGGATCCGGACGCCTGGCGTCTGGTACCGCGCCGGCGCCCGCTGTCGCCCGGCTATCTGGCGGCCATCGGGGTCGCGATCGGCGCCTGCGTGCTGCTGCCGTACGGCGAGGAGCTGGTGCGCTGCCGGCGGGCGGCCCGGGCCAGGAAGCGGCGCGCCCGGGCGCACCGGGCGGCGCTGCGGAGAGTGAAAGGAAGCTGAGGATCATGCGTATCGCGTT
>NZ_JBVJBP010000045.1:0-7436 GCF_055589465.1 Streptomyces sp. NPDC041940
TCCTTTGTACTCACCCTCTCGGGCTTTCCTCCGGGCTGCTTCCCTTCGGTCTTGCGTTTCCGACTCTATCAGATCTTTCCGATCCGATTTCCTCGATGCTTTCCAGGTTCCCGCTTCCGCGTTTCCCTTTCCGGCGGTTCCGACTTTATCAGAAGTTTCGGGCCGTACTGACCGGCCGCTCATTTCCGAATCATCGGGAGTGGCTTCAATGAAATCAGCGTTTCAAGGAGCCGACAGATACTCACGGTCGCCGTCTGGGGTGGAACCCCTCTATAGGCAACTGTTCGAATCTACCTCCCCGCACTTGCCATGTCAATGGCTCCTGTGGGGCGAAGAGGAGACTAGCAGCTGAACGGAGGTGGTCGCACATCCGGCGGGCGAGGGGACGTTCAGGCAGCTGTCGGCACGGTGGCGCTGCGTTCTGCCGCCTCGACGTCGCCCGTGTCTCCGGCGCGGGCGGCGCGACCACCCAAGACGTACACGTAGGCGAGGAAGGCCAGTTCCGCGACGACCCCAATGGTGATGCGTGCCCAGGTGGGGAGGCCTGACGGGGTGACGAAGCCTTCGATGGCGCCGGAGACGAAGAGGACCAGGGCGAGACCGATGGCCATGCCGATGGCGGCTCGGCCCTCTTCCGCCAGAGCCGTGCGCCTCGTGCGGGGGCCCGGGTCGATGAGGGTCCAGCCGAGGCGCAGGCCGGTGCCCGCGGCCACGAAGACGGCGGTCAGTTCCAGCAGGCCGTGTGGGAGGACCAGGCCGAGGAAGGTGTCGAGTCGGCCGGCCGAGGACATCAGGCCGAAGCCGATACCGAGGTTGAGCATGTTCTGGAAGAGGATCCAGAGGACCGGGAGTCCCAGGAAGACACCGAGGATCAGGCACAGGGCGGCGGCCCAGGCGTTGTTCGTCCAGACCTGGGCGGCGAAGCTGGCAGCGGGGTGACTGGAGTAGTAGGTCTCGTACTGGCCGCCGGGGCGGGTGAGCTCGCGTAGTTCGCTGGGCGCCGCGATGGAGCCCTGCACTTCGGGGTGGGCGCCGATCCACCAGCCCAGGAGCGCTGCCACGGCCGTGGACAGGAGCGCGGTGGGTACCCACCAGTGGCGTGACTTGTAGACGGCGGCCGGGAAGCCGTGGGCGAGGAAGCGGGTGACGTCGCGCCAGGAAGCACGCCGGGTGCCGGTCACGGCGCTGCGCGCGCGTGCCACCAGTTGGCTGAGCCGGCCGGTCAGCTGGGGGTCGGGGGCGCTGGACTGGATCAGGGAGAGGTGCGTGGCGGTGCGCTGGTAGAGGGTGACGAGTTCGTCGGCTTCGGCGCCGTTGAGGCGGCGCTGGCGACGCAGCAGGGCTTCGAGGCGGTCCCACTCCGCGCGGTGGGCGGAGACGAAGACGTCGAGGTCCATCGGTGTGCCTGCTCCTCGGCTGTTCGTCGGAGACTCGTCGTGGATCAGCTTGTCGTACTGCGGCGCGATGCGCCCTCAGCTTGGCAGACTGGCTCTGTCCGGGGCAGGGCAGGGGAAGGGCGGCAGGCGTGAGTGAGCTGGTGACGGGCGAGGCTGTGGCGTTGGAGCTGCGCCCCGCGAGGCTGCCCAGCAGGGCGCTGGCCGTGCTGCTCGATCTGGTGGCGGCCCTGGCCGTCTATGTGGCGGTGACCATCGTGCTGGTGACCTCTACGGCCTCGCTGGACGAGGCGGCGCAGACGGCGCTGTCGATCGCGACGTTCGTTCTGGTGCTGGTGGGTGCGCCGATCGCGGTGGAGACGCTCAGTCACGGACGTTCGCTCGGGAAGATGGCGTGCGGGCTGCGGGTGGTGCGGGACGACGGTGGTCCGATCCGGTTCCGGCATGCGCTGGTGAGGGGCTTGATCGCGGTGATCGAGATCCTCATGACCTTCGGGGTCGTCGCTTGTATCGCCTCGTTCGTCTCGGCGCGTGGGCGGCGGCTGGGGGATGTGTTCGCGGGGACCCTCGTCGTACGGGAGCGGATTCCGGTCGCGCGGACCGGCTTTGTGCCGCCTCCTCCGCCCTGGCTGGCGGGACGGTTCTCGGGGCTCGATCTGTCCTCGGTGCCCGACGGGTTGTGGCTCGCCGTCCGTCAGTACCTGACGCGTATGCAGCAATTGGATCCGCAGGTGGGCTGGTCGATGGCGGAGCGGCTGGCGTCGGATCTCGCGGAGCGTACGGGGGCTCCGGTGCCCCAGGGTGTTCCGCCGGCGGCGTATCTGGCCGCGGTCGTGCAGGAGCGGCAGGCGCGGGAGTCCCGGCGGGCTTTCGGGGGCGGTTCGGCCTCGTCTCCCGCTCCGGCTGGGGAGAGGCCTGCGGCCGTGTACGGAGCCTCGGTCGCGTACGGACCGCCGGCTGCTGACGTACCGCCGCTTGCGGTGCCTGGTGGGGCGTCCGAGTCGTCCGGAGGGGGACGGTCCGTGGAGGCGCCGGAGGGGCCGGCGGGTGACCGGCCCGGCACCGGGTTCGTGCCGCCGGCTTAGTGGGAGCGGGGCTGCCCGCTCCGCCGCGGTTGCATGGTCAGGTGAAGGTCGACGGCGGTGACTCGAGGTCCTCGAGTTCGATGCCGGGGGCCGCGAGGACCACGTCGCCCGCGAGGTGCACTGCGTGCTGCTCGCCCGTGTCCAGGTCTGTGACCTGGTATTCGTCCACGGTCAGAGGGCCGTTGTCAGTGGCGTGTGCTTCTCTCTTCAGCAAGGACCACGACTGGTCCACGGTGCGCGGGGCGAGGACCGGGTCCGTGAGGGCGACGAGGCGTACGCGGGTGGCGGCCGCGGAGGGGGTGAGGCGCAGGAGACGGGCGGTGGCGACGAGGAACGCCGGGGAGGTGCCGGTGAAGGCGTGGGCGCGCACATTGCCTTCTGTGGCCTCGGTCCCGGTGGGGTCGGTGCGGACCCAGGTGACGCCGTCGAGGGCGGCGCCGCGGACTTGCCAGGCGGCGGCGTGGAGTTCGAGGCGGATGGGGCGGCCGAGTTCGTCGAGGGTGAGGTCGACGGAGCCGTGGTGATCGCCTGAGGGGGTGGTCAGCTGGGAGACGTAGCGCCAGCCGGAGGGGCCGGTGGCGCAGTGGAAGTGTTCTTCTGCGAGGGGGGTGCGATCGTGCGGATCGTGGAGCGAATATCGGCCGCGGGGCATGGGGGTCGTCCTGGGTTTGACGGGCCGGTCCGGTCGCTGGTCCGGGAAAAGGGGCAGGCCCCCGGCACGGGGGTGCGGGGGCCTGCCTCGAAGGACCTGCTGCCGAGCGGTGCGGCTCAGTAGCGGTAGTGGTCCGGCTTGAACGGGCCCTCGACCTGGACGCCGATGTAGTCGGCCTGCTCGGGGCGGAGCGTGGTCAGCTTCACGCCGAGCGAGTCGAGGTGGAGGCGGGCGACCTTCTCGTCGAGGTGCTTGGGCAGCACGTAGACGCCGGTCGGGTACTCGTCGGGCTTGGTGAACAGCTCGATCTGGGCCAGGGTCTGGTCCGCGAAGGAGTTGGACATCACGAACGACGGGTGGCCGGTGGCGTTGCCCAGGTTCAGCAGGCGGCCCTCGGAGAGGACGATGAGCACCTTGCCGTCGGGGAACTTCCAGGTGTGGACCTGCGGCTTGACCTCGTCCTTGACGATGCCGGGGATCTTGGCGAGGCCGGCCATGTCGATCTCGTTGTCGAAGTGGCCGATGTTGCCGACGATCGCCTGGTGCTTCATCTTGGCCATGTCCGAGGCCATGATGATGTCCTTGTTGCCGGTCGTGGTGACGAAGATGTCGGCCTTGTCGACGACCTCGTCGAGGGTCGTGACCTGGTAGCCGTCCATCGCCGCCTGGAGCGCGCAGATCGGGTCGATCTCGGTGATGATCACGCGGGCGCCCTGGCCGCGCAGGGACTCCGCGCAGCCCTTGCCCACGTCGCCGTAGCCGAAGACGACCGCGGTCTTGCCGCCGATGAGGACGTCGGTGGCGCGGTTGATGCCGTCGACGAGCGAGTGGCGGCAGCCGTACTTGTTGTCGAACTTCGACTTGGTGACGGCGTCGTTGACGTTGATCGCCGGGAACAGGAGGTTGCCGTCGCGCTGCATCTCGTACAGGCGGTGGACACCGGTCGTGGTCTCCTCGGTGACACCGCGGATCTCCGAGGCGAGCTGGGTCCACTTCTGGGAGCCGTCGGTGATGGTGCGGTTGAGGAGTTCGAGGATGACGCGGTGCTCGTCGTTCTCGGCGGTGTCGACGGCGGGGACCTTGCCGTCCTTCTCGTACTCGACGCCCTTGTGGACGAGGAGGGTGGCGTCACCACCGTCGTCGAGGATCATGTTCGGGCCGCCGGTGGGGGTGTTCGGCCAGGTCAGCGCCTGCTCCGTGCACCACCAGTACTCCTCCAGGGTCTCGCCCTTCCAGGCGAAGACCGGGACGCCCTGCGGGTTGTCGGGCGTGCCGTTGGGGCCGACGGCGATGGCGGCCGCGGCGTGGTCCTGGGTGGAGAAGATGTTGCAGGAGGCCCAGCGGACCTGCGCGCCCAGGGCGACCAGGGTCTCGATGAGTACGGCGGTCTGCACGGTCATGTGCAGAGAGCCGGTGACGCGGGCGCCGGCGAGGGGCTGGGCCTCGGCGTATTCCTTGCGGATCGCCATCAGGCCCGGCATCTCGTGCTCGGCGAGGGTGATCTCCTTGCGGCCGAAGTCGGCCAGGGAGAGGTCGGCGACCTTGAAGTCCTGTCGGTTGTCGACAGTCGTCATTGCGAGCTGCTCCTCGGAGTTTGGGTCGAGGTGGGTACGGCTGGTCTGCGCGGCGGCGGACACAGGGGTGCCCGAGGAGGACACTGGCATGCCCGCGTACACGCAGCGCAGTCCGTCGGAGGCCCTCTCTCCCTCGGCCGGTCCGCGGTGGGACCGCCCGACCGCCATCAGCAGCGACGTCTGGCTCCGTCCCAAGCTACACCGGGAGGCCGGGCCGTCCCCAGTCCGTGTCCGAACAGATCGCGCCATCGGGGAGGTGCGGGCGCGCGAGGCGACGATCGGGCGCGATAACAGGACACCAACGAACGGTCGACAGGAGGCCATAAAGCGGACCTTCAGGGATCTATTGGCCTTTGAGTCTGCGGCGGCGTGGTGCAGGATGCCCGGGATATCTGAACAACTGATCGATCCTGCGGGGCGTCCGGGAGGGCGATTCCGCATGACAAAGGCGTTAGGAGATCGACGTGACCAGTCCGGCCGGCCCTCCCCCCACGGGCGGCGGCGATGGTGAGCGGCAGCGGTTGAAGCTGCTCGCGGTGACCGCATGCCCGACCGGCATCGCCCACACGTACATGGCGGCTGAGAAGCTCGCGCAGGCCGCCGAGAGTCGCGGCATCGAGATGAAGGTGGAGACGCAGGGATCCATCGGGGCTGAAAACGTCCTCGACGACAACGATGTCAGGGACGCCGACGGCATCATCGTCGCCGCGGACAAGGACGTGGACCTGAGCCGTTTCGCGGGGAAGCGGGTCCTGACCGTCGGGGTGGCGGAGGGCATTCGTCACCCCGAGCAGCTGATCGAGCGAGTGCTGTCGGCACCCGTGCACGCGGAAGGGGGCGCCCCCACGGCTCCCGCGACCAGTGGCGGCAAGGAGCGGAGCCTCGGATACAAGGCGCTGATGAACGGGGTCAGTTACATGATCCCGTTCGTCGTGGTCGGCGGGCTGCTGATCGCGATATCGCTCTCGCTCGGCGGGCATGCCGATCCGTCGGGCGGTCTGGTCATCCCGAAGGACTCCTTCTGGATGGACGTGAACAACATCGGCGTCATCGGCTTCACGCTGATGGTGCCGATCCTGTCCGGCTACATCGCGTATGCCATCGGGGACCGGCCCGCCCTCGTGCCCGGCATGATCGGCGGCTGGATCGCCAACACCGGTGAGTTGTACGACTCCAAGGCGGGCGCCGGGTTCATCGGGGCGATCGTGACCGGGTTCCTCGCCGGGTATCTGGTGTTGTGGATCAAGAAGGTCAAGGTCCCGAAGTTCGCGCAGCCGATCATGCCGATCATCGTGATCCCGATCGTGGCGACCACGGCTCTGGGGCTGTTCTTCATCTACGTCATCGGCAAGCCGATCTCCTGGGTGTTCGAGCATCTGACCGACTGGCTCAGCGGGATGACCGGGACCAGCGCGATCCTGCTCGGCGCGATTCTGGGGCTCATGATCGCGTTCGACATGGGCGGGCCGGTCAACAAGACGGCGTTCCTGTTCGGGGCCGGCCTTATCGCGACCGGCAACCAGACGGTCATGGGCATGTGCGCGGCCGCGATCCCGGTCATGCCCCTGGGGCAGGGCCTGGCCACGCTGATACGGAAGCGGCTGTACACCGAGCAGGAGCGGGAGACGGGGCTCGCTTCGCTGTTCATGGGCTGCTTCGGCATCTCGGAGGGTGCGATCCCGTTCGCGGCCGCGCGGCCCGCGCAGGTCATCCCCGCCAACATGCTGGGTGGCGCGGTCGCCGGTGCGATCGCCGGGGTCGCCGGGGTCGAGGACGCGGTGCCGCACGGCGGGCCGATCGTGGCCGTGCTGGGTGCGGTGAGCGGCGTGCCGATGTTCTTCGTGGCCGTGGCGATCGGCTCGGTCGTCACCGCGCTGACGACGGTGGCCCTCGTCGACCTGGGTGAGCGCAAGCGGCGCGGGGAGGCGGGCTTCGGCGCGGGTGCGGGTGCGGGTGCCGCTGGGCTTGAGCCCGCGCCTGCGGGGGTGCCGAGTGGCGGTGGCGGTGCGGTCGTGGAGCAGGCGACCGTGCGTGCGCCGGTGACGACCCCTGCTGCCGCGAGCGGCGCCACAGCCGTGGCGGACGAAGCAGCAGTGCCCGGGCCGTCCAGCCCGGGCGGCACCTCCACCGAGGTCCTCTCAGGTCACCTCACCGAGAAGACCGTCAAGGTCAGCCTCGAAGCCGGCGACAAGGAGGCCGCCATCCGGGAGATGGCGGAGCTGCTGGCCCGTACCGGCAAGGTCGCTGACCTGGACGAACTGGTGGCGACCGCGCTGCGTCGCGAGGCTCAGGGCACAACCGGGCTCGGTGAGGAGATCGCGATTCCGCATGCCAAGACGGATGCGGTGACGGAGCCGGTCGTCGGTTTCGCGCGGTCAGCGCAGGGCGTCGAGTGGGACTCGCTGGACGGTACGAAGGCGCGGCTGGTGTTCATGATCGCCGTACCGGAGGCGGCAGCGGGTGACGAGCATCTGAGGATTCTGGCGCTGCTGTCGCGGAAGTTGATGGACGCCGGGTTCCGGGAGCGGCTGCTGGCCGCGTCGGACGCGTCGGCCCTGCTCGGGGTGCTGCGCGAGGTCGGGTAGGAGGAAGCGGGGGGGGGGGGGGGGGGGGGGGGGGGGGGGGGGGGGGGGGGGGGGGGGGGGGGGGGGGGGGGGGGGGGGGGGGGGGGGGGTGGGGGGGGGGGCGGGGGGGGGGAGAGGGTGGGTGGCCTCGAGCACTGTGTTGCCGA
>NZ_JBVJBP010000046.1:0-5422 GCF_055589465.1 Streptomyces sp. NPDC041940
CACGCACCACCTGAGCCTCAAACAACTCCACCACCGACACCCCACCCGCCAACTCCCCACCCACACCAGCCCAACCCAAAACCACCCCACGCTCATCAGGACTCAGCACCTCCACCGCACTCATCCGGATGTCCGGAGCCCCCACGACCACCTCGAGCACCCGCGCCAACCACTCCGCGAACCGCTCGGCAGTCCCCGCATCGAACACATCGGCAGCCGCGATCACGACGCCCCGCATACCAGCGGGAGCACCCTCGGTGTCGAAGACCTCGGCGGCCATCACGTCCAGGTCGAACTTGGCCGTGGCAGACCCCGCAGCCCCGGACACCCCGGCAGATCCGGCCGGCACTCCGGCAGCCTGCAACCCCGGCAGGTCGACCACCGCCTGCGCGTTGTTCTGCAACGTCAACATCACCTGGAACAACGGATGCCGCGCCAGCGAACGCACCGGCGCCAGCTCCTCCACCAGCCGCTCGAACGGCACATCCTGATGCGAGAATCCGGCCAGACTCGTCTCCCTCACCCGCTGAAGCACCTGCGCGAACGTCGGGTCGCCCGACAGATCCGTCCGCACCACCAGCGTGTTCACGAAGAACCCGACCAGATCATCCAGCGCCTCATCCGTACGACCCGCGACCGCCGAACCGATCGGAATGTCCGTACCCGCACCCAACCGCGACAACGTCACCGCCAACGCCGCCTGCAGCACCATGAACACCGTCACACCACGCTCACGCGCCACCTCACGCAACCGCGCATGCACCCCAGCCGGAACCTCAAGCGCCACCGCATGACCCACATGCGAAGCAACCGCCGGACGCGACCGGTCATACGGCAACGCCAACTCCTCCGGCACCCCCGCCAACGCCTCACGCCAAAACCCCACCTGACGCGACAACACACTCTCCGGATCATCCTCGGACCCGAACATCTCCCGCTGCCACAACACGTAGTCCGCGTACTGCACCGGCAACGGCTCCCACCCCGCAACCCGACCCTCACACCGCGCCCCATACGCCACCGACACATCCCGCGCCAACGGCCCCATCGACCAACCATCACCCGCGATGTGATGCACCACCACCGACAACACATGCTCATCCGGACCCACCGAGAACAGCCGCGCCCGCAAGGGGATTTCTGCACTCAGATCGAAGGCATACCGCGCCGCCTCCGCCACAACCCCGCCCAACTCCTCCCCGCTCACATCGGTGAGCGTGAGTGCGAACCCGGTCTCCTCGACCGGCAGGATCCGCTGATACGGCTCACCGTCGGCGACCGCGAACACCGTCCGCAGCACCTCATGACGCTCCAGCACATCGCGGAAGGCTTCTTCCAGCGCTCGCCGGTCCAGCTCACCTGACAAGCGCAAAGTCGTCGGGATGTTGTAGGTCGCACTCGGGCCTTCCAACTGACCGAGGAACCACAGCCTGCGCTGCGCATACGACAACGGCACCCGCTGCGGACGCACCCCCGCCACCAACGCCGGACGCGCCACACCCGCCTGACCCAGCCTCGCCGCAAGCCCCGCCGGCGTCGACGCCTCGAACAACGTCCGCAGCGCCACCTCCACACCCAGCACCGCACGCACCCGACTCACCAAACGCGTCGCCAACAGCGAATGCCCACCCAACGCGAAGAAGTCGTCATCCACACCGACCGCGGGCAGCCCCAGGATCTGGGCGAACGCCTGGCACAGAATCTCCTCCTGCACCGTGACCGGCGCACGACCGCCGTCAGCCCCCGTGTAGGCAGGCGCAGGCAGCGCCTTACGGTCCAGCTTGCCGTTCACAGTCAACGGCAACGCATCCAGAGTCACGACGGCCGACGGCACCATGTACTGCGGCAACCGCTCAGCCACGAAGTCACGCAGCTCGGACTCCGCAGCATCCCCCACCACATACGCCACCAGGCGCCTGTCCCCGGGAACGTCCTCACGGGCGATCACCGCTGTCTGTGTGACCTGGGGATGCGCAGCCAGCACCGCCTCAATCTCACCAGGCTCGATCCGGAACCCCCGGACCTTCACCTGCTCATCCGCACGCCCCAGATACTCCAGCCGGCCCCCAGCCGACCACCCCACCACATCCCCCGTCCGATACATCCGCTCACCAGCCGGACCGAACGGACACGCGACAAACCGCTCCCCCGTCAGCCCGGGCCGGCCCACATACCCCCGCGCCACACCCGCACCCGCCACATACAACTCCCCCGCCACACCCACCGGCACCGGCCGCAACGCACCATCCAGCACATACGCCTGAGTGTTGACGATCGGAGAGCCGATTCCCGCGGCGTCGTCAGGTGCGAGCGGGGCCGACATCGTGGCGCACACGGTTGTCTCCGTGGGGCCATAGGCATTGATGAACCGGCGGCCCGGAGACCAGCGTCCGACCAGGTCACCGCTGAGTACTTCACCCGCTGACACCAGTGTCGACACCGAAGGCAGATCCTCGGGCGCCAGCACGGCCAGGACGGCCGGCGGCAGCGTCACGTGTGTCACCTGATGCCGCGCCACGACTTCGACCAGCCCCGAACCGGGCAACAACTCGTGCGCATCGGACAGCACGAGTCGTGCCCCAGACGACAGCGCCACCAGTACCTCGGACACCGCAGCGTCGAAGCTCACCGACGCGAACTGCAGCATTCGGCTGTCGGAATCCACCGCGAATCGCTCCGCCTGAGCCGCCACCAGGCTCGCCACGCCGTCGTGCGACACGGCCACTCCCTTGGGGCGCCCCGTCGAGCCGGACGTATAGATGACGTACGCCAGGCCACCGGCCTCGAAGGCGACTTCGGGAGGAGTGACGGGTGCCACCGCCAGTTCCCGTGCCACCCGCGTGTCGTCCAGGTTCACCACGTGCACTGTCGGCACTGACAGTTCGGCTGCCGCGTCGCCGCGCCCGACGACTACGCGCGCGCCGCTGTCAGCGAGCATGAACTCCAGCCGCTCCGCCGGATACTGCGCATCCAATGGCACATACGCCGCACCTGTCTTCAACACCGCCAGCAACGCGACGACCAGGTCGACCCCACGCGGCAAGAACACTCCCACCACGGACTCTGCGCCGATCCCGAGCCCTCGCAGGTAGTGCGCCAGCCCATTCGCCTTGGCCTCCAACTCGGCGTACGACAGCTCAGTAGCGCCGTACACCACCGCCACAGCGTCGGGGGTGCGAGCCACCTGCGCCTGGAACATCTGGGGCGCAGACTGCCGGGACAGTTCTGTTGTGGTGTCGTTCCAGTCTTCGAGGAGTCGGTTCTGTTCGCTCTGGTCGAGGATGTCCACCGCCGCCAGGGAGCTGTTGGGGTCGTCCTCCAGCGCGGTCACGAGGTTGTCGAGGCAGGTGTGCAGCAGCCGGCACACCGCCTGCCCGTCCACCGGGCCCACCGCGTCCACGGTCAGCCCGAACCTGGACTCCAGGTCATCGACCGCCACGGCCACCGGGTAGTTCGTCACCTCACGCGTGGACACCGTGCTGATGCCCCTGGGCGCCGTGCCCGCCTCCGGACCCGGCCTCTCCTGCGGGCGTCGGCCGTGTCGGTAGTTGAACAGTGAGGTGAACAGCGGACTGCCGTTCGGGATCCCGCTGGCCTGCTGCGCCAGCGTCAGCGGGGCGTGCTCGTGGACCAGCAGCTCCGCCAACTGGTTGCGTACGCCCTCCAGCGCGCTGCCCACGCCCTCCGCGTCGACACGGACCCGCACGGGCAGGGTGTTGATGAACAGCCCCGGCACCCGGTCCGCGCCGGTTCCGGCGTTCATCCGCCCGAACAGCACCGTCCCGAACACGACATCATCCCGGCCACTGACCGTCGCGAGCACTCTCGCCCACGCCAGGTGGAACACGCTGGCCGGACTCACGCCGAGTGACCGGGCGACGTCGCGGACCCGCCGGCCGACCTCGTCGTCAACGCCCAGACGGGAGCGCACGACACCGCTGCCGTCACCATGCACGTCCAGCAGACCGTACGGAGCGGTGGTCTCCTCCACATCCCCCAGCAGACCGGCGAAGTACCGCTCATGCTCATCGCGCGTCACGCCCAGCCGCGCCTGCGCGACGAAATTCCGGAACGGCAACGGCTCGGGCAGCGAATCCTCCCGCCCCGACAGGAACGCGCCCATCTCGTCCAGCAGGACATCCTGCGTGGTGTGGTCCTGGACCAGGTGATGCATCCGCAGCAACGCCAGCCAGCCACCGTCCACCCCCGGCTGCGCGGCGGTGTGCACATCGATCAACGGGGCACGGCCGATATCCATGCTCGACCCGGCCGCCGCAGTCAACTGCTCCACCTCGGCGGGACCTTCGGCAGTCAACTCCACCGATGCAACCGGGAGCTTTGCCTGACGTACCACGACCTGGACCGGCTCACGCAACCGCTCCCACACGATCGCCGTGCGATAGATGTCGTGCCGGTCCACCACCCGCTGAAGAGCGCCGAGGAACGCATCCAGACGCTCACGCGAGTCGAACCGCAGCACCCGCGGCACCACATACGCATCCGCACCACCGTCCGCCTGCAACAGATGGTGGAAGAGGATGCCTTCCTGCAGCGGGGCGAGCGGGTAGACGTCGGCGATGTTCGCCGCGGCGCCCTGTATCCGCGCCACGACGTGCGCCAACTCGGACTCGTCGAGATCCACCAGCGGCAGCATGTCCGGAGTGATGCGCTCAGCACCCTCGGGGATCCTGTTCTCCGGAACCACGACTTCATCCGGAGCCGCCACCGCGGCCAGCCCTGCGGGTGTCGGCGTCTGGAACAGAGCGCGCACGGAGACGGACACACCCCGACCGCGCAACTGCTCCACCAGCGACACCGCCAGCAGGGAATGCCCACCGAGAGCGAAGAAGTCGTCGTCCACACCCACCGCGGGCAGACCCAGGACCTGGGCGTATGCCTGGCAGAGGATCTCTTCCTGCACCGTCGCGGGCGCACGCCCCTCACCCACCGTGAACTCGGGAGCCGGCAACGCCCTGCGATCCAGCTTCCCATTCACCGTCAACGGCAACGCATCCAGCACCACCACCGCCGACGGCACCATGTACTCCGGCAACCGGACAGCCGCGAACCCCCTCACATCCGCGCCCGCAACCTCCCCCACCACATACGCAACCAACCGCTCATCCCGCACCACCACCGCCACATCCCTCACCGCACCATGACGCGACAACACCCCCTCCACCTCACCCAACTCCACCCGGAAACCACGCAACTGAACCTGATCATCCGCACGGCCTTCGAAGGCCAGACGCCCCTCAGCCGTCCAGCGCGCACGGTCTCCCGTCCGGTACATCCGCGCACCCACCGCACCGAACGGGCACGCGACGAACCGCTCCGACGTCAGCCCCGCACGATTCAGATAACCCCGCGCCAGACCCGCACCCGCCACATACAACTCCCCCACCACACCCACCGGCACCGG
>NZ_JBVJBP010000047.1:0-3191 GCF_055589465.1 Streptomyces sp. NPDC041940
CCAACCGCAACCCCCCCCCCCCCCCCCCCGCCCCCCCCCCCCCCCCCTCCTCCTCCCCCCCCCCCCCCCCCCCCCCCCCCCCCCCCCCCCCCCCCCCACGACTACTTCGCGTCGGAGTCGCCGTCGGTCTTCTTCGGCTCTGCGTCCGTCTTCGCCTCGGCGGCCGGGGTGTCATCGGCCGGGGCGTCGTCGCCGGCCGGCTTGTCGGCCGCTTCCTTCTTGCCGAGGTCGACGGCCTTGTCGTCAGCGCCTTCGTCGGCGGCGGAGTCGTCGGTCCCGGTGAGGGAGGAGGCGTCGTCCGGGACGAGGTCGGCGTCGGACTTCAGATCGTGCTCGATGCCGTGGACGACGCGGTTGTACTCGTCGTCGGAGAGGACGGCACCGATGGCGTTCTTGGCGAAGAGGAGTTCGACGCCCGGACCGGCGTCGACGAGGACGGTGTCCTCGTTCACTTCCTTGACCGTGGCGTAGATGCCCCCGATGGTGCGGACGCCGCTGCCGGGCTGCATCTGGTTCCGCATGTCCACGGCCTGCTGCTGCTTCTTCTTGGCCGACCGGGTCATGAGGAACATGGCCCCGATCAGCACAATGAACGGGAGGAGGGTCAGGAGACTCACGGGTCGGTACTTCCTTCACACGACCGCGCTGTGAGCGGCCAGATGGTTGGGGGTATGTACGCCGCCGACAAAGGCGGCATCGGCGGAGTCTAAGCGAGTCCGCGCGCATGGAACAACGCTCAGCATGGCACCGGGGTTCCTGCTGCGGCCACTGGCCTCGCCGACCCGGAGCGGTGACGGCGCCGTCACGCCCCGAACAGGTCCTGTTGTCCGGTTCCGGTGGTCCGGGACCCGGGCGGGGTGAGGCCGAGATGCGCCCATGCGGCGGGGGTGGCGACCCTGCCGCGCGGGGTGCGGGCCAGCAGTCCTTCCCTTACCAGGAAGGGCTCGGCCACCTCCTCCACGGTCTCACGCTCCTCCCCCACCGCGACCGCGAGCGTGGACAGACCGACGGGGCCGCCGCCGAACAGCTTGAGCAGGGCTTCCAGGACGCCCCGGTCGAGGCGGTCGAGGCCGCGCTCGTCCACCTCGTAGACGGCGAGGGCGGCCGCCGCGATGTCCTTGGTGATCAACCCGTCGGCCTTGACCTGGGCGTAGTCCCGGACGCGGCGCAGCAGGCGGTTGGCGATACGGGGGGTGCCCCGGGAGCGGCCGGCGATCTCTGCGGCGCCCTCAGGGTCGGTCTCGACCTCCAGGAGGTGGGCCGAGCGGTGGATGACCCGCTCCAGTTCGGCCGGTTCGTAGAACTCCATGTGGGCGGTGAAGCCGAAGCGGTCGCGCAGCGGGGGCGGCAGCAACCCGGCGCGCGTGGTGGCGCCGACCAGGGTGAAGGGGGGCAGCTCCAGAGGGATGGCGGTGGCGCCCGGGCCCTTGCCGACGATGACGTCGACGCGGAAGTCCTCCATCGCCATGTACAGCATCTCCTCGGCGGGCCGGGACATGCGGTGGATCTCGTCGAGGAAGAGGACCTCGCCCTCCTGGAGGGAGGAGAGGATCGCCGCGAGGTCGCCGGCGTGCTGGATGGCGGGGCCCGACGTGATCCGGATGGGGGCGCCCATCTCGGCCGCGATGATCATCGACAGGGTGGTCTTGCCGAGGCCGGGGGCTCCGGAGAGCAGCACATGGTCGGCGGTGGCGCCCCGCGCGCGTGCGGCGCGCAGGACGAGGTCGAGCTGCTCGCGTACCTTCTCCTGGCCGATGAACTCGTCCAGGTCCTTGGGGCGCAGGGCGGCCTCGACGGCCTGGTCCTCACCGTCGGCTGCCGCGCCGACGAGCCGCTCCGCCGCAGGGGCGTCGGTCGTGTCGTCCCAGTTCATGATGTGCCTCGGTGTGTGGGGGTTCAGCGGGCGCGGTTCAGGGTCTGGAGGGCGGCCTTGAGCAACTGACCGACCTGCGGAGCACCCTCGGCGGCCTCGGCCTGCGGAGCCACGGCGGTCACGGCCTCGTCGGCCTCCCGGGTCGCGTATCCGAGGCCGATCAGGGCCGCGTGCAACTGGTCGCGCCAGCCGGTGCTGACCGGCGCGCCGACGGCCGGGGCGCCGAGCGGCTCGCCGAGCCGGTCCTTCAGTTCCAGGAGCAGCTTCTGGGCGCCCTTCTTGCCGATGCCGGGAACGGCGGTGAGCGCCTTCTCGTCGGCGGTGGCGACCGCCCGGCGCAGGGCGTCCGGGGTGTGCACGGCCAGCATCGCCTGGGCGAGTCTCGGTCCCACGCCGCTCGCCGTCTGGAGCAGCTCGAAGGTCTGCCGCTCGTCGTCGTCCGCGAAGCCGTACAGGGTCAGTGAGTCCTCCCGTACGACGAGGGAGGTGTGCAGCTTGGCGGGCCGGCCGATGCGGAGCGTGGACAGGGTGTTCGGCGTGCACTGCACGGCCATGCCGACACCGCCCACCTCGACGACCGCGGCATCGGGAGCGAGCGCGGCGACCGTGCCGCTGACGAAGGCGATCATGCCGTACGGCCTTTCGGAGCTTTGGCGGTGTGCAGGGCGACGGCCTGCTGGAGTCGGTTCTGCGCGGGGGCGCGCCAGATGTGGCAGATGGCGAGGGCGAGGGCGTCGGCCGCGTCGGCGGGCTTGGGCGGTGCGCTGAGCCGGAGCAGGCGGGTCACCATCGCGCCCACCTGGGCCTTGTCGGCCCGGCCGCTGCCGGTGACGGCGGCCTTGACCTCGCTCGGGGTGTGCAGCGCGACAGGGATGCCGCGGCGGGCCGCACAGAGCATGGCGACCGCGCTGGCCTGGGCGGTGCCCATCACCGTACGGACGTTGTGCTGGCTGAAGACGCGCTCCACGGCGACGCACTCCGGCCGATGCTCGTCCAGCCACTGTTCGATGCCCTGCTCGATGGCGACGAGGCGGTGGCCGAGGTCGGCGTCCGCCGGTGTCCGGACGACGCCGACGCCGATCATCGTGAGCGGCCGGCCCGCGACCCCCTCGACGACGCCCACGCCGCAGCGTGTCAGTCCGGGGTCCACCCCGAGTACCCGCACGCGCCCCTCCCCTCGGTGATCTTTGACTTCTCGCCAGGCTATCGGCTGTCACTGACAACGGCGGGGGGGGGGGGGGGGGGGGGGGGGGGGGGGGGGGGGGGGGGGGGGGGGGGGGGGGGGGGGGGGGGGGGGGGGGGGGGGGGGGGGGGGGGG
>NZ_JBVJBP010000048.1:0-2023 GCF_055589465.1 Streptomyces sp. NPDC041940
CCCCCACCCGCACATCAGGATCCGCCACCAAACCCTCCAACAAACGCCCGAACCAACCCACCAAACGCTCAGCCGACCCCGCATCAAAAACATCGGCAGCCGCAATCAGCCGAACGGTCAGGCCGGACGGTGCACCTTCGGTGTCGAAGACCTCGGTGGCCATCACGTCCAGGTCGAACTTGGCCGTGGCAGACCCCGCAGCCCCGGACACCCCGGCGGCCTGCAACCCGGGCAGATCGACGGCCGCCTGCGCGTTGTTCTGCAACGTCAACATCACCTGGAACAACGGATGCCGCGCCAGCGAACGCACCGGCGCCAGCTCCTCCACCAACCGCTCGAACGGCACATCCTGATGCCCGAACGCGCCCAGACTCCTCTCCCGGACCCGCTCCAACACCTGCGCGAACGTCGGATCCCCCGACAGATCCGTCCGCACCACCAGCGTGTTCACGAAGAACCCGACCAGATCATCCAGCGCCTCATCCGTACGACCAGCGACCGCCGAACCAATCGGGATGTCCGTACCCGCACCCAACCGCGACAACGTCACCGCCAACGCCGCCTGAAGCACCATGAACACCGTCACACCACGCTCACGCGCCACCTCACGCAACCGCGCATGCACCCCAGCCGGCACCTCCAGCCCCACCGCATGCCCCTCATGCGAAGCAACCACCGGACGCGACCGGTCATACGGCAACGCCAACTCCTCCGGCACCCCCGCCAACGCCCCACGCCAGAACCCCACCTGACGCGACAGCACACTCCCAGGGTCACTCTCCTCACCGAGCAACTCCCGCTGCCACAACGCATAGTCCGCGTACTGCACCGGCAACGACGCCCACACCGGCGCCCGACCCTCACACCGCGCCCCATACGCAGACGTCAAATCACGCACCAGAGGAGCCGACGACCAGCCGTCACCCGCGATGTGATGCACCACCACCGACAACACATGCTCATCCGGACCCACCGAGAACAACCGTGCCCGCAAGGGGATTTCCGCGCCCAGATCGAAGGCATACCGCGCCGCCTCCGCCACCGCACCGTCCACTTCCTCCGCGCTCACATCGGTGACGGTCAGCGAGAACCCGGTCTCCTCGACCGACAGAATCCGCTGATACGGCTCACCGTCGGCGACCGCGAACACCGTCCGCAGCACCTCATGGCGCTCCAGGACATCGCGGAGGGCTTCCTCCAGCGCCTGCTGGTCCAGTGCCCCGGTCAGCCGCACACCGATCGGGATGTTGTAGGTCGCACTCGGGCCTTCCAGCTGGCCGAGGAACCACAGCCGGCGCTGCGCGTACGACAACGGCACCCGCTGCGGACGGCCCCCCGCCACCAACGCCGGACGCGCCACTTCGGCCTGACCCAGCCTCGCCGCAAGCCCCGCCGGCGTCGGCACCTCGAACAACGTCCGCAGCGCCACCTCCACACCCAGCACCGCACGCACCCGACTCACCAAACGCGTCGCCAACAGCGAATGCCCACCCAGAGCGAAGAAATCGTCCTCAACACCCACCTGGTCCAGACCCAGCACCTGCGCGAACGCCTGGCACAGAATCTCCTCCTGCACCGTGACCGGCAGCCGACCAATGGCAGCCGTGTAGGCAGGTGCGGGCAGCGCCTTGCGGTCGAGTTTGCCGTTGACCGTCAACGGCAACGCGTCGAGGACGACGACCGCCGAGGGAACCATGTGCTCCGGCAACCGCTCACCCACAAGGTCACGCAGCTCGGACTCCGCAGCATCCCCCACCACATACGCCACCAGACGCCTGTCACCGGGAACATCCTCACGAGCGATCACCGCCGCCTGCGCCACCTGCGGATGCGCGGCCAGCACCGCCTCGACCTCACCCGGCTCGATCCGGAACCCCCGGACCTTCACCTGCTCATCCACACGCCCCGCGAACACCAGCCGCCCATCGGCCGACCACCGCGCACGGTCCCCCGTCCGATACATCCGCCCACCAGCCGGACCGAACGGACACGCGACAAACCGCTCCCCCGTCAGCCCAGGCCG